>CANQUS010000082.1 GCA_947627055.1 uncultured Clostridia bacterium | reverse complement strand
TGCCTCGACACGCAAGTCGCGTAATCGCTCGTTACCTCGCTCGACGTCAGCGAGGGACGTATATGTCCGCGTGGGGATTTAATTACCAATGGACTGCCGTATGCTAATTCAGTGCTAACTACGTCCTGCGCGGTACGTCATAGTCCCCTATCAGTGTCGAAGTTTTTTGCCGTATGGCAAAAAACGACCTCGCGACTTGCGGGCGGAGGCACTCCGCCGCGTCTTGCCTGCGGGCGCTGCCCGCCGCGTAATCGCTCGCTTACGCTCCGCTCGACATTGGCAAGAGCCGTTAATGTCCGCGTGGGGACTAAATTACCAATGGACTGCCGTATGCTAACTCAGTGCTAAATACTTTCTGCGCGGTACGTCATAGTTCCCTGACAACGCCGAAATTTTTCGCCGTATGGCGGTCGAGTGCCTCGACACGCAAGTCGCGTAATCGCTCGCTTACGCTCCGCTCGACACAAATAAGAGACGCTTGTGTCCGCGTGGGGATTTAATTACCAATGGACTGCCGTATGCTAATTCAGTGCTAAATAAATCCTGCGCGGTACGTCATAGTTCCCTATCAGTGTCGAAGTTTTTTGCCGTATGGCGGTCGAGTGCCTCGACACGCAAGTCGCGTAATCGCTCGCTTACGCTCCGCTCGACATTGGCAAGAGCCGTTAATGTCCGCGTGAGGACTAAATTACCAATGGACTGCAATCAGCACACATTGTGCCACGCCGCGCAAGTTCAGTGCTAACTACGTCCTGCGCGGTACGTCATAGTCCCCTATCAGTGTCGAAGTTTTTTGCCGTATGGCAAAAAACGACCTCGCGACTTGCGGGCGGAGGCACTCCGCCGCGTCTTGCCTGCGGGCGCTGCCCGCCGCCGAGACACTCAACCAAATTAACAAAATGTCTTTTGCAGGGTCGTAAAAGAGATGTAAAATGCTGAAATTATAATTTTTACAATAAATATATTAAAAATATTCTTGCATTCGCAGGTCAGCCGATATAAAATATTACCGAGGGAAAAGGGAGTGGATCATATTGCATAAATTTAAAAAATCGGCTGTGTCAAAGATTCTGGCAGCTTTTGCTGCCGCGGCAGTCTTTTGCTTTACGTTTATAAGCTGCGGTAAGGATACATCTGTTTCTCAGGAATCATCGGAGGCGACGTCCGTCGAGGAAAGCCTGAAATTGACGGAACACACTTCAGAAGCTCAGTCAAAGGATAAAAGCTCCGAAAAACCGTCAAAGACAGAATCGTCCGAACTGTCGGAGGTATCAATTCCCGATCCGACAGTAGACCCTGTCAGCAGCCTTTCCGCGTCAAATGTCGAAAAAAAGTCAGTGACATTGAACTGGCTGTCAAGTGAGAATGCTTCCGGATATGAGATTTGCCGCGCAACCGAGGAAACAGAAAATAAATTTAAAGTAATTAAGATGATTGAGGACGGTAAAACCGAAAATTATACCGATAATGATATCGAGTCGGGAAAAACATATTTTTATCGTATCAGAGCCTATGTTCTGCAAAACAAAAAATATTATTACAGTAATGGCACTTTGACCAATGTAACTACGGCTCTTTCCGACCTCGAAGATCTGCGCTCGACATCTCAGAGCAACGAAGCAATAACCATCGAGTGGGACTATGTATCGGGAGCTTCGGGATATGTAGTATCAAAAATGGACGAAAGCGGCGAATACCAAAGGATCGAAACGCTTAAAGATGAATACAGCACTTCATACACAGACAGCGGGCTTAACTCCTGTAAGCAATACAGCTATCAGGTAAAACCCTATAAATCCGTAGACGGAAAAAGATATTATGGGGGCTTTGCCACGATAAGTACATGGACCGTAACAAAGGCGCCGACAGTTAAGCTTTCCTATGAAGAAAAAGACGGCAAAATCACCGCAAAATGGAACGAAATTGACGGTGCGGAGGGCTATGACATTTTTATCTCTACTTTCGCGGACGATAACTATAAACTGCTCGGAAGTACAACGGAAACAGATTTTACTACCGATAAGGTCAAGACCGACAATATGTACTATATCAGAGTATGCGGATACTTTAACGTTGACGGCAAAAAAAAGCAGGGCATGGCAAAGGCTGAATCCGTCATATGCGGCAACGTTCCGAAGGTTCACGGCTACTATGTCGGTACGACATATATCGAGATCAACCTTGAAAAACAGCATATGTGGTACTATAAAGAGGGCAAACTCATTGTTTCAACAGATGTTGTAACTGGAAATAAAAACTCTCACGATACCCCGACAGGACTTTACTACATTATAAATAAAGCATCGCCCACACGCCTTGTCGGAGATACATGGGATGTATATGTTAACTATTGGCTCGGTGTAACATATGACGGAGTAGGCATCCACGACGCAACATGGAGATCCGGCTTCGGCGGAAACATTTACACCTATAACGGTTCACACGGATGTATAAACACACCTTATGACCAAGTAAAAAAGATATATGAAAACTGCAGTGAAAAAACACCGGTAGTTATTTATTAAATGTTTTAAGGGACTGTCGCACCAAGTTTTATAAGCTTAAGCGATAGTCCCTTTCTTTTACGCGATTACTGCTGTTTGTTTATTATTATTCATGGTAAAATAAAAATTGACGTAATATGTAAAATCTGATATAATACGATCGCATAGAGTATGCCATAACGGTAGGCGGTCTATCCTGCTCCCGGAAACGGGGGTGATGCGTATGACATGGGACGGATTTTTCCAATTCGTAATTGCTATTTGCAATGTACTTATTGTCATTAAAGCATATAAAAAAAGGAAATAGCCGCCCTGCTTGCGAATAGGACGGCTATTTCATAACATTTTCTATTTGGGAGCGACCGCTTATCGGTATGCTCTATGTCTATATTATACATCATCGCCTCGAATATGTCAAACAAATAATTGCGCGCGGATGTGCCTTTCTGCGGGAATATAAATTGACGTAATATGTAAAATCTGATATAATACGATCGCATAGAGTATGCCATAACGGTAGGCGGTCTATCCTGCT
>CANQUS010000081.1 GCA_947627055.1 uncultured Clostridia bacterium | reverse complement strand
GCTTGAAAAGCTCGACAAGGAAGGTACACGCCTTTATGCTGCTATTCCTTTTTCGCTTTTCCCTTCTCTTATCGGTCTGTCGGCAGAGGAAATTACCGGCCCGGCGTTTTCAACTGTTTCTACAGCCGTAATGGGTACCGTAAATGGCAGTGCGTCATCGGCTGCGACCGCTCATGCAGCCTCGTCAGAACATCTTAGCGGAGGTATAAATATGCTCTTTAAAACAACAGCTTCTAAAATTATAGCCGCTGTCGCCGCTGTGGCGGTGGTCGGCGGGGGTATCGCGGCTATTATAGCGTTTAACAATAATAATCAGACAGGATCCGTTGAAGGTCCACAGACTTCTAATGAAAATCATATCGGCTTTCAATCAGGTACGGAGGGAACTGCAGCGGTAAGCTCAAAACCCGAAGAAAACGAGAATTGGGACAAATACTATGATTACAGAATCGAGGACAATGGTGTTGTAATTACAAAGTATATTGGCAGCGATAAAGAGATCGTTATTCCCGATTCCATAGAGGGAAAGCCTGTTGTTAAAATCGAAAAGCCTGAAAGCGGGTATTTCGGCAAGGCTAACCTCCCGACAAGCGTAACCATTCCCGACACCGTTACAGAAATCGGGGATTTCGCGTTTGCACAATGCAAAGCATTGGCAACTATAAACATACCCGACAGTGTTACAGACATCGGTACGTCTGCTTTTCACGGAACTAAATGGTATAATGACCAGCCTGACGGATTAGTATACATCGGTAAAGTGGCCTATGTTTACAAAGGGGATATGCCCGAAAATACAAGCATAGATCTAAAAGCCGATACTGTAGGTATTGCCAGTAACGCATTTAAGGATTGCGAAACACTTGTAAGCATAAACCTGCCTGACGGTATAAAAACAATAGGAGAGGGGGCATTCACTTACTGCAAAGGGCTGAAAAGTATTGATATCCCCGACAGCATATCAAAAATAAAGGAATACGCATTTACGTCATGCACCGGATTAGAAAAAATATCTGTTCCGGATAAAGCCATAGAAATAAGAGAATACGCCTTTCTAACTACGGCATGGCTGAAATCGCAGCCGGACGGATTAATATATTTGGGAAAAACACTATACGGATATCATGGCAATCTGCATGATAACAAGGAAATTGTAATAAAAGATGATACTAAAAGCATTGCGGAGAGAGCCTTGAGTGGTGCTTTCAACGTAAAAAGCATAGAGATCCCTGCCAGTGTTGAATTTATAGGAATATTTGCGTTTGAAGGCTGCACCGGGCTAAGCAATATCAGCGTTGACAGTGGAAACAAAAACTATGTAGCTGTAGACGGAGCTTTATTTAATAAAGACAAAACAAAAATAATGTTCTGTTCACCTAAAAAAGAGGGAACTTACAGCATACCCGACAGTGTTACTAAAATCGAACATGGAACATTTTTCAAATGTGATAAATTAACAAATATAATTATACCGAAAAGTGTCAAAGAAATTGGCAATACAGCATTTGATGATTGCCGCGCTCTAACAAGCATTGACATTCCGGAAAGTGTTGAAAAAATTGGCACTGCGGCATTTCAAGACTGCAAAAGCTTAACGAGCATAACCATACCGAAAAGTATTACCGAATTGCCTGACGGATTATTTTATGAATGTGAAAAATTGCAAAGTATAACAATACCCGAGAGCGTTACATCAATAGGTGATAAAGTATTCGATGGATGTCATTTCGTCTTGCAGCTTCACGTCAAAAGCGGCTCCTATGCAGAAAAATACGCAAAGCAAAACAGCTTTAACTTTGTAGCCGAGTAAAAACGGTATAATGCATATTAGCCCATTAAGGCACTTACAATAAAAAATTTAAGACTGCTGTATGGTACACAGCAACAGTAATTCCATCTTGATCTATTGAGATCAGAATAAAACGAGCTTTAACGGACTATTTTATGCCTTTTATGCCTATAAAAATTATTATTGGAGGAAGTAATTATGTTTTGTGAAAACTGCGGAAAAGAAATCTATGTGACGGCAAAAGTATGCCCAAATTGCGGTACACCTGTAGTACCGCCCGTCAGCAACCAAGCTGTATATCACGACCAAAATGATAAAAAGCTTAAGATAATGTGTGCAGTCGTTGCTGTTCTCCATGTATTACAAATAATACTGTGGTTTACACCCTACATAACCTTATCGGCTTCTGTTTACGGTTTGAGCCGATCAGAAAGCTTCTCAATGGCGAATACCATTGTTGAAACAGAGACCCCGCAGGCGTTTACTCCCATATTTGTAATATTATTCGCAGTAGGAGCAGTTTTTGCGGCTCTGCCCATTTTTACCGGCATTATGAAAAAAAGAAGACGAATGATTATTTCTAAAATCATTTCCGTTATCACTGTTTTATTTGTACTGCTTATGGTAAGTTTAATCAACTCAGCAACAAGAGGCGGCGTTTCATGCAGTCTTGCCTTCACCGGTTTGATTTTTGTACTTATACCAATTGCAATTTTTGTTCTTACTGTACTTGTTTCGAGAAGCTCAAAAAAGCTTTTAAATCAAAATTGATGCAACAGGCTTCCGAATAAAAACACTTAAAAAGATAATCTGAGGAATATTTCTCAGTTGTTTTTTATCGTTATTTTCGGCATAATAGTATGAGCGTAAACCAAGGTAATAATAAGGATGCCCTTTTGCGGAGAAGGATCGCACAATGTGAAGTTCGTCGATAACTTTGCGGAAGTCTGCGGAGGTGAACTGGCATCCCCGATCTGTGTGGAACAGGACACCATCGGATACGCCTCGCAGCCGGACGGCGTCGCGCAAGGTATCGATGGCGTCTAATCTCTGTCTGAGTGTGGCGTGAAGATTGAAATCGCTTTTTAAGATGAGATTCTCTTCTTCCAACTACGCATTGCGATTACGGAGCGCTTTATCTGGCAGTACGGATACAGCGGATCGGTGTCCGGCATTACTGGTAATGTTGACGTAAACTACATATACAAGGACTATACAGGCTCGGGCAGCAACAACACCGTCAATGTTATAAACAAGACATCATATATCCGCTCTCAGCCATATGTTGATGATTACGGTGGCAGCTCTGTCAAGCTTGCCACGCTAAAGGTCGGGACATCTGTCACTTGACTGTCTGACGATGGCTACGGTTGGATCAAGGTCAAGCACGGCAATGTCACGGGATATATTC
>CANQUS010000080.1 GCA_947627055.1 uncultured Clostridia bacterium | reverse complement strand
CTACTACGGCAGCGTCCTATACCTACAAGCCAGGCAGAGCAGCTACCTACAACTTTGCCGTAAAAGTTGCGGACGCTGAAAATAAGACAGCTACAAAGTATTTTACGCTTTATGTTAAGTAAGTGATCCAAATTATTTTAATTCACATAAGCAAAATAATAATTGTCCTCTGTCAATCTGACGGAGGACACCTTTTTGCAGTGCTGATTCCCAACAAATGAAGCAGGACTATAAAGCCTTTGCAATAGATCTTTAAAAAGCCCCCGAATCAAGCTGCACTTTTGTCAGACAATGTATTATAAAGTCTGACAGATGGAATTACTTTGTATTTCAAAGAAAAAACAAAAAAAGGATAAACAGTATTTGAAATAAATAGTTGTAAACATTCGAATAATGAAGTTATGAGAAATTTCATTGTCTAAACTTTGCCTGAATTTTTTTGGGATGCTTCTTTTATGCTTAGCTATTTCCAAGTTGAAAAGTTTATTGTCATTAGAGTATAATAAAATAGAACAGCAGAAATACAAAAAGGCGGTATTATGAATGGACAGAAAGCAGCTGATACAATTTATATCCGAACAATATAATGCTGATGCGGAACATCCTTGGCTGAAATATCCTGATTATATTGTATTCAGACACAAAAACAATCAAAAGTGGTTTGCGGTTATTATGGATATTCCCCGAAGCAAGCTGGGATCGGACGGCGATGAACCAATAGATATACTTAACGTCAAATGTGACCATATCATGCTAGGTTCACTTAGAAGCGAAAAAGGCTTCTATCCTGCTTATCATATGAGTAAAGCGAATTGGATAACGATCGCTTTAGATGAAGATGTCGGCGACAGTAAAATTGAATATCTTCTTGACAGGAGCTTTGAGTTGACAGACACTAGGAAAAAGCGGAAGTAGGGTCATAGCGCTGTAAAGCAAGACCATATGGACTCATAACATATTTTATTTATTACTGATAGTGTCACTTTGCTTTTGATTTCATACGATAACTTTTATAACGCTGTGCCGCTTTGTCCTGACAGCGGAGCTTTTTACAAGAGACTACTGTCTAAACAGAATACAATAAAAAGGGGTATCGCTTAAGTTTATTAGAACTTAATGCGGCAGCCCCTTTTTCAATGTGTAAATATAATAAATTTATTTGCTTTTATTTCTTCTTGATCCCCAAGCAATTAAATAATATATCGGTATTGTTAAAAATATTAACCATGCGGGATGCCAACAAACAACGCCGCAAAGACAGAGTACAACATATATTATACCGACAAGAAACGGGATCGGAAGCTTTTGCATCATTGTAGGTTCATCCTTTCCAAACCAATTCCAACCGCTGTGAAAACCGAACAAACTGCAAATAATAAATGCGGGTATCGAAAACGGAAACGGGAATTTTGTGAATACTGTATTCATCAAAACATTGCGCATATGGTTTCGGTCGCTATTACCGCTATATCTCTCTTGCTTCTCATTTATAGAAGTAGAATTGTCACTATCTTTAACAAGATAATCAAGAGATACATTAAATACATCGCTTAACTGAACAACATAGTCTAAGTCAGGTGTTGACTGTCCAAGCTCCCACTTTGAAACAGATTGTCGCGAAACCGTCAGTTTTTCCGCAAGTTGTTCTTGCGATAAGCCTGCCTTATTTCTAAGCATTTGAATTTTTTCTCCCAGTGTCATACTAACCACTGCCTTTCACTTTTAATGAGTACAGTATAAAGCATATTGCGGTTGCAATCTATCGACTTACAGCGGAATTTACGCAACTGCTGATTGCAATTTAATATTTTTTACGGTTTAATCACGCAACCTACGGCTGCAAAGCAATGCATATGACAAAATCAACGGTTTTATTGAAAATAAGCAGACGGAGAAGAACCGTCTGCTTAAATAACTGTGAAAAATAAGAATTTACCTTGCTAATATTATGATGCTGTTAGTCATCAAAAAGCTCCTTTAGCTTATCAAAGAAGCCCTTTCTCTTTTGGTAGTTTTTATCCTCGGCAGCAGCCTCAAACTGCTTGATAAGATCCTTTTGCTTCTGGCTTAGGTTTTTGGGGACCTCGACAGTGACCTTGACATATTGGTCGCCTCTGCCTCGTGAATTAAGATGAGGAATACCCTTGCCCTTGAGCTTAAATATATCGCCCGGCTGTGTTCCCTCGTGAACTGAATATGTCACCTTGCCGTCAAGCGTCGGGACAGTTACCTCATGACCGAGAGCCGCCTGTGCAAACGTGATAGGGATCTCGCACCACACATCGTCTCCCTTACGTTCATAGAGCGGGTGCGGACGAATATTGATATAAACATGAAGATCTCCTGATGGTCCTCCGTTTATACCGCTGTTGCCGTGACCGCCGACATTAAGCACCTGATCGTTGTTGATACCTGCTGGGATATTGACGGAAACGGTACGTTTGGTTCGCATTCTGCCAGTACCTGAGCATGACTTGCATGGAGTTTCGATGACCTTTCCGCGTCCCTTACATCTGTCGCAGCTTCGTGTCGTTTGAATAACACCAAACGGAGTGCGTTGGTTGATTTTTGTCTGACCGGAGCCGCCGCAGGAGGGGCAGGTCTTAGGCGAAGTACCCTTTTGGGCGCCTGTTCCCGAGCAGTCCTTACATACCTCGATATTCTGATACGAAACTTCTTTTTTACAGCCCTTTGCGGCTTCCTCGAACGAGATAGTAACGGAAACCTCCGTATCCGCGCCGCGTCTGGGGGCGTTTGCGTTGCTCTGATGTCTGCCGCCGAAGCCTCCGAAAAAGCTGTTGAATATATCCCCGAGGTCAATATCCTGTCCGAACGGGCTTCCTCCCGCCGCACTGCCCGCTCCGTAGCTGGGATCAACGCCCGCGAAGCCAAAGCGGTCATAACGCGCACGCTTTTCTTTATTGGAAAGAACCTCGTACGCTTCGTTTACCTCTTTAAATTTCATCTCGGCTTCCTTATTATCGGGATTCAAGTCAGGATGATACTTTTTTGCAAGCTTCCTATACGCTTTTTTTATTTCATCGTCGGAAGCGCCTTTACTTATTCCGAGAACCTCATAGTAGTCTCTTTTATCTGCCACCGATCATCACCTCAGTAAAAAATAAAGCACAATCTCACAACATACATTATACACCAACCCGTTCTTTCATGTCAAGGTCGGCGCAGCGCCCGCAGGCAAGTCGCGGCGGGCAGCGCCCGCAGGCAAGTCGCGGCGGTCAGC
>CANQUS010000079.1 GCA_947627055.1 uncultured Clostridia bacterium | reverse complement strand
GCCGTATGCTAATTCAGTGCTAACTACGTCTTGCGCGGCACATAACAGTCCTATTACGACGTCGAAATTTTTCGCCGCACGGCGGTCGAGTGCCTCGACACGCAAGTCGCGTAATCGCTCGTTACCTCGCTCGACACGGATAAAGGACGCTTGTGTCCGCGTGGGTGAGTAGTTACCAATGACCTGCCGTATGCTAATTCAGTGCTAACTACGTCTTGCGCGGCACATAACAGTCCTATTACGACGTCGAAATTTTTCGCCGTACGGCGAAAAATGACCTCGCGACTTGCGGGCGGAGGCACTCCGCCGCGACTTGCCTGCGGGGACACCCCGCCGATTGGAGGATTTTAATAGATGGAACAGACAGAGTATAATTCAGAAAAAAAGAGCGGACGCGGGAGGATGATCTTTATGATCGTTCTTCTGCTGCTGATATTCGGAGCTTTTGTCGCGCGCCTTATCGACTGGCAGATTGTAAACGGCGATAAATACGACCTTATAGCAAAAAGCTCGACAACATATACTGTCGAGTCGGAAGCACTGCGTGGAGAAATACTCGATGTAAACGGAGTGGGACTTGCGGTAAATACAACAGGCTATAAGATAGTTATTGACAAGCTGTATATGGAGGACGAAAAGCTCAATGACTCTATTCTATCACTCGTCAACCTCATGGAGAAATGCGGTGAAAAATGGATAGATGTACTTCCAATAGTCGTGAACGGTGACAGCTATAAGTTTGCGGACGATAAGGAGGACGAAATTGCCGCCCTCAAGAGCAAGGATAATCTCAATATGAACTCATACTCAACCGCAGACGAATGTATGAATAAGCTGGTTGAGGAATACGGCTGTCAGAAATATTCCAAAAATGACAGACGCAATATAATAAGCGTAAGATATAATATGAAGCTCATGGGCTACAGCAAGTCTGTTCCGTATACTTTTGCAGATAAAATCAGCCCGGACACAATGGCTGTCGTTTCCGAAAATTTTCAGGACGTTACAGGTATTGACGTGCGAAGCTCGACAATAAGGTCTAATCCCAACGGTACTGCGGCAGCACATATTGTCGGAGCATATGGGGCCATATCGAGTGAGGAGTACAAGGAACTGTCTGAGGACGGCTATGCACTCAATGACAAAATCGGCAAGTTTGGCATAGAAAAATCCTTTGAAAGCAGTCTGCGCGGAAAGTCTGGAAGTCAGATGATACGAGCATCTTCGAGCGGAAACATTCTTGAGATAGTCGAAACAAAAAACGCTGAACCGGGTAACACCGTCTATCTCACGATAGATACAAAGTATCAGCAGATAGCTCAGAAAGCTCTTAAGGAGGCTGCTAAGGAGGCAAACGATCTGGCGAAGGCCGCCGGAACGAAAAACTCCGGTGAGGACTGCGTTTCAGGCTCTGTCGTTATGCTTGATGTCAAGGATTTTTCGGTTATATGTGCGGCAACATACCCGACCTATGACCTTTCAAAATACTGGGAGGACTACACGAAGATTGCTGAGACAAAGGGAGACCCGCTCATCAACCGTCCATTTATGAGCGCGTTTGCACCCGGTTCGACATTTAAGCCGCTTGTTGCATCTGCCGCGCTGGAGGAAAAAGCGATAACTAAGGATACGCACATATCCTGCACAGGCATTTATGGCTATTACAGTGGTTTAAATATAAAATGTATGGGGGTTCACGGCAATATTGATGTGATTGACGCAATAACTGTTTCGTGCAACTATTTCTTTAACGAAACAGGGCGGCTTCTCGGAATTGAGAATATAAATAATTATGCAAGGCGTGCAGGCTTCGGCAGTCCGACAGGCATCGAGCTTTCCGAGGGAGAGGAAACGAGCGGCGCGATAGCAGGACCCGAAAACAGCAAAAAATGGGGTAACGAGTGGTATCCCGGAAACACTGTTCAGGCGGCTATCGGTCAGTCGGACACGCTTATTTCGCCTATTCAGCTTGCAACATATGCCGCAACGCTTGCGAACGACGGAGTACGTTTAAAGACGCATATAGTCCGCAAGGTCGTAAACTATGCCCGCGACAAGGTCATTATGGAGAACGACCCCGAAAAGCCCACTGTTGTTGATAATATGGAGATAAGCGAGGAAAACAGGGCTATCGTCCGACAGGGAATGATAAACGCCGTAAACGAGACATACAGTTCTGTTTTCGGTGACTTTAAGGTACAAATCGCCGGCAAAACGGGTACTGCCGAAAATAACGGAAGTGACCATGCGAACTTTATCTGCTATGCTCCCGCCGATGACCCGCAGGTTGCTGTCGGCGTAATGATAGAACACGGAGCGAAAAGTTCCGTTGCCATGAACGTAGCTAAAAAGCTGCTGACAGAATATTTCTCGTCAGAGGCAGCTTCTGCGAAAGCAAAGGATTAAGAATATATGACAAAGACTTTAAAAAGAGGTTATGTTCCGAGCGATGATAAGGAATTTTGCGATAATGCAGTAAAAACATTATGTAAGGCAGGCGAAGAACTGTATTATCTGATAAATCGAGGTTATTCTATAAAAGGCGCGTCTGTTTTTATCGGGAATCACTATTTGCTTTCTGAAAGACAGAGGCTGGCATTGGTCAGAGCTGTTTCACCTCAAAAAAGTATCATTCACAGAAAGAAAAAGGAATTATCCGTTGCCGAGATAGAGGGTAAAACCGTACATATTGACGGGTTTAATACTATAATCACGTTGGAGGTGGCTTTCTCGGATTCCCTGCTGTTTAAATGTATGGACGGCACGATAAGAGATTTGGCGGCCCTAAGGGGAACTTATAGATTGATCGACAAAACGGATATATCAATAATTCATATAGGAGAAATATTAGAAAAAAGCAAGGTGAGCGAGGCTGTATTTTATCTTGACGCGCCCGTGTCAAACTCAGGCAGGCTTAAAATGCGTATAACGGAATTGTTAAGTGAATTTGACTTTAAAGTACAGGCAAAAGTCATAGATGATGTCGATTCCGTTTTGGCAACGCTTGATAATGTTGTGACAAGTGACGCCATTATTTTGGATAATTGTATCAGTTGGATAAACCTCGCAAGAAAAATAATCGAAGAAAATGGCTGCCATAAATATGTGGATTTAAGTCTTGGCAGTAATTTGTGATAATGTCTTCGCTTAACACTGTGCTTGCGCGGCGGGCAGCGCCCGCAGGCAAGTCGCGAGGTCATTTTTCGCCGTGCGGCGAAAAATTTCGACGTCGTAAAGGGACTGTTATGTACCGCGCAGGATTTATT
>CANQUS010000078.1 GCA_947627055.1 uncultured Clostridia bacterium | reverse complement strand
TCCGGCTATGATGCTTTGCACCTTTTTCTCGTCCATGAACATTTCCTCCTGGCTTTTTCCTTACTATCGACCTTTTTTACCTTTCCAACGATGAAAAAAACCGCAGCCGCAATGAAGCACACAATGCCGATAATCAGAAAAATCATAGCTGTCCGCATCTCCGACAACTGCTCTTCAAAAGCCATGCGACCAACATTTACTGCCAAAATTGCCATTATTCCCTTTAGTGCGCTTATGAATCACATAGTTACTGACAACACGACAGCTACAAGTGATAACGCAGATAACAGTTTTTTCATAGTTAGCCCGTCCCCATAACTTCAAAAACTTTTAACTCTTATTTTCGTTCTGCCGATCTTTCTTCAAAAAACATCAGCCTTGAGGCTCTTTCAGTATGACCTCCATAATGTCCCCGATGTCAACCTGAAGAGCGTTACAGATTTTTACCAGCACATCCAGACTAACAAATTCGTTTTTGCCCATCTTCCACATCGAGCCTTGGCTGATGCCGGCAGCTTCGCGCAGATCCTTTTTGGACATACCACGGTCAATGAGTAATTTAAAAAGTTTGTTGAATGAAATTTCCATGCTCCTCGCCTCGCTTTAAATTTTGTCATCCATTATAGCACACAATCTTCAAAAATACAATAGCTTATTCGCATTCTCGAAGATTTTTAACAAAAAGTAAATTCTCAAAGTAAATTCCACTGAGGAATTTACTTTGAGAATTTACTGTAGGAACAGCGGCGGCGTTTTCTTGCGAGACTGATTTTAGAGGTGTGATTTTTCAGTATATTGAGAGCGATATGACGCACAACGGCCATATTCTCTGCCGAATGGTCTTTCCGAATGCGACCGTATTCCTCATGAAACGTCATGTCCAAACACCAGTGTAGAGAATTTTCAATTTCTCAGTGTTTTCGCACTGCTTTTGAAAATGTCTTTACATCTGACAATGAAGAAATGAAATACCGCGTGTCAACACTGATTTTTCCATTGCATTCCACCCGTGAACACACCATTCCAATCGAGCGAAAATTGTCCCATTGCGCTTTATCTGCTACCGATCCACCTCTGTAGACAAGTAATAGATTCGATTTTCTACCCGCCCATGACCAGAGTCCTTTGTCCTCATAACCTCCACTTCAAGATATTGCTGTGGTTTTTTCTGGGCATCTCCAAAATATTTCTGTTTCATGATAGAATCACCCTTTTAGTTCTACAACTTTTTTCTCTTCCTGTCTCCTTTTTTCATGCGTTTACCGTGCTCATTTTAAGACTTATAATCTTATTTTTGCAACTCTTCGCCGTGTCCAGCAAAAGAATCCGCCCCATGCTTGCAGGACAACTGTTTATAGGTTGAGGCAATAATAATGGCGGAGACAATGGCGGTCAAAATATCGGAGACCGGCATGGAATACAATACGCCGTCAAGGCCAAAAAACAGCGGTAGCAGGAGTGCAAAACCAACTCCGAATACGACTTCACGGATCATAGAAAGCATTGTCGAGGCAACGGCCTTCCCCATCGCCTGAAGGAAAATGAAGGTTGCTTTGTTCGGGCAGGCAAAAATAATCATGCAGAGATAAATCCGAAAGGCTTTGACTGCAAATTCCGTATAATAGATGCTTTCGTTAGCCGAGCCGAAAATACCGATCAGTTGGCGAGGCAGGAGTTCCACAACCAGCAGGGCAATCAGACCGACGGCCGCTTCGCAGGCGAGCAGTAATGAAAACAGCCGTTTGACCCGCTCGTGCCGACCCGCTCCCATGTTATACCCCACAACCGGAATGCAGCCCGCCGCCATACCGATGACGATGGAGATCACAATTTGAAACACCTTCATGACGATCCCCACAACCGCCATCGGGATCTGCGCATAGATTGCCTGCCCAAACACGGGATCGACTGCACCGTATTTGCAAACCATATTGTTGATTGCTGCCATGGCCGCTACCAGCGATATTTGCGAGAGGAAGCTGCAAATTCCAAGTGACAGCGTGCGCCCTGCGATTTCTTTATTCGGGCGAAAAGCACGCCCCGATAATTTTACCGACTTAATATGCAGAAGATACCAAAGGGAAAGCAGCGCCGTCGCAATCTGTCCGATTACCGTGGCAACGGCGGCACCCATCATGCCCCAGCGGAAACAGAAAATAAAAATCGGATCGAGAATGATATTCAAGATAGCACCAAGCAACGTAGAAGTCATTGCAAATTTCGGGCTTCCGTCTGCGCGAATGACGGGATTCATCGCCTGCCCGAACATATAGAAAGGAATGCCCAGCGCAATATAGAAGAAATATTCTTTTGAAAGCGCAAAGGTTTCCTCATTCACGGTTCCGCCAAACACAGTGATGATCGGCGTCTGAAAAAGAAGATACACGGCGCAGAGAAAAACGCTGCTGATTACGGTCATCAGCACCGAAAGGCCGATGCTGCCTGCGGCCGCTTCCCTATTACCTTTTCCGAGGTTCAGGCTGACAAATGCACAGCAGCCGTCTCCGATCATGACAGCGATGGCCAGGGCTATGACCGTTAGCGGAAACACCACCGTGTTGGCGGCGTTGCCGTAAGAGCCGAGATAGCTTGCATTGGCAATAAAAATTTGATCGACAATGTTGTACAGTGCGCCGACAAGCAGCGAAATAATACAGGGCACGGCATATTTGCCCATGAGCTTGCTCACCTTTTCTGTGGCAAGATAAGACTGATTTTGTTCCATCGTAATACCTCCTTATAAACACAAAAACGGCGTAAGTCTCAAAGTTGGACTTACGCCGTTTCGGCTACACACTATCAAATATTATATCAGATATTCCGGCTTTTTGCAAAGGCAATTTTGCACAAAATTCATGCCGCCGCACCCTCTTTGTCGGCATTCCGACTTTTGATATCCTTGGCAAACAGCAGTTTTAACACCGTGCGTGTCGCTTCGCAGATGAAATCAAAAAAATCGCAAATGATTTCCAAAAAAGAAATTGAATATTTATTCTTAAAATGATTTTTAAATTATGTTTAAACAAAAAGGTTGTACCTGCACTATCAATGTGCAGATACAACCTTTTCTTTATGTTTATTTAATTTTAATAACCTGCCCGAAATACAGCTCGCGTTTATAAAGCTCAGTATTAAGCCTGACTATCTCGCTAACGGTAGTATCATACTTATACGCTATGTAAGCAAGGGTATCACCGTTTTTAATTGTGTGAGTATTTTTCACTTACGCACCTCATTTCATACGTTTACTTCCGAGCTTGATACACTCGGTCTGAATAAACCTATCTTTGCCGTCAAGCAG
>CANQUS010000077.1 GCA_947627055.1 uncultured Clostridia bacterium | reverse complement strand
CGCGAGGTCATTTTTCGCCGTGCGGCGAAAAATTTCGACGTCGTAAAGGGACTGTTATGTACCGCGCAGGATTTATTTAGCACTGAATTAGCATACGGCAGTTCATTGGTAATTTAGTATTGACGCGGACATAAACAACTCTCGCTGACGTCGAGCGAGGTAACGAGCGATTACGCGACTTGCGTGTCGAGGCACTCGACCGCGACTTGTGTGTTGAGGCACTCGACGGCAAAATTAACAAAAAAATTCTTTGACTTTTTGCTTTACTTGTGATAAAATATCGAATGAGGTATTGAAAAATGGGAATGGTAACAGTTATTACCTCCGGAAAGGGAGGTACAGGAAAGTCTACAGTTTCTGTGGGCTTGGCGGAGGCTCTCGTCCGCAGAGGAAACAGAGTCCTGATAATAGACTGTGACGCAGGTATGAGAGGTATAGATCTTATGCTCGGGATCAGCAGCGACCTTGTTTTTGATATTGCTGATGTGATCAACGGGAGTTGTCCTCCCGCAAGCGCGATTTATCCGTGTAAGGCTATGGCGGAGCTTTATGTGCTTCCCGCGCCGCAGAGTGTTCATGACGAGCTTAGTCCGTATATTATGCGCCAGCTTACGAATATTCTTCGCCGTTACTATGACCATATTATAATCGATTGCCCCGCAGGGATAGGCTCGGGCTTTAAGTCCGCTATTGCTCCTGCCGACAGGGCATATCTCGTCTGTAATGCCGACCCGCTCTCGGCGAGGGGCTGTTCAAAGGTTCGCGAAAGTCTTGAACGTTCAGGCATCACGGATATTCGGCTAGTAATAAATAAATTTTCGGAAAAGAAGTTTTGGAAGGCCAATCTCTATGAGGATCTTGACGCGGTTATTGACGAAGCCGGAGCAAGACTCATCGCCATTATACCGGAGGATTTTGCCGCATCGGCACTGTCACAGCAAGGCAAACCCATTGACGGAAGCTATGACGCAGTTTATGCGTTCAACAGATTTGCATCCCGAGCAGACGGAGAGAATGTTCCGCTTGACATATAAATTATTAAAAAATTCGGAGACAGAATGATTATTTAAGGAGGATTTTTTAATGAACATTGCACTTATTGCACACGATTCGAAAAAAGAGCTGATGGTTCAGTTTTGTATTGCTTACTGCGGTATTCTCAGCAGACATACCCTTTGTGCAACAGGCGTAACAGGCAAGCTCGTTTCGGAAGCAACAGGGCTTGAGATACAGCGTTTTTTAGGGGGCGCACAGGGCGGTGATCAGCAGATAGCCGCGAGGATCGCTTTTAATGAGGTCGATATGCTTATATTTTTGCGTGACCCGCAAAGCCCGAAGCCGCACGAACCTAATGACATAAATCTTCTCCGTCTTTGTGATATGCACAACATACCCGTTGCGACAAATATAGCAACGGGAGAGGTTCTCATTCATGGTCTGGAGCGCGGAGACCTTGATTGGCGAAATATCGTCAAATCATAGTCGAGTGCCCTCACCGCGCAGAGACTAAATTACCAATGAACTACAATCATTACACGCAAGTGCAGAGCTAACTAAGTTCTGCGCGCCACATAACGGCGTTGAAATTTTTCGCCGCACGGCGAAAAAAGACCTTGCGTCTTGCGTGTGCGACGGGGCGCAACGGAGGCACTCCGCCGCAGAATTTTTTCGTAATGACACATAAAGAGGATAAAATATGGATTTAATTACAAAGAGTGTAAAAGGGACACAGGATGTACTGCCTAAGGAAAGCTATAAATGGCAGTTTATCGAAGGCATAATGCGACAGGAGGCTCAGGCTCATTCCTTTAAGGAGATTCGCACACCCGTATTTGAGCATACGGAGCTTTTTCAGCGTTCGGTAGGCGATACGACCGATGTTGTTCAAAAGGAAATGTATACGTTCAATACTAAGGGCGAGGACTCTATCACGCTCCGCCCCGAGGGTACAGCAGGCTCGGCAAGAGCTATACTTGAGCATGGAGTATATAACGACGGTTATCCTATCAAGGCTTATTACTTTACATCATGCTATCGCTATGAAAAGCCTCAGAAGGGCAGACTTCGCGAGTTCCACCAGTTTGGAATGGAGGTATACGGCGCGGCTTCCTGCTTTGCCGATGCCGAGGTCATATGCGCCGCAGATTCTATCTTTAAGCGTCTCGGCGTAAAGGGATTGCGTCTTGAGCTTAACTCTATCGGTTGTCCGACGTGCCGTGCAAGCTATCATAAGGCTCTCAAGACCTACTTTGAGGGATATAAGGATAAGCTTTGCGATACCTGCCTGTCTCGTCTTGAGAAAAATCCTATGAGGATACTCGACTGTAAAAGCCCGATTTGCTCGGAAATCGCTGCGGGCGCGCCGACGGTTCTTGAATATATATGCGACGATTGCCGCGATCACTTTGAGGGCGTCAAGAAATGCCTTGACGCTGTAGGAATAGTCTATACGGTCAACCCGAAAATTGTTCGCGGACTTGACTACTACACGCGCACCGTATTTGAGTTTGTTGCAACATCGATAGGCGCGCAGGGTACTGTCTGCGGCGGCGGTCGCTATGACGGGCTTATCGAGGAGCTTGGCGGTCAGCACACCCCGTCGCTCGGCTATGCGATAGGCATAGAACGCCTCCTTCTCCTCCTCGAGAGTCAGGGAGTAAAAATTCCCGATGCTCCCACCTGCGACCTTTATATCGCGGGCTTGGGTGAAGCCGCACAGCTTAAATCGT
Source organism: uncultured Clostridia bacterium (assembly GCA_947627055.1). GTDB lineage: Bacteria > Bacillota > Clostridia > Oscillospirales > Acutalibacteraceae > Pseudoruminococcus. The sequence goes on along the minus strand of CANQUS010000077.1, from coordinate 732 downwards.
TTGGACTTGTGAAGCAGATACGAGCCTCGACGTTGTCGGCTGAATGCGACATTGTGGGCAGAAGTCTCAAGGCTCAGATGAAGTATGCGGACAAAATTGGTGCAAAGTTCAGCATTGTGATCGGTGACAGCGAGCTTGAGTCCGACAAAGCACAGCTTAAAAATATGCGAACGGGCGAAAAGATTGAGATCTCACTTGGAGATAGCTTTTTTAACGAATTTTATAATGTTTATATAGCGTCACAGTTTGTTTCGCAATAGTATCAGCAGGCGCAAGCCCATGACGCATATATAAGGATCATGGTTCTCTACATAAATCAATGAATTTTTTAAAAATAGTGTTGACAAATAAACCATAATGTGATATTATAAATGAGCGTCAGGGAAACGCTGGTGTAGCTCAGCTGGTAGAGCAGCTGATTTGTAATCAGCAGGTCGGGGGTTCGAATCCGTCCACCAGCTCCAGACAAAACGGGCTGTTATTGTAACAGCCCTTACATATGGGAGAGTTCCAGAGCGGTCAAATGGGGCAGACTGTAAATCTGTTGTTTCGGCTTCGGTGGTTCGAATCCACCCTCTCCCACCAAGATTTTATTTTCAAGGCTAAGAGAAATATCTCTTGCCCTTGAATAAAGACATACAGTGTGTGTCCTTATTCAAAGGCAATCTCCCTGTATAAAAGATTGGAAATGATTTAGTTGGTTGGGAGAAAGCCTTCAAAACAGCAACATAA
>CANQUS010000076.1 GCA_947627055.1 uncultured Clostridia bacterium | reverse complement strand
TCAAAGCGATACTGATACGGGCTTGTGCCGCCGCTTGCCTTAGCTGTCAGCTTGACAGACGAACCGAGAGTTATAGACGTCGCGCTTATCGTCGAGTTGTTTGTAAGCGCGGCAGGCGCGGACTTAACAGTAAGTGTGAACGTCTTTGGGACATTTTTACCTTCAGAATCCTTTACCCTGACACATACGTTATATGTACCCGCCTTGGTCGGCTTCCATGTATACGTTGACGTTGTGCTGAAATCCTTGAGTATAGTGTATTCGGACGCTGTGCTGACCTTTTCATCAAAGCGATACTGATACGGGCTTGTGCCGCCGCTTGCCTTAGCTGTCAGCTTGACAGACGAACCGAGAGTTATAGATGTAGCGCTTATTGTCGAGTTGTTGACAAGGTTGTTGACTGAATTTGCCTTGTAAACATACGTTACTGTAATCGTCGCTTCTGTAAACTTGCCTGTAGCGTTGGAGGGTTTGGTTTCAAGAGTGTAGCCGCTGAATGTTTTGACAGTTGTTGTATAGGTATTCTTGCCATCAGCCATACCCTTTATGGTATCAGTACCGAGAACCTTTCCGTTAGTGTCAGTATAAAGAACCTTTACTGTACCAGTCGGGTAAATCTGAGCATCCTTTACCCAAACCTCACCTGTACATTCATACCCCTTTGGATTTACACCTGCCGGTTCCTGATCTTTATTGTTATTAAATATAACAAGCGCGGACTCTACATCTGCTTCTGCAGAGAACCAACCGTTTCCATCATCATTCATTTGAGTTCCGGGCCATTTTCCAGTATACTCAGTCGCAGGTTTTTCATCTTCTGTATATACATATATATATACTGGCGACCAGTTATTAGAATTGTAATAATGAACCCTTAGGTTTGTCGGCTCTACATAATTATATTTGAATATAACCGTCGTTGTTCCTTTTGCAACGGTTCCGGTAAAGTTCTTGGTTAGAGATAAATCAACCTCGTAGTTCTTGATTGATTTCGGTGTTGCTGTGTAAGTGGTACCTATTTTAGCAATAGTCTTATCAGGCTCCGCAATTTGAGCATCAGTCTCCGCATCTACATATTTTGTAACAATATAAGCATAATTGCTACTGTCAAAGCTGTAATAATAAGTTACATTTACTTCTGTCTCTGAATATGTTCCTGTTGCAGCGCCGGTCTGCCTTACAAGCTTATAACCCTCAGTTGTGATAGGAGAAGTTTTATATCTTTCACCTATAAGACCAACGAGAGTTTCCGTCTTGATTACTTCTCCGGTATCATTATCAATATGTTTTACTGTTACTCTTCCTCTTGTACCGTCCGGCTCCTGAATAAGGATAGTGCCATTCTTTCCGGAGTTAAATGTAACCTTTCCTCCTGAAACATTTGCAACTGAGTCATCATAAAAGTTTTCAAGTATTGTGCCATCTGCCCAAAGCGAGGACACGTCGATAGTTACATCGGCATTGGGATTTGCATAAATAACGCCTGCGACCTTATCGTCAATACCGTTTTTTGAATATGTTCTTCCGAAAGCGACGCCATCTGTAGCTGTAAGGCTGACGTTACTGCCCGCACCTACGGCAATATGTTTTCTGCGGAATTGTCCTACCTTCTGCCAATGCTCCAGAACATTCATGTCCATGCTGTCCCAGTTCATATCGCTTCTAAGGCAATGTCCTGCCTTATAGCTGTCATCTTCAATGCCTTGAACCTTGCCGCGGTTCGTTTCATCTCCATAGTATATTTGAACAGCGCCCGGAAGCATTAGAAATGCGGAGCCCAGTCCTATCAGATCCCCGCGAGCAAGTGTTGTATCATGAGAGGAAATGTATGAAAGAACGTTAAAATCATCCTTAGTATTTATAGCACCAGCATAATCATTATACTTTCCCGCAACAGAGGTTTTGGAAAGAACACCTCCGCCTGTAGTATCAAAGTTTATCATAGAATCAAAGCCGGCTACGGTATAGTAGTCATCATAGCTTACACCGTGATCCCAGCATTCACCTGTCATCCAAAAATCAAGATCATCAAGCTTTTTGTCAGGATTGGCAGCTTTCCATTCCTTGAGAGCCTGTGTGCATTTATCATGGAGAACCTTCCATGAAGATTTTTCGACGTGCTTAGCCGTGTCGCAGCGGAAACCGTCAACACCAAACTCTCTTACCCATTCGGCAAGCCATGTTGTAATATATCCTGTTACCGTATCAGACGAGGGGTATTTAGCCTGCTTTTCCGCTAATGTCCCCTCCTGCGACCATTTGGTTTTAAGTATAGCTGGCAAACCCACCTTATTTGTCTGCTCCGTTTTGAAATCCGGCAAGCCTTCGAGTGATCTCGTAAGATCACTGCCTTCCTCCTCGTCATAGCCTGCGACACCCGACCTTATCCAGTTGGAGCCCCACCAATTTGCCCACTTATCAGCGCCCTCGTCATATAGCATATAATTCTGATATTCCTGCGCATTAGAGGAGGGGTTATTATAGAATGTATCCCAGCCGCTTGCCAGTGCGCCAAAACCGTACTGGTTCATGTCAAGCATACTGCAATACCCTGCATGATTCAAAACGACATCCATAACGATTCTTATGCCGTGGTTATGAGCCGTGTCCACCAACTTTTTAAATTCTTCCTTTGTACCAAAAGCCTTATCCGATTCGGTATAATCAAGAACATAATAGCCATGGTACGAATAGTGGTAATAGTTTGATCCGCCCTGAATATAGCCATGGATCTGCTCATACGGGGCTGAAAGCCATATTGCGTTTACGCCCAAATCATCAAAATAGCCCTCGTCAATTTTTTGCGTTATACCCGCAAAGTCACCCCCGTGAAATGTTGCTCTCTGATCTCCTACGTTAATATCCTGTCTGCCATAAGCATTGTCGTTCGTTGTATCGCCGTTTTTAAAACGGTCCGTAAGCAAAAAGTAAACAGTCGCGTTATCCCACGAAAAAGTTGAAGGATCTTCTCCTGCTGAAGCGGCATATGTTGTCGATGCAGCTGAAACAGGTGCGGCCACCGCTCCTGTTGCTGCCGCACTTGAAAGTACACAAGCCGTCGAAAGTATAGTGCAAAGTATTTTCTTTAAAATAATATGTTTTTTTAGTGACATTTTATTCCCTCTTTCTTTAATTAGTTATATTAACATTCGTGCATAAATTTATTAAGTTATCACCCCCATACAGTAAAAATAAATATAAACTATGCACTGACTGCTTAAATTATAAGCAGTCTTTATATAAAGATAACCTTTTTTTAAAAAATATGTATTCTATTATAGAAATAAAAAATATTTTTTATAAAAAATAATAAATTTTGTATATTTACATAAATTTTCTGATTTCCGTTTATTTAAAAACACAATAAAAGTACTCCGACCCTGAGTAACCATGGTCGGAGTAAATCATTTTAAGCTATTTACAATAAAATTTACAATAAAATAGATCAACAGGAATTATTTGCTTACCTTTACTGTAAAGTACTTTGTTACAACCTTGCCTGTTGCGTCGGCAACCTTAACAGCATAGCTGTAGGAGATAGCTCTCGCGGGCTTATGTGTATAATATGCTGT
>CANQUS010000075.1 GCA_947627055.1 uncultured Clostridia bacterium | reverse complement strand
CAAATCCGTTTGTTGTAAAAGATTCCAAGACCGATCTTGCGACATTGACAACTCCGGGAATATACTATTTTGATTTTGACGATGTTGTTTATGCGATAACGGAGCCTCACGATTTCGGCTGCTATACCAAAGGATATATGCAGGTCGCTGATCTTTGGGACGATCAGAGTGAAAGATCCGTTGTGGGTCAAACGCTTTACGTTTGCAATGAAGGTCAGTTTTTTACATGCACAAGAAAGGCCGCCTCGGGTCTCGCTCCCACGAGTTGGAGAATATCGGCGTGGGTAACGAATATAAAAAACCTCAACATTGAGGATCGCGTGAAAACTCTTGAAAACAAAAAGGGCACTTGGGCTGCTCCGTATGAAATTACAGACAACGAGGTTCGCTTGTCAACGTTGAAAAGCGCGGGGGTGTATCATTTTGCTTTTGAAAGTCCCACAGAACTTAATAATCGCGGATTCTACAATGGCGGTTATATGGAAGTAGCGCCCGTTTGGGGCGACAACACCAACAGCTTAGTCTATTTCCAAAAAATCTATACCGGATACGAAGGCGGTGTATGCATATATACGCGCACGATATCCGGAAAAGAAATTGAAGACAATGATTCCGGCTGGCAGATGGTTGAAACATCATCTCGAGGCGCCGCCACAACATCTCTGGAAAAGCGAGTAGCTTATCTTGAGAGAATGATCAAATCATTGACCGGCAGTTCGGGCGACGGAGATGCCGGCGAAAACACATCAATAACAGCAGCCACGGAAACCGAGGCTGACAATGTGCTGAACAAATATTTTTCGTAACGGAGGGCTGAAAAATGGCGGAAGTGACTAAAGTTTTAAAACTGATTACGCTGGATTTATATGATAAGCTGGCAAAAAAGGTATCGGATAAGATCAAGAATATTGAGCTGACGCCCGGGCCGCAGGGCGAAAAGGGTACTCCCGGCCCGCAAGGACCCAAGGGCGAAAAAGGCGAACCGGGCGACACGGGACCCCAGGGTCCGACCGGGGCGACAGGCGCGGCGGGCGCAAAAGGAGAACCGGGTGCCAAAGGCGAAACCGGCGACCGAGGCCCGCAGGGATACACGTTCACGCCGAAGGTGGATTCAATCGGCAATTTGTCCTGGACAAACAACGGAGGTTTAGACAATCCTTCTGATGTAAACATCAAAGGCCCGAAAGGCGAAACCGGCGACCGAGGCCCGCAGGGTCCCGCCGGCAGCGACGCCACTGTTATTGTTGATTCCTCGCTTAGCTCAAACTCCTCGAATCCCGTTCAAAACAAGGTCATAAATGCGGAACTTAATAAGAAGCTCCCAATCGCGGGCGGTGTGGTGCCAAGCGGTTTTAGGTTAAATGCGTCCAGCGGCGGGATGGCATTGGAAGCAGAAGGTTCTCTGAATTTTACTTCTAACGGTGGCAAAATTACTCTCTCTGCGGCCGACGGGATCTATTTTTCTGCGAACAAGAGGAGAATAGTTCGCGCCGCCGCCACACTGGTAGTCGGCACAACAAAGTCGGGTCACACAAAGGCCGACTGCGACTATCTCTGCGACGGCACAGCGGACGAGGTTGAGATAAAAAACGCCATAAACGCTCTGCCCTCGGGAGGCGGCAGGGTTATCCTGCTTGAGGGAACGTATAACTGCACAAACTCGATCAACATCAATAAATCGAATGTTACTCTGGAGGGTATGGGATGTGGTTCAACTATTGTTAAATATACCGCCTCAGTTTTTATCTTTATTAATATTACTCAGACGAAATGTGAGATTAGGAATTTAGCCATAACAAGAGACGGCAATACTCCCGATTACGCCGGAATTTATATAAACGGAACCACATCCACGGATGATGTGATTGAAAACGTAGAAATACGCAACTTCGCCTATGGCGTTAATATCACACAAACAAATTTTGACGGACGGCACATGATCATGGCGTGCAGAGCGATTGGTTGTCAAAATGGGTTCCATCTTAACAGCAATCGTAACACGGTACAATGCTGCTATTCATTAAACAGCACGGAAACCGGCATAAACGCCGAAGGATCATCAAATATAATTTCGAATAATTATGTTTATCGAAGCAGTTATTCAACCTCACAATACTCAATAAAGATGAGTTTGTCGGCTGCGAATAATTTTGTCAGCAACAATATGATACCGGGAAAAAACTACACAAACAACAGTGTAACCACCAACACGTTTACAAACAACAAGTATCAATAACGGAGGTATATATGCGATACAGATTTTACGGAGACGAGCTTCAGCTCGTAAAATATGAGATAAAATACCATGAGCCGTGGGACACGGACGGAGAGCCTGTCACTCAGACCGCCGCCGACGAGTTCGAGCGGGATGAGTTGCTTGAGCGGTATCCCGACGCGGAGGTCGCCGAGGTCGACAACAGCGGATATGAATGGCTCGACGGTATGATATTCACGCAGGAGCAGCTCCGCGCGGGTGAGCTTGAAAAGGCGATAAAGATGGGCGAGGATGCGTATAAGCAATACCTTATGGATTCCGACCCGAACTATCAGATGCTTGAGCTTGACATGAGACTGGCGCTTTTAGAAAGCGGGGTGAGCATAGATGAGCTATATTCTGTTTCTTAAGCTGATAGAGGCGGGCAGGACGATAGGACTTGCGGAAAAAGCCGACGTGATGTACGCGCTGAACCGCCTGACGGACGAGCAGTATACAGAGATAATGAACAAATTAGGTGAAGGAGCTGATTAGTTTTGACAGTTGATCAGGCAATAGATAAAGTCATAGCGATAGCTCAGAACGAGATAGGCTATCTTGAAAAACGGAACGGCAATAACCTTGACGACAAAACGGTCAATGCGGGTGACGCGAACTACACAAAATATTGGCGGGACATAGCGCCCGAATATCAGGGGCAGCCGTGGTGCGCGGCGTTTGTAACATGGTGTTTCACTATGGCGTTTGGCAAGGAGAATACCAAGAAAATGCTAAAGCATTATCCGTACATATCCTGCCCTGAAATATCAAAAAAGTTTACGCTCTACGCTAATCCGCTGCGTGGAGATATTGTTGATTTCCGGCGCAGCGGGAAATTTGCTCATACAGGGCTTGTGACGTTCACGGCAAACGCTGACGGTGACCCGTTCTCAACGGTTGAGGGAAATACATCGGGCGGCAGTACGATAATCGCAAACGGCGGCGGGGTTTATGCAAAGACGTATTATAACTCCAACCTGCCGGGCACGAAGTTTATTCGTCCCGACTATTCAATAGTAGCGGACGAGCCTGACTGCACGGATTTTCCGAAGTATAATTTATCCAATTCCGCTATCAGAGACATAGCTACCTGTATCACGGGCGAACAGGGCGGAGAGGACATCACAGCCTGCCGTCAGGAAGCGTCGCAGATAGCTAACCTGAATGAGGTTACATATGGACGAGCCAATACCGAGGCTAATATATTAAAGACGCTGCACGGAGGCTGGTATGCTAAGTCAAGTTGGGATAACGGATGTACGCAGAAGGCTATCGACGCGGTGAAATTTGTGCTCGTTGAGGGCAAACGCGTACTTCCGAGATATGTAACCGAGCATG
>CANQUS010000074.1 GCA_947627055.1 uncultured Clostridia bacterium | reverse complement strand
CGCAAGGGAAAGGAATTTCCGATAGTCTGTGACAAGCAAAGCTGTGAGATTTTAAACTGTTTGCCGCTGATATTATCCGACAGACAGAGAGAAATAAGGAATGTAGATTATCAGGTGTTAAATTTTACTGTTGAAAGTGCTGTTGAAAGCCGTGGAAAACTTCATTATTATAGTGTGAGCGCCCCTGCAAAGGGAGATCTCACAAGAGGTCTGTATTATCGCGGCGTTGAATAAACATTATAAATAGGGAACAATTTTTATGTGTCCTACGCTCCGATGTGAAAGGATAAACAAGATGGATTATACAGTTAAGGTTAAAAAGCTAAAGGAAAATGCAATTATTCCCAAGCGCGCTACAAGCGGCTCTGCGGGAGCGGATCTCTATGCCTGTATAGACGAACCTGTTACAATAGCTCCGGGCAGTCTTGTCATGATCCCGACAGGGATCGCAATAGAGCTTGAAAGCAGCGACTGCGCCGCCTTTCTATTTGCGAGAAGCGGTCTCGGCGTTAAGCACGGGGTGACACTCTCGAACGGCGTCGGTGTTGTTGACAGCGACTATCGCGGCGAGGTCTGCGTAGGGCTTTGCAACGTATCAAGCGAAAGCTACACCGTAGAGGTCGGCGAGCGTATTGCCCAAATGGTGATATTGCCCGTAAACGCCGCCAAATTTACCGAAGTCAGCGAGCTGTCCGACACAGAACGAGGTTCAGGCGGCTTTGGCTCTACCGGACGTGTCGAGCGTCTCGATGCACAGGACACATAGCAGACCGTGGCTGTGCGTATCAAATCAGGCTGATAAATAATAAAACGCAGTACATTAAAACTGCAATATATCTGGGGATAAATAGTATATAATGAATTTTGTATGGGAGAAATGAAAAATGGGATTGTTTTCTAAGGATATTGGCATAGACCTCGGAACAGCCAACACACTTGTTTTTTTAAAGAATAAAGGTATAGTCATGCGTGAACCAAGCGTCGTCGCGGTAGATGTGAGGACCGATACGGTTCTTGCGGTTGGTACGGACGCAAAGGAAATGATAGGACGCACTCCCGGCTCGATAGTTGCGGTTCGCCCGCTCAAGGACGGAGTTATCGCGGACTTTGATATTACTGCTACAATGCTCAAGCATTTCATCAGGACAACGGTCAGACCCTCTATATTCAGCAAGCCGAAGGTGATAGTCTGTATACCCTCGGGAGTTACCGAGGTCGAGCGCAGAGCCGTTCAGGATACAGCGCGTCAGGCGGGTGCGGGCGAGGTAGAGCTTATTGAGGAACCGATGGCGGCGGCTATCGGTGCGGGACTGCCGGTGTTTGAGCCAACAGGAAGCCTCGTTGTCGATATTGGCGGCGGAACGTCCGAGGTCGCGATGATCTCCCTTGGAGATATAGTCACAGCATGCTCCGTAAGAGTGGCGGGAGATAAATTTGACGAATCTATCATTCAATATGTCAAGAAGAATTATAACCTCCTCATAGGTGAACGTACCGCCGAGGAGATAAAGATACAGATAGGTTCGGCTTATCCGTATGAGGGCGAAGGAAGTATGCAGATAAAGGGCAGAAACCTCGTTGACGGTCTGCCGAAAAACGTAGTTATCAACGCGGCGGAGGTCAGAGACGCGCTTGCCGACCCGCTGTCTATTATCGTAGAAGCGATCAAAAATACGCTCGAGAAAACTCCGCCGGAGCTATCGGCGGACATTATAGACCACGGCATCATGCTGACAGGAGGCGGAGCGCTTCTCAGGGGACTTGATCTGCTTGTCGCACAGGAAACGAGTATGCCTGTTCATGTTGCCGAGCGTCCTCTCGACTGCGTGGCTGAGGGCACGGGTAAAAGGCTCGAACGCACATGATCGAGTGCCTCCGCAGAGAAACTCGGCGCATGAGGTGATTTATGAAGAATTTATTTTATCACAAGAGCTTCAAGGTTTTGCTTGGGGTTCTTTCGATTTTGCTTGTGCTTGTTGTGGTAACGGCAGGCAACAGCACCATTGGAACATATATTGTGAACCTTGTTACTTTGCCTATGCAGCAGGTGTCGGTCGGCGCAGTCGATTCCGCAGAAGACGCCATGTCTCAAAAGTCGCCTGAGGAGCTTCAGTCCGATATAGACTCTCTCGCGGATGAAAACAGAAGACTCAGGGATATGCTTGTCGATTATTATGAAGTCAAGGAGCAAAATGAACAGCTTAAAAAATACTATAGTCTGAAGGAAGAAAATCCCGACTATGATATTCTCCCCGCTACTGTTATCCGTCGTGATCCGAACGAGAATTTTTACAGCTTTACTATCGACAAAGGTTCGATAGACGGTGTGGAAAAGCACTCTCCCGTTGTAACAGCAAACGGCCTTGTCGGGTGGGTATGCGAAGTTGATGCCACCTCCTGCACCGTCAAGACGATTCTCTCTCCTGATACTCAGGTCGGCGCGCTTGATTCAAGGACAAGCGACAGCGGTATTATCACAGGCTCTCCGATATATTGCGATGATAACCTCTGCACTATGACAAAGGTTCCTGCTCAGCATACGATGAAAAAGGGCGATATTATCGTCACGTCAGGGCTTGGAGGTATTTTCCCGAAAAAGCTCCAGATAGGGACGGTCAAGGAGATAAAGCTTAATGAATATGACAGTCTGCCCTTGGTGATAATAGAGCCGTTCGAGGATGTGCGAAACGTGACATCCGTTGCGGTAATAACGAACTACCTCGGTAAAGGCGTGATAAGCAAGTCGGAGAGCAAAACGGAAAGCAAAGCAGAAAGCTCCGATAAAAGCTCGGACAGTGGTGAGAACATCAAACCCGCAAAACAGGAATAACAGTTCGGAGGGAGAACGGTGGAGCAGAGATTTAAAATTCTGAGATATATTTTATATGGTATAGAACTTCTCGTTCTTTTTGTTTTGCAGGGAACTCCAAACCTCGTTCCTGAGCTTTACGGCGGCAGACCAAATCTTCTTCTGCCTGCCGTATTAACGATAGCCATGTTTGAGCCGAAACTGCCGGCGCTCTTTTTCGGGGCTGCGGGTGGACTGCTGACCGATATAGGCGGTGGAGAAGTCATAGGCTTTTTTGCGATTATTGCGACTGTATTGTGCTATTTTACGAGTTATCTTACGAGTGATATTATCCGCACATCACTTCTGACGGCAATGCTGATAACGCTTATAGCTGTACCTGTGACCCTGGGACTTCACTTTTTGTTTTTTTATGTATTTAAAGGCTACGGTGAGATCGTATATTTCTTTGTGAATCATTATCTATCGAGGATATTATACACAATAGCCGCAATGCCTATAATCTATTTTATTAACAGAAATTTAGCCATAAGAATAGCAAGCATTGAGTAACCTGCGCGGGCGGGCAGCGCCCGCAGGCAAGTCGCGTAATCGCTCGTTACCTCGCTCGACACGGATAAAGGACGCTTGTGTCCGCGTGGGTGAGTAGTTACCAATGACCTGCCGTATGCTAATTCAGTGCTAACTACGTCTTGCGCGGCACATAACAGTCCTATTACGACGTCGAAATTTTTCGCCGTACGGCGGTCGAGTGCCTCGACACGCAAGTCGCGTAATCGCTCGTTACCTCGCTCGACACGGATAAAGGACGCTTGTG
>CANQUS010000073.1 GCA_947627055.1 uncultured Clostridia bacterium | reverse complement strand
ACCGTAGGCTGTTATTTATTGACGATAGTCGCGGCTTATGGTAATATATGGGTGAGGTGGTTGTCATGAAAAGGGTCATGTCGGTTGTAATGATAATGGTTTTATTACTTGTAGGATGTCTTTCTTTTTCAGGATGTACAAGTCAGGAAAATGTCACTGATACTGATGATAAAAATATTATCCAGCTACTTCATGACGCAGGATATGCTGATGCATATATAAATACCGATTCAGAATACTTTGAAAATGATTCGGACTGGTTAGAAATTTGCTTATATCGTACTGATACTACAGAAGTAATTTGGTTCAATGAAAAGAATTGCTCACTGAGAAATATTAAGAAGGATTCTGATATAGTACAGTTACTCAACATAATGATTAACTATTATTGCAATGAAAATAATATTGGTCAAAAAATTTTAGATGATATATACAATGATAACATATCTGCAGAAAATGCTGGAATCATTAATTACGATAAATTTTTTATCGGTTATGATTTAGATAAGTCTGGTCATATTTTCCAAGTATCGATTTCACCTTCTGATACTTCTGAATCAGATACAGAAGAATCAGAATATAAAGCTATTGATTACGAAATAATTATGCAAATGTTAAAAGATACCGGATATACAGACGCATATATGACTACAAAAGATGGAAAAATTGTAGGAAACATAATTTACTTAAATACTACCGACTGTTCAGAAAAAATTTGGATTTTTAATGATAATTTTTCTATAGAGGAACTTCAAAAAAAATCTAATATTATAAACCTACTTAAAATAATGCTCGACTATTATTTCAAAGATGGAGATTTTGCTGAAACAATGGTAAATGATATGTATAGTAAACTTGATGAAAATGATCGTAATAGTTGGAGGATAAGTTACGAAAAATTTGATGTACTGTTCAGCCCCGATAGTTCAGAAACGTATATTGAAAGTGTATCAGTTTATCCTCATGGTACGTTCGATTTTTCTAGTTAATATATGAATTAAAGGCACCTAATCAAGGTGCTTTTAATTTGCTCTTTTTTAAGAAACGGAGATGATTAAATGGCAGATGAAATAGACGCGGGCAGGATAGTAGCCGAGATAGTTCTTGAAACTAAACAGGCGCGTGAGGAAGCCGAACAGATTTCAGAAGAGCTTGAAGCTCTCGGTAAAAAAAGCGTAGTACCCCAAATCAGTATTGACGACAGCCGCATACAAAAGTCTTACGATGAGCTTAGGCAAATGTTCAATGACAGCGGCAAAAGTAATCCCGTAATAATAACGCCTACGCTCGATAGCACTTCATACACGGAAACCATTGAATATATTCGCGAGACGCTTGAAAGGATTGGAATAACCGGCAAGAAAGCCGATAAGATCATTTCATCATGTTTCCAAGACGTTGACAATTTAAAAAACTACCAAAATAACCTTGAAATCATAGCAGATAAAATTGAAATGGCTCAAAGGCACTACCAAGAATTGGCTCAAGCAAAAAACAACGCCGAAAAGCAAAACAATTTTTCCGATGTCAATAAATTGACATCAGCTATGGAAAAACAGGCTAATGTAATAAAAACTCTCGAAGCACGCTTTGACACCACATATACGCAGTTGGACAGCGCTATTGAAAAAACTGTTCAGGGGTATCAAAAGCAAACGATGTCCGCTGCTCAAGCTGAAAAAAAGCAAGTTGCCGCAGCGGAAAACGCAGTTAAAAAACAGAGTGAACTCAATCAAGTGCTTTCCAACAAGCAGGCAAAGAAAGATTTTGCGGGAGGAATGAATCTCGCAATCACATCTTTAAGAACGTTTAATTCAACCGCTCCTGATACCATCGACGGAATAGGTCAAATAATCACACAGATAAATGCCGCAAAACAGGCGATGACTATGGGTGTTTCAGCCGGACTTGCATGGGGAACTGCCATTGTTGCAGGTATTGGAGTCGTGGCAAGTCTTGTAGCAAATGAAATAGAAAAAGCCCAACAGGCAGCAGAAGAAGCGCGTCAAAAGGCAGTTTCGGCAGCTTCGGAATACGAAGAAAATGCAGAGAATCTTAATGATTTGAGAGAACAGTTCCTGTCCTTACGTTCAAAACTTGACAGTGTTAATTTATCTCGTCAAGAAGAAATTGAAACTAAAAAAGAACTTTATCAGCTTCAAGATGAATTTATTAAAAAATACGGCTTAGAGGCTGATGCTATCGACATTGTTACAGGCAGCATTGAGGCACAAACGGCGGCTATTGAGGAACAGGAGAAATCAGAAGCACGACGTTTTTTGCGTAAATCCGGCAAAGATTATAATAAATATAAAGAAGAGATGGAAAACGAACAGGAATATACCATTTCATTCGGTTGGAATACGTCTACGGACAACATTGATAAACTTAAAGAACTTTATGCGCAAAGCGAAAAAGTAAAGTCAATACTCAAATCTATTCCGGGAGCGGAAATAAATGGCGAACCCGTGCAAGGCGGTTATCAACATTATACTATTAAGCTTTACACTGATGGTAAGGACGCCGAAAAAAGTATTGAGAAAGTTCAAAAGCAATTAGACTTAATAAAAGTTGCAAGCCCAGATGCATATAATGCATTATATATTGCTATAAGCGATGCACAAAATAAGTATATTGACGATGCTTATGAACAGCGCCGCGAGGTTTACGAGCAAGGTCGGCAAGCCGAAGAAGTTTTGAACGGCACCGCTGAGAATACAAAAAAACATTACAGGAATTGCAAAATGAGATAAAAAGCAATATATCCTTAATCGACGAATATGAATCCAATATGGAATCTCTTGCATCCGCGTATAAGACCGTTTCCGAGGGCGGCGATCTTAATTCCTCCACGCTCAACGAATTGATAGATAAATATCCCGCGATTGCTCAGTATATCAATGAAACCGGTGACCTCACGCTTAAAAACGGCGAAATAATAAAGAAAGCGTATGAGGAAGAACGAAATACCTTAGTAAAAAAACTGAACGAGGAGAAAAAATCACTTGAGACAGCAGAACTGAGCAATGAAGCGAAAAATGATGCGAAAGAAAGAATACAGGAGATCAACGCGCAGTTAAGACTGTACAACAGCGAACTTACCGACATTCAGGAAACGGAGACTAATGTAGGATCGACTATCGACTGGTCAGCCGTTGCAGGCGAAGTCAAGGAGCTGTCCTCCGCCTATCAGACGCTAAACGAGGGCAAGCAGCTTGACGTAGATACTATGCTGAACCTCATTGATAAATACCCCGAGGTAGCGTCTAAAATGGCGCAGGAGGGAGAGCTTGGGAAGGATCAGGCAGAGATTTTCAAGGAGCTGGCGGAAGCAAGAAAAAACGAATACATTGTAAATCAGCAGGTCGCTCTTAAAAATCTTGAGGTCAGCAGACAGGAGACCGAGGAAATAATCAAAAATCTTCAAGCGCAGATAAAGATGTATATGCTCAAAGGTCAAATCGCGCATATGATGAACGTACTGCCTCAGCTTGCTGCTAAGAGTGTGGACCTGAACAATATAAACGACGAGATCGACAAAGCTAAAGCACGCATAAACGCTATTAAAAATATCGACGTCAGTTCCTATAGCAAATCCTCGGGCGGGAGCGGCTCAAACACAGACTTAAACACAGTCTCAAACAACAATACAGCCCTCGCAAACGAGCTAAAGCAGCTTGAACACAAAA
>CANQUS010000072.1 GCA_947627055.1 uncultured Clostridia bacterium | reverse complement strand
GCAGTTCATTGGTAACTTAGTCCCTACGCGGACATATACGTTCCTCGCTGACGTCGAGCGAGGTAACGAGCGATTACGTGACTTGCGTGTCGAGACACTCGACCTTCTGTTGAATTTTTTTGGGGATTTTAACTGTGTACTCGATGTATTCCTCGGTTTCGTTTTTCTCGGAAACAGCGTCAATACCTGAGAGTCTCATAGTGTCTACCGCCTTATTGATAGTATTAACAAAAATACGAATGTCCTTGTAAATGATCTTTGTTGTCTGCTTTGTTTTTTTTGCCGTGACATTACTCAAGAGCTTGTCCACAAGCTGCTCCGTCTGCTTAACATTCAGCCCGCTCGTTATGACCTCGCTCAATGCTAGCTTGCGCATCGTTTCGTCCTCAATCTTTATAAGCGCACGTGCATGACGCTCTGAAAGTTCGGCGCGGATTATGTAGTCGCGCTCCTCCTTGGTGAGCCTGAGCAGACGAAGCTTGTTAGCTATGGTTGACTGCCTTTTACCGAGTCGGCGAGCCGCCTCGACCTGTGTCATACCATAGGTTACTATCAACTTTTTAATGCCCTCCGCTTCTTCAAATATGTTAAGATCCTCACGCTGAAGATTTTCAAGCAAACCAAGAACGGTAGCTTGTCCCTCATTGCAGTTAACAATTATACATGGAACATCACGCAGGCCGCACATAGACGCCGCACGCAGACGTCTTTCTCCCGCTATGAGTTCAAATTCCGTCTTGCTCACTCTGCGAACTGTCAGCGGCTGGAGAATACCATTCTCACGTATACTTAACGCAAGCTGCTGCATTTCCTCGCGCCTAAAATATATCCTTGCCTGATTTTTGCATGGACGGATAGCTATTATTGGTATTTCGACTACTTTTTTTTCATTTTTATTATTCATGACCATTTTTATCAACTCCTTGTGGAAATAATCGTACCATAAGGAAATATAGAAAATAGTCGTAATGTGTTACGTAAAAATTTAAAGTTTTCGCTCAAGCCTTTTTCAAAAGGCTTGCGGGGTCAGGGGCGACGCCCCTATATATGCGCGGCACATAAGGTCAACATAGAGATAGGCAAGCGAAGTTTGCCATCGGACTTGCGGCAAAACGGCATAATTTTAAATTGTGATCATACTATCGGATCTTTAATTATCTTAACGCCCCTGCGCGGATATTTTTCAGGTGTCTTTTTTATCTTGTCTATTACAAAAATCATTCTCTCTCCACCGTCAGGCAATACGAAATTTTTTGTGCAGTCACAGCCGCCGCCGAGCAGTTCAACAGCTTTCTCAGCCATTTTAAGTTCTGACGAGCCGTCCTTACCCTTCATAGCGACGAACACACCGCCAACCTTGACAAGCGGCAGACAATATTCACAAAGCGATGGGAGATTCGCGACAGCGCGTGAAACGACCGCATCATATTTTTCTCTGTGTAAAGGATCTCTGCCGACGTCCTCAGCGCGGGCATGAACCGTTTTGGCATCTATTTCGAGATTTAAACAAAGTTCATTGAGAAAAATCAATCTCTTGTTTAGACTGTCAAGGAGCGTAAGCTGTATATCCTCGCGAATTATTTTCAGCGGAATTGACGGAAAGCCCGCGCCCGTACCGACATCTATCATTTTTGAATCTTCCCTTATGTCATAGCTTTTAAGAACAGTAAGACTGTCGATAAAGTGTTTGACAGCAATTTCTCTTGGTTCGGTTATCGCCGTAAGGTTGATTTTTTGATTCCATTCGACAAGAAGCCTCGCGTATATTTCAAACTTTTCAAGTTGTGTGTTGCTTATAAAAATCCTACTCTTGTCAGACCATGCTTTCAACGTTTCTGAGATAACGCTCATTTTGCGTCACCGCCCTTTTTATTTTTCAGCGACGCAAGATATATCACAAGTACGGAAATATCCGCGGGACTTACTCCGGATATTCTGCTCGCCTGACCTATATTTTCCGGGCGAACCTTTGTGAGCTTTTCACGAGCTTCAAGCCGCAATCCCTCTATTGAATTATAGTCAATATTTGAGGGCAGAGCCTTTCCCTCAAGCTTACGCACCTGTTCGATCACCATTAGTTGTCGCTTTATGTAGCCCTCATACTTAATTTCTATTTCAACTTGTTCCAAGACATTTTTGTCTATAATAGGACGAGTTTCATCTATTTCCGACAAAACGTCATAATTGAGCTGTGGACGCTTTATCAAGTCTATAAGCCGCACGCCCGTTGTTATGGGTGATGTTTCACGTGAAACAAGTATTTCGTTCACCCTCTCTGTCGGTGAAATGACTGTTTCCTTTACTCGCTTTAATTCAGCCTTAATAGCCTCCTGCTTGTCACAAAAACGTCTCCACCTTTCGTCGCTGATCAGTCCTATCCTTCTGCCAATATGCGTAAGACGTGAATCAGCATTATCCTGACGGAGAACAAGCCTGTACTCCGACCGCGAGGTCATCATACGGTACGGGTCGTGACAGCCTTTTGTAACAAGATCGTCGATGAGCGTACCTATATAGGAGCTTGCTCTGTCGAGGATCATAGGCTCTCTGCCAAGAATCTTCATCGCGGCATTAACTCCCGCGACAAAGCCCTGAACAGCCGCCTCCTCATAGCCGGAGCTTCCGTTGAACTGTCCCGCGCCGTAGAGATTCTCAAAGTCAATAAATTCAAGCGTACTGCGAAGCTGCAGCGGGTCACAGCAATAATACTCTATCGCATAGGCGGGGCGCATGATAACAGCATTCTCTAAGCCCTTGATTGAGTGATAAAATGCTGTCTGAACGTCCTCAGGAAGTGATGAGCTCATGCCCTGTATGTACATTTCCTCCGTATTTAGTCCGCATGGCTCTATAAAAAGCTGATGCCGCTCTTTTTCCGAAAAGCGGACGATCTTATCCTCTATACTCGGACAGTACCGTGGACCAATACCCTCAATTTTTCCGCTATAAAGTGGGGAACGGTGAAGATTGTCAAGAATTATCTGTTTTGTTTTCTCGTTTGTCCAGCTTATATGACAAACCACCTTGTTTTCACACGGTTCAAGCGTATCGTATGAAAACGGTATAACAGGCTCATCGCCCGCCTGCTCCTCAAGGTCGGAAAAGTCAATGCTTGATTTCAACACCCTCGCGGGAGTTCCCGTCTTAAAGCGGCGAATACTCATGCCGAGCTTTTTCAGTGAATCTGGCAAAAACTTAGACGGGAAGATACCGTCAGGACCGCTTTCGTATGATACGTTTCCGACAAAAACAACACCGCCGAGATAAGTACCGGTAGCTATTATAACGGCTTTCGCGAGATACCTCGTTTCAAGACGTGTAGTAAGCACCCATGATCCGTCACTGTCTTTTTCAATGTCGGTTATTTCGGCTTGACGCAGTTCAAGATTTTTTTGCAATTCAAGACAATGCTTCATTCTCGCTGAATATGCCCGTCTATCAATCTGCGCTCTGAGTGAATGAACGGCGGGACCCTTACCCCTGTTCAACATTCTCATCTGCAAAAGTGTTTCGTCCGCCGCCTTGCCCATCTCGCCGCCGAGAGCGTCAAGTTCACGAACAAGGTGACCCTTCGCGGTTCCACCTATTGACGGGTTACACGGACAGTTACCGACAGCATCCATATTTATTGTAAAAATGCCCGTTTTACATCCAAGTCGTGCCGAAGCGAGTGCGGCTTCAATACCGGCGTGTCCCGCTCCGACTACAACAACATCAAATTTTTCAGCTATATTTTCCATATCAACAACAAACCTTTCTCACCGATGGTCGAGTGCCTCGACACGCAAGTCGCG
>CANQUS010000071.1 GCA_947627055.1 uncultured Clostridia bacterium | reverse complement strand
TAAATTACCAATGGACTGCCGTATGCAAATTCAGCGCTAATTAAATCTTGCGCGGTCGAGTACCTTGGCACGTCGGATCGAATTTTTGCAAGCAAAAACTTTAAGTGCATAATTTTACATTTAAGGCTTTTGCTTGTGTTTTTTTGCAATACAATAAATCAACTATAATAAAATGAAATAAATTCTTTTAAGGATGATAATTATGAAATCGGAACGACAACTTGAAATAATTATAATATCTTTTGAATCATAACACCGCAACAGCAAAGGAATTGTCTGAAAAATTCGATGTGTCTGTCAGAACTATAACAAATGGGGTATCGCTAAGTTTATTAAAATTTAATGCGACAGCCCCATTTTTATTTCTATATATACTTCTTTATATTTACAAAGAGCCTGCCCTTTCGGCTCACTCCCGATATGTCGTATATTTCCGCTTTTCCTTTTCCGCGCATTGAAATTTTGTCTCCGAACCGCACCTCTCTTGATCTGTCAGTACACTCTACCCAATTAAGATGAACAGCTCCGCAAGCTATAAGATCTGCCGCCTTTGTGCGTGAAAGACCGAAGCATTCTGCGGCTATGCAGTCCAATCTCATCGAGCTTACATTGATGGTCATATCCTTTGTCTTTATTATCGGTATCTCGGAAAGCTCGCTCTGCCTGATCTCTACATTATACCGCCCTATTCTTTTGAGATTAAGCTCTACAAACTCCGCCACCGAGGTGTGGCAAAAAAACTGCGCCATACCGTCGCTCGCTATTATATCACCGACCATTTCACGCTTTAAGCCCAACCCCATCAATGAACCGAGTATATCTCTGTGAGAAAGCTCAACATTTGACACCATCACCGAGTACAGCATTATCGGCGTGCCGTCATCGGCACAGTATTCGCTCTCCCTCGCGCGGCACAGCCGTCTTTCCGCGTCATCATATCCACCGTCAAAATCAATATATCCTCTAAATTCGTCTACAGTGGAAACAAGCGCCTGCTCGGCAGGAGTTAAAAAGTGAGAATAAACAGCGGAATATGTTTTTTCGCTTTTCCTGATAATATCCCATATTTTTCTGAGCAAAAGTCTCTGTTCATCATTCGACGCATATTTTAATACAAAATCTTTCATCTTTGTTCAGTCCCGATTATGATTTTTAGCTTAAAGCGGCGGTCGAGTGCCTCGACACGCAAGTCGCGTAATCGCTCGCTTGCGCTCCGCTCGACACAAATAAGGGACGCTTATGTCCGCGTCAATACTAAGTTACCAATGGACTGCCGTATGCTAACTCAGTGCTAAATACGTCCTGCGCGGTCGAGGCATTCGACCGCCTAGTATGTCCCATGGTGTTATCATTCCGAGGAGCGGATCATTTTTGCTGCCGGAAGCGGTTATAAAGACAGCGGCAAGACGGCGTGAACGTTCGGAGGGCTGCTCGAAGGCTGCCTCCAAATCGATCGCCGTCGCTGTTTTTGGCATGAATCTGAAGCGTTCCGTCGAGTGCGCTTCAAAGGGAAGAAATTCGCTGAAATCTCCTATTTCCATATCACAGCTTTCTGCTAACAGATAATTCGAAGATATGTACATAAATATTGTTCCCACACTGAAAACACCTACAAATTTGCCATCGTCTATTACAGGAACATGGGAAAAGCCCCTTCGCTCCATCTTTTTCATTACAGGGAGAATCTTTTGATGCGGAGATACCTTTAACAGGTTTTCATATGTCGTTGCAAAGTCGAGTGCCATCGGCGGACGCTTGATATAGCTTATGACCTCCTTGAGCGTGTCGATCATCGCCTGCGACGGCTCGACGATTCTTTCCCCATCAATCTCGGGATGATGAGAAAGCAAATTCCTTATTTCACGACAGAGGTTCAGCTTGTCCTTAAACTGCTTACCCTCCCGGTCGTTAATGAATTGCATAATAACGCTCCCATAGCGTGTTTTTTCTCCGTATTTTTCGCTGAGAAGTTCCTCAAGGCTCCTATATAAATTTAAAAATTCGTCTGCTCTCACATTTATCACTTCACATCTGTACGATTTAGTTTATTTTTTTCGAGGTATTCGTCATAGCTCGATGTAATATCCTTTATTCCGTCTTTCTCAATGACTATGATCCTGTTAGCGACTGTTGAGATGAATTCATGGTCATGTGATGTAAAAAGAACTACTCCGTTAAAGCTTGTAAGCCCTTTGTTTACAGCGGTTATAGACTCGAGGTCGAGGTGGTTCGTCGGTTGGTCAAGGACGAGAACGTTTGAACCGAACATCATCATTCGTGAAAGCATACAGCGCACCTTTTCCCCTCCTGAAAGCACGTTTACGGACTTAAACACATCCTCGCCCGAAAACAGCATACGTCCGAGGAAGCCTCGCAGATATGTTTCCGTTCTCTCGTTGTCCTTGGCATACTGACGTATCCATTCAAGTATAGAAAGCTCGCAGTTATCAAAGTACGCGCTGTTATCCTTGGGAAAGTACGACTGTGAGGTGCTTACTCCCCATTTAAAGCTGCCGCTGTCCGGCTCGGAATTACCCATCAGGATCTCAAAGAGGGCTGTTACGGCCAGCTCGTTGTCGGAGATAAATGCTATCTTGTCGGTACGCCCTACACGAAAGTTTATATCCTCGAACATCTTTTCACCGTCAATGGTTTTTGTAAGTCCCTCTACGGTCAGTACCTCCTTGCCGACCTCTCTGTCGAGGGTAAAGCCGACATACGGATAACGTCTGCTTGAGGCCGGCAGTTCCTCAACGGTAAGCTTATCAAGAAGCTTTTTGCGCGAGGTCGCCTGCTTTGATTTTGATTTATTTGCGGAAAATCGTGCAATAAAGCTCTGCAGCTCCTTGATTTTTTCCTCTGCCTTTTTATTTTGTTGTTTGATCATTTGCTGAATAAGTTGGCTTGAATCATACCAGAACTCGTAGTTTCCGACATACATTTTAATTTTTGTGTAGTCTATATCTACTATATGAGTACATACCGTATTAAGAAAGTGACGGTCATGCGAGACAACGATAACAGTACCTTCATAGTTGAGTAAAAAGTCCTCAAGCCAGCTTATTGCGAGAACATCAAGGTTATTTGTCGGTTCGTCGAGCAATATAATATCAGGATTGCCGAAAAGAGCCTGTGACAAAAGCACTTTGACCTTTTCGTTGCCTGTAAGGGTATTCATCTGCGAATAAAGTATATTCTCCGGCAGTCCGAGTCCCTGGATCAGCTTAGACGCACTGCTTTCAGCCTCCCAGCCGTCAAGCTCGGCAAATTCCGCTTCAAGCTCGGACGCGCGGATTCCGTCCTCATCGCTGAAGTCGGGTTTTGCGTAAATAGCGTCCTTTTCTTTCATTATATCGTATAGTTTTTTATTTCCGTATATTACGGTATCAAGGACAGTATAATCGTCAAACGCGAAGTGGTTTTGTTTCAAAACAGACATTCTAGTGTTTTCGGAGATTATGACCTCGCCCTTTGATGGTTCAAGTTCCCCGGAAAGTATTTTCAAAAAGGTTGATTTTCCCGCGCCGTTTGCGCCAATAATTCCGTAGCAGTTTCCCGGTGTGAACTTGAGGTTGACATCGGAAAAAAGATTACTGCCGCTGAAATTAAGCGACACATTATTTACGGCTATCATAAACAGCCCTCCATTTTTATACGTATTTTAATAATATTATACCAAACCCCCTCCTACAATGCAACAGCGGCGGGCAGCGCCCGCAGGCAAGTCGCGAGGTCGTTTTTTGCCGTACGGCAAAAAACTTTGACGTCGTCAGGGGACTATGACGTACCGCGCAAGCAGTATTTAGCATTGAATTAGCATACG
>CANQUS010000070.1 GCA_947627055.1 uncultured Clostridia bacterium | reverse complement strand
ACCGTAGGCTGTTATTTATTGACGATAGTCGCGGCTTATGGTAATATATGGGTGAGGTGGTTGTCATGAAAAGGGTCTTATCGTTAATTATGGTTATATTGTTCACAGCCTGTATGCTTTCAGCCTGCGGAAAGCAAGCTAAAGAGGTTACTGTTGAAGATGTCCAAGAAGCTCTAATAAATGCAGGTTTTAGCGAAGCCCATCCTACAAAAGGTTATGGGACGGTTTACTTAGACAACACTGAGACGTGTGTGGTTAACACTTTCCCTTCAATTTTCAAGTGTAATGCGAATACCGATATTCCTAAGATATTAGATGCCGTCATGCCTCTGTATGATGAAGATTTTGAAAATGGCGATGGTAATGTTATTGTTAATATGTTAGTGAGTGATAGACGTACATATTATGATGGAGATGTTATATCTGGGGACGTAATCTATAAAAATTACAGATATTCCGAACAATTAGATGACAAAAATGAATTTGTAACCATGCTTCAAATAATACATAAGGGTTAGATGACAAAAATGAATTTGTAACCATGCTTCAAATAATATATAGTTGAGTGTTGTTAAAAGCGCCCGAATATAGGGCGCTTTTAATTTGCTTTTTTTAAGAAACGGAGATGATTAAATGGCAGAAGAAATAGACGCGGGCAGGATAGTAGCCGAGATAGTTCTTGAAACTAAACAGGCTCGGGAAACTGCCGAGGAAATATCTGAGGAAATTGAGAAACTCGACAGAAAAAAGGCATCACCTGCAATTGTTATTGATACAAGTCAGGCAAAGGACGGAGTTAACAAACTTGATTCGGTGCTTGACAACGTTTCGAGTAAAAGTGTAACACCTGTTATTGATGTAAATACAAGATCTGCTGTTGACGCAGTGAAGGAAACGGAACAGGTTATAGATGCGCTCAACAGCACAGAAATAAAACCCAAATTAGATTACGAAACCTTGAGCTACATCAAAGGTTCTCTTGAAGAAATGGGGATCACGGGTCGTGAGATGGTTGATGTTCTCAACGCAGGCTTCGGCAATCTCACGGAGGCTAAAAGGTATCGTGTTGCGTTGGAGGAGATCGCTCTAAAAATAGACGAATGCAGAACAAAAATGCAGGCGTTGAATGTTGGGGATAATATTGACAGCGGAGCGGTAGAGAATTACAGTGACGCACTCACGCAGCTCGAGGATCGGTATGATAAGGTTTTGGCAAAGTTGGATGAGTATGTTGCTAAAACGGTCAATGCTGTACAAAAATCGAAGAATATTGAGAATGAGATCAACGAACTTTCCGGATCGAATGCTCCGACGTTTTTTAATAATGAAACAATGCTTCAGGCTCAGTCATACGAGGACACTATAATATACATACGAGGGGTTCTTGAAAAACTGAAAATAACGGGTAAGGATGCGGATAATATCATTTCTGCTTGTTTTAATGACGTGTCTGCATTGAGAAAATACCAAAATGAGCTGGAGGTTATCGCAGGGAAGCTTGAAACAGAGCGGAAAAAGTATCAGGAGCTTGCAGCCGCAAAGGACAGAGCTGAAAAACGCGGGGACTATTCGTCTGTAGAAAAAATAACATCGGCAATGGACGATCAGGTAAACAAAATAAAAACACTTGAAGCCCGATTTGATTCTGTGTACGAAAAGCAGGACAATGCTGTAAAGAAAACCGTAATGACATATCAGAAACAAAGCAGCGCGGCTGAAAATGCACAGGTCAAGCAGGACAAGCTGAATAAAACGCTCGACAACAAGCAAGCGGGAAAGAATTTTGCGGGCG
The DNA here is from genome assembly GCA_947627055.1 of uncultured Clostridia bacterium. GTDB lineage: Bacteria > Bacillota > Clostridia > Oscillospirales > Acutalibacteraceae > Pseudoruminococcus. The sequence goes on along the minus strand of CANQUS010000070.1, from coordinate 2,097 downwards.
GTGTGAACCTTGCAACTACATCGTTGCGCACATTAAATGCGGTCGCACCTGACACAGTTGACGGCATAGGAGAAATTATCACGCAGATAAACGCCGCAAAGCAAGCAATGACTGCGGGTGCCTCAGCACCTATAGCTTGGGGTACTGCCATTGTGGCGAGCATAGGGGTCGTGGCAAGTCTCGTTATCAATGAAATTCAAAAGGTCCAGCAGGCTGAAGAGGAGGCACGACAAAAGGCTGCGGAAGCTGCGTCTGAATACGCGCAAAGCAGTGAAAATCTCGATGATTTGGCAGAGCAATTTGTGTCTTTACGCTCAAAGCTCGATAAAACAAATTTGTCTCGTAAAGAAGAAATTGAAATTAAGAACGAGCTTTATCAGATTCAGGACGAGCTTATCAAGAAATACGGTTTAGAATCTAACGCTGTTGATTTAGTAACCGGCAGTGTAAAGGGGCAAACAAAAGCTATCGAGGAACTTAGAAAAACTGAAGCACTGGACTTTATATCTAAAAGCGGAAGCGAGTATAGAGATTACAAAAATGAATTTGAGAATAAGAACAGATATACTATTTCAGCTTTGAAAACTTTTGACGGCAAATCAGAACTCGGTGATATTTCTATTGATAAACTTAAAGAAATAAGTGAGGAGCTAAATAAAAGACTGAGTAAAATCGGCGGTGTAGAGAGTGAAATCGTTTTCCAGAGAATTAACGGACAGCTTACAGGCGAAAAGGAGCTTGTGATAAATGTTGACGTTGAGGGCGAAAAAGCCAAAGACAAATTTCAAGAAATATATTCTGAACTTGATACCATGGGATTTCAAGGTATCGATTACGGTATAAATGGTCTTGTCGATAAAATTAAGAATGCGTATACAGAGGCATACAATTATAATTTTGATGAAGCATGGAACGAGCGTTTCGATGTTTGGACGCAAGGCCGGCAAGCCGAAGAAGTTTTAAATGGTACCGCTGAGAATACAGAAAAAACATTACAGGAATTGCAAAATGAGATAAAAAGCAATATATCCTTAATCGACGAATATGAATCCAATATGGAATCTCTTGCATCCGCGTATAAGACCGTTTCCGAGGGCGGCGATCTTAATTCCTCCACGCTCAACGAATTGATAGATAAATATCCCGCGATTGCTCAGTATATCAATGAAACCGGTGACCTCACGCTTAAAAACGGCGAAATAATAAAGAAAGCATATGAGGAAGAACGAAATACCTTAGTAAAAAAACTGAATGAGGAGAAAAAATCACTTGAGACAGCAGAACTGAGCAATGAAGCGAAAAATGATTCGAAAGAAAGAATACAGGAGATCAACGCGCAATTAAGACTGTACAACAGCGAACTTACCGATGTCCAGGAAACGGAAATTGAGGAAACGAAAGTAAAAAAAGAACTATCTGATGCCTTATCCGAAATCATGTCAAAAACAGATGCTATTATTGCCGCCGAAAACGAGTATAATGAGAGCAAAAAGCTTACCGCCTCAACACTGCAGGCGGTAATAAATAAGTATCCTGAGCTTGAAGGGGAAGTCTGCAATTATATGTTAGGACTTCAAGATGCAAAAACATTGATTGAATCAATGAAAAATGCTTATCAAAATGATTTAAACTCATATACAAGTATTGTTGTGCAAAAAGCGAGCAGCAGTAATACATTTTATAATCAGCTAATAAATGCTAACAGTGCCTTTGTTAACGATGCCAAAGCAAAATACGATATAGACTTGATGAATTTTAAAAATTTGCAAGAAGCTAAAGCAGCTATGACTGCTCAAGTAGCGAAAAGCATTCAAGGTCCCACTCAACCTACTACTGACCCTGATTCGTTAAAAGCAATAAGCGGTAAGGATTTGTTTGAAATATCTAAAAATGGCAATAAAGATTCGTGGCAGTATAAAGCGGCAGAACATATTGTAGACGATTTCATATCATCATCAATATCTTTTGCAACATCAAACTTTCAAAACTTTTTTACCGACGGGAGCGGCTCAAACACAGACTCAAACACAGACTTAAACACAGTCTCAAACAACAATACAGCCCTCGCAAACGAGCTAAAGCAGCTTGAACACAAAA
>CANQUS010000069.1 GCA_947627055.1 uncultured Clostridia bacterium | reverse complement strand
ACAGTTCGGTCCCTATCTGTCGTGGGCGCAGGATATTTGAGGAGAGCTGTCCTTAGTACGAGAGGACCGGGATGGACGCACCGCTGGTGCACCAGTTGTCATGCCAATGGCACGGCTGGGCAGCTATGTGCGGATCGGATAAACGCTGAAAGCATCTAAGCGTGAAGCCGTCTCCAAGATAAGATATCCCATAACGTAAGTTAGTAAGACCCCTTGTAGACTACGAGGTTGATAGGCTGCGTGTGTAAGTACCGTGAGGTATTCAGCTTGGCAGTACTAATAGGTCGAGGGCTTGACCATGAGCTTTGGTCATGGGCTTGTCTGCTCTTTATTCAGTTTTGAGGGTGCTATTCCCTTTTATATACAGCTTGTCCAAGAGGACAGGCTGTTTTTTTTTTGCGGGATCATGCCACTGCCGCGCGTCAGCTTTTTAAAATATTTAATTTTTTAATACGCTTAAGAAATCAAGGGATTATAACATATCATAGTTTAGTTTTACTAAATATATTATTAAAATTTAAAATATGAAATAATATTTGCAAATCAAACAAAGTTTGTTGACAAAATATAACAATATGCTATAATATATTTATTACAACAATAGTATATTACGATTTATTAGTAGCTTTTTCTTAATATTACTGTTGAAAAATAAAAATAAAAGGAAATTCAAAATGCAAATAAAAAAATTTTTTGCGGGTGCTCTCACCTCAGCCGCGTTTCTAACGACCCTTACCTTCGGCGTTTCGGCAGCTTCGTTCGTTGAAAGCAAAGCTATTGATAACCCGATGAATACGAGCTATTCCGGTATTACCGACAATGGTGTGGGCTATATCCACTATTATGCTGGAATTACAAGGTGGTATGACTATCCTATCGCCTATACTGAGACAAACCTCGCCTCCGGTATGTTTGGGTATGCCACCGTATTATTAAAGGCTGACAACAACAAAACGTCCGCCTGCTATACGTCCGCCTACTATATTGATGACCCGGATTATTACATGAACAAAGGATGTATTTGCACTAACAACGCTGCTATTAGTGGGATCTACCAAGCTGATAGTGTAAGGTTTATGGGCGCAAGAATTGAGAAGAGTGCTCCAGACCATATGGCGGTATTTGATTACTCAATTTATGATTAAATTTCTGACTTTGCCGATTAACGACTGAAAATGTCCTGAGCCTGTATGCCTCGGGTTATGCAGGCTTAGTAACATTATTTTTAATAAGGAGAAATGCCATGAAAACATTGAGACTTGCTTTCAGCAGAATTATTACATATTTTTTAGAAAATAAAATAATTTTTGTTTTGTATTTCATCGGTACAGTTGCTTGTATATTTATGATGATTTTTTATTACGGAAATACGCTCACATACAAGACAAGGAATGTTCCTCGTGATGATATTGATTTTAGAATATTTAAATTATCTTTATCCTCCCCTACAGAAATCACTCCTCAAACCATTGAAAAGCTGAAGGAATTTGAGCAGGAATATGATATACAGGATATTGAATTGACTGCCATTGTTGACGCTGACGGAAAAAATATAAATTTTAAAAGTAATGAAGAGGCTAGTGCTTATAATACCTATTATAACAGTGAGTATAAATATAGCAGTGATGTTGAAATTGATGTCGGTTATGAGCTGCAAAGTAAAGATTTTATTGTAGTAAGAACCTTTTTAAATAACAATAACGATAATGTCGCATCGAGCATCGATGATCGTACTAATTTAAAGGCAAGCATTTTCACTGATGAAGAACTTTCAAAAAATGTCGCCGCAGCGCCTAACGGGGAAGCAGAGGATATAAGGGTGGGCGATAAAACTTTAAAGGTTGTTAAAAATCAATCCGAAAACGATTACTTTATTCCGATTGATGCGTATTTTGAATCGGGGATAAAAACATGGACTATAACTATATGGGTCAAGGAACGATTTTCGGAAAACATGATGTACCGCTATGTCGATTTTTTGCGTAATACCTTTAATATAAAATATGATCCCGACGTTGACTGCGAGGGCGTTTATGATTTTATAAGGTTTCCGCAATTTGCCTATTCTTATGAAAGTGGCTTTAATTTGGGACAGTTCTATTCAATATCGTATATTTTTATATTGTCTGTAATCTCATTCATGTTCCTGCTGAAATACCTCATGGATTCGTGCCGCCGAGAAAACAGCATATTGATGATGGTAGGAGCTAAGAAAAAGAGGATCGTACTTTTAAACCTGATAGAGAATATTATTTTGACATTTATATCTTCGGCTGTGGCGGTAGTGCTCCATATCGTGTTGTACGACAGCCTCGTCACCAAAATCAACCTATATAAAAACATAACGTATTCTGCACAGGACTATCTGATAATTGTACTGCTGGCGATAGGACTTTCGCTTATCGTGCAGATACCGTTTATATTCACATACTGGTTTAAAAACATAAGAAACATAAAGGAGGGATGAATTTGTTTTTTAAAATTTTAAAAAAGGAGTGTTTTGTCATAATGGTAAAAAATATTGACAAAATACGACAAAGGTGTATAATATAGTTATTACGACGGTATATATTATGATTTATTAGAAGCTTTGTCGTAATATTAACTGTTGTAAAATAAAAGAACTAAGGGAATTTTAGAAATATTTATTGATGCGGGAAAAAGTTATGAACGTGTAGGATTCCCTTACGTAATTAAATAAAAAGTCTTAGGCTATTTAGGCAGTGTCTACTGAGCCTGTATGCCTCGGGTTATGCAGGCTTAGGAACATTATTTTTAATAAGGAGAAATGCCATGAAAACATTGAGACTTGCTTTCAGCAGAATTATTACATATTTTTTAGAAAATAAAATAATTTTTGTTTTGTATTTCATCGGTACAGTTGCTTGTATATTTATGATGATTTTTTATTACGGAAATACGCTCACATACAAGACAAGGAATGTTCCTCGTGATGATATTGATTTTAGAATATTTAAATTATCTTTATCCTCCCCTACAGAAATCACTCCTCAAACCATTGAAAAGCTGAAGGAATTTGAGCAGGAATATGATATACAGGATATTGAATTGACTGCCATTGTTGACGCTGACGGAAAAAATATAAATTTTAAAAGTAATGAAGAGGCTAGTGCTTATAATACCTATTATAACAGTGAGTATAAATATAGCAGTGATGTTGAAATTGATGTCGGTTATGAGCTGCAAAGTAAAGATTTTATTGTAGTAAGAACCTTTTTAAATAACAATAACGATAATGTCGCATCGAGCATCGATGATCGTACTAATTTAAAGGCAAGCATTTTCACTGATGAAGAACTTTCAAAAAATGTCGCCGCAGCGCCTAACGGGGAAGCAGAGGATATAAGGGTGGGCGATAAAACTTTAAAGGTTGTTAAAAATCAATCCGAAAACGATTACTTTATTCCGATTGATGCGTATTTTGAATCGGGGATAAAAACATGGACTATAACTATATGGGTCAAGGAACGATTTTCGGAAAACATGATGTACCGCTATGTCGATTTTTTGCGTAATACCTTTAATATAAAATATGATCCCGACGTTGACTGCGAGGGCGTTTATGATTTTATAAGGTTTCCGCAATTTGCCTATTCTTATGAAAGTGGCTTTAATTTGGGACAGTTCTATTCAATATCGTATATTTTTATATTGTCTGTAATCTCATTCATGTTCCTGCTGAAATACCTCATGGATTCGTGCCGCCGAGAAAACAGCATATTGATGATGGTAGGAGCTAAGAAAAAGAGGATCGTACTTTTAAACCTGATAGAGAATATTATTTTGACATTTATATCTTCGGCTGTGGCGGTAGTGCTCCATATCGTGTTGTACGACAGCCTCGTCACCAAAATCAACCTATATAAAAACATAACGTATTCTGCACAGGACTATCTGATAATTG
>CANQUS010000068.1 GCA_947627055.1 uncultured Clostridia bacterium | reverse complement strand
TTAAAAAACAGGAGGTAGTTTAAAATGAAAACTAAAATAAAAAGTTTTCTCAAAAAAGCGGTTGCGGTTGTATTGTCGGCGGCGACTGTTGTGGGAACGGGTTCTATGAATATAGGAGCTTTAAGTACGTCTATTGTTGCAGATACTGCGGCTGAAGCGAATGTGGGATCTGAATTATACAGATTATTTCAGGCCACAAAATACTCTGAGGATTTTTCCAAGGCTTTTGTAGGTACGGATTCCTCCTCATATGCACGTGACTTTTATAATGGATTAAGCACTGATAAATCATTTATAAATAGCGTAAACGCATGGGAAACTCTGCATATAGCAACTTCACCGTCATATAGCCTTGAAAGCGGAATGATAACAAAATTTGATTATTATAAAACAGTTTTGTTTGATTTGCTTACTCAAAAAGAGGATTCGTCCTATATAGCGCAAATAGGATCAGAGTATAATTCGCTTTTAAATAAGGTAAAGAATGAGCAATCGTCTTTTATTGTCTCAATATCTGCTCAAATTTCTGAAAAAGAAGATGTTCCGATTGACCAACTTAAAAGCGTTGAAAATTTTGACAAAAGTTTTATGGAACGCGTAGCATCGAAGGTATGCGATTCTCTCAGTGTTGCAAAAGATGTTATGGAGCTTTTGTCTACCTGCCAGAATGCCGCAGAAGCAATAGAACTTGTTGCGACATACGCCACCCTTGCTGACTATAATGACGGAACAAAAGAAGTTCTTACATATATTGCAAACGATACAAATAATCCCTCCGATCTCAGGGAAGCAGCAAAATCATGTCTGTTATGCTTTGATAACAGCTTTAAGTCCACTTTAAATGCCATAGCTGCAGGAACAGAAAATTTTTTGTTCAAAGTGTTTGGCACATATATTGATACAGCATGGAGTAATATAGTTGCGACAATTCCGGGTGGTGCGGCTGTTTTAGTCGGATTGAAAGGAACGAGGGCTATTGTAAATTATCTTATGGCTGAGGACAGTAGGGTTAAAGCCTACTATCAGATTGAATCAAGTGTTATATGTGAGGATGCGCTTATATCTGCTATGAACGGTCTAAAGTCAAAATATGTTTCACAGAAAAACAGGGAAAATGCTGATGCATATATGCGTGCTGTTGATATGTATGAAGCTGTCGTTCTTCTTGGCTTTGACTACAGCATTGATTTACTTGAGGTGCTTGTTAATTCCAATTTCAATAAATTATTCGGCTCATATAATGAAGCTATACAGTTAATAAATGATATAAATAATCTCAAAACATCCAAAAAATCGAATTATGATATGTATGAAAATTCATCAATGAGAGAATACAATCTCTTGTACGCACCTGACAGCGACAAGATTTTATCTCAATTTGATAATCAATACGTTCCTATCAAATCAATGGAGGTGGAGCAATACAAGGATATAAACGTTGGTGATAACTGTTCAATATACGATTATTTTAAGATTAAATATCTTCCCGAAAATCATACTGATATAATGCTCACTTGCGAGGTGACCTCGTCTGACGAAAATATTATCAGAATAAATAATGATTTGTCGTATGGGAATTACATTGAAGCTGTCAGTGAAGGCCAATGCACTCTTACATTTACGGATATTGGTAAAAAATTCAACACAAGCATAGATGTAAAGGTTGGAAATGGTGAAAATGTTGGATATGACTATATTAAGGATTTTGAGTATAGAATATATGACGGAGAAACGGCAGCAATCATCGGTTATAAGGGCAATCAAAGTCGAGTTATTATTCCGTCAAGTATTGATGGATATAAAATTACGGAGATACACTATGAAGCATTCCGTGACTGCACAAGCCTTACAAGCGTTACTATTCCAAACAGTGTGACGGAGATAGGCGGGGGTGCATTCGAGGGCTGCACAAGCCTTGAAAGTGTTACTATTCCAAACAGTGTGACGGAAATAGGCTATTACGCATTCTGTGACTGTACAAGCCTTACAAGCGTGACCATTCCCGACAGTGTGACGGAGATAGGCTGGTACGCATTCCAGGGCTGCACAAGCCTAGAAAGAGTGACCATCGGAGACAGCGTGACGGAGATAGGCCGCGACACATTCTCCGGCTGCACAAGCCTTGCAAGTGTTACTATTCCAAACAGTGTGACGGAGATAGGCGATGGCGCATTCTCTGGCTGCACAAGCCTTGCAAGCGTTACCATTCCCGACGGTGTGACGGAGATAGGCGATGGCGCATTCTCTGGCTGCACAAGCCTTGAAAGTGTTACTATTCCAAACAGCGTGACGGTGATAGGCTATCGCGCATTCTCTTGGTGCACAAGCCTTACAAGCGTGACCATCGGAGACAGCGTGACGGAGATAGGCTCTAACGCATTCAACGGCTGCACAAGCCTTGCAAGCGTTACCATCGGACAGAGTGTGACGGTGATAGGCGATTACGCATTCTACGGCTGCACAAGCCTTACAAGCGTGACCATTCCCGGCAGTGTGACGGAGATAGGCTATGACGCATTCAACGGCTGCACAAGCCTTACAAGCGTGACCATCGGAGACAGCGTGACGGTGATAGGCTATCGCGCATTCTCTTGGTGCACAAGCCTTACAAGAGTGACCATCGGAGACAGCGTGACGGAGATAGGCTGGGGCGCATTCGAGTACTGCACAAGCCTTACAAGCGTTACCATTCCCGATAGCGTAACGAGTATAGGCTATAGCGTATTCGAGGACTGCGCGAGCCTGTCAAGTATTAACGTAGACGAAAATAATACTGCATACTCCTCTCAAAACGGTGTTTTGTTTAATAAAGATAAAACCAAACTGATTCAATATCCCGCAGGAAAAACTGATAAAACATATAAGATTCCCGACGGTGTGACGGAGATAGGCATGGACGCATTCTCTTGGTGCAAAAGCCTTGAAAGCGTTACCATTCCCAACAGCGTGACAGAGATAGGCGAGGACGCATTCTGGTGCTGCACAAGCCTTGAAAGCGTTACCATCCCCGACAGTGTGACGGAGATAAGTGGGAACGCATTCTACAGCTGCTCTCATCTGACTATCTACGGCTACGCGGGCAGCTACGCCGAAAAGTACGCCAACGAAAACGGCATAACCTTTGTGAACGTTTGGTGTGACTACGAATACAATATACTCGATGACGGAACTGCGGAAATCACAGGCTATACGGGCAGCGATACGAGCCTTGTTATCCCGTCGGAAATTGATGGTATTAAGGTGACGGAGATAGGCTGGGGCGCATTCGAGGGCTGCACAAGCCTTGAAAGTGTTACTATTCCAAACAGTGTGACGAAGATAGACGATTCCGCATTCGAGGGCTGCACAAGCCTTGAAAGTGTTACTATTCCAAACAGTGTGACGAAGATAGACGATTCCGCATTCGAGGGCTGCACAAGCCTTACAAGCGTGACCATCGGAGACAGTGTGACGGAGATATACTGGGACGCATTCTCCGGCTGCACAAGCCTTGCAAGCGTTACCATCCCCGACAGTGTGACGTGGATAGGCGGTGGCGCATTCGAGGGCTGCGATAATCTGACTATCTACGGCTATGCGGGCAGCTACGCCGAAGTATATGCAAACAGCCATGGCATATCTTTTATAGCAGATTCCTCTTCAGACGTACCCGCCGAAAGTATAAAACTCAATAAAACGTCCCTAACCATCGGAAAAGGAAAAACTGAAACTATAACGGCAACTGTATATCCCGACAATGCAACGGATAAAACCGTAACATGGTCAACCTCAAACAATAAGGTCGCGACTGTATCTAACGGTAAGGTGACTGCCGTAGGAACAGGAACAGCGACAATAACAGCACAAACAGCCAATGGCAAAAAGGCGGAATGCACGGTCACTGTAACAGAACCGCTCGCAAACGTATCAACAATAAGCGCAACATCAATAAACCTCGGCTCATCCGTCACCATGACCGCAAAAGCCACAGGCGGCACAGCGCCGTACAAGTACAGATACTATTGCAAGCCTGCGGGAGCTAAGAGCTAT
>CANQUS010000067.1 GCA_947627055.1 uncultured Clostridia bacterium | reverse complement strand
TAATTCTACCACTTTTTTCTTATCAGATTAAATTCCACCGCAAATTCCACTGTGGAATTTACTTTGAGAATTTACTCAGTAAATTCTCTCGTAAGTTATAAAAGCAAAAATATTGAATAAATCCTTTCAATATGTTAGAATATTTTACAAAGTCCTATCACAGTGATATTTTACTGCGGAGGCTGTGTTTTTATTTCACTTAAACAAAAGGATGATAAACAAATGGAGTATTTTCTTTCAGACAGAGTACAGACCCTAAAGCCATCGGCTATCAGGGAGATTTTTAAATACGCTGCAGACCCGACGGTAATATCCCTCTCGGCAGGCAATCCCGACCCCAATGCCTTTCCCGTCAATGAAATAGCCGAAATTTCAAACGATATTCTTACTAACCGCCCTATAGATGCACTTCAATACAGCATAACCGAGGGCTATGCCCCTCTCCGCGAAACCCTTAAGGCTTATATGAAGAACAGACATAATATTGGCAGAGATTTTGACGATCTTGTCGTGACGTCCGGCGCACAGCAGGTCATGGATCTCGCGACTAAATCTCTCGTCAACGAGGGCGACACGATAATATGTGAAGCACCGAGCTTCATAGGTTCACTTAATTCGTTTAGAGCATATAAAGCAAGACTTTGCGGAATCCCACTTGAGAGCGATGGCATGAACCTTAAAGCCCTCGAAAATGCTCTCAAAGCCGAAAAAAACGTCCGTTTCATCTACACTATCTCGAATTTCCAAAATCCGTCGGGAGTAACAACGAGTCTTGAAAAGCGTCACGCCATATATGAGCTTGCCAAAAAATACGGCGTTCTTATCCTTGAGGATAATCCCTACGGCGACCTGAGAGTAAGCGGAGATGACGTTCCCTCGATCAAGTCGTTCGACAACGACGGGATAGTTATATATGCCGGCTCGTTCTCAAAGGTGCTTTCGCCCGGTATGAGGATCGGTTGGTTCGTCGCCCCGTCTGAAGTCGCTTCAAAAATGATCGTCTGCAAGCAGGGCTCGGACGTCCACACAAACGCATGGGCGCAGATAGTCGCAAACGAATTTATGACTAAATACGACTTTGACGCGCACCTTGAACGCCTGCGCAGCATATATAGAGAGAAGATCTGCTTCACTCAGAAGCTCCTCGACAAATACATAGCTCCTGAAATAACATACAATAAAATAGACGGCGGACTTTTCATCTGGTGCAGACTTCCGGATGAGATAGATATGACAACCTTCTGCAGTGAGGCAGTCAAGAGAAAGGTCTGTGTAGTTCCCGGAAACGCATTCCTAACCGACGAAAAAGAGCAGTGCCACAGCTTTAGGATAAACTTCTCGACCCCGACAAACGAACAGCTTGAAAAGGGCATAAAGATCCTGGGCGACTTGGCAAGGGAAATGCTCAACGGGAAATAACACACAACAGGAAAGGATATTAAGTTATGAGTGAAGATGTATTAAAAAAGGAAAAAAAGCCCATAATATTCAGTGCGATACAACCCAGCGGCACTATAACCCTCGGCAACTATCTCGGCGCACTTAAAAACTGGGTATCGCTACAGGACAGCCACGACTGTATTTTTGCGATAGCCGATCTGCACGCGATAACAGTGCGTCAGGAGCCGGCACAGTTTCGCAGAAATATAATAGAGGCATACGCGCTCCTGCTCGCCTGCGGCATAGATACGAAGAAAACACTGTTCTTTATACAGAGCCATGTTCATACCCACGCTGAGCTTGCTTGGATACTCAACTGCTACACACAGTTTGGAGAGCTTTCGCGAATGACGCAGTTCAAGGATAAGTCCCAAAGGCACACGGACAACGTCAATGTCGGGCTTTTCGCCTATCCGTGCCTTATGGCGGCGGATATTCTGCTCTATCAGGCTGACCTCGTACCCGTAGGAGCTGACCAGAAGCAGCATCTCGAGCTTGCACGCGACGTTGCCGAGCGCTTTAACGGGGTGTACGGAAATACATTTAAGCTGCCCGACGGCTACTATCCCCCTGTCGGCGCGAGAATAATGTCGCTTCAGGACCCGACACGCAAGATGTCAAAGTCGGATGAAAACGCTAATTCATGGGTAGCTGTTCTCGACAAGCCCGAGGATATTATGCGGAAATTCAAGCGCGCGGTGACAGACTCGGAGGCAGTCGTCAAATACGGTGAAAACAAGCTCGGAGTAAACAACCTCATGGGAATATACAGCTCCGTTACCGGAAAAAGCGGCGAGGAAATAGAGAGGGAGTTTGAGGGCAAAGGCTACGGCGACTTTAAGACCGCCGTAGCGGAGGCCGTCATTGAGGAACTCCGCCCAATTCGTGAGAGATATGAACGCTTTATAGCCGACAAAGCTTATCTTGAGGAACAATATACAAAATGTGCCGAAATAGCGCTGAAAATATCCGCACGCACGCTTGACAAGGCGATGAAAAAGATCGGCTTCATTAAGGGAAAGCACTGAACAGCCCATTAAAGGCGGCACTTACCTAAAGTGCTTTTATCAGATTTTCGCATAAAACATTAAACAACCGTATAATGAAAGGTGTTCGCTCATGAAAAAGCGCAGGGCTAATAAAAAAATAATGCTTATCATCAACCCTATCGCGGGCAAGTCTCGCGCGAAGTATAATCTTGCGAATATTGCGGCGCTTTTTTATAAGAACGGCTACGAGCCCGCCATATACTTTACCGACCCCGACTGCGGACCTGAGGAGCTTATCAAAAGACACGCGAAGGACTTTGATGTAGTAGCCTGCTGCGGCGGCGACGGAACAGTCAGCGAGGCCATAGAGGGAATTATGGAAATCGACAGGCAGATCCCTCTCGGATATATTCCGTGCGGAACGACTAACGACCTTGCGTCAAGTCTTGATCTGCCAAAGAATATGAAGCGAGCCGTTTCAACGATAGCTAATGAGGAGCCCGTTCCTTTTGATATAGGGAGCTTCGGAGATGAGTGCCACTTCGCGTATATCGCGTCGTTCGGCGCGTTTACCGAGGTATCCTACGAAACCCCGCAGCGCGCGAAAAATCTGCTAGGACATCTCGCATATGTGTTCCAATCGTTAAAGAGCATGAATAAGATCAAGCCGTATCATGTGAGGATAGAGAGCGAGGAAAAAACAATCGAGGACGATTTTATTTTTGGTTCGGTCACAAATTCAACTTCTGTCGCGGGGATCTTTAGGTTTGACAAAAGCCTTGTCGACTTTAACGACGGTCTTTACGAGGTACTGCTCGTCAAGCAGCCAAAGCGTCTGCACACTGTTATCGGAATAATTCTTTCTATGCTAAACACCACCTACAAGCACGAGCATATAACGCTCTTTCAGTCCTCTCATATCAAGATAACGACCGATGAGGATATAGAATGGTCAATAGACGGAGAGCATCGCTCCGGCGCAAATATCATTGAAATAACCAACAATCACAACGCTATCAACCTGATTCGCAAAGGCTGACCCAAAGCAGTATATACAAGGTGTCGTCGCACTAAATGCAGTCAAAATTCAGTTTTAGGTCAAGCCTTTTTCAAAAGGCTTGCGTTTCCAAAGGCAGAGCCTTTGGTCGCCGCCTGTGGCGGCGATATTTATTTAGTGTAATATTTCAGAACTATAACAAACGGGGTATCGCTTAAGTTTTTTAAAACTTAATTCGACAACCCCGTTTGTTTAAAAAAGGTTATTGTGTCAGTTCTCGGAATTGCTGAAATAGTTTTTAATAAATTTCGGCAAAATTTTATATATGCCGTATCCAATAACAGCGCCGAGTGTGTTCAATATAACATCGTCTATGTCCGTGGTCCTATAAAAGCTGTTTGTTGATACGCAGACAGCCAGTTGTGTCAGTTCTATCGCTATCGGAAATGCCGTTGCATATATCACATAGTTATACCATTTTCTGTGCCTGACCAAAAACGGTATTAAAACACCATACGGTATAGTCAGAAGTATGTTTCCTAAAACCTGCAACAAAATCGTATTGAGGTCAGCGTTTTCAAAGAAGTCAATAATTGTTTTAAAGGGAATCAATCGTATGCTCAGTTCGGTCATGGTCTGCGTTTCGGGGTCAATAATCATCGGGAAGAGCGTGACCGAGACAACACCTGTCATATATATGATAAGCGCTGAGATAAGTATTTTTCGCGCGTGTGTTTTTTTCGTTACATATGAAATCAACAGCCAAAAGCACAGCAATACCGCTCCACCCAAAAATGCCGCACTTCTTTCTAATATCATAATAACATCACCCCCTTAGCGTGCGGAGTGTCCCCGTTGCGCCCCGTCGCGCAGGCAAGTCGCGGCGGGCAGCGCCCGCAGGCAAGTCGCGAGGTCGTTTTTCGCCGTACGGCGAAAAATTTCGACACTGATAGGGTACTATCATGTACCGCGCAGGATTTATTTAGCACTGAATTAGCATACGGCAGGCCATTGGTAACTTAGTCCCCACGCGGACATTAACGCCCCTCGCTAACGTCGAGCGGAGCGTAAGCGAGCGACTACGCGGCGGGCAGCGCCCGCAGGCAAGTCGCGAGGTCGTTTTTCGCCGTACGGCGAAAAATTTCGACACTGATAGGGTACTATCATGTACCGCGCAGGATTTATTTAGCACTGTATTTGCATACGGCAGATCACTGGTAATTAAATCCCCACGCGGACATAAACAACACTCGCTAACGTCGAGCGGAGCGTAAGCGAGCGACTACGTGACTTGCGTGTCGAGGCACTCGACCGACTTGTGTGTCAAGGCACTCGACCGATTGACTTTTTGTGCAGATGGTTATATAATTGGACTTGTATTTTGGAAGTAAAAATTGGATTTG
>CANQUS010000066.1 GCA_947627055.1 uncultured Clostridia bacterium | reverse complement strand
AACGGGAGTGAAAGCGGAAATTCGATAGCAACAACTGTGACGCCCGAAATAGATGCTTCGTCCGTAGAAAAAAGCTTCGAAAAATCGCTTGACGGCATGACGTCAAAGCTTCAGCCATTATTTAAGGACTGCGGCTTTGACGATTTTTTATCCAAACTTCAGCAAGGCGTATCGGAGGTCGATTTTACGTCAATAACCGATAACTTTAATGCCGCAGCGGAAAGCTTGCAGCCGATCGCAAAAGCAGCCGTAAAGGGTACTAAAAAGGTCTTTAAAAGCTCCATGAAGCTTATGGGGTCGGTCGCGGGCGGTACAGTTAAGGTTGTCGGAAAATCCGTACAAACAGTATCGGGCGGTATCGCAAAGTGGCTCGGAAAGGATAAAGAAAAAATTGCCGGATACATAGATACGGTATCTGCGAATATAGCATCCGGGTTAGATAATGTATCGTTATTTGTAGACACGGTTACAACAACGGCGGGCGAATCCATAGATCGTATGCGCCCGACAATGGAAAACGCAATAGCTAATATGCTGAGCGGAATAACAACGTTTGCGGGAAGTATGAATGTTATTTTTTCTGGAGCATTTAACATCGCGACGGGTGTGATCGCGCAATGGGCAACAGATAACGAGGGAAAAATAGGAACATTTTTTGATAATATTCAGGGGATCGGCGCAGATTGCATGAACGCCATAGGTACGGTATTTCAGGATGTAGGAGACACCATGATAGATTGGTGGGAAAATGGCGGTGCTGAGCTCTGGGAAAATATTTGTAAGGCTTTTACCGACGTGCAAACGATATTTATTGATGTATTTAATAATTATGTTATGCCTATTTGGGACTCGGTAAAAAAGGCATTCGAGAGCGCATGGAAGGACTGTTTGTCACCGATTTTTGGCAAACTAATTGCTGTAATTACAAAGCTTTGGAATGAAATTATTTATCCTTTATGGGAGAATCTTTTAAAACCTTTGTGTGATTGGATTATTAAAGTTTTAGGTCCTGTTTTTAAAACAGTATTTAATGTAATCGGAGAGGTTTGCAAAGATTGCTTTAGCGTTATAGGTGGTGTCATAGGCGGAATATTAGATGCATTAGGCGGATTGATAGACTTTATATCAGGTGTATTTACAGGAGATTGGGAAAAGGCTTGGAAAGGCATTTCTGATTTCTTTAAGGGTATATGGGATGGTATTTGGTCGATAATCAAATTCATAATTAACCTCATTATTGACGGAATCAATATGCTTTGGTCTGGTATATATTACGCCGTTAAAGGTATTGTCGATTCGATAGGTGGCATTTCAGGCGCATTAGGCAGCCTTTTTGGTCAGGATTGGAGTTTTTCAATGCCGGCAGAACCGCCTTTAATACCTAAACTCGCGAAGGGCGGTCTTGTTAAGGCGCCTACGCTTGCACTTGTTGGAGACAATCCGAATGCCGCACATGACCCTGAGGTGGTCGCGCCGCTGAGCAAACTCGATGGGATGCTCGGGCAGGAAAATACAGAAATTGTTCTGTTGCTGCGGCAATTACTTCGCGCGGTAAACGGCAAAGAAGAAGTATATCAAAATAATATATACCTTGACAGCGATGTCATAGAGCGTAGGCTTGTTAAGGTACGCAGGACAAAAAATAGAAGATACGGAGGTGCTGTAACTTGACAGAAATGTTTAAAATAAACGGCGTTGTAATAAACTCACCCACCGCGTGCAGTTGGCAGCTGTCCGATCTGTCGAGCGATGAAAGCGGGCGTTCGACCCGTAACGGTGATATGTCAAAGGATATTATCGCGCAGAAGCGCACCGTTACATTTACTTGGTCACAACTAATATGGGCAGAGGCGTCCAAATTGGCAAATTTCTGTAAGAATAAAGGCGCGGTGGTCATGCTTACATATCCTGACATTATGGCGGGCGCATACATAACGAAGCGATTTTATACAGGAGATATGTCAGCGGATTACAGCTTGTGGAACGGTAAAAACCAATATGTAACGAATATCTCATGCAGCTTTATAGAAATGTGAGGTGAGGTAATTGCAAAATACATCTTCAATTTATAAAGAGTTGGTCAGGCAGTCGGGCAGGACTTTTCGTGCGAGGGTCATATGCACTCTGTCAGACGGTACGCAAAAGGAATTTACCGACAGCGATATAATGCAAAACGGGTTAAAAATCAAAGACGCGGTTTCAAACGAGGGCAGCTTCGACGTGGGATGTGCCGTTATAAACGAATTGACGCTTGAGCTTGACAATAGCAAAAAGCAGCTTTTAGGTACAGATTTTGCGGACGCAAGCTTTGATGTCAGGATAGGGCTCGTCGTGGAACAAAAATATGACGGGACAACGAGAACAGAATGGGTCAAGAAGGGGATTTATTATGCAGAGGAAATAGTCGAAAGCGAAAAATACATAACCATTACCGCGTACGATGCAATGGCAAAATTCGACAAACAATATGAGAGCTTGAAGTTTCCCAAAACTCTTTCTGAAATTTTCAGTGATGCGTGCAGTAAATGCGGTGTTCCGTATTCGTCGTTAAGATTCCCGAATAATTCGTTTAATGTACAAAGAGGTGAGTTCATAAACGAAGGCACGACATACAGGGACATTATATCGTATGTGGCGCAACTCGCCTGTTGTTTTGCGAGAGTGAATGTTGATGGTATGCTCGAAATGCGTTGGTACAGGGAAACTGACACGGATATTACCGAGAGGCAGAAAATTTCCGGAAGTATAGCAGTAAGCTGTGCATTGATAGTCGCTGCAGATAGTGAACAGCAATATATCATAGGTCACAAAGGGTATGCTGTAAATATAGAGGATAATCCGCTCGCGCAGGGGTCGGTAAATAAACTCGCGCAGGCATTCACCGATAATATTATCGATAAAACCATAACACCGTTTGAGGGCGAGATAATCTCAGACCCGTCCATTGAAGCAGGGGATATTATTACCATATATGATTATGGCGGTAATGCGTACAGGACGCCCGTCACGAGTGTGGCATACAGTATCGACAGCAAAATGATGATAGCTTGCGATGCCGAGACCGTCAACGAGAAGAACAGGAGCGGCGGCAGTCAGTCGGCAAAAGTCATCGCGATGGTAAAAAAGCAAACCGAGCAGCAAATATCGGACTATGATGTCAGAGCGCGTCAGTTCAATGCGCTGACAGCTAACAGCATGGGATTTTATCAAACGGTCGAGGAGCAGGGCGACGGTACGCAGATCATCTATCAGCACGACGCGCCATCGATCGAAGAAAGCGTGACCATATGGAAAAAGTCGGGTGACACCGCGTCAGTATCAAACGACGGCGGTAAGACGTGGAAGGGGATAGACAAAGACGGGAATGCGGTCTTAAGTATACTCGCGGCTGAGGGCATTATAGCCGATTGGATAAAAGCGGGGACGATAAACGCAGACTTGATAAAAGCGGGGACGCTTGAAGGCATAAAAATCATAGCCGAATCGGGAAAAATAGCGGGTTGGCAAATATCAGGTGATACTTTTTGGGTGGATACCGATACTGTTAATGCACAACTTAGCAATCATGGTTATCTTGCTATAAGAGACAAAACGACAAATAAATCAGTTGTATTAAGTGAAGCGGGCTTATCATTCAAAACCGGGGATTATCTATCAACCATTGAAACAACGGCAGACGGTACTATAGATATTTACAGTTTAAAATGTAGTAAAATATTAGGTCATGATATAGTTGATATTGACATGGGCAACGGTTATCATGCATGGGGATATAAGGAGTGAGACTAACGAACAATAAGCTAAAAGTCATACGCGGGATATATCCGACGGTAATATTGTGGATGGAATATCAACAGACGGATACGCACCGATAACAGGGGAATTTGACGTTGTAAAGTCAATAACCAAAAACAGTTATGGAAGTATAACATGGACGTATGGTTAGGTAAAGAAAAAAACGGATTGGTGACTGCTTGGTAAGGGGGAGTGATCTTGGAGACGGAATTTGATATAAATGCGTATGAGCGCAATCAGGTTTCAATTTATGCCGTTGAAGGCGAGGCCGACAGCAGGACAATTATATTCCATATAATTGAAAAATCGGGCATACAGATACCTACAAGCAATGCGGTAATTGTCGATAAAATGCTCAATTTAGACGGCTGCGAGGCGAGACTATATGTCATTAGACCAGATGGCACAGTCGTACACTGCTTAGGTACTGTGACCGACAGCAATAATGGTACGGTTAAATTTAAACTTTCGCGCGATTGTACCGAAGTGCCCGGCAACGGTGAATGCGTTATTGTTATTGAAAAATCGGGTACTAACTTGCGCATTGTCGGAATATCAATTGAAATTGCCTCGATAAGTATTATCGGAACCACGGCGTTGTCAATACATCGTGGTACATCTAAATCATTATGTATTGAGATCTATGATGATAATAATGTGATTTATAACTTGCAGGCAGGAGACGAGCTGATATTTGGCGTTAAGCAGTCAATTACAGACGACGAGTGCATTATCAAAAAAACAGCTACATCCGCTGATAAGAACGAGGACGGCTATATAATATCGTTAGATCCTTCCGATACTGTAAGATTACCCGCAGGCGAATACGTCTATGAGATAGCGTTACAAACTGCAACAGATGATTACTATATAATTATCGACAAAAGCACATTTACAATTATTGGAGGTGTGTTGATATGAGAGGGCAAATACGTTCAATAACGACACTTACAGGAAGGATCAGTAACAGACCGGGCGGCGGAACATCCGCCAACAGCGACCACATAATGGCGGACTTAATATCGGAGCGCGGCATCATGATAACAGATTCGCAGATATGCGATTATACGATAGCCGAGGAGACGCCGATATTAACATCATCAGCAGCAGAGGCAGAAAACGAAAGCCATACGGAATATAATAAGGAGGTACTGCTATGAGTTACATAACAAAAACAGTGAGCATAACAGGAACGGAACAAGAATTTATTACCGCGTTTGTATCTGCCGTAACTACGGC
>CANQUS010000065.1 GCA_947627055.1 uncultured Clostridia bacterium | reverse complement strand
TGTACGGCAGCTACCCTATTTCAGTTTGTAGGTTGATACTGTTTTATGCGTAGCTGCCATTGGGGAGCCTTTTTGTACTTCGAGCGAAATTTTGGCCGATTCATTTATTTTATCCTCCAACAGGAGGCTCTTCTTCATTTTCCAATCTTATTTACGTTTTCAAAATATTTTTTCAGTTCCTCGGCGCTTTCGAACTCTATACTGCTTTGCACTATTTCCTCCTTGAGTACCATAGGCAGGCTGTCAAAGTATTCTCTCATTTCCCTGTTGAATTTCGTAATATCCGCCATATTATCAAATCCTTTCTGTATTTTAATATATATTATTCCGAATAGAGCCTTGATTATTCATCCGAGTTTTGAAAATAATACATGCGTGTCGAAAAACCCGATCTAAGAATAGTATGTAGTATGCCAGCATGAAGAATTCATTTTTTCCGAGTTAAAGTATGATTATTTCTTAAAAAACGGACAAGAATATTATTGCCGGCATAAAATAAAATTTCGGAGAGTGAAAACCGTGAATATCAAAAGAGGAGATATATATTATGCGGATCTAAGTCCGGTCGTTGGCTCTGAACAAGGCGGCGTTCGCCCCGTCCTGATCATACAAAACGATGTTGGCAATAGATATAGTCCGACAGTCATCGCGGCGGCGATCACAAGTCGCAGTACGAAGGCCAACCTTCCTACTCATATTAAGCTTTTCGCAAATGAAAGCGGACTTGCAAAGGATTCTGTCGTACTTTTGGAGCAGATCAGAACTATTGACAAACGGCGTCTTAAGGAGCACATGGGAACCCTCAGCGGTGGCGAAATGGGAAGGGTCGACGCCGCACTTTCAATCAGCTTCGGTCTTGGCGGCAACACGGCTACATAGTGAATTTCACTACCATGTGGCCAAATACTTCATAAGCAACGGGAGGAAATTTAATGGATAGGAAAAAGAAAATTTTTTCAGACAAGGATAGACATTACCCCAATGACAAGATCACAGAGGCACGTGAAGAAGCTCTTAAGGCATTTAACCCTGCCTCGAGTGTAAGCGACTGCACCGGGCTTATTCCCTTTGAGGTACAGGATGACAGCCAAATTGAATCGTATCGTGAAATTATCAACTTTACACCGCCTGAAAACATGAATAAAACAGAATAGAAAGATCATTCGCACTCCGATAAAAGGCGGAGTGCGTTTTTTCTGTCAAAAACAGCCGATACGAGAATACTTTTCTTATTTCTGCAAAAAATACTTTTAACCGTAGGCTATCATAGTTTTTATTGTGCTTGCGTAATAAAACAAATATTTACAAAATATAAGCCGGTGATTTTTTGACTGAAATAATTATTTGTGGACATGATAATGAGATTTTAAATGCAATCAAGAGGAGTCTTGACAAATATTGTAATTATGAAATATTACACGATAATATTCTTGTATCTGCCCAGTCTCATTTTTCTGAAGCAGTCGAAAATAACTCGGTTGTCGTTATTAGCAATAGATTTCACGGCAAAATTTGTAACGGAAATTTTATCGCAATATTTTTTTCTTCAGATAATCATGCTGTAGAAACACTCAACGGAAGCGGGAATATCGCAATATCGTGCGGCACATCACCCAAGGATACAATAAGCGCCGCAAGTATAGATGACGGTAAACATCTTGTGAGCCTGCAAAGAACTATCAGGAGTATACGCAATAAAATTGTAGAGCCGCGCGATTTTTACGTTAGAAGTAATTGTGCGCTTTATCCTGCACTCGCTGCCTGTGCGGTTCTGCTGCTTTTGGGCATAATTCCGGAGGAGGGTTTTGAGTTTTAAAATACAATATATACTAAATTAACAATAAATTTCTTCTTATATATTTTCAGAATAAGAGCAAGATAATAGAGCAAACGCAAATGAAATAAAAAATTAAAGGAGAAATTTATTATGTCTAATAATTCTGTAGTACCTGAAGCAAGAGAAGCCCTCGATAGATTTAAGATGGAAGCAGCAAGCGAGGTAGGCGTTAACCTCAAGCAGGGTTACAACGGTGACTTGACATCACGTCAGGCAGGTTCAGTCGGCGGACAGATGGTTAAAAAGATGATCGAGGCATACGAAAAGAACATGAAGTAAGCTTCAAAATAAATAAGGGCGGCACAACTGGAATTGTGTCGCTCTTTTTGTATGTTATTTTTTAATAAAATTTTAATAAAAAGTTGTATTATTATCAGATTGGTGATATAATAATATTGGTAATTTTTCGACAAACTATTTTGTTTGCTTATACTAATATTTTATAACAAGGTGATTATAATGGCAAAAAAAGACATTGATTGGTCAAACATAGGTTTTAGCTATATTAAAACCGAAAAAAGATATGTTGCTAATTTTAAAGACGGTGCGTGGGACGAGGGTGGTCTTACCGAGGATTCAAATATCGTATTGAACGAATGTGCCTGTGTCCTGCAATATGCCCAGACGATTTTCGAGGGGCTGAAGGCTTATACAACGGTCGATGGAAAAATCGTTACATTTCGCCCCGACCTTAATGCGGAAAGAATGATAGAATCCGCTAAAAGGCTTGAAATGCCTGTACTCCCCAAGGAGAGATTCCTCGATGCAATAGATCAGGTCGTTTCCGCAAACAAGGACTATGTACCGCCTTACGGCTCCGGAGCAACGCTCTACATAAGACCGTATATGTTCGGCACAAACTCTGTTATTGGCGTCAAGCCCGCAAGCGATTACCAATTTAGGGTTTTTGCAACTCCTGTCGGTCCTTACTTTAAAGGCGGCGCAAAGCCAGTTGTGATTAGAGTAAGCGACTTTGACAGAGCCGCTCCCCACGGAACAGGTCATATCAAGGCGGGGCTAAACTATGCTATGAGCCTGCATGCGATCGTTACAGCTCATAAGGACGGCTATGATGAAAATATGTATCTTGACCCCGGCACACGTACAAAGGTCGAGGAAACAGGCGGAGCCAACTTTATTTTTGTCACAAAAGATAAGACTATCGTTACACCTAAGTCGGACAGTATTCTTCCGTCTATTACAAGACGTTCCATTATGTATGTTGCCGAGCATTATCTCGGACTCCATGTTGAACACAGGGAAGTCCCCTTTACTGAGCTTAAAGAATTTACAGAGGCGGGTCTTTGCGGAACTGCTGCTGTTATTTCTCCTGTCGGAAAAATCGTTAACGGAGATGAAGAAATTTGTCTTCCTAGTGGTATGGACGAGATGGGGCCGACTATCAAGGAGCTTTATGACACATTAACGGGCATACAGAATGGCATTATAAAAGCTCCCGAGGGTTGGATAAGAGAAATAAAGTAATTTAAAAAACAAAGTTTTATTTTGTTCAGGCAAGATAAAATAGCTTATATGGTATGAGTATTAGATTTTAAGCAAAAAACCGACATTGATATTCTATCGGTGTCGGTTTTTTGCTTGATATTTTAATAGCTGCTTTGGAATCACATGGAGCGTTTTCAGAAAACGAGCAAGATTAATTGATGGAAATCTTTGAAAAGTAAGAAAAACTCCGTAAAGATCGGAGCAACAAATATCCCCCCTTAATAAAATAATCCATATACGCAAAAAGCGAAACCTTACGGTTTCGCTCAATGCAAAAAGGGAGGGATAATGAAAAACAAAAAATCGGAAACTTTTACTCAAAATAAAGTCCTTAACTTTTGGACTGACTATACTATATCATACTTTTTAATTTTTTTCAATACTTTTTAAAAACTTTTTTAAAAAAATTTATAAAATATGCGATAATATGTCGATGCTCCTATTCCTCCATTTGTTTGCCGAGAAATGCTGCGGCAGTTTGAGTGAGTTTGATCTCAGCATCGTTCGGAGCTTTCTCCTGATCACCATGAAGCATTATGACAGCTCCTGTGACATCTCCGGCCGCAATTATAGGATAAAAGACTGATGCTGCTCTATTTATGCCCTCAACCGGAATAAATTCGCCAAGAGCCCCATCGTGAGCAATATAATTTTTCCTCATTTCCATAAATTCCTCAACCACAGAGGTTACTCGTCTTTCGAGATATTCCTTTTTGGAAACTCCTGCTGCCGCAATTATATGATCTCTGTCGCTTATGATCATCGGCATGCCCGCAACCCTTGATAGTACCTCCGCGTATTGAGACGCAAAGTCCGAAAGTTCTCCCACAGGAGAATACTTTTTAAATATGACTTCACCGTTTGCATCGGTGTAAATTTCAAGCGGGTCGCCCTCTCTTATACGCAGAGTGCGTCTTATTTCTTTAGGAATAACGACTCTACCGAGATCGTCGATCCTCCTTACGATTCCTGTTGCCTTCATATACTTAACCTCCGAATTATTTTTATATTCATTATTTACTTTTTATGAACATACAAATATTATTCTCTTAGCCTTTTTATCTATTCACATCTCATAGAAGGTTTTTTGCCAATTATCAGTGGAGTTAGTATATGCATGAATTGCAATATCAAATTAGGTGGTTTATAAAACGTTCACAAATTGATGAAATAAATCATTTAGAACACAAAAATCTAATCTCTTTCTTGGCAATTCGTTGACCCGTTTTTTCACATCAAGAACAGCTTGCTCTGAAAGATTTTCTAAACTTTTTCTCTTTGGAAAAAACAGCGAATAAGTGAATTTTGTTTTTCTCTTGTTACATGTTCAAACTAAGAATTTGGATGTGCTAATAATCGTGCTGAATCATTGCTATTTCTTCGCAGCTTCGCATACAACGTCAGGGGAATATTTTTCTCTGAAATTTTTATCAGAGTGTTTTATAAATTTGCGTGTTTCTGTGTATTTGTAAGAATTTTTTGAATTATTTGGGTGTTTCTCATAGTTTGCCCGACCTGTTTGTGCAAAGTATTCTTTATGCATTTTTATGTCAGTATTCAAATGCTCAACTGTTTTACGGTCAACTTTTTTAGAGCATGGATCGAGGAATACCTGTCATTCTTCAATTTTAGTCTTCCTTATTACTTGCTTGAGAAGTATATCTAACTGTCCCGCAAATTGCCAAAGAAAATTACACAGTAGTAAAGAGATGGAATTTACTTTTAAAAATAAAAAAGAAAATTTAAAAAAAATTCGCAAAAAGTGTTGACAAACAAAACATACTGTGGT
>CANQUS010000064.1 GCA_947627055.1 uncultured Clostridia bacterium | reverse complement strand
GCGGTCAGCGCCCGCAGGCAAGTCGCGGCGGGCAGCGCCCGCAGGCAAGTCGCGGCGGGCAGCGCCCGCAAGCAAGTCGCGGCGGGCAGCGCCCGCAAGCAAGTCGCGGCGGGCAACGCCCGCAAGCAAGTCGCGGCGGGCAACGCCCGCAAGCAAGTCGCGAGGTCATTTTTCGCCATACGGCGAAAAATTTCGACACTGATAGGGAACTATTATGTACCGCGCAGGACTTAGTTAGCACTGTACTTGCGTGGCGGGACACGATGTGTGCTGATTGTTGTTCATTGGAAACTTAATATTGACGCGAACATAAACAACCCTCGCTGACGTCGAGCGGAGCGCAAGCGAGCGACTACGCGGCGGGCAGCTCCCGCAGGCAAGATGCGAGGTTATTTTTCGCCATGCGGCGAAAAATTTCTACACCGGGGGGTACTGCTGTGTGCCGCGAAAGGGTCATTTAACGCTGAGCCTGCGTGTGCTGATTGCAGTTCATTGGTAATATAGTCCCCACGCGGACACCATCACCTCTTGTCAGTGTCGAGCGAGGTAACGAGCGATCACGCGACTTGCCTGCGGGGGCATCCCCGCCGATAAATAAGGGCAGGGATGAAAGCCCCTGCCCGTGTTTGGTGTCTATATTAGCCAAAAGTAGAAAGTTTCACGTCGGTTTACTGGTTGTTGTCAACATCATGATAATCCGCGTTGTAAACGTTGCCGTCAGAGCCTGCGCCGCCGTCCTGCGGAGGAACCGCGCCCTGAGCCTGAGCAGACTGATATAGCTTCTCGGATACAGAATACATAGCTGTTTTAAGCTCCTCGGAAGTCGACTTGATCATATCAACGTTGTTCTGCGCGATAGCCTCCTTGGCAGCAGTGAGCTTTGAGTTCAGATTGTCCTTGTCGCTTTGGTCTACCTTGTCGCCGTTTTCGCTGAGCAGCTTCTCTACAGAATATACGAGGTTCTCGGCGTCGTTCTTAGTATCGACTTCCTCGCGGCGCTTTTTGTCCTCTGCAGCATATTTCTCGGCATCCTGAACTGCCTTGTCGATGTCCTCCTTGCTCATGTTAGTGTTGGAGGTTATCGTTATGTGCTGCTCTCTGCCTGTGCCGAGATCCTTGGCGGAAACATTAACGATACCGTTTGCATCAATATCAAAGCTGACCTCGATCTGTGGAACGCCTCTCATAGCCGGAGCTATACCGTCGAGCTTGAAAAGTCCGAGCTGCTTGTTGTCCCTTGCAAATTCACGCTCACCTTGAAGAACGTTGACCTCGACCTGCGTCTGGTTGTCAACGGCGGTAGAGAAGATCTGGCTCTTCTTTGCGGGGATAGTTGTGTTTCTCTCGATGATCTTTGTCATGATTCCGCCCTGTGTTTCAACACCGAGTGACAGCGGGGTAACATCGAGGAGAAGAAGTCCCTCGACCTCGCCTCCGAGAACACCGGCTTGAATAGCCGCGCCGATAGCAACGCACTCGTCGGGGTTGATGCCCTTGAACGGTTCCTTGTTGATAAGACCCTTGACAGCGTCCTGAACAGCGGGGATCCTCGAGGAACCGCCGACCATGAGGACCTTGTCTATTTCACCGATCGAAAGACCCGAGTCGGAAAGCGCCTGACGGACAGGTCCCATAGTTTTCTCAACGAGATCTGCCGTAAGCTCGTTGAATTTAGCTCTTGTGAGAGTGAGGTCGAGATGCTTCGGACCTGTCGCGTCCGCTGTTATATAAGGCAGGTTGATAGCTGTCGATGTTACGCCGGAAAGCTCTATCTTGGCCTTTTCAGCAGCCTCCTTAAGTCTCTGCATAGCCATTTTATCGCTTGAGAGGTCTACGCCTGTCTCGCTCTTGAAGCTTGAGATAAGCCAGTCGATGATTCTCTTGTCAAAGTCGTCGCCGCCGAGACGGTTGTTTCCCGCTGTCGCGAGAACCTCCTGAACACCGTCTCCCATTTCAATGATAGAAACGTCGAACGTACCGCCTCCAAGGTCATAAACCATGACCTTTTGGTCAGATTCCTTGTCTATACCGTATGAAAGAGCTGCGGCGGTAGGCTCATTGATGATGCGTTTAACATCTAGACCTGCGATCTTGCCCGCATCCTTTGTAGCCTGGCGCTGTGAGTCCGTGAAGTAAGCGGGAACCGTTATAACCGCCTGTGTTACCGTATCGCCGAGATATGCTTCCGCGTCTGCTTTCAGCTTTTGAAGGATCATAGCGGAGATCTCCTGCGGTGTAAAGTTCTTGCCGTCGATAGCTACCTTGTGGGCAGTACCCATTTCTCTCTTGATCGAGGAAATCGTGCGTTCGGGGTTGGTGATAGCCTGACGCTTAGCGACCTGACCTACCATTCTCTCGCCGTTCTTAGCGAAAGCGACAACTGACGGTGTCGTTCTTGCTCCCTCGGCGTTAGCGATAACAACGGGTTCGCCGCCCTCGATAACAGCTACGCATGAGTTTGTTGTGCCTAAGTCTATGCCGATTGTCTTTGCCATAATAAAAATCTCCTATCTGTATTTATTTTATATATATAGATATAGTTTAAAATATATCTAAAGTGAAATACACCTTTTCTTAAAGAAGCTTGTGTATCACTTCTTACAAGATGTAAGTAAGGTATATTTGCAATTAAGATTCACCATTATACACGGTGAAAAAGATCACGCGCTTCTTATGTGAAAGCATTCCCTTACCCTGCTGCTACTTGAACCATGGCGTGACGGACGATTTTGTCACCTATTTTGTAGCCCTTTTGGAAAACGGCGGCTATCTGATTTTCCTCAAGCTCCTCGTCCTCGACCTGCGCTACGGCATTGTGTAGCTCGGGGTCGAACTCGTCGCCGCGCTCACCATATTCCTCGACATTCAGCTTTTTAAGAGCCTCCTGAATCTGAGCCATTATCATTTTAAGACCCTTGGCATGTTCGTCGGACGCGTCTCCTACGGAATCAACCGCCATTTGCAGGCTGTCTATCGCGGGCAGCAGCGTCTTTATCGCTGCCACCGTTGCGTCATTGTATACATTTGTTTTCTCCCGCTCGGTGCGCTTTCTGTAATTATCATACTCGGCGGCAGTTCTCAGAAATATGTCCTTTTGCTTTTCAAGCTCTTCTTTTAAGCCAGCTATCTCCTCCTCGTACTTTGCCTTTTGTGTTTTTGAGCCCTTTGACGTTTTCTTTTTGGGTTTATCGTCCTTTTCTGCCTCGGCAGTGTCGGTCTCTTCCTTTACAGCTTGTGTTTCTGAAGCTGCCGTTTTATCCTCGTCATCTGTCTTTTTCTTTGGCAAAATATATTCTCCTTTCTATGTGTTAAGAAGCTCGCTCAACATTGTTCCCACAATGTTGGCAAGGTATTCTGCATTAGCTATGGTTTTTGAATAATTCATTCTGATAGGTCCTATCACGGCTATTGCACCCGAGCATATATCAGCGACATTGTATCGTGAAGTTATTACGCTCGCCTCTGCAAGCTCCGGGGTCTTGGTTTCCTCACCGATGAGTACCTGCGTGGACACGTCAGTCTCGTTCAAAAGCCTGATGAGCTCGCTTGTGCGATTGAGAAAATCCACCGTGCGCCGTGCACTTTCAAAACTAAACTCCGGCAAAAACAGCAGATTGCTTTGACCCTCGAGTGCGATATTCATTGTCGCGGCATCCTTGGCGGCATCGTGTATAGCGATAAGCGTATTCGGAACCAGCATCGAAAGCTCACCGAGAGAGACTGCCGCCGACTGAATGAATGCGGGTGTGACGTCAGCCAGCATTGTCCCGCAAAGTCTATCGTTAATGGCAGTGTCAAAAAGCTCAAGTATCTCGTCCGTGATAAGAAAATCACACCTGAAAAGTCTGTTTTTGACCATTCCGGTAGAGGTTATCAACACGACCATTGCGGTGTGGCGGCCTGTTCGGACAAACTTCACACGCTTGATGAATGTACCGTCGGCAGGCGGCGAGGTCACCGCTGCGACAAAGCCTGTTATATCAGACAATATTTGAGCCGCTTCGCTCAAGAGATGCTCAGGGGCATCGGAATGAAGCAGAAGCGAATCGCGTATCACACCCTGTTCGCGCGGGCTGACAGGCTTCTTATCCATCAGCTTATCTATATATACTCTATATCCGAGGTTTGTCGGAACTCGCCCCGACGACGTATGAGGCTGCGACAGAAACCCCATTTCCGAAAGCTCCGCCATATCGTTTCTGACGGTAGCGGACGACACACTGAAGTCAAGTCCGTCGCAGAGTGTCTTTGAACCTACAGGTTCACCGGTACTGATATACAAATCCACAATGGCCTCAAGAATTTTAAGCTTTCTGAGTGCAGGCTGCATATCAATCACCTCTTGCACTATTTTAGATTTTTTGCTCATTAGCGCTCTTACACTGTGAGTGCTAATCTATATATAAATTTACCACTCATGGAACAGATTGTCAACACCCAATTTATAAAATGACGGTAAGAACATAATGAATAAAGCTAAAGGCTGCGTTAATACATTCAAAATTTTTACTCTATTCTGTCGAGTGCCTCGACGCGCAAGTCGCGTAGTCGCTCGTTACCTCGCTCGACGTCAGCAAGAGTTGTTTATGTCCGCGTCAGTACTAAGTTTCCAATGACCTGCCGTATGCTAATTCAATGCTAAATACTGCTTGCGCGGTACGTCATAATCCCCTGACGACGTCAAAGTTTTTTGCCGTATGGCAAAAAACGACCTCGCAACTTGCCTGCGGGCGCTGCCCGCCGCGTAGTCGCTCGTTGCCTCGCTCGACGTCAGCAAGAGTTGTTTATGTCCGCGTTAATACTAAGTTTCCAATGATCTGCCGTATGCTAATTCAATGCTAAATACTGCTTGCGCGGTACGTCATAATCCCCTGACGACGTCGAAGTTTTTTGCCGTACGGCAAAAAACGACCTCGCGACTTGCCTGCGGGCGCTGCCCGCCGCGTAGTCGCTCGTTGCCTCGCTCGACGTCAGCGAGAGTTGTTTATGTCCGCGTCAATACTAAGTTTCCAATGATCTGCCGTATGCTAATTCAATGCTAAATACTGCTTGCGCGGTACGTCATAGTCCCCTGACGACGTCAAAGTTTTTTGCCGTATGGCAAAAAACGACCTCGCAACTTGCCTGCGGGCGCTGCCCGCCGCGTAGTCGCTCGTTGCC
>CANQUS010000063.1 GCA_947627055.1 uncultured Clostridia bacterium | reverse complement strand
GCAGATGCAGTTAAGGGCGGTAAGCCAAAGGGCGGATTTAAGGTCGGGTCGGACGGAAATAATGCGGGTTCAGACAATGACGAAAGGCTGAGCCGTGCTTTTGGAATTAAGAAGAAATGAGGAGGTAAATCATGGCTATTAACTATGTAACAAAATTTGAAAACAAGCTCCGTGAGCTGTACGGACAGGAGCTTACCTGTGACGCGCTGTATCACTCAAATACGGATCTGCAGATAACAGGTGCAAAGGAGATAAAGATACCAAAACTTTCAGTATCGGGCTACAAGGATCATAGCCGCGCTGCACTCGGCTTTAACGCAGGAACATATACCAATGACTTTGAGGTCAAGTCACTTGACCATGACAGGGATATCGAGTTTGCAATAGATCCTATGGATTTTGATGAAACGGATACAATTGTGTCGCTTGCAAATATTCAGAACCGCTTTGAGAGAACACAGGCTATACCCGAACTTGACTGCTATACATTCTCGAAACTTCACGCCGAAGCCAAAAGAGTAAATGCAGAAATCAAAACGGAGGCACTCACGGTGTCAAATATCCTTTCCGATTTTGACGAGAACCTTGAAAAGCTTGAGGATAAGGGAGTGCCGCTTGACAGGATGATACTTTTCTGTACATCGGAGTATAAGAAACTTCTAAAAAATGCCGAGGGTATTCAGCGTACACTTGACATAAAGCAGGGCGGCGGTATAGACAGACGTGTACATTCGATTGATGATATAGGAAATATAAAGACCGTACCGTCTGCACGTTTCAAAACAGCATATGAGTTTACAGACGGATGTAAGGCGGCAGGAACGGCAAAACAGATACACTATATCCTTATCGACCCGGAGTGTCAGGTGAGCCGTGTCAAGTATTCGTATATTCACCTGTTCAACCCCGGAAGTGACAGCCGTACCGCTGATAATTACCTGTATCAGAACCGCCGCTATAACGGTACGTTCGCAATAGATCAGCTTTTTGCGGACGGTTGTATCATTCATGCGGAAAATGATGCCGAATAATCGGAGGTGTGAATATTGAAAGCTGTAAAAGATAACAAGGTCTATACCATAGACAAAACATCTGCAAAGGCATATCTTGCACAGGGGTATGATATAGCGGATGATAACTTCAACGTCATTGAACATTCGCCGCTTGCAACAGTACCCTATTCGGAATATGCAAAGGTTAAGACGGAGCTTGGGAAGGTCAAGGCGGAACTTGAGGAGCTTAAGACAAAACAACCGAAGAAATAAGGTGATACCATGTATAAACCTTATCTCAGTATTGACGAATACAAAGAAAGAGGCGGCTTGATTGACAATGCGGAAAAGTATCTGCTTTCGGCAAGCCGCCACATTGATACGCTGACGTTTAACAGAATAATTGCAAGAGGCTTTGATAATCTAACGGAATTTCAGCAGGAGATTGTCAAAGCCGTATGTTTTGATATGGCAAATTTTGAATATGAAAATGAGGATCTGCTCAACAGCGTATTCCAAAGCTATTCGATCAACGGTGTGTCAATGCAGTTCGGCAATAATATGAATGTATCTGTAATAGGCGGCGTTGCCGTGAAAAATGATACTTACAATCTGCTTATGCAGACGGGATTATGTTACAGGGGGCTGAAATGAAATATCCGTGTCTGGTGCTGAAACCGATTTGTACGACACAAATTAACTTAACGCTTTACAGAGAGGGATTAGGCGATGACGGAGAACCTCTGACCGCCATTGAATATTCCGGTTTTTGCAATTATCAAGACAGTGCAAAAACGATCTTTACCGTTGAGAAAAAGCTTGTGCAAATTACGGCACAGGCTTATTTTATCGGTGATATTGCTCCTGAGCTTGCGGTGATTTCGGGCGGAGAGGCTGTAATATTCGGCGAAAAACGCAGGATATTACAGGGCATGAAAGCACGGAATCCTGATGGGACGGTCAATTATACGAGATTGGATTTGGTATAATCACGGTTCGTCCTTTATTATTAGCTGAAAGCACTCGGTAACGGGTGCTTTTCATTTTAGGGGGTGAAGCCTTGATAAGCGTTAAATCAAAATTTACGCTTAACAAAATCCGATTGAAACAGCTTGAAACAGTGGCAATAACATCACTCGAGCAGACCGGCGAAGCACTGCATACCGAGGTGATACAGGCTCAAGTCGTACCGAGAGATACGGGGCAACTGCAGAATGAAGCTTTTTTTGTTGATACAAAAAATTCAAAGTACGGGATAGTATCGCTCGTACATTCAACACCATATGCGCGGCGATTGTATTATCATCCGGAATTTAATTTTCAAAAGGACGAAAACCCTAATGCTAAGGGGCATTGGTTTGAGGATTGGCTCAAGGGCGGGAGTAAGCAGGATTTTGTACCTAATACATTTAAGAAGCTTTACAAGAGAAACGGAGGGTTATAAATGCTGTTTTTATCGGAAGTACGGGACTGGCTTAAATCGTTCGGACTTGCTGAAAACTACTACATAGGCAAGCTTGACAACAAGAAGGAAAAGTCTATCGGAGTATATCAGAATAACGCACGACCTCCCACAATAGCATTAGGAAAGGAATCATCGTACGATGTCAAACAAATAAGTGTTTTGGTCCACTGGAACAAAAATGCAAGAGAAACAGAAAAAGCCGCTTATGAGCTTTACAAAAGGCTCAGGGCGGTTTTTTCGTTTGATTTAGGCGGCACACATATTTACTTTATTGCTCTTAATCATGCCGAGCCGATCGACGTAGGTACAGACGACAGCGGAGTTTACGAAAGAGTGATCGAATTTAATTTGTATTACGAAAGGAAGTAACAGTGAATGGAAAAAACATCGGGAGTATACCCTTGTTATGAAAATCAATTTAAAATAGGCGCGGTTGGTGGCGCGGAGCTCAACACTATTGCTGATATGGAAAGCTTTAGCGTTTCCTTTGACGACGGCGTGGAGGAATGGACGCCTTTTGAATCAGAGGGCTGGGTCCGTAGACTTAAAACAGCAAAAGGCATTACCATTTCCGTGGCCGGAAAACGAAATATCGGGGATAAAGGTAATGATTTTATCGCCGGCCTTGCGTTTAAAAACGGGCATGATAGTGAGGCGGATTTTGAATGGCTGTTCCCGGATGGAACGACGGTGAAATTTAAAAACGCCGTAATAAATATTTCCGCGCTCGGCTCAAGCGATAGTACAGCCGCTGCACCGCTTGAATTTGACGTAATGAGCAATGGCAAGCCGGAAGTCGCAGCAGCGGATGTATGAACATAAGGAGGCAATAAAAATGAGTAAAATAATTGATATTACGGATAAGCTGAATTTTGAGGAAAAACCGCAGATAAAAATTAAGGACACGACAATAACCATAAATAACGAGGCAACGGCAATGCTTAAAATTTTGCCGACGATCAGCAAAAAGAAAATGGATGCTTCCGAAATAATTGATGTCCTCAATAATCTTCTCAACGAAGATGAAGCCAAGAAGCTCGAAGCCCTTAACCTTGATTTCAGCGATTTTACGAAATTCATTGAGGCGGCGGTATCGTTGATAGCGGGGAATGACGGCACGGGGGAAGTGGTGACCCCGGCTACGATATAATTGAGGATTTTGACCTGATAGTGTCCTCGTTCGCATCGGAGTACGGGGTCAGGATATATTCGGAGGATTTTCAAAAAATGACTTGGGACGAGTTTGTATCCTTGCTCAGCGGTCTGAGCGAGGACAGTCCTCTTGGTCGGATTGTCAGAATACGATTGGAAAACGATCCGAATGTGCTTAAGCACTTTTCGATTTATCAGAAAAAAATACGCAGTCAGTGGCGGTGCAGGAGAGCTAATGCGGTAAGTACGGTTGACAGAGATACATTTCTTAATAATATCCTTTCCGCGTTTAAGTCTTTGGCAAAATAAAAAAAGCCTTGACAATGCGTATTATGCGTGCTATAATATTAACGGAGGTGAGGGAATGAGATTTCGTGAAGTGGAAAAAATCTTACTTGCCGATGGGTGGGTACTTAAAAACGTTAAAGGTTCACATAATCAATATGTACATCCGAAGAAAAAGGGTAAGGTTACAATTCCTAATCACAGAGGTGATTTGGACATGAAAACCGTGAAATCCATTTTTAAGCAGGCAGGGCTTAATTAAGTCTCGCTTGCCCATTTCCAATATTATGATAACGGAGGTATTGCCATGAAACTTGTATATCCTGCATATTTTTCCCCGCTTGAAGAATCGGACGGGTATTGTGTTACTTTTCCCGATCTTCCGGGCTGTATAACCCAGGGTGATAATCTTTCTGATGCTTTTGAAATGGCGGAGGATGCCGCCGCCGGTTGGCTGCTTGATGAGCTTGAGGATGGAAATGATCTTCCGAAGCCGTCAAAGCTTGCTGATATAAAAATTGAATGTGAAGGTGATTTTGCTAATCTTATTGTACTGGATATGGATTCGTATGCGGAAAAGTACGGGGAAAAGGCGGTAAGAAAAAACTGTACTATTCCGGCTTGGCTTAATACGGCAGCGGAAAGAAATAATATTAATTTTTCGTCCTTACTTCAAAATGCCTTAATTGAAAAATTAGGACTTAATCATTAACTACTAAGCAGAATTATTTATAAAGCGTACATTGCATAAAGCGGTGTACGCTTTTGTTTTGCAAAGGAAAGAGGTGAATATATGGCAAATGATTCGGTAGGAACCGTATCAGTTGATATTGTCGGCAATCAGGAATCGCTTAAAAAATCAATCGAGGGATTGAGCAGCTCCCTGCAAAAGCCGCTTGCAAAGCTCGGAGCAGCGATAACGGCGACATTTTCGGCTGCTGCTGTTATAAAATTCGGCAAGGACAGCGTGGAAGCCGCCGCTGCAGTAAATGCCGCAAATTCACAGATGTTACAGACCTTTGGTGAGCTTGAAGATGCCGCAAGAAGCGCAATGAACAGTGTCGCAAAGGAAAGCGGCATTGTTGAAACACGTTTACAAAACGTCGGAACATCTATCTACGCCTTTGCAAAAGCCGCAGGTATGGATTCTGTAAGCGCGTTAAACATGATGCAGGAGGCTCTACAGATCACAGCTGATAGCGCTGCTTATTACGACAGATCGCTCGAAGATACCGCAGAAAGCTTGAAATCATTTTTAAAGGGAAATTATGCAAATGACGCCGCACTCGGTCTGTCCTGTACGGAAACTACTCGTAATGCCGCCGCTAATAAGCTTTATGGCAAAAGCTTTATGGATCTGTCTGAGGCACAAAAACAGCTTACTCTATTACAAATGGTTAAGGATGCAAATGCTCTTTCCGGCGCTATGGGGCAGGCAGCGCGAGAGGCTGACGGCTGGGAGAATGTAACAGGTAATTTAAAAGAAGCATGGAAGCAATTTTTAGCCGTCGCAGGTCAGCCTGTATTAAAGATCGCGACATCTGCGGTAAAGCAGCTTACCGCGGCCTTGGAACAACTTACGGCATACGCAACGTCGGCGATAAATGCTCTCGGCGAACTTTTTGGGTGGGATACATCGGAACTGCAATCAAGTGTAAACAATACGTCTGACAGCATAAGTATAATTGCGGGGAACGCCGAAGAAAGCACCGATAATATATCAGACACCACAAAAGCGGCCCAAAAGCTCAAGAAAGCGCTTGCGGGTTTTGACCAATTGAATATATTGAGCGCGAGCGAGGATGATATATCCGAAAACG
>CANQUS010000062.1 GCA_947627055.1 uncultured Clostridia bacterium | reverse complement strand
AAAAATTTATTTTTTCAGAAAGGACTGTTTTTATGTTAATTGATTTTTTGTTTAAAAATTCGGGAAGCAGGATAAAGCATCTTGCCGTAGCTGTATTTGGCGTTACTATGTTATTTTTATTTTTGGTTTTTATTATTATTTTAATTTCCGGACAATTCCTTTATGGAATTATAATTTTGTGCATCGGTTTTATTTTTGCGTGGATTTTCTCCATTGTGATTTACGCGTTTGGAGAGCTTTGCGAAAGCGTTTTTGAAATCAAGGAGATCCTCAAAAAGGCTGATTATTCTTCGATGATGCCGCCTAAGAAAAGAACAAGTCAGACGAACGCAAAGGCAATTCCGCCGTCAAACGCATACAATTGTCCTAAATGTGGCGCACGCGTGTACGGAAACGAAAATTTTTGCACCAAATGCGGCGCGAAAATAAGTCAGATTTCACATTTCTGACATCATAAAACCAATAAAGACAAAATGCTTCGGTACTACGAGTTTCGTTCTATTTGTCAGACAATGTGGTGTAATATTTAACTGATATGCCTCTTCCGTTAGACGATTTGGTTTAATTAAAATATACCAAAAACGTTTCTGACGAAAGGGGCTTTATACATTCATATCAAGTCCGTCAAGTATCATCATAAGCATTTCAAGGCACATTAAGTCTGTTTGCCGGAGAATTTCGTAGTAATTCATCGGAACGGATAAAAGCATACTTTTCGTAAGACAGCTTTAGCAAATCAAAGTTAAAGCCCTTATTACAGCAGTCGGATTTTTCATTTATATATTAAAAATAAAACCCGCTCAAACGCAATGTTCAAGCGGATTTTAATAGTATTGGTGGAGATGAGGGGAATCGAACCCCTGACCTTATGAATGCGAACCATACGCTCTACCATCTGAGCTACACCCCCGCATATTCATTTTTTCAGCAAGGTAATTATATCATAAACAAATTAAATGTCAAGATTTTCAAAGCACAAAATTTAATAATTGCTCTATTCTTAAAACATTGACACTCAGGTTCTGAGTGCAGGAAAGTATGTAACTCTCCCGCTCAAGGCACAGCATATGCTCACATTCGGGAATATTTTTTGTTATCCTACGCATATCAGTACCGATCCCCACGCCTGTCAGCTTGAGGTATGCCTCCTTCATAGTCCACAGACGGATAAACTCGCGGTCAGGCATAGACGAGCTTTCAACTGACGCTCTTTCCTCGTCGGAACAAGTCCTCCTTATTATAGCGGGATACGCTTTTCTTATAGATTCAATGTCTATGCCTATTTCTCTGTCCGACACGGCACAGCATACGCCGTTTTTGCAATGGCTCATGCAGAAAAAAATATCGCTGCAGTTTTTCAGATACGGCTTTCCTTTATCTGAATAGGTAAAATCCTGTGGTCCATCTATATTGTACTCAAGCTTTAACCCATAGGACAAGAGAAGATACGAAAGCACGGAAAAGCGTCTGCTGTTCAATTGACGAAATTTTCCGATATATTCAAGCCTTTGCGCGGAAAGCCTTTTAAGGGCGCAGGTATAATGCCTGTCATTAAACTTGTCAATATCTTCAAAAATATAAATCATATCACACCTCAAAAATATATCTTCCCTTTTGTCAGTATAACAGTATATATTAAACGTGTCAAACAATATTTCACTCGTGATAAGTTCTGCCAAGTCGCTGTTATTTCCACACAAGAAGCAACAGCACTTTTCTATATGATATAATGCGTTTTAAAATATGAATATTCCAAAATGTATTGAGGGTCGGAGCTTAAACAAATCGTGCGGCACACCTTAGTTTTAACATAAACGGAAAGGAAAGAATGATTATGTCAGAGGAGAATAAAAAGATTTTTACTGTCAATCCCAACGGCGGGAAAATAAAGACTATTGTTATTGTGTGCGTTATTGTCGCTGCTTTAGCGATCATCGGATTTTCGTCAGTATGTATTGTTCCTGCGGGTCACAAGGGTGTGACATTGAATATGGGTGCGGTTACGGGAGCAGTCATGAACGAGGGCGTTAATTTTAAAATTCCCTTTGTGCAAACAGCTGAGATAATGGACGTAAGAGTCAAGAAGTACGAATCAACTGACAACTCCTCCGCAAGCAAGGATCTGCAAACCATAAAAAGCTCTATTGCGGTGAATTACCGTGTAGACCAAGACCATGTTGCCGATCTTTATCAGAAAATAGGTTTAAGCTATGAATCGACAGTTATAAGCCCCGCTATTTCCGAGTGTATAAAGGCAGTCACATCAAGATATACTGCGGAGGAGCTTATAACAAAGCGTACCGAGGTTTCCTCCGAAATGAAGGATTTTTTACAGGACAAGCTTAAGGAGAAATATATTTTAATAGACAGTTTTAACATTGTAAACTTTGAGTTCAGCGATGCCTTTAACACTGCCATAGAGGAAAAACAGATCGCCGAACAAAACGCTCTTAAGGCGAAATATGACCTTGAGAGGATAAAAACCGAGGCAGAGCAGGCTGTCACCAAGGCGAAAGGTGAAGCCGAGGCTATGAAGCTCAAAAATGAGCAAATTTCCCAAAATATCATTTACCTTGAGTTTATCGAGAAGTGGGACGGAAAAATGCCGACATATTACGGCTCGGATAATCTTTTCCTCGGATTAGACATGAACAATAGTTCAAGCTCAGATACTTCCAATAGCGATAAGGCAGAATAATATCAGCCAAAAGCGTAACGACTGTCAAAACAGGGTATATTATGTATCGGAACGGTTTGCCGTTCCGATACAATTCATTTTAGCATAGCCTGCACGTTGTCAAGCAGATTTTCGACCGCGCTGACAGCATGAGCAGCCTTTTTCTTAGTCTGTTTAGGATTTTTCTTCATTTGACTCCCGACATATCCTACAACAGCACCGGCTACAAGTCCCGCGCCGACGCCCTTGACAACATTCATTGTATTTTTTACCATAGTAATATACCTCCAAGTTATCAAAAATAATTTTAACGTATACAACGTATCCATAGCTTTCCCCCATTCCACAAAAATATTCTCCCGTGGGACACTTACGTTGTGCCCGCCGAGATAATCGACTATTTTTTAAGAGGCGATAATTATGGCAGAGCTTAATATAGTTATGGTTGAACCCGAGATACCACAAAATACGGGAAACGTGGCGAGGACCTGCGCCGCCACAGGAGCAAGACTTCATCTTGTCGAGCCGATGGGCTTTAAGATCGACGACAAAAAGCTGAAACGTGCAGGTCTTGACTATTGGCATTTTTTAGATATAACATACTACAAGGATCTGAACGATTTTTTTGAGCGTACAAAGGGAGGAAAATACTTCTATTTCTCTACGAAAGCTCCGCAAAAATATACGGATATATCATACCCCGATGGGTGCTATATTATTTTTGGCAAGGAAACAAAGGGATTGCCCGAATGGCTTTTGCATAAAAATCCTCGTACAACAGTCCGTATACCGATGATAAGCGAAGCAAGAAGTCTTAACCTTTCAAATTCCGTTGCAATCGGTGTTTATGAGATATTGAGACAGTGGGACTTCCCCGAGCTTCTTGAACACGGCAGACTACGTGAGTTTGATTGGAACGACAGTATATAGTTTTCTTAGCTGACGCTTGTTTATACACAAAATCCGCGATATTTGTCAACGTAAAAGCGGTCAAGCTTCTCTTAGCCGCACT
The DNA here is from genome assembly GCA_947627055.1 of uncultured Clostridia bacterium. Classification (GTDB taxonomy): domain Bacteria; phylum Bacillota; class Clostridia; order Oscillospirales; family Acutalibacteraceae; genus Pseudoruminococcus. Next base: position 2,164 of record CANQUS010000062.1, on the reverse strand, counting down.
GTATAAATTCGCCTTTTTAACTTTTCGCTAGCATTTCAATGTTACGGGGACGATCGAGGGCAAAAAACAGCACCCGAGTTTTTACGTTCGGGTGCTATGTATAAGGACATTTTGTCCCTTAATACTTTTGTACTGTTTTATAGGATCATGAACTTTTACGGCATCATATTATTGCAGTGGTCTTAAACTACAAATCTGAAGCCGCCAACCTCAATATTTCCCAACTCATAACTTACCTTTTTCGCAGGCTGACTTATTTCTATGAAATCCTTTGTCACCAAATGTCATGTTTGCGTACCTCCGCTTTCAATAAGGAGCTTGCCCGTCATTCAACATATCTCCCGCCTGAGAAGCGGGGACATCTTGCCCAAGCTATATTATCGGTTTTCCAACACCTTAATTATATGAGCGCAGCCCCTTTGGTATTCAAGAAATGTCCTGTGGCGGCTATGCTACACTTCGCAGCATTAGAATTTTATTATGAAATACAATCTGTGCGATCCATTGCTTTTTATATAAAGCGATCATATGATTATCGCCGCTATGAAAATCAAGGGCACTGTAAACAATGAAACATAATGCTTCTGTTTTGAAGGCTTTTCTCTGATTTTTACACATTATTTACAAGCCTTTACGGGAGATCACCTTTGAATAAGTATATTTCATATACGACAAAAAGGCAAGAAAACAACTTCTTGCCTTTCAATAATTCATGGTGGGAGAGGGTGGATTCGAACCACCGAAGCCGAAACAACAGATTTACAGTCTGCCCCATTTGACCGCTCTGGAACTCTCCCATATGTAAGGGCTGTTACAATAACAGCCCGTTTTGTCTGGAGCTGGTGGACGGATTCGAACCCCCGACCTGCTGATTACAAATCAGCATTCTTGAAAATGTTTATCTATGTAATCATTCAAACAATCGATATTTTTTTCAGTATGCTCTTCATCTAAATGTGTATAGATATCAAGAGTGATCTGTATATTGCTATGCCCCATAAATTCCGAGGCCGAAAGAACATCAACACCGGATTTATAGAGTAAGGTGGCATATGTATGTCTTAGCATATGAGGAGTAATATTGTCAATGACAGTTGGTACTCCATTGGGATTAAACTTGTTGTATCTGTTACCTAATGATGCCAAATTTAACGCAGTATAATAACTGTTCCACAAAGATTTCCAACTTGATGGCGTATGAAGCGAGCCATCTTTTTTTGAACACAAATAAATACTTGTAGAAGATGATTTTTCTCTTTGTAATATCGGTATAAGCCCATTAGGTATAGGAACTTTTCGTTGTTTCCCATTTTTTGTACCGTTCGTAATGGCATATTCATTTGCATTGATTCTTTGGACTTTTTGATTTACGTATATCAGTTTGTTTTGCAAATCCACACATGACCATTTTAAGGCGAGCAGTTCACCTGTCCGTAAGCCACATAATAGCATGATCAGACTTCCGCATCTGCACCTTGTGTGTGGCGTGGTAAAGATGAGATGTTGTTCTTCGTTGGTTAAGGCTCTGCGTGATATTTGCTGAGCATTTTTCGGTACTTTTCGGTTTCTTGCTGGATTTTTGGTTATATAGTCATTATCTATAGCAAACTCAAAAATAGAGTTTGCTATATTTAATATGTCTTTTAATCCCTTTTTACTCATGGGGCGATGAGTGTTTGGGTTATACTTTGCCAAAGATAATAGAATATTGTCAATATCTACGGGTTTGATTTTATCAATTGCCAGTTCTCCAATAAATTTGTTGATGTGTTTAATACTGTTTTTAATTTCTTGCTGATAAGTGTAGCATAATCCTTCACGCTCTTTATTGTAAAACCATAACTCCGCCAACTGATAAAACTCCATTTTGCTTTTCCCCCTAAACTTTTTTGAAATTGTTGTTAAAAACAAAGCCAAACCGTATTTTACAGTAAATTTCAGAAATAGTCAATATATACGAATATTTTCTGTTAAAATATGATTTTTATAAACTATACCAAAAATAAATATTAAATTAACCTTTATCAAGAGTAATCAGTCGGCTTTTAATGAACAGCGAACCTGATTTAAAATAAATAAAAATATTTTAAGGAGCAAATAAAATGAAATACTATGACACCGAATACCGTCAAGAGCTTCTGTCATTTTTGGATGGCTACAAGAA
>CANQUS010000061.1 GCA_947627055.1 uncultured Clostridia bacterium | reverse complement strand
CCGCCGAACGCTATCGGTCTCGAATATTTTTTATGATGTCTTCGACCATGGATTTTACCTTTGGATCTTTGTTCATATTTTTTTCGACCTGTTTCACGGCATATACTATTGTAGAATGATCTCTGCCGCCAAATTCGTCGCCGATAAGATTCATTGAAAGCTGCGTTATTTCACGGACAACATAAATTGCTATCTGACGCGCGTTTGAAATGTTGGAATTTCGCTTTGATGAACGTATATCATCGGCAGTAACTCCAAAGGTACGCGCAACCTCCTCAATTATCTTTTCAACGGTGAGCGGAGGCGGCTGATCATTATTCAAAATATCGGAAATGACCTTTTGAGCCGAATTTATAGTTATCTTTTCTCCATAAAGCAGACTTTTTGCTTTCATTTTCTTTACTACGCCCTCAAGCTGTCGTATATTAGCCTTTAGTTTTGTGGCTATGTATTCGCAAACGTCGTCCGGCACGTCTATTTCGAGAAGCTCCGCTTTCCTTTTGATAATGGCGCTGCGTGTTTCAAAGTCAGGCGGCTGAATGTCCGCAATAAGTCCCGATTCAAAGCGGTTTCTCAGTCTGTCCGCAAGTGACTGTATTTCCTTGGGTGGTCTGTCTGATGTGAGAACTATCTGCTTTTTTGATTCGTACAGGGCGTTGAAGGTATGGAAAAATTCCTCCTGAGTGGATTCCTTGCCTCCGATGAACTGTACGTCGTCTACGAGCAAAATGTCAGAATTTCTGTATTTTTGGCGAAATTCACTTGTTTTAGCAAGTCTTATGGATTCGATAAGCTCGTTTGTAAAGTCGTCACCCTTGATATATATTATTTCCTTTTCAGGAAAATTGATTTTGACCTCGCTTTTTATAGCGTTAAGGAGGTGAGTTTTTCCGAGTCCCGAGTTGCCGTATATAAAGAGAGGGTTATACGCAAAGCCGGGGTTTGACGCGACAGCGAGCGAAGCCGCATGAGCAAATTTATTCGACGAGCCTACTATAAATGTATCAAATGTAAATTCATAATCAGCATCAAGAATATTTTCGTTAATATTTTCTTCCTTTTGGGTTATTTCCTCGGGGATAGTAAAGACAATATCTATGCCCTCTCCAAAAACGCTCTGAAAAGCGTCGTTTAAAAGTGACATATAGCATCTTGTCAAGGTCTGGCGGTGAAAGTCACCCGGAACCATAAGTATAGCCTTACCCTGAGAAAAATCGAGTTTTACGGGTTCAATTTTGCTTATCCAAGTTTTATATGCGACATCAGTTATACGCTGTCTGCAATAATCGCAGATTATTCCCCATGCCTCGTTAAAGGAATCCATAGATTTTTCATTCCTCCAGTACACAATGAATATAAAAGTTATACTTCAAGTAATTATTATATTTATCCGACAAGTACAAGTACCTGTCCACAATTCCTCATTATCAAGTATAGCATAATTTAATAATAAAATCAAGACGGGGTGTCTCCGCCCGCAATATCGCAATATGTGATACAATATAAATTCTTTAAAATAGAAATTTATTTTAATTTTTTATTGACATAGCAGCCTGAAATAAGTTATAATGCTATTCTGTAAGGCTATCATTACTTTATTTCTGAATTTTGGGAAATATTATTATTCTGCCTTTATTCCAGATCTTTGAAGGGAGGGTTTTAAATGCTGAGAACATATCAGCCTAAAAAGCTTCACAGAAAAAAGGAGCATGGCTTCAGAAAGAGAATGTCCACAAAAAACGGCCGTAAGGTGATTGCCCGCAGAAGAGCAAAGGGCAGAAAGAGACTCACCTACTGATCTGACAGGGTCAGATCCATCGGATCTTTGGAAATATCATAACGTCTTTGACTAAGTAATAAGTGATATTTCGATGTATGAAAACGGCTTTTGTATGACTTGAATATTTGTGCCGGGTGATAACTTTGAACGAATACGTTACTTTAAAAAAAAATAACGAGTTCAGACGACTTTACTCAAAGGGTAAGTTTTACAAAAATCAGCTCGTCGTGACGTATGTGATAAAAAATAAACGAGATTGTGTAAGAGTAGGTATCACCACAAGCAAAAAAATAGGTAATGCCGTTTTGAGAAACAGATCTCGCAGAATCATAAGGGAGGCATATCTCTCTATCCTGCCTAAGATCAAGACAGGCTATGACATTGTCTTTGTGGCGAGAGGGAAAACTCCGTATGTGAAAAGCAGTGATATTCTGCGTGTCATGAAAAAACAGCTGAAGGAAGCGGGGATCCTTAAATGAAGGACCCGCTTATTTGGCTTATTTCTTTTTATAGGAATAATATTTCTCCTTTAAAGAAAACTCCATGCTGTAAGTATGTACCTACCTGTTCAACATACGCTCTCGAGGCGGTCAAGGTTCACGGGGCGTTAAAGGGAGGTCTGCTCTCAATATACAGAATATTGAGGTGCAACCCGTTCTCAAGGGGAGGATACGACCCTGTCCCGGAAAGGAAGGTCAAAAGGGTCAAAAATTACGGAAAGGTTAATTTCCGCTAAAAAGGGCGAAGGGAATTGGTTTTTAAAAAATGTATGATTTTATGAATTTTATAGGAGGAATTTTCGGATATATTCTTTGGGGCTCTTTTTTTCTCGTTAAGAATTTCGGAATATCCATTATAATTTTCTCTATTATTATCAAGCTTCTGATGTTTCCCCTTTCTGTCAAGCAGCAGAAATCTATGGCTGCTAACGCAAGATTTCAGGTGAAACAGCAGGAAATAATGAAAAAATATGCAAAGAACAGGCAAAAGGCAAACGAGGAGCTGGCGCTGCTCATGGAGAAGGAGGGAGCGAGTCCTTATTCGGGATGTCTGACATCCATACTTCCGCTTATTATAATGATGTGCGTTTACTATGCTGTTGTAAACCCCCTGACAAATACACTTCATATCGCGTCAGACAAGGTATCGACCGCCCTCAATACTCTCAGCACACTTCCGGGAATAGGAGCGGGCTTTAACACATATTACGGACAGATAGACCTTGTAAAGTATTTTCCGCAGCTTCAGTCACATCTTGTCAATTCTGACGGCAACGCACTATTTAACGCAAACGACTGTCAGAATATCATGGACTTTCATAACGGCTTTAACTTTTTCGGTCTTGACCTTTTAGCGACTCCGTCGGCGTCGGGATTTAATACATTACTGTGGATCATTCCCGTACTGTGCTTTGGTACGGCTGTTGCGAGTACATTTATATTGCAGAAGCTCAACGGTACTAATATGAATGCACCGGGTTCAGGCTGTATGAAGGTAATGATATTTGTAATGCCGCTTTTCAGCGCATATATCGCATACACAGTTCCCGCGGCTGTCGGATTTTACTGGATATGCTCTACCGTGTTCGGATTTATACAGTCAGTCGTACTTAACAAGTTCTACAATGTCAATATCATGGAAGCAAGGGCGGAGGCTCAGAGAATAGTCCTCAGAGAACAGGAGGAAGCGCAAGTCGAGTTTGTCAATGCGACAGCAACAGTCAAAGTTCCTGCAAAGAAAAAAAGTGAAAAGAATAATAATGATCATACTGCTCAAAAGAAGAAGAATACTTCTAAAAACAAACAGTCGGGCAATGATTACAGAGGAAGAAAAAAATAATTTCCGAGGTGAAATATAATGATAAAGGAAGCTATAAGAGAAGCTGAAACAATAGAGGAAGCAAAGGCTCTCGCGCTAAAAGAGCTTGCCGTAGACGAGAAAAGAGTACAGTTTGAGATACTTGCTCAGCCGGAAAAGAAAAAGTTCGGTCTTTTCGGTGGTTCACCGGCCAAAGTGAGGGCATACTACGAGGAAACCGCGATAGAGGCGGCAAAGACCTATCTAACGAACGTTCTTGAAAAGCTCGGCGTCAATGATATTGTTATCGAGGCGAGAGAAACCGAGGACGGCGCCGAGTTTGATGTAAACGGCGATGATATAGGATTTATTATCGGACACAGAGGTGAAACGCTCGACGCTTTGCAATATCTCACAGGGCTTGTTGTCAATCATATTCAAGACGAATATTTCAGGGTTATTATCAATATAGGCAACTACCGTGAAAAGAGGGAAAAAACTCTTGAGATCCTCGGCAGAAAACTTGCATTCAAAGCTTGCAAGACGGGAGAAAAAATCTCACTTGAGCCGATGAATCCGTATGAGCGCAGGATCATACATACAGCAGTCCAAAAGGTTCGCGGTGCGACCTCGTGGTCAGAGGGCGAAAACCTCCAAAGGCATGTTGTCATAGGCTCCGACCACAAGAAGCAGCAGTCCTACGGCAAAAACGGCAGATACAACAGCGGTTACGGCAAAACGAACCAGCCCCGCCGCCGTTCCGGTACATATCAGCGCAGAGAATACAGTGAAGAACAGAAGAAGGCACACCCCGATGATACCGTTTTCTCGACATTTGAGGGCGAGGGCATCGAGGACGCGGCTTCGACCTCACTTTACGGAAAAATAGAAATAGATAAGGATTGATAAGAACAGCATCGCCGCCTGCGGCGGTGCTGTATTTTATAGTATAACAGGAGAAGTCAAATAATGAGTGAAAGGACAATAGCCGCGATCGCTACTGCACAGGGTATAGGCGGTATCGGAATTATAAGGATTTCGGGCGATGATGCCATTATTATTGCACAAAGGATTTTTAAATCAATTACAAATAAAGATATTTCAAAAATGAAGGGCTATACTGCCACATATGGTCATATTTATGATGGTTCTACACTTATTGACAGTGGTGTCCTGCTTGTATATCTTGCTCCGAACAGCTATACGGGAGAAAATGTTGCCGAAATCTCATGCCATGGCGGACTGTATGTTACGAGGCGTGTTCTGCGTGCCGCGTTCAATGCCGGCGCGTCTATGGCTGAAGCGGGAGAATTTACGAAGAGGGCATTTTTGAACGGAAAAATAGGTCTGACTGAGGCGGAGGGAATAATGGATATTATTTCCGCTAAAGGTGAACAATCCTCACGAGCCGCCCTTGGAGCGATGGACGGAGCATTGAGAAAAAAGATTGATGCAATAAAGAACAGTCTGATAGTGATTGCGGCTCATCTGTCGGCATGGGCTGATTATCCCGAGGACGACATTCCTGATGTATCGGAAGAAAAACTTTCAACAGAGTTATCCCAAAATGTTGAAAGTTTGAACGAACTGTTAAGCACCTATGATGCGGGCAGGGTCATGCGGGAGGGAATCGACACTGTTATAGCGGGAAAACCGAATGTAGGCAAAAGCACTCTCATGAATCTTCTTTCGGGGTATGAGCGTTCCATTGTCACCAATATTCCGGGGACGACTCGTGATATTATCGAGGATACGGTTATGCTCGGAGAAATTCCGCTTTGTCTGTCTGATACTGCGGGTATCAGAGCGACCGACGACCCTGTCGAGAGCATAGGTGTCGAAAAAGCGCGAAAAAGAGTTAAAAATGCCGATTTAGTGCTTGCTGTATTTGATTCTTCTCAGGAACTTTCTGACGATGATAGGGAATTGATAGAACTTATACGCAGTTGTCCGAGTGTAGCTGTTATTAACAAGAGCGATTTGAAAACTGTGATTGACATTGATTATATTAAATCACGCTTAGACAATGTCGTTATGATTTCCGCAAAATCAGGAACAGGTGCTAGTGAGCTTGAGAGAGTAGTTTCCAAAATAATTGGAACGTCAGGTCTTGATCCGTCAGCGGCTATAATAGCGAACGAGCGTCAACGTGACTGTGCCGTAAGAGCCAGAGATTTTTTGATCGAAGCGGCAAATGCCATAGTTAATGGCATAACGCTTGACGCGATAACAGTTATAATAGAAGATGCTGTTTCAGCGCTTTTAGAACTTACGGGTGAACGCGCCACCGAAGAAGTAGTAAATTCTGTTTTTTCCCACTTTTGTGTTGGCAAATAGGCGGGCAGCGCCCGCAGGCAAGTCGCGGCGGAGTGCCTCCGCAGGCAAGTCGCGAGGTCATTTTTCGCCGTGCGGCGAAAAATTTCGACGTCGTCAGGGGACTATGACGTACCGCGCAGAAAGTATTTAGCACTGAGTTAGCATACGGCAGGTCATTGGTAACTACTCACCCACGCGGACACAAGCGTCCTTTATCCGTGTCGAGCGAGGTAAC
>CANQUS010000060.1 GCA_947627055.1 uncultured Clostridia bacterium | reverse complement strand
TGACCGCAAAAGCCACAGGCGGCACAGCGCCGTACAAGTACAGATACTATTGCAAGCCTGCGGGAGCTAAGAGCTATACAGCACTTACGAATGTAACGACATCAGCGACATATACCCATAAGCCCGCGAAAGCTATAACATACAGCTACGCTGTAAAGATAGCCGACGCTAAGGGCAAGATAGTCACCAAGTTTTTCACCGTCAAGGTAAACGCTCCCCTCGCAAATGTATCAACAATAAGCGCGACATCAATAAACCTCGGCTCGTCAATAAAGCTGACCGCAAAAGCCACAGGCGGCACAGCGCCGTACAAGTACAGATATTATTGCAAGCCTGCGGGAGCTAAGAGCTATACAGCGCTTACGAATGTAACGACATCAGCGACATATACCCATAAGCCCGCGAAAGCTATAACATACAGCTACGCTGTAAAGATAGCCGACGCTAAGGGCAAGATAGTCACCAAGTTTTTCACCGTCAAGGTAAACGCTCCCCTCGCAAATGTATCAACAATAAGCGCGACATCAATAAACCTCGGCTCGTCAATAAAGCTGACCGCGAAAGCCACAGGCGGCACAGCGCCGTACAAATACAGATACTATTGCAAGCCTGCGGGAGCTAAGAGCTATACAGCGCTTACGAATGTAACGACATCAGCGACATATACCCACAAGCCCGCGAGAGCTATAACATACAGCTATGCTGTAAAGATAGCCGACGCACAGGGCAAGATAATTACCAAGTTTTTCACCGTTAAGGTAAACGCTCCCCTCGCAAACGTATCGACAATAAGCGCGACATCAATAAACCTCGGCTCGTCAATAAAGCTGACCGCGAAAGCCACAGGCGGCACAGCGCCGTACAAATACAGATACTATTGCAAGCCTGCGGGAGCTGAGAGCTATACAGCACTTACGAATGTAACGACATCAGCGACATACACCCACAAGCCCGCGAGAGCTATAACATACAGCTATGCTGTAAAGATAGCCGACGCAAAGGGCAAGATAGTCACCAAGTTTTTCACCGTTAAGGTAAAGTAACAAAATAAATAAACAGGGGCATTATACGAAAAGTATGTATATGCCGCCTGTTTTTTATTTTTAGCTGTATTTGATGTCTCAAAATTTCAATCCATGCTATATTCTGTTGCTCGGAGCGGGCTCGTACCTTAAAAACTCAAGAGTATGGTATCCTCTGCCCTGCGTTGCTTGACGTATGAACGTTGAAAAATCGCTTGTTTCAGCCATGGGTATCTCTGCCTCTATTATCTGGCAGCCGTTTTGCGCGGGATTCATACCTATGACCCTGCCGCGCCGCTTGTTTATTTCGCCCATTATATCGCCCATTGCGGAATCGGGCGCCGTGACCCTGAGTGAGCCTATCGGCTCAAGCAGGATAGGGTCGGCGTTTTCCATTGCCGCCTTAAACGCGAGAGCCGCCGCCATCTTGAACGACATCTCGGAGGAGTCAACGGGGTGATACGACCCGTCATACAACGTCGCCTTGACGCCTACTACCGGGTATCCCGCGATAGGACCCTTCTGCATACACTCGCGAAGCCCTTTTTCAACAGCTGGGAAAAAGCCCTTCGGTACAGCGCCGCCCACAACTCTCTCTGCAAACTCGAAGTCGCTGTCGCATGGTTCAAATTCTATCCATACGTCACCGAACTGACCGTGACCGCCCGTCTGTTTTTTGTGCTTGCCCTGAGCCTTGACATTTTTGCGGATAGTCTCACGGTAGGCGACCTTTGGCGTTTGAAGCGTTACCTCTATGCCGAATTTGCTCTTTAGTTTTGAAACGATAACGTCAAGGTGCTGTTCGCCGAGTGCCGTCAGGATCATCTCATGCGTTTCGTTGTCGGTTTTAAACCTGATAGTCGGATCCTCCTCGGAAAGCCGGGTAAGCCCCTGTGCGACTTTGTCCTCATCGCCCTTGTTTTTCGGATATACTGCCTTGGAGTAGGCGGGTTCGGGGTAGTCTATACCCTCAAGTATGACCTTTCGCGCAGGCGCACATAGTGTGTCGCCCGTATTGGTGGTTTGCAGCTTGGCGGCGGCGCCTATATCGCCTGCGCCGATAAACGGAGCGTCAACGAGCTTTTTACCATAAATCGTCATAACCTTTGTCAGACGCTCTGCTGCGCCTGTTCTCATATTTACTATCGGTGTGTCGGGAGACAGCTTGCCCGATATGACCTTAAAATACGACAGCTTTCCGACAAACGGATCGGCTACGGTTTTAAACACGATCGCCGCGGGAAGAGCGTTTTCGTTTACCGATAGTTCAACGGGATTGCCTTCCGTGTCGAGTGCAAGCTCGGCCGCTTTTTCCTCGGCTGACGGTGCAAGCCATATGAGACCGTTCAAGAGCTGCTCTATCCCGTAGGCGAGCAGAGCATCGCCGCAGAATACGGGGCTTATCTTACCATCCTTAACGCCCTTGCTTACGCCGACGATGATCTCCTCCGGAGTGAAGTCCTCGCCTGAGAAATACTTCTCGAACATCTCGTCGCTTGTTTCCGCTACAGCCTCGCAGATAGCTGTCCTGAGCCCATCAAGGCGGTCGCCCATGTCGGGGATAGGTACAGTCGAGATTTTTCCGTTTTCGTATTTGTATGCTTTGTATTCGAGCAGATTGACATAGCAGTCAGCCTTGCCGTCGACTATATACGGAACGACAACGGGGCAGACAGACGGACCGAACGATGCCTTTAAGCTCTCAAAAACACGGTAAAAACGCGCGCTTTCATCACAAAGACCGTTGACGAAGAAGATCTTTGTCAGTCCGCGTTTGTCAGCTGCGGCGACAGCCTTTTCAGTTCCGACGCATACGCCGCTTTTGCCCGAAACGGTGACAAGTACAGAATCTGCCGCGCGGACGCCCTCGTAAAGCCCGCCCTCAAAGTCAAAAAGTCCGGGGGTATCTATGAGATTTATTTTACGGCTTTTCCATTCAACGGGGGCGGTAGCCGTAACAACGGAGCTTTTTCGCTTGATTTCCTCCGGATCACAGTCGAGGACAGTGTTTCCCTCGGAGATTTTTCCGAGCCGCTCCGAGCCGCCGCAGGTATAGATGATAGCCTCGGCAAGCGATGTTTTGCCGGAACCGCTGTGACCCGCGATGGCAATGTTAAGTATGTTTTTTGCGCTGTATTGTTTCATAAGGTTATATGCTCCTTTCGTTCAGTACCACAGCATATTTCGGCTGTGATATATTGAAAAATAATTGCACAATAATTTACAACATATTATAAACTATATATGAAAAAATTACAAGTACAACTTTTGCAAAGCGACTGCACTCACTCAACAACGATGTATATACTATATATCCGTGAAAGCGTGTAACAAATACCGTTCTTATTACCCGATATTTACCTTGCTTTCTTTTTACAGTCCTGCACGGGGACTATTTCTGTTATATCTTACGAGTCGAGATACGCTGCATAGTAGTGATGTAAAATTTCCGTATATTTCGCGCCCTGCTTTGCCATTTCATTTGCACCATATTGACTCATGCCGACATTGTGGCCATAACCCCTGACTGTAAAGGTGAACTTCCCATCCTTATATGCCGTATCAAAGCAAGCACTCCTCAAACCGAGAGCCGTGCGTAGTTCGCTCCCCGACAATTTCTGCCCGCCGACGGTTATTGTCTTGACTGTTCCCGAGGCTGTTTTTTCTGTTTTTCCTATCCATTTGTCCGCACTCTCAGAAAAATCGGCGTCCTTCAATATTTCAGCTACCGCGTTCTTAAACTCATCGGCTGTTACTGTTTTTTTCGATTGGTAGTCAGGGGCGAGAATATCATAGGGGCTTGATACCGGGACGAGATAGGGAAGCTTTTGCCCGAAAACATCCTCCGAGCTGTCGGTAGTACCGCTTGATATTGCGTAATATGTACAGGTGATCGGCTCTCCCTTATAAGTCAGCACCTCGCCCTTTACGCTGTCAACAATACTTTTTATCCTATTATATATTTCTTCATAGGAGTCGCCGCAATCCTCCTTCAGACGTTCGGGAGTAATATATATCATTTTTTGTGACAGATCTGCGGAAAAATCCGCACCCTTCAGCTCGGCATGAGGGCTTTCACGCTCATCCGCCCGCTTTTTGGAGTAGCAGGTGTATGTCGCCACACACTGTGCCTTGAGCGCCTCTGCTTCATATGAGGGCGGCATTTCCGCAGCGACAGCTCCGATCAAAAACTCCTCGTCTGCAAGCGTTATGACCTCGCCGCTTGATGTGTCAAGGATCTTAAATGTGCCGTCGGAGGCTGTTTTCTCGCTGTCCTTTACTTCTGATGGAGCTTTCTCGGAGGGGTGCTGGGATCTCCCGCTCTCGGTTTCCGGCGAGCTTTTTTGTTCATCCGTGCCCGATACAGCTCCGTATGTAAGCTCCGATAAGCCGACTTTTTTATTCGTTGGCTCCGACTTATTTTGCTGACCAAAGGCCATAAAGGGCAGGGAAGCCATCAAAACCAGTATTGCCCCGCATACAACGGCGTCACGTTTAACCTTCATATTCCCGCATCCTTCCCCGAATCGAATGAGCAACTGCAACGAAGCCCGCAAGGACGGCTTCTCCACAAGGTTATCATATTTTCACAAAAAATATCGTCAAAATAAAGGTCCTTGTCCAAAATGAATTGCACAAATGTTGACTTTTACTCAGCGTTTGTGTATTATATGCTTGTGATTTTACAATGCGCTTATTGCATTTATTTAAAAAATGTTATACAATAATATAATAGTGTAAAAAGGGGTGCTCGGTTATATGAAGATAAAATATAATTGGATCGTGCTTGCGATAACCGCGCTTGCGTCGTTAGGGCTTGGAACTTGGCAGGCTATAGTCAATGCTCGGGGAGGCGATTTCTTTCTTGACAGGTCGCTGTATACGATCGTTATTTTCGGACTGACGATTTTTGCGTTCATTTTTGGCGCGGTGCTTACTATTATCGACCGTGAAACGCCAAAGACATACAATATCGGCAAAAACTTTTTTGCGGGCTTTTTCGGACTGCTTGTATCAATATGCTATGCATCTGACGGGCTTATCGGATTTACATCGCTTTCGGGGCAGGACTACATGATTCTTTTCATTATTACGAAGCTGTTTGAGATCTGCGCGGGCGGGGTATTCCTTGCGGAATCCGTATCCCTGATATTGGGCAAAAATCTCCTGAAAAACAAGCCGCTTTTAACTATAGTGGTTCCGATAATGTTTGCGTTCCGTCTAATAATGCTTTTCTTTGAATACGCGAAGATTTCTGTTCAAAGCTCGGAGATGTTCGATATAGTCGCCGTTGCGTTCGCGAGCTTGTTTATGTATTATCATGCCGTGATGTTTGCGGGTTTGAAAAAAAGCTGCGTAAAATCGCTTTTTCTTTTCGGCGCGCCGATGATATGTGTTGCTCTTGCGAGCGCGACGGATATAGTCGTAGCCGCGCTGCTTGTGGGAGAGTTTAGGCTTTCTGATATGATAATGACGGTTGCGGACGCCTTGCTTTGCTTATATACGGTGTGTCTCCTTGCTGAAATAACTCACAAGGCAGGCAGACAGTATTTGAATGATTTTGCTGACGAGGTCGACATTTCCATTCCCGAAAAAGCAACGGAAACGGAGGACGACGAGACTGACGAGGATGGTTACAGCTCGTTTGAGGATATTGCTTCTTTCGGGAGAAGAAAACCTCACATTCGACGTGAAACGATTCTTTCCGAACCTGCGGCAAGTGTAGAGCAGAAGCACGAGGTTGCCTCCCATGCCCATGCGCTTCACGAGGCTCTATCCAATAATTTAGAAATAAGCACCGATGAAAAAGCGGTATCCTTGCGGAGCGAGCCGACAACTCAGCCTGAAGCCGAGGAAATGCTCGACAGCAAACCACGCCGTGTTAGAAATGATGACGATTTGACCCTTGCGGATACAAATACAAGCACCGAATCCGAGCTTATACCTGAGCCTGAATCCGAATCAGCGCCGTCTGACGATTCCCCGTCACCTTCCTCAGCTTCCGAGGCGGATGGCGTGGACATGGACAGGATCAACCGCCTTCTTTCCGAATTTGAACGCGATCATATGTAGTCGCGGTCGAGTGCCTCGACACGCAAGTCGGTCGAGTGCCTCGACACGCAAGTCGCGGCGGAGTGCCTCCGCAGGCAAGTCGCGTAGTCGCTCGTCACCTCGCTCGACGTCAGCGAGAGTTGTTTATGTCCGCGTCAATACTAAGTTACCAATGAACTGCCGTATGCAAATTCAGTG
>CANQUS010000059.1 GCA_947627055.1 uncultured Clostridia bacterium | reverse complement strand
CTCCGCAGGCAAGTCGCGAGGTCGTTTTTTGCCATACGGCAAAAAACTTCGACGTCGTCAGGGGACTATGACGTACCTCGCAAGCAGTATTTAGCACTGAACTTGCATACGGCAGTCCATTGGAAACTTAGTATTGACGCGGACATTAACGTCCCTCGCTGACGTCGAGCGAGGTAACGAGCGACTACGCGACTTGCGTGTCGAGGCACTCGACCGCGCAGAAAGTATTTAGCACTGAATTTGCATACGGCAGTCCATTGGAAACTTAGTATTAACGCGGACATTAACGTCCCTCGCTAATGTCGAGCGAGGTGACGAGCGACTACGCGACTTGCCTGCGGAGGCACTCCGCCGCGACTTGCGTGTCGAGGCACTCGACCGCGCAGAAAGTATTTAGCACTGAGTTAGCATACGGCAGTTCATTGGTAACTACTAACCCACGCGGACATATACGTCCCTCTCTGACGTCGAGCGGAGCGCAAGCGAGCGACTACGCGACTTGCGTGTCGAGGCACTCGACCGCGCAGAAAGTATTTAGCACTGAATTTGCATACGGCAGTTCATTGGTAACTACTAACCCACGCGGACATATACGTCCCTTGCTGACGTCGAGCGGAGCGCAAGCGAGCGATTACGCGACTTGCGTGTCGAGGCACTCGACCGCCTTATTCTTCGTTTGAAGTAGAATTAACTATCATTGTGAGTACCGTGATGTCATCATCGTGTCCGTCGCTTCGTCTGGCTGTCGCTTCGTCGGTTATCAGATTTGAAAGCTCCTGTGCGCTTTTGTTCCAATTTCTTATAATGTTCGCTATCCAGTCCTCGCCTGTGGCAACTGCGCCGTCGGAGAGCATAACGACAATATCTCCCGGCAAAAGCTGCTCTGCACTGTATGAAAATTCTACATCGGGCAATATCCCGACCGGGAGGGACGGAGATTCTATCGAAAAAACCTTGCCGCCCTTTCTGATAAACGTCATAGGTGCGCCCGCCTTCATAAGCTCAATTTCGCCTGTAAACATATCAAACGAAAGCACATCGAGCGTTGCGAGCGATTCGTCGCCCGATTTGACCATAAGCGCAGAATTTACGACCTTCAGAGCACAGTCAAAGCCCAGACCCGCCTTGATAAGCTTGGATATTATCCCCGATGCCATACTTCCGTCAACCGCGGCGCGACCGCCTGTTCCCATGCCGTCACTCAATACAGCGATCATTCTGCCCATGCCGTCACAAAAATATTTGAAATGATCTCCGCAAAGTCCCGAACCGCCGCAGACGTGCTGTGCAGTTGCTATTTCCGTGTCATATACCGGTCTTTCACAGAATTGAATACGGCATCTGCCGTTTACAGTCGTTATCGCGGGACTTTGGAAACGTCTGCCGCATAGCTTTGACACCTCTCGTGTGAGCGATGCGCGCTTTAAAACGCTGCGCTCCGTATCGGCTGTTTCTATCTCAACACTCATGCGTCCAAGTCTGTCAATACGACAGCTTATATCTATCGGGACATAACCCTCGTCCTTCATCATAACGCTTATCCTGTGTGCCGCGTCCGTATCAAACTTTTCGTAGCTCTCGTATTCCTCAGCCATCTCTCCAAGGATCTCACCCAAGCCGCAGAACTGCCCCGCTACAACGGCGCGTACCTCATCAACTCGCCTTTGCGCCGCTTCAAACGTCGTAAAGCTTTCATAATTTTTGTTGACAGCCTGCGCCATTTCGTGAAGCTTACAGCATCGCTTTTTAAAGTCCTGTCTGAAATCGTTCTCAGTGACCCCTCCGCGTTTGCGCAGGATCTCGTCAAGGCAGTCAAAGCTCTCAAGCGTTGCCCCATGCTCCCGCTCCCAGCAAAAGGTCTTTAGTCCGCAGCGGCGGCAGGTTTCTGAAACGGCTCTCTTGTAAACACCCGTCAGATCCGGCGAAATAACATCAGACAGCTTTTTTGCAACGTCCTCGACATCGCTCGAAACATCGGACAAAGCCTTTGACGCAAAGTCAAGCCGCATTATGACCGAGCGCCTGAGTCCCTCGCAGCGTGTGTCGCTGTCCTTTTCCATAAATACCGCGCCGAGGAATCGTCCCGTGTCGCGCGGCAGAACGATAAATACAAGGCTCGCCGCCAAAACCTCATATAGTCCAAGTATGACGAGCGTCAGGTCGCCGGTCTGCATGGAAATGATCCCGTTGCATATTACAAAGGCGACCGCCGAAACGGCTCTGCCCGCTGTAGAGAACATACCCGCCATCAATCCGCCAAACGCATATGAACCCGCTAAAAAACTCATAGACGCACTTGAAAGGCTCATAACTATCCCCGCCGATATGCCCGAAACAGCGCCGCCTGCGATCCCGCCGTATCTCGCGCAAAAAAGTATAGCCAGAATTGCCATGATCCTCCCGACGGAAAGCGACCCTATCGTCACATTACAAAACGACAAAATCATTATACAAAGCGACAGCACAAGGCACGATATTTCGGGGATCGTCAGCATACCAAGACTTCTTGTACCGTAGGATATAACTATCGTCCTCGCTAAAAAATATGCCCCTGCCGCTCCGAGCAGAGCTTCTATAATATACAGAACGGTGTTTCTTGCGGAAAAACCACTCATGCTCATCATAGCAAGGCCTGTCGCCATCAATGTCACGAACGTCACAACGGGCGCAAAAAGCTTGCTTTTGCGGATCTTCTCTATATCGTTGAGCGTCCAACGTATCGCGCCGAGCGCAAGCATAGTAGTCATATATCGCAGGGTATTCCCTGTCCCGCTCACAGTACAATAGCCGATACCCGCTCCTAGAATACTCGCGAGGATATTTTTAAACGGGGCAGCGGCGGCGATAGATATACCGAACGGCGCATACGCGCCAAACACAGCCGCTCGAGAAGCAATGACGCCGGAAATAAAGTAAATTATCTGGACAACTACTCCGCGCGACGCAATATTGCCGAATATCTGTTCCCAAGTATTGCGTATCCTCATAGCCAATTCTTTCACAAAAACCACCCTTTTTCACGTCCATATCTTTCAATAAGGGACTTACCCCATCATTCAGTGCGGCGTCCGCCTAACAGGGGACATCTTGCCTAAGTTATATTTGATATTATAACGCACAATAAACGTGATAATTGTCAGAAATTGCCAATGAATAATACTATTAGCATGACACACAGTATTCTGCCGCATAAAAAGAGTAAAAATATGTTATAATTGAGCAAAAGAAGCTAGTCTATTATACAAAAAATTAAGTTTTGTTTTGCAGAACAGGACTGATGTGTTCTTAATGCGATCGTCAATGTTTATATTGCAATTTACAATTTTTGTTTTTTCTATTTATTTCTATTTAATTTATATGAGATATGTGGTATAATAAAATAAGTATAGGCATTTTTCAAGGAATATATTGGAAAATACAAAAGAATGAAAAAGAGGGACATAACATGAAGCGGGAATATGATGTTATTATCGTCGGCTCAGGAGCGGCGGGACTGTACGGTGCTTTACAATTTCCTGAAAGCGTCAGTGTTCTGCTCATTTCAAAGCGTGAGTTGGAGCTTTCAAACTCATCTCTTGCACAGGGGGGCGTCGCGGCAGTTCTCGACAAAAGCTGTGATAACTTCAAGCTGCATATAGCCGATACACTGATAGCCGGTAAATATAAAAATAACCTTGCCGCCATAGAAGTCCTCGTTACAGAGGGTCCTCAGGACGTCCTTAACCTCAAGGATATGGGCGTTGCTTTCGACCTTGACGAGTCGGGCAAGCTGATGATGACTCTCGAAGCTGGGCACTCCCGACACAGGATCGTTCACCACAAGGACTCGACGGGCAGGGCTATTGTCGGAGCTCTCATCGAGAATGTCAAGAAGCATAAAAACATTGATGTTCTTGACAATACTCTTCTTTATTCGCTGAATAAGACCGATAACGGATTTTACGCAGGACTGATAATCAGTGACGGCAGTCAGACCTTTGTGGGCGCGAAATACTGCATAATGGCATCCGGCGGTATCGGCAGAGTGTATCAATATACGACAAATTCCGCTATCGCGACAGGCGACGGCATCACACTCGCTCATATGCTCGGAGCAAAGATCAAGAACATCAGCTGGATACAGTTCCACCCGACCGCTTTTGCCGCAGAGGCTGATCGAGAGAGGTTTCTCATAAGCGAGGCGGTTCGCGGAGAGGGAGCCGTCCTGCTCAACTGCGACGGCGAGAGGTTTGCGTTCGATTATGACAAGCGCGGCGAGTTAGCACCGAGAGATGTCGTTTCAAACGCAATAATCCTTGAATCACGCAAAAAGGGCAACGAGAATTTTTATCTCGATATTACGGATAAAGACCCCGAATTTGTCAAGAATCGCTTCCCGATGATATACGAACGCTGCCTTGAGGAGGGTATCGACATCACTAAGGACAGGATACCCGTTTTCCCCTGCCAGCATTATCTGATGGGCGGTATAGACGTTGACCTCAACGCGAGAACCGCTGTTGACAGACTTTACGCGGCAGGCGAATGCTCCCATACGGGAGTTCACGGCGCGAACCGCCTGGCAAGCAACTCTCTGCTTGAGGCTCTTGTGTTTTCACGCCGCGCGGCTCAGGACATTACCGCAAAACTTAACTCGGAGGGGAGAACTCCGCTCGGAAAATTCCCCGAAACGGAGTCGCTTGACGGCAACGAGCTGCCGCACGGTCTGAGAACGGAGATCAGAAAAATAATGCAGACTACACATTTCGTCATTCCCGACCCGAACGCCGTTGACGCGGGACTGAAACGCGCGAGAGAAATAAGAGATCTTATTATAAACGGCAAGTTCAAAATCGACCATAACTTTGTTGAGGCGAGAAGCCTCGCCTGTGTGGCTTGTATGATTCTTAAGGAGGTTAGCCAAAATGATACTGAATAAAATCTATGTTGATAATATTATAAAAACAGCTCTTTTGGAGGACATCAACTACTGCGATGTTACAACGGATTATCTTATCCCCGCCGAACAGCAGGGTAAGGGCAGGTTCGTTTCAAAGGCTGAGGGCGTTTTGTGCGGCGCGGAGGTTGCCGCAAGAGTTTTTGAGCTTTTAGACAGCGATATAAAAACAGAGATCCTTATCAATGACGGCAAATATGTCAAAAGGGGCGACGAAATAATGCGCTTTGAGGGCAGAACACGTTCATTGCTTAAAGGTGAGCGAACCGCGCTGAACCTCATACAGCATATGAGCGGCATCGCGACCGCCGCAAACGAAGCGTCAAAAATCATTAAGGGCACAAAAGCAAGTATAGCGGATACGAGAAAAACACTTCCCGGCTTGCGTCCGCTCCAGAAGTACGCAGTCATGACCGGCGGCGCAAAAAATCACCGCTACAATCTGTCTGACGCGGCTATGCTCAAGGATAACCACATAGACGCGGCAGGGGGTATAACAGCCGCGGTCACGGCTCTGCGCAAAAAAATAGGCCACATGACAAAGATAGAGGTAGAAACAAGAAACCTTGAGGAGCTTCGCGAGGCTCTCGATGTGGGCGCGGATATTATTATGCTCGACAATATGAGTCCCGAGCTTATGAAGGAAGCCGTCGCTATTACAAACGGCAGAGCGGTGCTTGAGGCATCGGGCGGTATCACAAACGAAACTCTCCGCGCTGTCGCAGAAAGCGGCGTTGATATAATATCCATAGGCGCGCTGACACATTCGGTCAAGGCGTTTGATATTTCGATGTACATAAAATAAAACCTAAATTATAAATTAAACCGTTTCAGGCGATGTTCAATCGGCTTGAAACGGTTTTTGTTATGGATCAAATGATCTGATAGTTCTTATCGGACACTAAGCAGGCTTTTCACATTCATGCCCGCAGTCGGAAAGTCTCCCGACCGACAGTTCATGTTCTATTGTTTATAAGTATATCGACAAAAGAGAAAATAATTCTGCGCTCACGAGGTGTACATTCGCTGAGCAGACTTGTTATATCATTTAAAAGATATTCGGGCATAGTGTCGTCCGTTCCTATAAGAATATGATTCGGCGTTACATCGAGCGCGGCGCACAGGCTCATAAGAGTTTCAAGGCTTGGGATGGAGCGGCTTCGTTCTATATTTGATAGATAATTGTTGGTTATACCCGCCATTTCGGACAGCTTTTCCTGCGTTAAGCCCTTTTTCGTTCTTAACGACGCGATCCTTTGTCCTAAAAGTGCGTAATCTATATTCACTAAAGCCCTCTCCTTTATTAAATATATTTTTAGGATAGACGAATCACGCAAAAAGTACACATATTAAAAGTGAAAATACACTTGAAATATTATTAGATGTGTGTTATAGTGTAAATACACTTATAAATTAAAAATGTAAAAATCAGTGTACAAAACAAAAATTTATTTTTTCAGAAAGGACTGTTTTTATGTTAATTGATTTTTTGTTTAAAAATTCGGGAAGCAGGATAAAG
>CANQUS010000058.1 GCA_947627055.1 uncultured Clostridia bacterium | reverse complement strand
TCAGACCGAGTGTATCAAGCTCGGAAGTAAACGTATGAAATGAGGTGTAAACGTGAAAAATACTCACACAGTTAAAAACGGTGATACTCTCGCTTACATAGCGTATAAGTATGATACTACCGTTAGCGAGATAGTCAGGCTCAATCCTGAGCTTAATAAGCGTGAGTTGTATTTCGGCCAAACACTTAAAATTAAATAAACATAAAGAGAAGGCTGTATCTGCACGGTTGTGCGGGTACAGCCTTTTTTGCTTTGGTTAACAATTCGAATACGAATTGTTATTAACTGATTTATATACCTCATTGTGACAGTTTTTTAGCAAATAAAGAGTGAGTGTGCTTTTTTACAACTAATTGCAAAATTATATATACTATTAGCATAGTCAGCGCCTGCTTTCCGCTCGTACCTGCCCTTGCGAAAAAACTATCCATATTAAAGGCGATCCTCGGAAGATAGCCGAGATCCTCGAGCAAAGTAAAAAGCGGAAAGAATATAGCCATGGGAGGCAGCATCACAGCTACGACCCATGATAGGGTTTTAAACATTCCGTCAACGAGCAGACCTGTGAGAAACGGCGGAGAATGTATAAGGTCAAAAAAGATATAAAGCCATCCTTGCACCTGTGCAAAAGCATACGACAGCAGCTCCGAGGGATAATTCGCGCCTATTATCGTGATGTAAAATATTACTCCGAAAAGCAGCAGCATGATTGGGATCCCCGTGAGCTTTGATGTGAGGAATTTGTCTATTTTTCGATCACGTCTGCTGTAACAGCAGTCACAAACACATATACAATGAGCATAAATTCTTCTTGCCTTGTTAACGATCCCTTCAACAATGAGATCTCTTATTCCGTCTTGATGCAAGCCGCTATTGCAGAGCGATTTACGAGAGGAATCCACCGAATTGTTTATGGATTCATTTTCAGCAATATTGCAGCCCGTAAAGTCCTCAATAGATTTTGTGAGCTTTTCGTCAAAATCTATAAGTCTCAGAGCAATAAATCGTGTTGAAATGTCTTTAAACAATTTTTCATCATACTTTTCATTTAAAGTGCATAACGTCTTTTCTACCTCAGAAATGCAGCTTTCCAGTTTGTCATCATATATGATTTTTGTTCCAAAGGTTTGCTTCGTTCCTGCAGCAACATCATAAATTATATCCTTTAGTTCGGTAAGCCCATAGCCGGAGCGTGCGCTTGTACCCACAACAGGGATGCCGAGCTCAAGTGAAAGCTCGTCAAGGTCTATACTTATACCCTTTTTTTTTGCCTCATCGAGTAGATTTACGCAGGCGATAACATTTTTATTTACCTCAAGGATTTGAAGAGCAAGGTTCAGATTTCTTTCAAGGCAGGTGGCGTCAAGTACAACTACCGTGCAGTCGGGATTTCCAAAACAGATAAATTCCCTTGCCGCTTCCTCATCGGGTGATGAGGCCATCAATGAATATGTCCCCGGTATATCAACAAGTGTGAAGTTTCTGCCTTTATGAGAAAATGTACCGCTCGCATTGGCGACGGTTTTTCCCGCCCAGTTGCCTGTATGCTGTTTCATGCCTGTGAGCGCGTTAAATACAGTGCTTTTTCCTACGTTTGGATTACCTGCAAGAGCCACAACTATGCTTTTTTCATCTTTTTCATTGTTCATGCTTATGTACCCTCCGTGTATATTTTAGAATATGTGAGTCGGTATGCGGAATGTCTGAATTATTTACTAACCGCATACCGATCAGTTTAAGGTTAAAGATTTTTGTTTATAATAATACATCTCGCATCCTCGGGGCGGAGAGCTATGACCGCACCGCTGATAAAATATGCCGTCAGCTTGCCTGTGGGGCTTTTCATTAGCGATTCGACATATGTTCCTCGTACAAGACCGAGATCGAGCATTCTTCGCCGCAGATTCCCCTTTGACAGCAGTTCGTGAACACTACCGCTTTCTCCGACCGCAAGATTATCAAGCGAGAGAAGGTTGCTGTCCATTTTGACCAAGCCTTTCCGTTTGTTTTTCTCTCAACTTCTCAATATCATGGTATGAGCGGCTGTCACGATTTGTGAGAAAACATTTTCCGGCAGATATACATGACGAAAAATTTTTATAAATCGACCCCGAACCAATTAGGAATGTAATAATTACTTGAGAAGATCTGATACATTTGATATAATATATATGCAAAGCAGGACTCAAGTAAAAAAGAGAAAAGTTCAGTTATAGATAACTGTATAAAACGCAGAATTTTTCCTAAGAATATTGACAAGCTATATAATTTGCGGTTTAATAGTATTTGTAAAAATGCGGGTATTGTCTGCGATATGCTTCGACTTGAAAGCCATTAACTTATGATGCTGAAAGAGCGGAGCAAATATTTTAATAGTTCTCATATATGGGATAATTTTGATTGAAAGGGTCTGGTTTTTGTGATATATGTATTCTTGGCCGATGGTTTTGAGGAAATCGAGGCGCTTACGCCTGTTGATATTTTAAAACGCGGCGGGCTCGATGTTGTTACGGTCGGTGTGACAGGCAGAGATGTTACAAGCTCACACAAAATTCTTGTAACTGCCGATATTATGGAGGAGGAAATCGACGGCTTCGAGGGTGTTGAGGCGATAGTTCTCCCCGGCGGAATGCCCGGAACGACAAACCTCGAGCAATCCGGAGTCGTTAAGGCTGCCGTTGAATATTGCATAAAGAATGATAAGCCTATAGGTGCGATATGTGCGGCTCCGTCTATACTTGGTCATATGGGACTGCTTGAGGGCAAACACGCTACATCGTTCCCGTCCTTTCAAAAGGAGCTTCACGGAGCGATATGCACCAACGAATTTGTTGTAAAGGACGGAAAGCTCATCACCGCAAGGGGAATGGGAGTGTCAACAGATTTTGCCCTTGAGCTTCTTGCTGAGCTAAAGGGCAATGACACCGCGAAAAGCGTAAGGGATTCAATACAATGCCGATAAATGATATAAGGGAGTACAAAGCCTCTCTCCGAAAAAAGGTCAGAGCAAAGCGTGAATCGCTTCCGGCCGAAATCAAGGAAGAACTTGATAAAGGTATCCTTGGTAATATTACAAGGCTGAGGCAGTATAAACTGAATGAGACTATATTGACATATGTTTCGACAAGGATAGAGGTCGATACCATCGCTCTTATCAGACGCGCTCTCAGGGATAACAAACGTGTTGCCGTTCCGAGGTGTGTAGAGAACAGCAGAGAGATGGAGTTCTACTACATAAACTCTCTCGATGAGTTGGAGCCGCGAACCTTCGGGGTGCTTGAACCTGTAAAAGAGAAGTGCGAACTACTCACGGACTATACTAAAGGGCTTTGTATCGTTCCGGGTCTTGCGTTTGACTTTCAGGGCTACCGTCTGGGATACGGCAAGGGCTTTTATGACAGATTCCTCGGTCGCTTTTCGGGCGATACTGCAGGAATATGCTACAGCTCATGCGTAGTATGGAAGCTGCACCACAGTTACTATGACAAAAACGCAAAGCTTCTTGTCACGGAAAAATACATAAGGCGAACTGACAAGAATACGGAGGTATCTAAGAATGAACGACGATATGAACGAAAAACGCAGGGAAAAAGTAGAAAATTTTAAGCTTCATATCAGCGATGACTTCCCCGCCGAGGAAAGCTATGCTGACTCTGCGCCGACGGAATCAGCGGGACATAGCGTCGATGATCCGCAAGAGCCTTTATCACGCCGCGATAAGATAGAAAACTTCAAACTCCATATTGAAGAAACAAATTCTGTCGGTGAGGAGTATGATGACGGAACGGACGGCTATGGCGGTTTGGGGTATGAGCACGAAAGCGATATGTACAATTTGAACTCATCAAGCATACTGCAAAATATCGATCAAAGTATGATCATAGCAGATGATGATTTTGAATTGCATAGTGGCGAAAGTATTCAAAGCTACAGCGCAAACGCTATCGCAAAGGGTATGACGCCTGAGGAAAAGTCAGAATATAAAAAGGCTCAAAAGGCTGATAAGCTCCGACTAAAAAGGAAATCACGAAAAAACAGGATATTTTTCAGGGTGGTCTGGTTTATCATGGCTGCCCTTATATCTGTTTTACTCGGGGGATATATGTCTGTCGGTATAAACGATATGCTTGCCGCCGACAGAAAAGATGGAAAAGAGGTAACTATTGAGATTCCGGAAAATGCCTCTTTGAATTATGTTACTGATTTGCTCGCAAGCAATGATATTATCAAAAACGAGGGCTTCTTCAAACTGTATGCGACGATTACAAAGTCAACGAGCGGCTTTGTCAGAGGTTCATATCAGATAAAGACAAACCTTGACTATCAGGCGATTATATCTTATCTACAAACCAATACAAACAGAACCGATGTTGTCGAGGTACAGTTTATTGAGGGTCTTAACATCAGGGAATACGCAGAGTTGCTCGAAAAGAATGATGTCTGCTCGGCTTCGGAGTTCCTCAATGCCTGCAACAGCGATGATTTTGACGAGGAGTTTACTTTCCTGAGTGAAATAAAGAACAAGTCCGGCAGATACTACAAGCTTGAGGGCTATCTCTTCCCGGATATGTATTATTTCTATAAGGATGAGGATGTTGATTCGGTAATAAGAAAGATGCTTAACAACTACGAGAAAAAGCTCTATCATACGAAGTCAAGAGTTGAGGGCTTTGATAAGCGTGTTACCCTTGAGGAAAGAGCAAAGGCGGCAGGAATGACTGTTGACGAGGTTCTGACGCTTGCGTCCGTGATTCAGGCGGAGGCGGCAGATGTTGACGATATGTATATGGTATCGAGCGTACTGCACAATCGTCTCTCGACTGTGGACAGCGATGGTATAAGCCCGTATGGAGATATGGGACTTATGCAGCTTCAGCTTGACTCTACCGTCTACTATCCGTACAAAAGCAAGTCTCAAATTCCAATATCCGAGAGAAATGCCTTTAAGAGTAAATACGATACATATGAAATAAATGGTCTGCCCCCCGGACCTATCTGCAACCCGGGATCTGATGCGATAGATGCAGCGCTTTCACCTGAAGAAAGTGATTACTACTTCTTCTGTCATAAGGCTGCGACTGTAGACGAACCCGCACAATCCTACTATGCGAGAACAAACGAGGAACATGAGCAGAATCTTGCTCTCGCAGGTTTGACGACAAGAACCGAATAGATTTAACGCCGACAAACCCAAGACAATGCTGTCAGCATCTTGCGGTTTGTACGGCGTTTTTGAAATTATTATACGGAGAGATCATAATAATGAAAAAAATTGAACTGCTCTCGCCTGCGGGCGATTTTGAATGCTTTGAAAGTGCGTTAAGCTTTGGTGCGGACGCTATATATCTTGCGGGCGAGGAATATGGAATGAGAACCTCTGCCGCCAACTTTGAATTTGATGAGTTAAGATGTGCCGTAGAAAAAGCACATGCGTGTAACGTTCCTGTATACATGACCTGCAACACAACTCCGCGGAATAAAGATATGGAGATGCTTCCGGATTTTCTTGAAAAGGCGGCCGACTGCGGGATCGACTCACTGATAATTGCCGACCTCGGGGTGATGAGTCTTGCTAAAAGATATGCTCCACATACAGAAATACATATGTCTACGCAAACAGGCGTTGTGAATTACCAGACTGCCCGAAGCCTATATGATATGGGAGCGAAGAGAGTAGTGTTGGCGAGAGAACTTTCACTTGATGAGATAGCCGAGATCCGCGCAAAAACTCCTAATGAGCTTGAACTTGAGGCGTTTGTTCACGGCTCGATGTGTGTGTCGTTTTCGGGGAGATGCTTAATATCAAGCTATATGACGGGACGTGATGCAAACAGGGGTGACTGCGCTCAGCCGTGCCGTTGGAAGTATCATCTCTATGAGCAGAATCGCGACGGGCAGTATTATCCTGTCGAGGAAAACGAAAACGGAACTTATCTGTACAATTCCCGCGACCTATGTATGATAGAGCATATTCCCGAAATCATAAAGGCGGGAGTGTACAGCCTGAAGATCGAGGGCAGGGCAAAGTCGGCATACTATGTGTCGGTAACAACAAACGCATATCGCCATGCAATCGACGATTACTACAAGGAGGGCGGCGCATATACCCTCAAGTCGTGGATACGTGAGGAACTTGAAAAAATAAGCCATCGAGAGTACAGCACAGGATTCTTTTTTGGAGTTGAGCCGGGGCAGGTCGTAACAAACGGCGGGTACATCAGAAGCTACGATGTGGTGGCAGTCGGAGAGGGCTATGCTGACGGCATGGCAAGTCTTACACAGCGAAATAAATTTTATGCGGGAGATACGCTTGATGTATTGCCGCCATCAGGAGTACCCTTTCTTATAAAGGCGGACAGGCTCTTAGACGAATTTGGCAACGCGATAGAATCCGCTCCACATGCTATGCAGAAGCTGATTCTTGTAACTGAAACCGAAATACCTAAAGGCTCAGTATTAAGAAAATTGCGGGCGGACAGTGTCCGCTGACAAGTCGCGAGGTCATTTTTCGCCGTGCGGCGAAAAATTTCGACACTGATAGGGGACTATGACGTACCGCGCAAGTCGTAGTTAGCACTGAATTTGCATACGGCAGTCCATTGGTAATTTAGTC
>CANQUS010000057.1 GCA_947627055.1 uncultured Clostridia bacterium | reverse complement strand
TTGTTGTAGGAAAACTGAATCTTTCTTGCCCTGATCTTTTTGCGTAACTTTTCACGGTGTTAAGAAAAGAAACATCAGATGTGTGTTATTGACAAAAAATATTTGATGCGTTATAATATAAAATATTGATAAGGCAACAATATGTTTGCTCTCTTTAAATCACAACCAATTAAATATTTGATAATTTCAGCAACCTATTCTGATTTTATAAATTTGCGGGTGTGGCGGAATTGGCAGACGCGCTAGATTTAGGTTCTAGTGGCAACACCGTGCAGGTTCAAGTCCTGTCACCCGCACCAAAAAAGGCACAGATTTTGCTCTGTGCCTTTTTTCTGTATGTGCGCCCAGCATGGGCGATAACTTGGTGGTGAAAGTCCACTACGGACTCGGAAGCAGGAACCGTTAGCCGAAGGCAAGGGTGTCCATCGCGAGGTGGAATCTGAAGGAAGCCGGATTGTGGGGTTGAAAGGTCCCCGCAGGGCAAAGTTTTGGGCCGACGAACAGAAATCTCATATAAGGCCGTACAGGGACGGACGACTCTCCATAACAAGAAGAAGTCCAATGCTTCCCGAATCCCGTACGGTAGATGAGGCGGCTGCGAGATGAAGGTTATCGCTCTTACCTGGGGAGGTCTGCGGGGAACGCGCTAAGAGGCGTAACCCACATCGGAAGGTGTGGTTGAACCTGCAGAAGTCAGCTCTGCCCATAGTACCAAAGAAGCGGCTAATCACCGTGAAGGGAAGGGGCAGACGGTTGGAAGAAGCTGACCAACGAAGGGCGTATTGCTGATAGAAAACAGTTGTCCCGATGGGCGACCACGGGAATTATTGACTGAGGGCAGGCTGGAAGCTGAGAGTAGATGTCGAAAGCGTTTAGGCAATACGCAGGGAAGAGGTCTTAGGCCCAAACCAACCGAAACGCCGTATGCCGAAAACGGCACGTACGGTGTTGTGGGAGGACGGGGGTTAGTCACCCCCTCCTACCCGATTAATAATCCGCCGGCCTTGTCAAGCTGTTGCCAAAAATATATTTTTACCGCATACAGCCGCCGTTAAATCATATGAATTTATCTTGCGGTATCAAAATATTTCCGCCAAACGATACCACAAGCTATACCGCGGCTTACGTGTGAAGGCTTCTTTACTTGCACGGTTAAAATCTCCTTTTAATCCATATCTTTAATTACTTCCTTATTATTTTATTGACAACTCTATTACAAGGCTAAAATAATAATCTTATACATCAATTTCCCCGTTTCTGTAAGCCTCAAGCAAATCGTACAAATCATCTATCTCCGTTTGTATGCCTTTGCCGTTATCGGTATGCTTTACCATTATTCTGTAATTTTCCGTTTCGATATTTTCAGAGCTTGAAAGAATATCCCTATTTTCTTTCGTGGCATTCTCTATACTTTCAAACGGCTGATGCGCCTTAATTCGCAGCCCGTGGGAATTGTATATAAGCGTATATCCGGCTATGCCTGTTTTTTCATGGTAATCCCTGCAAAAGCCTCCGTCTATAACGATAAGCTTTCCGTTTGCTCTTATGGGCTGTTCCCCTCTCGCCGTCAAAACCGGCGTATGTCCGTTTACAATATGAGAAGACGGGGAATACATATCAAATTCGCGCAAAATCATATTACATATTTTTTCTATATGATAAAATCTGTAATAAGGATCTGTTTCCTCTTCCCATGCGGATTTGTCGTCTATAAAACAACGCTCAAAGCTCTTGACCGTTCTACCGCATAAAGGCGATTTTTTCCCGTTGCATAAATACCACATAAAATCAATATCTTCTATGCTTTTATTATTTCCGAAATATGCACATCTTACGATTTTTTCCGCAGCGTCAAAATACGCTTTTCCTTTAAATACTTTTCCAAAAAGCCTTATTCCGAAAAAATTACCGTTTTCATCAAGAGGAACGCAGCCATGATAAAGTAAATTGCCGTTAAAGCATTTATACATACTTCCCTTTTCAAACAGGAAGGTAATATGTCGTTTCAGTCTGCTGCTGTTTATGAACGACTCCTTCAGCTCATCAATTATTTCCTTTTCATCGGTCGTCAATTCATAGGGCGAATTTTTATCAATAGTCGGGAAATCAGTGCTGCTCAGCTTATACTTTTTTCCGTCCGATATCACCGTACCGTTTTCCGTATCGATTTTGTCGAGCAGCAGTCTGTCGTTCATTTCATATTCGGGACGTCTTAATATGATCTGTCCTTCCAGCTTAAATTGTATAACGGATATGGCCTTCATTGCCGCGCTCATTGGGTCGGTTGAGCTATATTTATTTTCAGCAAAAAGCGTGAGCTTTCTTAAACTTATTCCGTATCCGCTTTCGAGTATTCGCACTGTATTGTATTTTATACAGTTGCGGACAACATTCGCAACACAGGCTTCATTTCCTGCTGCCGCTCCCATCCACAACATGTCATGATTTCCCCATTGAATATCAAGAGAATGATATTTGATGAGCAGATCGAGTATTTTATCAGCGTCTGCCCCCCTGTCGAAAATATCACCTACTATATGCAAATGGTCAACGGCAAGGCGCTTTATAAGCCCTGCGAGCGCAACAATAAAATCATCGGCGTCTATGCTTATAATAGTGTCAAGTATTTTACTGTGATATAAAACCTGATTATCGTCCTCGTCCTTTTGCGCGTGAAGTAATTCGTCTATGATATAGGCGTAATCCTTCGGCATAGCTTTACGCACCTTAGAGCGAGTATATTTTGAGGATAAAATTCCCGCAATTTTTATCATTCGATTTATGATGATTCTGTAACGGTCTGAGCTTATTCCTCTCTCCTTTTTTATCAAATTTAATTTTTCATGCGGATAATAAATTATAGTGCAAATTTCTTCTCTTTCGCTGTCTGATATCGTGTCGCTGTAAAGCATATCGACCTTTTCCTTTATAACTCCGGAACAGTTATTTAAAATATGGCAAAAGGCTTCATACTCACCGTGTATATCGCTCATAAAATGTTCCGTCCCTTTCGGGAGATTAAGAATAGCGGTGAGATTAATTATTTCCCGCGAAACAGAGCTTACAGTAGGATATTTTTCGGAAAGTAATTTCAGATATTTAATGTTGTCCATAATATTCCTCCAATCAAACGAGCACACTAAAACACTTTTGATTAAATTGGGCTGTTTAATTATGTTATAAGCAGAAAATATGGACAAATTGTGAATTTTTAGTAAATTTGAAAATAATTGAGTATTTTTGATTGGTTTTAAGCGAAATGCAGCCAAAATCAATCAAAAACGCTTACTCAAAACATTAAACAACGCTTAATCTATGCAACAGCTTTGCTTGATTGCTGTAACAGATATTCCGAAAATGCTTAGTCAAGTAGAACCACTAAAACGCCGCATAGGTAAAAACATTTTTAATGATTAGATGATTATAAATAAAACGCAGAGCTTTTATGCCCTGCGTTCTTTTTTAGCTCGTTTTATTGTAGGGCAGCTTTTCGTATCCGACCCACTTTGCAATATGACGCGTCAGCACCATTCTATCCTTAGCGTCAACAAGTCCATCGGCGTTTACGTCTGCCGCAGCCTCGTTTATGCTTTCATAGCCTTGCCACTTTGCTATATGGCGAGTGATAAACATTCTGTCCTTAGCGTCTACCGTTCCGTCGCCGTTTACATCGCCGAATTTTTCCTCGATTGCAATGAATTTAAAGCCGTTGTCGTTGGCATATTCCTCTGCAACTGTGCCAGTGTAGCCGTAAATCGTGAAGCCTTCCACCTTAGTCATTTCGTATCTGTTTTCATCATAGCAATATCCAAGGGATTCCTCATAAATGCTTTCGACATTTTTGGGAATTGTAATGCTTTTTAAATTTGGACAATCCTGAAATGCTTCAAAATCTATGCTTTTTAGGCTATTTGGAAGTTTTATTTCCTTCAAGCTCGTGCATCCATTAAAATTGACACTCACTACCCATTCTGGTATTGTAATATTTTCAAGACTTGTGCAACCCGAAAAAGAAATATATCTAACCGCTTTAGCTTCATCAGAAATAGTTACCTTTTTCAGGCTTTTGCAATAAGGTGCTTGAAGAATATAATTATAGTCGCTCCTTTGTAACGTAATTTCTTCAAGGTTCGGATAGCTTGCAAACGATCCGCTATCTATATATGACACCTTTTTTTCGTCTATTTC
Organism: uncultured Clostridia bacterium; assembly: GCA_947627055.1. Lineage (GTDB taxonomy): Bacteria > Bacillota > Clostridia > Oscillospirales > Acutalibacteraceae > Pseudoruminococcus. The sequence continues at coordinate 2,485 of CANQUS010000057.1, read as the reverse complement.
ATTCGGAATATCTAATTTGGTAATAAACGGGTCGGTATATCCTGAGATGCTTATACCGCCCTTTCCTCCCATAGTTCCATCCGATGTATATGTGAAATGCGGTTTATCCTCTCCTATACTTTTAAATTCATACCCGTTTAAGACAGCATAACGGTATGCCGCCGAATACTTGTAACCCGTTATTGTAAATCCATAACCTCCTAAACTATTAATATTCGATACGCTCTTTGGTATTGTTATGTTCTTTAAGCTTGGCAATTCATCTCGTGAACTGATTGTAGTTACCTTGTTGTCATATAGCGTTTCGGGAATTGTAAGCTCGGTAACGGCAGCATCCGTATATCCGGTAATGCTCACCTCATTGGCATTATAAATACGCGAAGCTGTAAAGCATGGCTCAATCTCACCCAGGCTTTTAAATTCAAATTCATTTTCCACTGCGTATTTATAAGCTGCTGAATATTTGTAGCCGGTTATAACAAGGTCGTCTATCTTTTTGGTCTCGTAAGAACCCGCAAACTCCTTAGATGGAACTCTTATGTATCCCACCGACATATCGGAAATATATGTAACGCTCTTTGGTATTGTGACGTTTTTCAAGTTATCACAGTAACACAGCGCGTCGTATCCGATTTCTGTTACAAGCTTGCCGTCAATCTCGGTCGGAATATCAAAGTTTATTATTTCATCACAGTCTTCACCGTAATAATTAAAAAAGTTAATGGTTCCATCTTTAAATTCATCATAAGCTAAGGGAGAAGTGTTTCCAAGACTTTCAAAATTAAATCCATACTCCCTTGCATAGTGATGTGCCGCAGAATTAGTAAAGCCCTTTATTGTGATTTTTTTATATGTTCCCGTTTCTTTATCATAGTAATCGTCAAATGTGTTATAAGCTATCGAAATAACGCTCTTCGGGATCGTCACGCTCTCAAGGCTATCACAGTCGCGAAACGCATACGAAATATATTTAACACCTTCTGGTATCATTACGCTTTTCAGGCTCGTGCAGCCATTAAATGTACTGTCACCGATTGAAGTAACATTTTGGGGAATTACAAAGCTTATAAGGCTTGTACAGCCCTGAAATGCGCCAAAATTTATTTCAGATATTTTCTCGGGAAGCTCGACGCTTTCAATATCTTTCAAATTTGCAAATGCCATATTTCCGACGCCGGAAACCTCTTTCCCGCCAAGCTTATCCGGAACTACAATTTTTCTTTCGTTTCCGATATATGACCTTACGTCAACTGTTCCGTCGGGATTAAGTGAATATCCGAAATCATTATCATAATAAACACTTCTTAAATCGCCGCCGCCAGCCGCGACGGGAATAACAGACATTGTTAAAACTATCGCAAGCGATAGAAGCAGAGAAATAATTTTCCCCGAGAGTCTTTTATGCGCATGGATTTGCGCTGTTGTTTTTTCTTTTTTCATTCTTTAATTCCTCCTACATGAAATTTTTTAATAAGCTTGCAAACTAATTCTAATTCATTATTACTAAAAAATCAATCATTTAGCAGGTGTTAAGATGCGCATTTCTTCATCTTCTGTATGTTGCCTCGGGTGACTTTTGACCATAGTGACCGTTCCATAAAAGAACTCCGTTCCTTGCCATCATACCTTTTATCCCGTCGCTTGACACTTGATAGGCTGACTCCGTAGATTCGGGCGGCGAAGCTTTTCCCTTTTCGTCTTGCAAGCTCTACTATCGCTTGCCTTTTCCGTGCTTCCTGTGCTAAAATGTTCATGAGAAGTTCTCCTTTTTTTGGTTGGTTTTGGTGTTCAACTTAATTATACCATACCAGAGGTTGAACTTCTCTTTTTATTGGGTCGTTTTATTTTATTGCATACAATTCTTTTCTGTGTTTCTATATAAAATTAGCACGTAGCTTTTTTACCATCCTGCATTCAATATATAAAATGCGACTAACACTTGCATAATCATAATTATTGGTATTCCGACTGTAAAATAATCCTTCTTAGTTTTATGATGTAATAAATACATAGCTAATAATCCCCCAACAGAACCTCCAATAAAAGCCAAACCCAGAAGAGTTACTATTCTAATTCTAGATCTATCGTTCATTGCGTTAACTTTATCTACCGCAAAAGCCGCAAATGTTACAAAGTTGATAATTACAAGATAAATCAACAACAGCTTATAATCCGTAAAGAATTTCCAAAATGCAAATGTAATCGTATCTGCGTGATGTCCTTTTAACACAAGTAACACCACAACTTGAAACACAAATATACACGCTATAAAAACTCTCGACATCATATTATCCTTTATAGCTTTTCTATCGAATAAAAGTATTGCTAATAAAACCCCCGCAGAGCCACCCGCTAAGGATATAATGGTTAAGAACTTATCTACTTGCCCTTCTTTCGTATGGGAATACAAGGCTCTTTTCCTAATACCGTGAAAGTGATATAATAAAAACGGTGATAGGAATGGCAGGGTTTAAAAATTACGAAG
>CANQUS010000056.1 GCA_947627055.1 uncultured Clostridia bacterium | reverse complement strand
CAAAAGCCACATGTCGAAAAGAACCATACTCTTTTCAGGGATATTGTCCCTAAAGGTCACTCGTTTGATGATTTTACTCAGGAAACAGTTGATCTTATCTTCTCCCATGTAAACGCTGTAAAAAGAAAGCAATTCAACGGCAAAAGCTCTTATGATCTTTTCACTTTTTCTTATTCCGAAAAGCTTGCTTCATTATTCGGTATTTCCTATATTCCCCCAGAAAAAGTGTGTCAATCTCCATCACTTATCAAATAAATACTTATCATAGTAAATTCTATCATTTCTCAAGGTAATTTCTACTGTCTTCCTACTGTGGAATTTACTTTGAGAATTTACGTTTTGATCTCTATAAAATCTCCCGGGTTGATTTTACACTAATATTATGATAAAAGCTTTAGACTCTTGCTGCACCGCTTTTTCTTGCGGCATCGATAACGGCGTCGGCGACAGTCTTTCCGATGCGTCTGTCAAATGCTTTCGGCAAAATGTATTCATCGTTAAGTTCATCTTCTGAAACGAGCGACGCTATCGCATATGACGCGGCAGCCTTCATTTGCTCGTTGATTTCTCTTGCTCGGCAGTCGAGAGCGCCGCGAAAGATCCCGGGAAACGCAAGAACGTTATTGATTTGATTTGGAAAGTCGGAGCGACCCGTGCCGACGATCCGCGCGCCTGCCCTTTTGGCAATATCCGGCATAATTTCGGGAGTCGGATTAGCCATAGCAAATATGACGGCGTTACTCGCCATAGACTTGACCATTTCCTCGGTGACTATATTAGGTGCGGAAACACCTATAAATAAGTCGGAATCCTTGATTGCGTCCGCAAGGCTGCCCGTTTTATGCGCTCGATTTGTAACGGTTGACATATACTTCTGCTCGGAGTTGAGTCCTTCCATTTCCTCGCAAATAATACCAAATCTATCAACCATAATGAGATTTTTAAGACCGAGGTTCAGCAGATGCTTTGCTATTGCGATACCCGCGGAGCCTGAACCGTTGATAACGGCCTTTATTTCTCCAAGACTTTTTTTGACGACCTTTAGCGCGTTCAGTACGGCGGCGGCAACGATGATCGCTGTACCGTGCTGGTCGTCGTGAAATACGGGTATATCGCATATTTCCTTTAGTCTGCGCTCTATTTCGAAGCATCTCGGCGCGGCTATATCCTCAAGATTGATACCTCCGAAGCTGCCCGATATGAGGTACACGGTTCTCACGATCTCGTCTACATCCTTTGAGCGTATGCAGATCGGGAACGCATCGACACCCGCAAACTCCTTAAACAAAGCGCATTTCCCCTCCATAACGGGCATACCTGCTTCGGGACCAATATCTCCGAGACCGAGAACAGCCGTACCGTCCGTTATAACCGCGACCAGATTGCTGCGCCGTGTGAGCTGAAAGGATTTTTCATAATTCCTTTGGATTTCAAGGCATGGTTCGGCTACACCGGGTGTATAGGCGAGCGAGAGATCCTTTGTATCGTTCACGCTTACTCGTGAAACGACCTCAATTTTTCCCTGCCATTCATAATGCTTGTTTAGAGATTCTTCTCTTATATCCATTTAAAACATTCCTTTTCCTTGTTTTATATCATACTTATTTTATTACAAAACAGTGAGGTTGTAAAGAGTGATATTTTCTGCTTTATGCGTCAAAAAGTGTCTTTATAAGCTTATTTACAGTAATTTTTAAATTCCTAAACAGTACCGTTGAAAACGTTCAAGTCGATGAATTTTTCTTCGCCGTTGTAACCGTTCAGACGCGCCCTGTTGGTGTATTGCCAGAATGCCCAATCTTGTCCGTCGGGAAGTGACGGATATGAAACGACGTTCCTTATCCAAATATCATATTCGTTAAATCTATCGGAAATAAACATATCATAGGATTTGCCTGTGGCATAGATCACAGGCTTAATGCTGTAATGCTCCTCAAGTGTATTTAAAAATATATCAAGCTCCTCTCTAATATCATCGGCATTAGGCGGATTTTGTTCCTTGTCACCGTAAAATTCAACATCGACTGCAGGCGGAAGCATATTGTCGGCTGCGGGTACATTAGAGATGAAGTTTTCCGCCTGAGTTCTGCCCGAACTGTCATAGCTGAAGAAATGATACGCCCCGACACGCAGATCGGTTTTAACGGCATTTGTATAGTTTTCGGAGAAATTCGGGTCAACAGAGGAGCTTCCCTCAGTAGCTTTTATGTATACAAACCGTATGTCCTGTACTGAAAGCATATCCCAGTCGATTTTTCCCTGATATGATGAAACATCGACGCCTCTAACCGGATATTCATCGAGGGATGGATTGTTAAGCAAAATAATTCCGTCCAAAACCAAAGCGGATATGACTATTGCGGCGGTTATTAACGCTGTGACAGATGAGAAAATAATGATTTTCGCGCGTTTTTTCATTCCGTATCTTTCCTTTCAGTAAAGGGCTTGCCGCATCATTCAACATGGCAAGCGCGGCGTAAGCCGCGTGAGTAATCAGCATGAAACGATCCCTACAAATTATGGTAACGGCGTCCGCCGACTAAGCAGCGGGCGTGGGATATCTTGTCTGAGTTATATTTTGCGTCGATGGTCATTGTGTTATTTTTTTGTGTTCCAATCCGCATCAAGAAGATTGCTGTTAAGGATAATGTGAGAAATATTCAACATAAATTTTATTGCTTTATCAATTTTAAAGTCTCCTATAGAAAATATGAAGTAACCTCCGCCGAGAATAAGGGAAATTACATACTCTTTCCACGATGAAAACGTTTTCCTTGCTAAATCAGTAAGCCCTGTGACAGTTGATGTATACACGGAGCTTGATAAAATATCACAGGCATAGGCATAACGTGCGAGTCCTATTCTTTCACTTATGTCCCAAGCAGCGATCCCTCCATCAGGAACATACGTTACTATTCTCTTGCAATATTTTACACAGGAGGTAAATGCGAAAAGTCCGTCCTCGTTCAGTTCGGCTATATCAAACGATGGCTTTCCCGAAAGATAATTTGCGGCGTCATTGAAAAAAGCGCTTCGATTAAATTGCTTATTAAATGCCTGCGCGAGGGTTTTCGTGTCGCATACATTATAAAAGCTTTGCAGCCATTCTCTGACCTGCGGCTTTTTGCCGTCATCGTATTTATAAAATAAATTATCAATTCCGATAGGTTCCCCTAAGACGGGAACTATTCTCACCGATGGAAGATAGGCAAGCATGAGAGGAAAGCTGTTGACATTTGGTGTCCATATATTTTTCGATGATTTTTCTGTTCGAGCCGAAACGTTATTTACTATTGTTTTCGCGGTGTCGGATAGCCTTTCAAGATCTCTGCTTATATTATTATTGCAAAAGTCAATTTCGTTTTGCAGCCCTATTTCGTCCGTATAACCTTTATCCGCATTGACAGCTTTCTCAAAGCAGTCGAGCGCAATTAGCTCTTTATCCTCCATATAAAAGCTGTATCCGAGCATATAGTGGTATTTTGAAATATCTCTCGGAGTTTTGCAGAGCTTTTCTATTTTCGCAAGCTCCTCACGGGCATTGTTGAACTGCTTTTTATTGTTAAGTGCGCTGATAACATGAAACCATAACTTGTTGCTCCATTGCTCACGGGGGATGGCGTAGACAGCATCAAGAATATTGTCATATTCGTCATCATCGTTCCATTCGTCGAGCTTTATATATATAGGATCACTATCAGATATTTGTCCGTTTTTATCAAAAATAAATTTTTCTTTCATATAAAAACCCCTTTTGAATTATTATATAATAATATAATAGTAACATTCAAAAGGAGTTAAGTCAACCAATATGAAGTTTTATTAACGCTTGATTTTTATGAGTCATTGTCTAACGGAGAAGAATTGTCAGTCGATACAGATTTTGCATTATGCGGCTTGGCGGGAGCGGAACTGCCCGGGAAAAAGGCTGCGATATGAAGCTTTCTGCGAGTATCGTTTGTTTCGTAGTGATTATAATAGCTCATAGCGTAGCCGAGTATAAGCCAGAAGATAAGTACTTTGTATGATATATCAAGCAAAAGAGTTATCTCAAACATTGAGTAAACACAGTATGCAGCAAGGAATGCGAGCAGACATGGAAGCATTTCACGCTCGGTATCGTTCTTGTTCCTCTTTTTAAAGATACATAAAAGCATACTCTTAGAAACTTTAATTGCGAATATCATAAATAATGTAAATCCGACTATCCCAAAGCTGACAAGAATAGTGACAAATCCGTTATGAAAGTCGGAATATTTAAGACCGCCGAGATATAACTCTCCGTAGAGGACAATATTCCTCGGAGCCACTCCAAAGACGGGATAGAGCAAAAAAAGCTTTGCCGCCTGTTTTAAGAGAGGTATTCTGCCGCTGTCAAGATTTTTATTTTCATGAGTAAATGTGGTCTTGTGTTCATCAGAAGAGTCGGTTTTATTATCGTTCAAAATTTTGTCAGTTTTGTTGTTGCCGCTGGGCAGGTAATTGTTATCATTCTGTGTCGGCTGCTCTACCTCTTGACCGAAAGCGAGCAGAGCGGAAACTCCCTTCTGAGTAAACGACCTGACGGTAAGAAACGCAAAAGCAAACACGACACAGGAGAGTATTAAAGCTATAACACGAAGTATAAAGCGCGAAATGCGTATTGTGTCGCCGTTACGAAAAATCTTATAGAAAGCCATAAAGCAAACATAAATTATAATGAATACGAGTGAGGCGTTAGAGTCCGAAAGAAAAAGTGACAGCAGGTTTACAAACATACATATTGCGTAATACAGTCCGACACCGACAGTGACCTTAGAAACTGCTTTGTGGCGAAGATACAGGATATGGCAAAGTATAACACCGATAACCGCATAAAACGCAAGAAGATTAGCATTAGTAAAAATGCCGACAAAACGGTTGTCCTTGATGCTTATGTAGTATCCCTGAAACATAAAGCCCTTTTTTGAAAATAACAGTATTATTATACTGATTATCATGAGCGCTGTTGTTGCCGAAAGAAAAAACTTAAAATTAAACACCATCTCACGCTTTGCGCCCTCGTGGGTTTTGTCGGCATACAGACCGTAAAACAGGAAGAAGCAAAGTGCCATATAATATACCATAAATATATTTTCAAGTATGTTATAAGAAAAGTTTATCACGGTTGATACTATTGCCGAGGCGAGCAGTATCAGAATAACAGGGAGATACCGTATCTTCCTCAGCTTTTTTTCTTTGATAAGCTTAATATATAGAACGATTCCTGCCCATATATATATCGGAACTGCAAGAAAGTAGCAGGCAGTACTTATTATGCATACAGAGCCGAAAAAAAGCAGCATGAGAATCAAAAACCTTATCAGCGAGGTGTTCATTAAAATATTTGTAAGTTTCTTTTTGCTTTGAGTCATCAAATTATGCACCGCCAGTTTAAAATTTCGCGACTAAAAAACAGCGATAACCGTCATAAACATAACCTTTATATCAAAAAATAAATTGAAATTTTTAATATATTCAAGATTTATTTTCATTTTTCGGGGAAGTACCTTTTCGATATATACCTTATCCGCATCATCAGCGTTTTTAAGCAGTCTTTCTTCGTCCTTAAATTTAATGCTTGTAAGCGAGGTGATCCCCGCGGGAAGCAGAAGTGTAGCCATCATTTCTGGGTCGTAGTATTTTACATATTTCATGACCTCGGGGCGTGTGCCGACAAAGCTCATGCTGCCCGAGAGAATATTGAAGAGCTGCGGCAGTTCGTCAAGCCTGGTTTTCCGCAATATACGACCTGCCCGTGTAATGCGTGAATCGTGGCTGACCGTTACTTGAGAGCCGAGAGCCTCGGCGTTTTGAACCATAGTTCGGAATTTGATGATATGAAAAATTCTTCCGTATCGAGTTACTCTTTCCTGACGAAAAAAAACGCTTCCCCTTGAATCGCATTTGACCCACAAGGCTATAATGATAAAGACAGGGGAGAGGGCTATAAGAAGAACAAGAGCAAGTAAAAAATCTATTATCCTCTTTAAGAGAAGATTAGCTGTCTTATGAGAGAGCATATCGTAATATTTTTTGACATCATCGTTTTTCATATTGTCGGGAAGCCTGTCCCATTTTCTGAGGAGCATATCAGTTCCACACCTTTTGAATAATATAGCCTTATTATACAATAAAAGACTATTGTTTGCAATATTTTGATAAATTTGCGGCACAATATGATACTAGAAATATATACTAAAAATATATATTGCAAGAGCCGCGTAAAAACATGAAAATCCTCGAATAGCCCGATAATTTTGAAAACAGGAAGTATACGGTATATGAATGTCGGATTGAATCAGGTATTAAATGTAAACTGTACAAGCTAAAGGTGCATACATCTTAACGGAGGTGTTTTTATGCCGAGAGCAAGAATTTTCGGCAAGGACGAAAACGGAAACGAAATTCTTCTATGCTTGTACGATTTTGAAACTAAAGAGATCATGTACCGCGTAAGTGAAGATGTTATTGCCGAAAAGCGCCGAATAAATAATGAACGTCTAAGTTCTGCCGCAAGCGATATAGCTATGCAAGATCCGACATCATCGCTTTTTGATTATGTTCAGTAGCGAACGGAGACAGTTTGTGAAAAATTTACAGCTTTTATGATATACACTAATAAAAGTATTTAAAAATTTTTTGTAGAATCCGTTAGATAGTGTAAAACAAATCTGGGAGATAAACAAGGAGCTTAAAGCTATTGAAGCTTTCTGCAGTGATGTACGAAAATTTAAAGTAATTGATGAGACGGAGCTGCCGCTGCTTCATAAGCTGCCGAATAATATTAAGTTTGCGTACTTCAGAA
>CANQUS010000055.1 GCA_947627055.1 uncultured Clostridia bacterium | reverse complement strand
ACTGACACCCCTTGAAAAGAGATGTCAGTATGTTGCCTAAAATATCATTATTCTACCTTTGGTAGCCCCTTTTTGTACTGTCTACACAAAATGGTGCAGTTCACATACTCCGCTGTCAAAATTTATTTTACCTTTATTTAACATTAAAAAGGACACACGATCGAAGCTGTGCGCCCGAAAAACACAAAGCTCTAATTGTTGCCAAACAAAATTCTTATCCGTACTGTAAAGGTATGTAGAAAGATAGCCTGTGTATTTTACCGAAGATAAAATACATACCCATATCTTTTGAATAATATCAAATTTTGTTCTTGTATATTATTTTAGCATATTTTTTAAAAGTGTGCAATACTATGTGAGTTTTTTATACAATTTTTCTTTTGATTTTAAATTATTGGGCAAAAAAATACCTCTCCCAAAAGTGGGAGAGGTATTTTATCAGATCAGCATTCTATTAGTCATTAAAGCCTGTTCTCGCTGCATATGTCGTATGCAGAAGCTCATGAGCCTTATGAGAGTTGGGCTTGCCGAGATATTCGTCGTAAAGCTGTATGATTTGCTTGTTGTTGTGTGATTGACGTACCTCTTGACGTTCGTCCTCGCTGTAGAGAGCAGCGGCGCGCTTCTCCTTGTATGTGTCAAGTATGTCGATGTCCTCGTCAGGCAGGAAGCAAGGCTTCACATATGGCTGACCGCCGCCCGCGATACAACCGCCGGGGCATCCCATTATCTCGATAAATGTATACTTTGAGGTGCCTGCGCGGACCTCGTCCATGAGGACCTTAGCGTTCTTCATTCCGTTCGCGATCGCAACATTGACAGTTTGACCGTTGATGTCGATCGACGCCTCACGGATCCCCTCCAGACCTCTGACAGCCTCGAACTTGATAAGCTCGTGCTCCTTGCCTGTGAGAACGAAGTATGCGGTACGCAGAGCCGCTTCCATAACACCGCCCGTAACACCGAAGATAACGCCCGCGCCGGAATAATCTCCCAGCAGATCCTGATCGAACTCTTCATCCGGAAGTGCCTTAAAGTCGATGCCCGAACGTCTGATGAGCTTGCCGAGCTCACGGGTCGTAAGTACGCAGTCAACATCTTTCAAGCCGTTCGACGCAAGCTGTTCGCGGTTTTTCTCGAACTTCTTAGCCGTACACGGCATGATTGATACAACAAAGATGTTTTCCGGGTCAATACCGTTTTTCTCGGCGTAATATGATTTAACGATAGCGCCGAACATCTCATGCGGGGATTTGCAGGAGGAAAGATGATCGAGCTGATCGCTGTAGTTGTACTCGGCGTAGTTGACCCAACCGGGTGAGCAGGAGGTGATCATCGGCAGTACACCGCCGTTTTTGATGCGGTCGACAAGCTCGTTCGCCTCTTCCATAATAGTGAGATCCGCGCCAAAGTTGGTGTCAAATACCTTGTCAAAGCCGAGACGCTTCAGGGCGGCTACCATCTTGCCGGTGACAGGAGTACCGATCTTCATGCCAAATTCTTCACCGAGAGCCGCGCGAACGGCAGGAGCCGTCTGAACGACAATGAATTTGCCGTCTTTCTTTGCCTGGTCGATGAGACCTATCTCGGATTTCTCCATCAGAGCGCCTGTCGGGCATACGCTTACGCACTGGCCGCACAGGATACACGGAGAATCCTTGAAGGAGCGGTTCTCAGCAGGCGCGACGATAGTAGAGAAGCCTCTGTTCTCAAACCCGAGGATGCCCTTTCCGTGAGCACTTGCACAGCGAGCTATGCAGCGGCCGCACAGGATGCACTTTGATGTGTCACGGACGATAGAGGGCGTCAGCTCGTCAAGAGTAGTAGGAGTTTTTTCGCCTATATATTTGTTTTCACGAGCGCCTGTGATCTTTGCGACATGGAGAAGCTCACACTTGCCGTTCTTTTCGCACTGCTGGCACTGCATGGAGTGGTTAGAGAGGAGCAGCTCGACAGAGGTCCTTCTTGCCTCTACCGCGCGGGGAGAGGAAATAGTTATCTCCATACCCTCGGAAACGGGATATACGCATGAAGCGACAAGGCCTCTTGCGCCGGTAGCCTCTACGAGACATACACGGCATGAACCGTTTGAACATTCGCCGTGGTTGTACGCGCAAAGTGAAGGGATCTCATATCCGCAGCGCTTGGCGGCCTCGAGAATGGTAAGCCCTTCCTCTACCTGATAGGGATAACCCTCAATCTTAATATTTACCATAGACATAATTTTTTGTGGCCTCCCTTATTCTTTAACTATTGCCTTAAAGCGGCAGGATGACATACACATACCGCACTTGATACACTTGCTCTGATCGATCTCGAACGGAGATTTTATCTGACCGCTGATGGCGTTGACAGGACACTGACGTGAGCACAGTGAGCAGCCCTTGCAAAGCTCAGGCTGGATCTTGTACTGCATCAGATCCTTACATACCTTAGCGGGACATTTCTTGTCCACGATATGGGCGATGTATTCATCTCTAAAGTGCGTGAGTGTCGATACAATGGGGTTCGCCGCTGTTTGACCGAGCGCACATAGAGAATTTTCCTTTGTAGCGTGCGCCAACTCCTCGAGAGCTTCGAGATCCTCCATTGTGCCTTTGCCCTCGGTTATCTTCGTAAGTATCTCGAGCATACGCTTTGTGCCGATACGGCAGGGCGAACATTTGCCGCATGACTCGTCGCAGATGAACTCCATGTAGAACTTTGCGACGTCTACCATGCAGTTGTCCTCGTCCATGACGATAGCACCGCCAGAACCCATCATCGAGCCCTTGGCTACAAGGTTGTCAAAGTCGATAGGCTCGTCGAGATACTCAGCCGTCAGACAGCCGCCCGAAGGACCGCCCGTCTGGATAGCTTTAAACTTCTTGCCGTTGGGAATACCGCCGCCAATATCGTAAATAAGCTCACGAAGCGTAGTACCCATGGGGATCTCAACAAGACCGACATTATTTATCTTGCCGCCGAGAGCAAATACCTTGGTTCCCTTGGAACGCTCGGTGCCGTATTGAGCGAAAGCTTCCGCACCGTTGCGCAATATGTACGGAACGCAGGCGAGCGTTTCGACGTTATTAACTATGGTCGGCTTCTGCCACAGACCCTTAACGGCCGGGAACGGGGGACGGGGACGAGGCATACCGCGCTTGCCCTCGATAGAGTTGAGGAGAGCTGTTTCCTCGCCGCATACAAACGCGCCCGCGCCGAGACGGATATGAACGTCAAAGCTGAAATCACTGCCGAGGATATTCTGTCCGAGAAGTCCTTCCGCCTTAGCCTGCTTGATGGCGAGCTGTAAACGGTGAACAGCTACGGGGTATTCCGCACGAACATAGAAGTAACCGTTCTTTGCGCCGATGGCATAGCCCGCGATGACCATGCCCTCGATAACCGCGAGAGGATTGCCTTCGAGTATGGAACGATCCATAAACGCGCCGGGGTCGCCCTCGTCACCGTTACATACGACATATTTCTCGTCGCTGTCCTGTGCGTAAGCGAACTGCCACTTGCGGCCTGTCGGGAAGCCGCCGCCGCCTCTGCCGCGCAGGTTAGCCTTGAGGACCTCATTGATAACATCCTGGCGATCCATGGTCAGAGCGCGTGCAAGACCCATATATGCCTCGTTGCCGAGAGCCTCGTCGATGTTTTCGGGGTCAATGACGCCGCAGCCGTGCAGGGCGATCCTGCGCTGCTTTTTGTAAAAGTTGATGTCGTCCTGACGCTGGACCTTTTCGCCGCTCGCGGGGTCAACATACAGCAAGCGTTCAACGATCTTGCCGTCGATAAGGTCGGTTTGGACGATCTCCTCGACATCATCAAGAGAGACCATGCGATAGAGCGTATCCTCGGGGAAAATCTTTACAAACGGACCCTGAGAACAGAAACCGAAGCAACCGACCTGGTTGACGGTGACCTTGTCCTCAAGCCCCTTTTCCTTGACGAGCTGTTCAAACTTTTCACGAATCTCCTTAGAGTTTGATGAGAGGCATCCTGTTCCGCCGCAGAGAACTACGGCGCGCTTGCCGTTTGTGCCCTTAAACTTACTGTCAAGGCAAGCGGAACAAGAGTCTACTCTTGCTTTTAATTCTTCAGGTGTCCTTATCATAGGGAGCTACCATTCCTTTCCTGCATACTCATAAGTCCTAAGCTTATGCGTTTCTGTAAGACTCAACAATACCGGGGACATCGCTGACGCTGACCTTGGAGTAGATCTTGCCGTTAATAGAGACAGCGGGTGCGATACCGCATGCGCCTATGCAGCGCAGTGCGTCCAAGGTGAAAAGACCGTCGTCGGTAGTTTGTCCTCCGGAGATACCGAGGACTTCCGAAAACTTGTCAAATACTTGTCCCGCACCCTTGACATAGCAAGCGGTTCCGAGGCAGCAGCCGATGACGTACTTACCCTTCGGCTGTAGTGAGAAGAATGAATAGAACGTTACAACGCCGTATATCTCGGCTACCGAAATACCTGTCTTCTCGGATACCAGCTCCTGTACCTCCAACGGTATGTAACCGTATTCGTTCTGAATGTCGCTGAGTATCATCATCAGGGGCGTCGTTTCATCAGTGTATCTGTCACAGATCTCACTGATCTTTGCTGCAGCGTTTTCGCTGAGACGGGGCATATACAAAAACCTCCTCTTATTTTTTGGAACAGCGGACAATCTTACTATAATAATATAATGAAAAGCAAATGTCAGTATTTCGCCTTGCCCGCGTTCGAAATCAAGCTGATTTTGATGAGCATAACTACATCAAACCTCACTAATAGAATAACACTTTTTTCAAAATATTACAATAGTAATTTCTGTTTTTACTGCAAATTCGACAAAGTTTTGCTTCCTAAAAGTTTCATGCTTAGTGTTGCCTGCCTCCCAATATCGGTGTTTCATAAGCAGCGAAAACGACTTACAAATCCATTAACGATCTGTAAGCCGCTTACATATATAATATATGAGAGATGTTATAAGAAAAGAAGCGATAATATATTTTTATAGAGAAAATATAAAATTAACAAATTATTACAATTTTTTTAATTTTTTTTAAAAAAGCCCGAATGTGAAAATTTATATAAAATTTATATTTTAAATTTATATTTAATGAAAAAATTACAATTTAATACAAAAAAGGGTAAAATTTTTTTTGGACTTTGTTTTATTTTTTTGTTTTGGGAATTATAAATATAAAGTGCGGTAGTATAATTACGTTAAAGTAGTTACAAATTTGCAAGAATACAGAGGGAAAGCTACGGATTCTTATTTACAACATTTATTTGGCTGAAACGCTGTCGTTTTTTATCTGAAAAATGTTTCGCCGCAAGCTGCAGGCATTTTCGTAATGAACATTCGCCGCTTTGATAGGTATCCGAAATTTGCGGTTGTATTTTGAACTTGACGAAAAAGCCGCTTTAATGTATTATTTATTTCAACAAAATCAGTAAAGCGTTCGGAGGTAACAGATATGATTATTACATTGAAAAAGAAATTCACATCCGGCGTCGCGATAGTCTGCGCGCTAATGATACTGATCGGCATTCTCCCTACGAATATTTTTGGCAGGAGTAATACCGCTGATGCGGCGGGAAATATTACTATATATTTTGATAATAGCAGTGGTGCTTGGAGCAGTAGTAGTGTAATCTCTGTTTATTGGTTAATTGGTAGTGGAGGCAATGGTCCTAACCGAATGACTTCAGTTACAGGGAGAACCAAATTATATTCAGCGGAAGTGCCATCAGGTGCAACGGGTTTGATTTTTGTAAATGGAACTTATTGGAATGGTAGCGAAAATCAAACAGTGAATATTAAGTGGAACTCCACTAAGGTTTATCATGAAGGTGTTGGCGGCGATGGGAGAACTTATACGTCAGATATTGTCAGTCATACTTTAACTGACGGTATGTGTTTTAAGCTTAGTGGTGATGCATGGGACGATGGATCGGACATATACAAGAAAATGTGTTCACAGGTTTCAGGCTTCACCCCGCCCACAACCTCCCTTGCAGGCAAGACTATCTATGTAAAGGACATGGTTGGAGATGCAACAACAGTCACAGCCAAGTTTTATGCTTCTGAGCTAACAAATGCGGCTTCATACCCTAACACAATATCATTGACAACACAAAGTAATCATTTATTCTCAACAAAAATTCCGGCTGATTCTAACGGCAAACCCTACGACACGGTCGAGATCAGCTACACCACGGCTGGCGGTACTTATTCGAATAATGTTAAGTATGGCATGATGGGCGAGGGTAACAGTATAAGCGACAGTTACTTTAATTACGACGTAAGCAACTGCAATACATATTATATCCGCGCATACGGTGACGACGAGGAAACAGAGCGCAAGAATTCATGCTATTGGGAACGTCCGTTGAATACTACGAGCTTGTACAGTGGAGTTTATACAGGTACAGGCGCACGCCGTTTATATTTTAACTCGGACTTTGACGGTGCAAATGCGACTATTGAATTTGGATACGGCGGCAACAAAGTTACTGCAACTAATCTTCAGTATGATGAGACCGCCAAAATGTATTATTACGAAATACCTTCTTCCCCGACTCTTACTCAAGAGGATCTTATAACTGTTAAGGTCGGCGGCAAAACATATCGTATGTTCTGGTTCGATATGAAGAGTAATATAGCGACCGTAACGACCTTGAATAAGCCTGATAACGGCACGGCGGCTTTTGTTTCGGATCTTTACAGAGCAGGCTACAGGAGAATATACTTCGATGCGACCATGTCGAAGCTCTCTTACGCAGGTGATGATAGTGCCCGCACCACGAACGGCATGGGCGCAAGCGAGATGTATTGCTCCTACGGCACTACTTCTGCTGGTACTAGTACGACTACTTCTCATAAAATGACGAAGGCAGAACCGCATGGCGACGGTAAAAATACATGGAATGATGTTTATTATATTGACATTCAGGACACATACAAGTATATTCGTTTTGGTGCGGAAAACAGTAGTACATCGTCATACGGCAGGCAGACGGATGCGGAATCCATTCCGACCGGTTTTGAAAAGCCGTGCTTCTATGCCGACTCAAGTGACAATGTTATATATGATGGCGGTACGCGAGACGGTTATTGGACTGAGGCGTATAGGATACGCGACAATGAGTCTTACAGACACACTGATGTAGTCGATATTAGAAAAAGTACATTCACAAAAGATCCCAATAAGCTTTATGTTGACACAACGTTTTATGATTATTACTCAGACTATGAATTGAACGGTAATAACCGTGACCAATATTATAACCCGGCGGGTGCTTCCTATCGTAACTGGTATATTTACCGTCAATTTAACCAAGCGTTGAGTGATTATTACAGTGAAAACAGCGTACAAGACCCGCTTTACGAAGGACATTTCCAGCCTGACTATTGGGCTCAAACTGATGATGCTTATCGGTATACTAAAATAAGTGATACATTGGGATTGTACGGGTTTGATAATTAT
>CANQUS010000054.1 GCA_947627055.1 uncultured Clostridia bacterium | reverse complement strand
CTGGCAAGTCGCGTAATCGCTCGTTACCTCGCTCGACACAAATATGGTACGCTTATGTCCGCGTCAATACTAAATTAACAATGGACTGCCGTATGTTGATTCAGTGCTAAATACTTTCTGCGCGGCACATAACCGTCCTATAACGACGCCGAAAAATGACTTCGCGTCACGCCCGCGGGGGCTGCCCCGCATGAAAGGATGTTGATTTTTTATGATAAGAGATGTTCAGGATAAGATTTTAAAGCTGAAAAAAGAAAAGGATGTTTTCATTCTTGCTCATAGCTATCAGGCTCGTGAGATCATAGAAGTGGCTGACTTTGTCGGCGATTCGTTCATGCTAAGCCTTGAAGCTCAAAAGACAACCGCCAAGAATATACTTCTCTGTGGTGTTCACTTCATGGCTGAAACAGCAAAAATGCTCTCGCCAGAAAAACACGTTTTTCTGGCGAACCCACTTGCCTCCTGCCCCATGGCGGAACAGATGGAGCCCGATATGATCTCCCAGCTAAAGAAGATGGAACCCGATAGAACGGTCGTAGCGTATATCAATACAACAGCGGCTCTCAAGGCTGTGTGCGACGTCTGCGTGACCTCCTCTACCGCTGTGAAAATCGTCAAAAATATCGAAAACGATAAGATCCTCTTTATTCCCGACTGCAACCTCGGAGATTACGTCAAGAAAAATCTCCCGAATAAGGATATAAAGCTGCTTCAGGGCGGATGTCCAGTCCACGCTTCAGTAACACTCAAGGATCTTGAGGAAGCAAAGGCTCTCCACCCGAACGCGCCCGTCCTCGTTCACCCCGAATGTATCCCCGCAGTAGTCGGACGCGCCGATTATGTCGGCTCTACCTCGGGGATAGCAAACTTCGCAAAAAGCTCCGACCACAAGGAGTTTATCATCGGAACAGAGATCAGCATAGCCGAATCACTGCAATACGAATGTCCCGATAAATCTTTCTATATTTTGTCTAAGAAGATCATTTGTCCTAATATGAAGCTGACAACGCTTGTTGATGTTCTGCACTCGATTGAAAATATAGATAACGGCGGCGCATTTGAGATAAATATGACCGACGAGGAAATATCGAGGTCAAGAAGATGTATAGACGAAATGATCCGTCTCGGTAATGATTAAAATTAAACACACTGTATAAGGCTTAAACCTCCATACAGTGTGTTTTTTCCTTAGGGTGCTTGCCACGTCATGGGGACGCGGCGTCCGCCTAAACTGTTATTTGTTATTCGCCGCCTATTTTTAAGCTGCGGCTGTAATGAAAAATATATTGCTGCGCTATCCCCGCATACTCACCAAGGTCGGCGGGCGACAATCCCTGATACAGGGTGGACATAGCCTTTTTCATCCAAGTGTCTATCGGAAAGGCTTCAAGCCTGTGAAGCCCATATAGCAGTGTACATTCAGCGACCTTTGGTCCTACCCCGTGTATTGTCATAAGACTCTCACGCGCTTCTGAGATAGAAGCCGTTTTCAAATATTCCAAATCCACCTCACCACTCGCGGTCTTTCTCGCGCCGTCGATTATATATCCCGCGCGAAAGCCGGCTCTCAGATACTTTAAATCATCGGGTTCAAGAACGGCAAGCTTTTCTGCCGTCGGGAATGTATAGCTTTCACCGCACTTTTCTCCGTATGCCTCGCAAAGCCTTGAGATTATACCCTTGATCCTCGGTATATTATTATTCTGGGATATTATAAACGAGCATAACGCCTCCCACGGCTCTTGAGAAAGTATATGTATTCCCGGAGCGTGTTCGGCAGCGTCCCTCAGGATAGGATATTTCTCGACAAGACCGCCGCGAACCGCATCATAGTCGAGCGACAAATCAAAGTATTCGATAAAAATATTTTTAAGCTCGTCCTCGGTGCAGTTTTCTATAATAAGTGTATCGCCTTCCTTATATACGGTGGTATATCTACACCTGACCACCGCTGAAAACCTCCCGTTTTTTTCCTCCCAGCGAAAGCACTGACCGCAGTCAAAGGTTTCAGCGAGATCGAGCGATGAAAGACCGTATATTTCAGCGCCGCGCGCGGTGATTTTGTATTCCATTCTAACCTCCGAATATTTGCAGGTTTCTGTATTACATTTTACAGCATTTTTTACGTTTTTAACAGTAGAAAAATTCATCCTATATCTAAGTGGGATTTCTCATTAAGTTTTAAAAAACTCGATCGAAACCTCATTTATTATAGTTCTAAAATACTATACTAAATAAATATCTTCGCCACAGGCGGCGAGGTGAAATATTCCAAGCCGTTAGCGGGGACGATCTCTATCGCAGGTGATTCCTCTTATAAAAACATTTTATCGAAGTGTTTTTTATATCCACCCATGCGAACGTCAAGCAAGGCTTGCCCTAAAACTGTATTTTTACTGCATTTAGTGCGTTTATTACTCGAACCTTAGTTAAAATACGTCTTTATCTGTATTATTTATGGAATTTAATGATTCTTTCTTTGCTGAAAGCTGCTGCACAGCTTGAGCAGCAGGACATCGGGCAAAAGACGCACTCCGAAACGCAGGAGTTTCATTTTCACAGTAGGAATAGAAACGCGCTTGCCTTTTAATGCGTCCGTAACAGCGATCCTTGCGGCAGTCTTGCTCTCTATACCCGCGGCGGCAAAGCTGACACCCGCAACCTTATTGAACTCCGTGTTGACGGGGCCGGGGCAGAAGGCTGTGACAGTCACGCTGCTCCCCATTTCCTTTAATTCCTCTGAAACCGCGCGTGAAAGGCTCGTAACGTAGTTTTTCGTAGCATAATATGTCGCCATCATGGGGCCGGGCATGAAACCCGCCACTGAGGCAACGTTGAGTATTCTTCCGCTGTTTTTGGAAACAAAGTCCTTCAAGAAAAGCTTTGTGAGCGTGTGTACCGCTTTGATATTTGTATCTATCATACTGAGGTCATTTTCGAGTGTGGAGGAAACAAACTCCCCGCAATAACCAAAGCCAGCGTTATTGATAACCATATCAAGCTCCTTGTCCTTGAGTACCTCATACAGCTTGCGGCATTCGTCCTCCTTTGAAACATCGCATCTTATGCAGACGACACCCTCACCGAGCTCCTGTTTTATCTCAAGAAGCCTGTCTGCCCTGCGTGCGACAAGGAAAAGCTCCCAGCCCATGCAAGAAAGAACTCTCGCCATATCGCGTCCTATTCCCGAACTCGCGCCTGTTATCAATGCTCTCATGTTTTTAACCTCCTGTATGTTTCGGAATAAGCTCAAAGCAAACCATATAACCTTTTTGCATTTTGGCAGGTTGCCGCCAGTATTTCTTCCGTTGTAATATTTTTAATTTCCGCTATTCTCTGCGCCGTATAGATTATCATTGAGGAATCGCAGCGTTTGCCTCTATTCGGGACAGGCGCAAGATAAGGTGCGTCTGTTTCGAGGACTATTCTTTCAAGCGGTATTTCCTGCACGACCTCGAGAGATCTTCTCGCGTTTTTGAATGTAACAACTCCGCCGAAGCCGATATACATTCCAAGCATTACAATTTCACGAGCCATCTCGCAGCTCCCCGAAAAGCAATGCACAACGCCCTTTGGATTATACCTTTTCAGCATTGACAAAGTATCGCCGTGAGCTTCCCTGTCGTGTACGCATACAGGCATAGAAAGCTCTTTAGCCAAAACAAGCTGCTCCTCAAAAACCCTCCTCTGCTTATCCTTTGGAATATCATAGTAATAATCAAGCCCTATCTCACCGATTGCGACTGCCTTTTTGTGTTTTGACAGCTCACGAAGAATATCAATATAGTTTTCAGGCAAGTTATCCATATTTTCGGGATGAATGCCGACTGCGGCATAAATATAATCATATTTTTCGGCAAGCTCAAGCGCCAGCTCCGCAGTCCTCAGATCTACCGCCTGATCGACAATATTGCACACACCCTTTTCGGGCAGCTCGGCAAGAAGCCTATCCCTGTCCATATCAAAGGCTTCATCGTCATAATGCGCGTGAGTATCAAATATATTATTCAGCATAACTAACCTCTTAAAGCAGCTCTAACGCCCTCTTATACAACGGGTCAAACTCGCAGCCGCAGCTTCCGCACTCCTTGTCTGCCTGTTTAATAGCGGAGATAAGGGAGTCCCTGTCATAATTACCGTCAAGCCACCTCTGCGCGGGTTCGGCAATCAGAGCCCAACCCGACTGCACGAATTTTTCCATAATTGACCTTAGTTCTTCCATTTTAGTCTCCCTATAAATAATGTTTACAGCTTTATAAACGTGTGCAAAAAGCTGCAAGTATCCTGATGCTATTAAAATGTTACCTTATTCTTGAACCGGGAGCTATCGTTCCATCGAGGAAAAGCACCTTTACCTCTCCATCGCAGTCCGCCGCAAGTATCATTCCGTTACTCTCGACGCCGCATAGCTTTGCCGGCTTGAGATTCGCGACAAGAACCAGCGTTTTTCCGATAAGATCCTCAGGCTTATAGAACTGTGCGATACCGCTTGCGACGACCCTCTCGCCCTCTCCGTCATCGAGCGTCAGCTTCAAAAGCTTTTTTGCCCTTTTGATAGGCTCACAGGCCATGACCTTAGCGGCTCTCAACTCTACCTTTGCGAAGTCGTCGATCCCTATTTGTGCAAGACCCTCGATTTTCGGCTTTTTCGGCTGATTCTTTAAAATCAGTGCGTTAAGCTCCTCTATCTCCTTGTCAACATCTATTCTCGGGAAAAGAGCGACGCCCTTTTTGACCGTCACCGTCAGAGGAAGCACCCCGAATACAGACGCCTTTTCATATGTCACGTCGCTTTCTGACGCACCTATCTGCTGCCAGACACTCGGCATAGTTGTCGGCATAAACGCAGAGAGCGGAATAGATAATATGCGTATCGTTTCAAGAAGATTATACAGTACGGCCGCAAGGCGCGCTCGGTTGTTCTCGTCCTTAGCGAGAATCCACGGGGTTGTTTCGTCGATATATTTGTTCGCGCGTGAAACGACCTTAAATATCTCCGCAAGCGCGTTATTGAGCTGAGTTTCCTCGACGTATTCGTCGACCTTTTTCAAAAGTGAACTCGCCGTTTCAATCAGGTTGTCGTCAAACTCTCCACTCTCTCGCTCCTCGGGCAGTGTTCCGTCAAAATATTTTTCCACCATAGCGACAGTCCTTGAAACAAGGTTTCCTAAACCATTCGCAAGATCGGAGTTGATACGATTTATCATGATTTCGTTCGAGAACGAGCTGTCAGCACCTAGAGCCATCTCTCTCAGAATATGATACCTTATAGCGTCAGCGCCGTATCTTTCACCGAGGACGAGCGGGTCAACTACATTTCCGAGTGATTTGCTCATCTTCTGACCGTTAAATGTTATCCAGCCGTGAACGGCGAGGTGCTTCGGCAGAGGCTCATCAAGAGCCATCAGCATAGCCGGCCATATGATAGCATGAAAGCGCATGATGTCCTTTGCGACCATATGGACATCAGCAGGCCAGAACTTATCATAATCGTTATACTGATTGTTTTCATAGCCGAGTGCGGAAATATAGTTAGATAGTGCGTCTATCCATACATAAACGACATGATTTGTGTCGAAAGTCACGGGTATGCCCCACTTGAAGCTCGTTCTTGACACGCAGAGATCCTCAAGTCCGGGCTTGATGAAGTTATTTACAAGTTCGACAGCGCGTGTCTTGGGTCGTAAATAGTCAGTTTCCGTAAGGAGCTTTTCAATCCTGTCGGCAAAGGGAGACATTCTAAAGAAATACGCCTCCTCCTTAGCCTCGATCACGTCACGCCCGCATTCGGGGCATTTGCCGTCAACGAGCTGTGAATCCGTCCAAAAGCTCTCGCAGGGTGTACAGTATTTTCCCTTATACTCGCCCTTATAAATATAGCCCTTGTCGTAAAGTTTTTTAAATATAGTTTGTACTGTTTTGACATGATAATCGTCGGTAGTGCGTATATATCTGTCATAGCTGATATTCATGTATTTCCACAGGTTTTTAAATATCGCGACTATTTCATCTACATATTCCTTTGGTGTAACACCCTTTTCAGCGGCCTTCTGCTCTATCTTCAGACCATGCTCATCCGTCCCCGTGAGAAACATAACGTCATAACCCTGCATACGCTTATATCGTGCGATAGAGTCGCAGGCAACTGTTGTGTAGCAGTGTCCGATATGTGGATTGCCTGACGGATAATAAATCGGTGTTGTTATATAAAACTTTTTCTTCTCCATATTTCCTCCTATTATCTCCTGCGCGTCAACGGCAGGATATGTAAATCTCGCAATAATATACTGTTTTTATATATTATACCATTTTAGTACATAGAAACGCAAGATATTTGCGCTCTATTTGTCTTTTTTCCACCGTCTGTGTAACATCAATTTCTGCTCACGGCGAATAATTGTACCTAAAGCACTAGACCGCAAAAGCGAATCAATACGGTATATTATTCTCTCATCAGAGGCTCTCGGTTGCCTTGAGCAGCATATACAATGCGTGTGAGGAGGCTATGTATCGGATAAACTCACGTTCCTCAGCATAGCCCCTGCTTAACAATAATTTTTTCACCTCGCTGTAATTATCGCTGTCAACCGCGACATATACTAAACCGACAGGATTTTCCGCGCTGCCGCCGTTCGGCCCCGCGATACCCGTTGTCGCGACTCCAATATCAGCGCCAGAGATTTCGCGGATACCCTTTGCCATCTCCATCGCCGTTTCGGGACTGTACTCCGTGAACCTGTCGAGCGTTTCCCTCGATACACCAAGGAGCTTATTTTTGATACTGTTTGAGTACGAGCAGACCCCGCACTCGAAGACCTCCGATGCTCCCGAAACCTCCGTTATACGCTTTGAGACAAGGCCTCCCGTAACGCTCTCGGCGGTCGCGACCTTTAGATTTTTTTCACGCAGAAGTCTCACAAGAGCCGTCTGAAGATTTTCTACATCAACGCCATAGATGTTTTCATCTCCGATAGCTTTCCGAACCTTCGCGATGATCGGTTCTATCATCTCATAGCCCTTTTCCGCACTTTCCGCGGCGGCGGTAACGCGGAGCAGCACCTCGCCGTCCTTAGCGTACGGAGCAAGCGTAGGATTCTCAAGGCTGTTCATAAGGTCATGCAGCTTGCTTTCGACGGCGGATTCACCGACATTAAAAATATGAACGGTTCTCGAGACGAATGTTTTCTCGGAATATTTTTCGAGAACAGGCATAAGCTCATTATCAAGCATGGGACACATCTCTCTCGGCGGTCCCGGTAACAATGCGAGGATTTTACCGTCCTTTTCTATAAGTATACCCGGCGCTGTACCGTAATTATTTTTTAGAACTGCCGCACCGCTTGGCACAAGGGCTTGTTTTTTATTGTTTTCAGTCATAGGGCGGTCAAGCATTCGGAAGTATTCAGTTATGCGTCCAAGCTCCGCTGTATTTTCCACCATAGGCAGTCCCATGACCTGCGCGGCTGTTTCCTTAGTCAGATCATCACAGGTGGGTCCCAGACCTCCCGTTGTAATCACAACATTGCACCGAGCGAGAGCTTCTTTCAGGCTTTCCGCAAGTCTTTTAGGATTATCGCCGACAACGGATTGGTGAAAGACGTTTATTCCGAGGGCCGCAAGACGTTTAGAAATATACGCCGCATTAGTATTCACAATATCCCCCAAAAGGATCTCCGTCCCGACACACAAAATTTCAGCTGTCACAACAACACCCCGTTTAAAAATTATTATATATAATTATATCATGAACAACGCCCCTTGACAATACAGTCGAACCTCACCCGCGGAGTGTCTCCGCAGGCAAGTCGCGGCGGAGTGCCTCCGTTGCGCCCGCAAGTCGCGGCGGGGTGTCCCCGCAGACAAGTCGCGAGGTCGTTTTTTGCCATACGGCAAAAAACTTCGCCGTCGTCAGGGGACTATGACGTACCGCGCAGGACTTATTTAGCACTGTACTCGCGCGGCGGGGCACAATGTGTGCTGACGGCAGTTCATTGGTAATTTAACATTGACGCGGACATAAACAACTCTCGCTAACGTCGAGCGAGGTAACGAGCGATTACGCGGCGGGCAGCGCCCGCAGGCAAGTCGCGGCGGGGTGTCCCCGCAGACA
>CANQUS010000053.1 GCA_947627055.1 uncultured Clostridia bacterium | reverse complement strand
TTGTGACATAATGAGTACCTCTTTTCTTTTGATTTTTATTATATCTCATTAGCCACTACTGTTACAACTTTATTGTAACACAACAACTACAACCATGTACGCCCGCACAGCTACAATGGCTACCGAACGCCATGCCAGGCACGGACAGAAGCATAGGGGATTCATGTTCATGGATTGCTTAGTAACTCAAAATCGGGGATGCCGGGCTCTGTCGCCTCCGATAAACTTCAAGCAGCAATCTAATAGATTTTTTTAGCCATAAGTGTTACAAAAAAGCTTGACCACTACAGTATCTCAAAATCCTCTTAAGAGATTTTTATTTCAGCGCAGAATCATATTTTTACAAAATAAACTTTACAAACCTAATAAAATATGCTATATTATTAAATAAATCGAGAATGATTATCAATTTTGGGGTTGCTAATATTATGAGAACTAATTACAGCCCGAAGAGGGAGGCTATATACGAGATAATAGCCTCGACAAAAGTTCATCCCGACGCGGAGCGGATATACAGCGAGGTCAAAAAAACCTATCCTGAAATCAGCTTGGGTACTGTTTACCGAAATCTTGTTCATCTGCGAAACAGTGGGAAGATCAAGTCTCTCGGCGTCATTAAGGGCTGCGAGAGATTTGACGCTGATATGAGTCCTCATTCTCACTTTATTTGCAATACTTGCGGCAGGGTAATAGATGTCGGAGATCTTTTTTCAATTTATACTCAGCGCCTTGATAAAATTGTTGAAAAGGAGCTTTGTGTCGAGGTAGAAAGCCATGACTTGGTCTTTTACGGAATATGCGGAAGCTGTAATGCTGATGACAGGTCTTGATTTTTATTTGTAAATCTTTATCCAAAAGGATATTGATATAATTTATTAAAAAACGGAGGTTCATTAAAATGAAAAAGTTTGTTTGTTCTGTTTGCGGATATGTTTACACGGGTGATGAGGCGCCTGACGTATGTCCGGTATGTAAGGCTCCTAAGGAGAAGTTTAACGAGGTAAAAGGCGAGGGAAGCTATGCAACGGTTCATGAGGTCGGTGTTGCTAAGGGCGTTGACAAAGAGATATACGACGGTCTTGTAGCTAACTTTAACGGCGAATGCTCGGAGGTTGGCATGTATCTTGCAATGGCAAGAGTTGCCGACAGAGAGGGCTATCCCGAAATTTCCGCGGCATTCACAAAGTATGCATTTGAAGAAGCGGAGCATGCCGCTAAATTTGCAGAGCTTCTCGGTGAGGTCGTAACAGACAGCACAAAGAAGAATCTCCAGATGCGTGCGGAGGCAGAGGCGGGCGCTTGCGCAGGCAAGTTTGAGCTTGCTAAGCTTGCAAAAGCTCAGAATCTCGACGCTATTCACGACACTGTTCACGAGATGGCTAAAGACGAGGCAAGACACGGCGCGGGCTTTGCGGGTCTTTTGAAGAGATATTTCGGTGAATAATTAAGAGATAAAAAGTCATAAAATAACCGAATGGGGCTATCGCGTTAAGTTTTAATAAACTTAAGCGATGCCCATTTTTATAGTTCTGAAATGACATACTAAAAATCGGCTCTTTGTCAATAGTTGGAGTAAAAAATTGAAACGTACACGCAGGCAACTGCGGGAATGTGATTGCCTGCTTTTTAATTATTTGTGGGCAGGAAAACATATGTAAAATTCGATCACTGAAGCGTCTGAAATTTCGGCATCCGTAATCATTTTTTGAAACCTTGATTTTGTTGTTGCATTCTTCTGTAAATCCGTTTGTAATAGGCATGGATAAAGAATTAACAATGCCTGTGTACCAATTTTGCATAGCAGCGGCACATTTCCCAAACTGCGGAAATCCGCAGTATTCTGCGTTTTCTATCCATTTACGCATAGCTTTTTGTGCCGTTTCCGCAAAGGAATGACGGTATTCTTCCGAAAGCGGAAATATCTTTAATATCACTGTGTCCGATAGTCGCGGACTGTATCTGCTGTGATACCTAAACAGATACAGTCATGTTCTTTCCGTTCCATTTCCGCGTGTATGAGAAGCTCCCCATCGGTTTCTTCGATTTTTGCAGCCTTTGACCCTTGCGATCCAATTATTTTTTGTAAAATCAGTATAGAGCATATTTGCCATCCGTTCATGGTTATTGTATCATTTCCATTTTAACGGTTTTATGCCAAATATGCTCTACTTTTTTATTATGAGCCTTTATTTGGTTAGCACAACATTTAGTATAGGGTCTTTCATATTTAGCGGTACTTTCAGATTCTTCCATTGAGGCAGCTTTATGAATATTCTCATACTCATTTTTAAAGTGCTGAAAATATGCCTATTGATAATATTTTATTAGCCTTTTTTCAGTGATATTTTCTCGTTCTGCCATTTGTTGTGTGAGAAGCAGCATTCTGTCCTCTGCCTGCGTTTTAATATCGGCAAGATAGTCGTTCAGCCTACCGCTTGTCAGAAGATTGATATAAAGTGCTCTGAGGTGTTCTTTCAGATACCGTAAATGCCGCTGTCACCATATTCAGATATGACTTTTTTCTTTTTCGGCCGGTAATTAAAGACACGGAATATAATATTCGCCTTGCAGGTTCATACCAAAGAACGTTGCTCTTGTCATAAACGTACTTCTTCATTTTTAAATCCTCCAGTATAATATATTCGCACATATGTCACAATTTTCCGATTGCCGCTCACCATTATAGCTTGTTACCAGATTTTTCTTCCCTTGCTTTTGCCCTTATGAGGCGGAGAAAGAAGCATAAACGCAAGTGAAATCATATAAAGGGATAAGGCGGACACACTGCGATAAATCCTTTATTTTCAAGTGTTTTGGAGGATTTTATTAACGTCCTATAACGGGCAATAGTCACTTGTGAAATTGCGAATTTCAAATTTTGGTTTGTCGGAATAAACAGTCAATAATATAGATGCAAAAAGCCTACTTAGTATCGTTAGTTCACAGCTTTCCGGGCCGGGAGTGGTGGCGTTTACGTCTGAAGGTGCAGACGTAAAGAGCAACGAAATATAGACTGTACACAGAAATCGCTGTGGGGATTATTGGAATGCTATGAAAACAATGAATAGGGAATAACTAAAATGTATAAAAAATCTTTCTATACATTTAAGTATTCTCAGTTAATTATTTTTTCCAATATTTCAAACGATATAAAGCAACACAGTGAATTATTTACCTATAATTCAATATACAATCAACAAACATTCTGAAAAAAATTGTTATATTTTAGACAATTTGTCTTATTGCACAAAAAATTAACTAAAACTTAATGCAAAATTCATCTTTATTTTATTCAATTTGTGTAGTATAATAATATCATTGATTAGAGAAACTGATCTTTAAAATAAAAGCCGAAAGGGGACTTTGAATATGTCACTTGAAAAAGTATTGGCTGAACGCAAGGACAAGATTATTTACAAGGACGGAGATACCGTAATTAAGCTGTTTGGCAGTTCATATCCTAAGTCTGACATTCTTAATGAAGCTTTAAATCATGCAAGAGTTGAAGAAACAGGTCTTCCTATTCCTTCTATAAGGGCAGTTTCTGTTATTGATGGTAAATGGGCTATCACTATCGATTATATAGAGGGCAGAACCCTTGAGGAGATTATGATAGATGATCCCGACAATTTTGAAAAATATCTTGAGCAGATGGTTGACCTTCAGCTTATGGTTCATACTAAGCGTTCCCCGCTCCTTAATAATATTAAGGACAAAATGAAGAGGAAGATCTCATCACTCGATGATGGTGAAATCGACGATATGACGCGCTACGAGCTTAATACAAGGCTTGAGTCTATGTCAAGGCACAACAAGGTTTGTCACGGCGACTTTAACCCGTCCAATATCATTGTTTCGTCTGATGGCTCATGCCATATTATTGACTGGTCGCATGCTACACAGGGCAATGCTTCCGCTGACGCGGCAAGAACATATCTTTTGTTTGCACTCAAGGATAAAGCAAAAGCCGACATTTATCTTGATATATTCTGCCGAAAATCTAATATCGCTAAACAATACGTTCAGGGTTGGCTTCCTATAGTAGCGGCTTCACAGCTTGTCAAGAAAAATCCTGAGGAAGAGAAGTTCCTCAAGTCATGGATCGACGTTATCGATTATCAGTAATATTTAATGTCAAGTATAACTATTTCATTTTTTCTTTCTTCCTTTAATTTTCAAAAGCACCGATCGCTGATGGTCGGTGCTTTTGTTTTATGTTACAAAAAAATAATATAAAATTTAATTTTTATATTGACTTTATACGAAAGAAAATGTTATACTATTTAATAGAATTTTTTTGAAAGGACAAAAAGCTATGGCATATTCAGAGGAAATCAAGGCGGCTATTGAACAATATCTCAAGAATGACGAGTGGCATTATACATTTGATGAGGAAAGAGAAGTAATAAGATGCGGTATCAACCTCAAGAATCGTCTTAAGGAGTGCCGTATTATCGCGGATATTGATGAAACAAGGTATCTTACTCTTGCGCTTATAAACCTAAACTGTGACGAGGAACACCGGGACGAGCTTTCTAAGTTCCTCACAAGAGTCAATTATGGTCTTTTGTTTGGTAACTTTGAGTTGGACTATAACGACGGAGAAGTTCGTTATAAGATCGCGACAAATTGTAAGGATTGTATTCCTTCACAGGCGGTTATCGAGGACAGTATGATGATTCCCGCAGTAATGTTCGATCAATACGGCGACGCAATTGTTGATATTATGTTTGGTGTGAAAACAGCCGAACAGGCTTATAATGATGTTGAAAACAAATAATACTTGCAAAATAAATTTGAGGCCAGCCCTTTCCGTCGGATAAGGTTGGCTTTTTTTATTTCTTAATTTGTGAAATAAATATCAATTATTTACATATAAAGGATAACTTGGTATAATTATCTCGTCGGACGTTCCGACGCTTTCCCGAGCGAACAGATCCCGATTAAAACAGCCGTGTATGTTTATTGGGGCAATTCAGCTTTGGAACGATTTCAAGTCCTCGTGGATTCCTATACAGTATTGCGACCGTGTTAAGCATTTTCTGTCAACTCTAATTTTTGCGAGGCGGCATAAATTCCGTTACAATTATGCAGAAATCAACCTACGAACTAACTACTATAAACGCAACATGAACGGAGGAAAAATATGATTTATGTCGAAAATCTAAAAAAAGAATTTAAAAAGGTGATAAAAGACCCTGGGCTAAAAGGGAGCATAAAGGCTCTTTTTCATCCAAAAAAGGAAATCATAACAGCTGTGGACGACATCAGCTTTCATGTCCCTAAGGGCGAGATTTTAGGCTTTATAGGTCCTAATGGTGCGGGCAAGTCCACTGTGATTAAAATGCTAACCGGAATTTTAACTCCGACAAGCGGTGAATGTCGCATTAACGGCAAGATTCCGCAGAATGACAGGCAAAATTATGTAAAGGAGATAGGCGTAGTATTTGGTCAAAGAACTCAGCTTTGGTGGGATCTGCCTCTTACGGAAACATACTCGGTATTGAAGGAAATATACGAGGTCGAGGAAAGCGCATTTAAGAAGCGAATGGCATTTCTTAATGAGGTGCTGGAACTCGATGATTTTATCAAAAGCCCTGTGAGAACGCTCTCCCTCGGACAGCGAATGAGAGCGGATATAGCCGCTTCACTGCTGCACAGTCCAAAGGTACTTTTTCTCGATGAACCGACAATAGGTCTTGACGTAGTTGTAAAGGATAATATTCGCAATGCGATTACAAAGATCAACGCGGAAGAAAATACGACAGTGATCCTCACGACACATGACATAAGCGACATTGAACTGTTATGCAAGCGTATTGTTATGATAGATAAGGGTAAAAATGTCTTTGACGGTGATCTGCATGAGCTTAAAACTAAATACGGACAAATGAGAGAGCTGACATTTGAAACGGATACAAGGGATGTTAAGAATGTTCTTTCGTACAAGGAGCATTTTGGTTTTGCTGATGACGATTTTTCAATAGAAGCTGATGGCAGTCTTGTAAAGATTCGCTTTAATTCGGCGGTAGTACCTGTTTCCGAAATGCTCTCATACACCCTGCAAAAAATCAGTGTCAAAGATATGAGCGTTAAGGAGGCGGATATTGAGGAAATAATCCGCAGGCTTTACAAGCAGGGGGTATAGTATGAGAAAAAAATTTAAAATCTATAAGCCCTTTATCAATGCGGGACTGCAAGAGGCGACTACATACAGAGCAAACTGGATATTCTTTATGCTCGGAAATATATTGGGTTGCTTTGTATCATATTTTATCTGGAATGCCGTTTTTATATCGAGCGGGGGCGAAAACTTAAACGGCTTTACTATGCCGCAGATGGTTGTTTATATCTTTCTGATGTTTCTTACGACATCGCTTATTTCAAGCGGAGGTACATACGACATCGGTGAGGAGATCCGCGACGGCTCCATCGCCATGAGAATGATTAAGCCTATAAGCTATAACGCGACATTTCTCTTTCAGGAGATCGGCAACAAGATCATGACGATATGTGTTCTTATCATTCCGATGGTGATCGGCGTTGAGATATGCCGTACCGTCTTTATGGGATCTGTGCAATTCAATATCGCAGGATTTCTGCTGTATATAGTAAGCTGCGTATTTGCCTATCTTATCAATTTCTTCTTTAATATATGTTTTGGCTTTATAGCCTTTATTATCAAATATCTTTGGGGCGCCAACATGATGAAGAACTGCATAGTAGGCTTTTTATCTGGCTCGGTTATACCGCTTTCCTTCCTTCCCGATATTCTTGAGAGGATTTTCCTGTTTCTTCCCTTTGCCTCCCTTAACTATACTCCTGTAATGATATACATGGGTATGTACAGCGGTCTTGAGCTGTTGTTTTATATGGGACTTCAATTATTTTGGGTAATGGCGTTTTGGGGACTTTCAAAGCTGCTTTGGCATATAGCGACAAAGCGTCTTTGCGTACAAGGAGGATGAGCATGAAAACTGTTAAAAGAATGCTCCGTATGCACAGGATTTTTGTTGCACAGGAGCTTAAACGAATGATGGAATATAAGGGCGACTTTATAGTAGGGATTATCGGCTTCCTTTTGGGACAATTTTTTAATCTATTGTTCCTTTGGATAATTTTCAGACAGATCCCCAGCCTGATGGGCTGGTCGCTTGAGCAGCTTGTGTTTATTTACGGCTTCTCACTCATTCCTAAGGGACTTGACCACCTGTTATTTGATAATCTGTGGTCTATCGGTCACTTTACCGTAAATAAGGGCGACTTTGATAAATACTTGACCCGACCTATAAATCCGTTGTTTTATGTTATGGTCGAAAAGTTCCAGATAGACGCGTTCGGAGAGCTTATTATGGGCATAGCTCTTATCTGTATATCCCTGCCGTCTCTTGTTATAGAATGGAGCGTTTTAAAAATCGTCCTTATCCTTGTCACTATACCATTTGCGACATTGATATATACCGGCATCAAAATTGCGACCGCCGCTATCGCGTTTTGGACAAAGCGCAGCGGAAATATCACTTATATGTTTTACATGGTAAATGACTTTTCCAAATATCCAATAGACATATACAACAATTTTGTTAAAATAGTGATTACTTATATCATACCGTTTGCGTTTACAGCATTTTATCCTGCCTGTTATATCCTGACGGGAGAAAATCCGCTGTTTAACGTGGGCATTACGGTGGTAATATCAGTATTTATCATGTGTATCGGAATTATAATATGGAACAAGGGGATTACCGCATACGAGAGCGCGGGGAGTTAGAAAAAGTCACTAAGCTGATGGCAAACGCTTTAAATAGCTGTCATACTCCTTTTTGACGGTGCTTGAAAGCAAAACGATTGCGATCATATTCGGAATCGCCATAAGACCGTTGAGCGTGTCGGAAATCTCCCATACAAGATTAAGGTTAAGCACACAGCCGACAAAGGTTATAAGCGTATACGCAATTCGATAAGATTTAATAAATCTGCCGTTTGCGAGATACTCTACAGAGCGTTCTCCGTAATATGACCACGAAACAAGTGTTGCTATGCCGAAAAGAGTGATTGAAAGCGACATAAAATACTTTCCGGCATCTCCAAAAACTTTCTCAAAGCAGAGTGAGCACATGGCTACTCCGTCAAGGCCGCTTTCGTGCGCGCCTGTACATAATATGCACAGCGCCATAAGCGTACATAGTACAGTCGTATCAATAAACACTTGAAAAATACCCCACATACCCTGCTTGCAGGGTTCGTCGGTATCTGCGGCGGCGTAGACTATGGGGGAACTTCCAAGCCCCGCCTCGTTTGAGAATACGCCGCGAGATATGCCATACTTGAGTGCCCGCG
>CANQUS010000052.1 GCA_947627055.1 uncultured Clostridia bacterium | reverse complement strand
GCTGCCCGCCGCGTAATCGCTCATTACCTCGCTCGACGTCAGCGAGGGTTGTTTATGTCCGCGTAGGGACTAAGTTATCAATGAACTGCCGTATGCTAATTCAGTGCTAATACGACTTGCGCGGCACGTCATAATTCCCTGACGACGTCGAAATTTTTCGCCGTACGGCGGTCGAGTGCCTCGACACGCAAGTCGCGTAATCGCTCGCTTACGCTCCGCTCGACATCGGCAAGAGCCGTTAATGTCCGCGTGGGGATTTAATTACCAATGAACTGCCGTATGCTAATTCAGTGCTAACTACGTCTTGCGCGGCACGTCATAGTTCCCTATCAGTGTCGAAGTTTTTTGCCGTATGGCAAAAAACGACCTCGCGACTTGCGGGCGGAGGCACTCCGCTGCGTCTTGCCTGCGGGCGCTGCCCGCCGCGTAATCGCTCATTACCTCGCTCGACGTCAGCGAGGGTTGTTTATGTCCGCGTAGGGACTAAGTTACCAATGAACCACCGTATGCTAATTCAGTGCTAATACGACTTGCGCGGTACGTCATAGTCCCCTATCAGTGTCGAAGTTTTTTGCCGTATGGCAAAAAACGACCTCGCGACTTGCGGGCGGAGGCACTCCGCTGCGACTTGCCTGCGGGCGCTGCCCGCCAATTATTTTTATGATTCTCTTTTATTTTGTGGTGTAATGTGGTATAATAGGTTCGTTGTAGAAATTTTGAAGAAATCTGTAGTTTTATTGGGTGATAAATATTGGCAAAGATCATAGCTATTGCGAACCAAAAGGGCGGCGTTGGAAAAACGACGACTGCCGTCAATCTTTCCGCAGGAGTGGGAATGTCGGATAAAAAGGTTCTGCTGGTAGACGTTGACCCTCAGGGCAACGCGACAAGCGGTGTAGGCGTTGATAAGAGAAACATCAAAAAATCCTCGTACGATATTTTGATAGGCAGCGTAAGTTCTAAACAGGCCGTTGTCAAGACCGAATTTAAAGGTCTTGATATTATTCCATCAAGTATGGATCTTGCGGCGGCAGAGTTGGAGCTTGCGGAGCTTGATAATAGAGAGTCAAGGCTGAAAAACGCCCTTGCTCCGCTCAGGGGAGAATATGACTATATCTTCATCGACTGCCCACCGTCACTCGGACTTATAACGGCAAACGCACTCTGTGCCGCCGATAGTCTGCTTGTTCCTATTCAGCCCGAATATTATGCACTCGAGGGTCTGTCACAGCTTATGAATACTGTAAGGAGGATCAAGCGTACATATAACGAGCGCCTTGAGATCGAGGGAGTTTTGTTTACTATGTATGACGGCAGATTGAACCTTACTCAACAGGTAGTTGCGGAGGTCAAGCGCTTTTTCCCAAAAAAAGTGTTTTCAAGTGTAATACCGCGAGGAGTAAGACTTTCGGAAGCGCCCAGCTTTGGCAAGCCCGTAATGTATTTTGACAGAACTTGCAAGGGCTCGGTAACATATAAGGCTCTCGCAGATGAGCTTATAAAAAATAATTCGTAAGGGAGATGAAATCATGGCATCAAAATTAGGCGGTCTTGGAAAAGGTCTTGACGCGATATTTATGGAAAATGATACAGAGGGCGGAAACAATACCGTCACCTTAAAAATATCCGAAATCGAACCTAACAGGGATCAGCCGAGAAAAAACTTTAATGAGGAAAGCCTGCGTGAGCTTGCGGACTCTATCGCGATCCACGGAATTATTCAGCCGCTGATAGTGCGTCCCATACCGGGGGGCGGTTATCAGCTCGTTGCCGGTGAACGCCGCTGGCGCGCCGGTCGTATGGCGGGTGTTTCGGAGGTTCCCGTTATTATCCGTGAGATGACCGACAGCGAGGTGACACAGCTTGCCTTGATTGAGAATTTGCAGCGTGAGGATCTGAACTCTGTCGAGGAAGCCCTCGGCTATAAATCGCTTATTGATAACCACGGCTTCACACAGGATGAGGTCGCAAGGGTAGTAGGCAAGTCCAGACCCGCAATTGCGAACTCCCTGCGGCTGCTCAATCTTCCGAACGAAATACTGCAAATGTTAAAGGACTGTGAAATCAGCGCGGGTCATGCGCGGGCGCTTCTCGCATTTAATGACGAGGAAACCATGATAAAAACCGCAAAGGCAATCGTTTCTCAGGACTTGACAGTGAGAGATATTGAGAGATTAGCCAAAAAACAGAACTCCGAAAACAGGAATAAGCCCGAAAAACCCCGTGTAAAGCGCGCGCCGATATATGACGAGGTCGAGCTTTCACTGAACGAGCATCTGAGCCGCAGGGTAAAGGTACTGAACGAAAAGGAAAATAAGGGTACGCTGGAAATAGAATTTTACAGCGAGGACGATTTGCTCCGGCTTGCACAAATATTGGGCGGGAATATGTAAGCACTCGTATGTTTTTCCTGTCCACTGCTTATTTTGACAAAAGTTGTAATATTAAAAAGCTGAGATTATTTGAAAGATATTATAAGGAGATAAATAAAATGATAGATATTAAGCTAATCAGAGAAAAAGCGGATGAGGTCAAGGAAAAAATAAAAAAGCGCAATATGGATCTTGATGAGACGGTTGACAGCATTATTGACATTGACGCGAAGCGCAGAGAGGTCATAGGCAGGGTCGAAGCGATGAAGGCGGAACAGAATGCCGCTTCTAAGGAAATCCCCAAGATAAAGAAAGCGGGAGGAGACGCCTCCGAAATAATGGCTAAGATGAAGGAGCTTGTCGCACAGATAAAGGACGAGGATGCTAAGCTTCAGGAGCTTGACGCAAAACAGAGGGCGCTTCTCCTCGGATTGCCTAATCTGCCCGATGATGATGTTGCCGCAGGTGATAAGGAACAAAATGTTCCTGTCAGATACTTTAAGGAAAAGCCGAATTTTAGCTTTGAGGCGAAGAACCATGTTGACCTTTGCGAGAGCCTCGGCATGATAGACTATCAGCGCGGTGCTAAGATAGCCGGCTCGGGAAGCTGGCTGTACAGGGGGTGGGGAGCAAGGCTCGAGTGGGCACTCCTCAACTTCTTTATAAACGAACATATCAACGACGGCTATGAGTTTATCCTCCCTCCGCATATGCTCAACTATGAATGCGGATATGTAGCGGGACAGTTCCCGAAATTCACAGACGAGGTTTATTGGATACAGAACCCTACGAGCAGCGACAAAAAATTCATGCTGCCTACCGCCGAAACAGCCCTCGTAAATATTCACAGAGATGAGATAATTCCTATCGAGGAGCTGCCGAAAAAGTATATTGCCTACACACCATGCTACCGCAGAGAGGCAGGCAGCTACCGCAGCGAGGAGCGCGGTATGATACGCGGACATCAGTTCAATAAGGTGGAAATGGTTCAGTATACTGAGGACGATAAGTCCGATATAGCCTTTGAGGAGCTTGTCGGCAAGGCAGAGAGGATCGTACAGGAGCTTGGACTTCATTACAGACTCAGCAAGCTTGCAGCGGGCGACTGTTCATTCTCTATGGCGAGAACATACGACATCGAGGTTTGGATTCCGAGCATGGGTATTTATAAGGAGGTAAGTTCCGCCTCAAACGCGAGGGACTATCAGGCACGCCGAGGAAATATAAGATATAGAGGCGGCGACAAAAAGGTCCACTTCGCGCATACACTCAATGCTTCCGGTCTTGCGACAAGCCGCGTCATTCCCGCGATAGTAGAACAGTATCAGAACGAGGACGGTTCTGTCACGGTTCCGGAGGTTCTCAGACCGTATATGGGTATAGATATTATCAGGGCGGACAAATAATATATTGCGGAAGATCTGTTCCGAGGCTGCGGCTTTCGGAACAGATTTGATTTTTTACTATATATGACCGATGTGCGGTGTCCCGCGTTGGGAAACAGTTATCGCCGCACGGGAACGCTCCAAGCCAAAGCCTTAAAAATTGCTTTTTAACTTGGCTGCTTGCTGACGCCGCACTAGAATATCGTCCGATAATTTTTGACGAAATATAGCGTAATTATTCTTAGAAATCATAATAATTGAGTGATTTTATGATATAATTTGAAAATTAACATCTATGTAATCGTAAAAAAATGAGGAGGAATTTTTGATGATCGATAAGAGATTTGAAGAAAAATTTATCAAAGAGGGCTTGACCTTTGATGATGTTTTACTTATTCCGGGAGAATCAAATGTAGAACCAAAGGATGTTGACATCAGTACATTCCTCACTAAAAAAATCAAGCTGAATACTCCTATTATAACCGCGGCTATGGATACCGTAACGGAAACGAAAATGGCGATCGCCATAGCCCGTGAAGGCGGCATAGGCGTTATACATAAGAATATGCCTATCGAGCAGCAGGCCGATATGGTAGACCGCGTCAAGAGATCCGAAAACGGCGTTATAGTCAACCCGTTTTTCCTTACTCCCGATCATTACGTATCGGACGCTAACCAGCTCATGGCGAAGTACAAGATCTCAGGTGTTCCTATATGCCGTGACGGCAAGCTCGTTGGCATTATCACTAACCGCGATCTCCGCTTTATGAGTGACGGCGACTATAGCCAGAGGATCTCCGAGGTCATGACGCATGAGGAGCTTGTTACCGCCCCTGTTGGAACTACACTCAGCGAGGCACAGGAGATACTCAAAAAGCATAAAATAGAAAAGCTTCCTCTCGTTGACGAGAAAGGAAATCTTAAGGGACTTATCACAATAAAGGATATTGAAAAAAGCGTCCAGTATCCTAATTCTGCCCGTGATGACAGCGGCCGTCTGCTGTGTGCGGCGGCTATCGGCGGTACACCCGATGTTCTCGAGAGGGTTGCCGAGCTTGTAAGGGCTCAGGTAGACGTCCTTGTTCTTGACTCGGCCCACGGTCACAATAGGAACATAGTAAACTCTGTCGCCAAGGTCAAAAAGGCATACCCTGACGTTCAGCTCATAGCGGGAAACATTGCGACAGCCGAGGCCGCGAAGGCACTTATTGACGCGGGCGCGGACTGTGTTAAGGTCGGCATAGGCCCCGGCTCTATCTGTACAACGAGAGTTGTCGCGGGTATAGGAGTTCCGCAGATAACGGCTATATTTGATGCAGCTAATGAGGCGTCAAAGCACGGTATTCCCGTTATTGCCGACGGCGGTGTTAAATATTCGGGCGATATAGTAAAGGCTCTCGCCGCCGGCGGCAGCGTGGTAATGATAGGCTCTCTCGTAGCGGGATGTGAGGAATCTCCGGGTGAAAGCGAGATATATCAGGGCAGACAGTTTAAGGTCTATCGCGGTATGGGCAGTCTCGGTGCAATGGGCAGAGGCAGCTCGGACAGATATTTCCAGGCAAGCAACAAGAAGTTTGTCCCCGAGGGCGTAGAGGGTCGTGTACCGTACAAGGGTATGCTGTCCGATACTATATATCAGCTCATGGGAGGACTGCGTGCCGGTATGGGCTATACAGGCTGTGCGACGATACAGGAACTGCACGACAAGGCAAAGTTTGTCAAGATCACGGGAGCAGGTCTTAAGGAGAGCCATCCGCATGATATTCAGATAACGAAGGAAGCGCCGAACTATTCATTCGGCTTATAGCTTAGGCAAGATATTCCCTTCATTAGGATGGAGTTATGTCATATGACTGGACAGCCCGTTATTGAATTATTTAAACAATGGGATTGTCACACTAAGATTCGGGGAATAAACGCACTGAATGCAGTCAAAATTCAGTTTCAGGCAAAATGCTTGCTATTTACAAAGGCAGTCCTTTGACTGCTGTTCGCAATCGGCGAAATCTTTAGCGTGAGAAGATTTACGCAAGGGTGAATTTTAAAAACAGTCCGGCGGATAGTTTTTGAAAAATGGACGCACCTTGATGGAGGGCGTCCCTGATGACGGTTTTTAATATCTCATATCGCCGCCTGTGGCGGCGATATTTATTTAGTGTATTTATTTCGTAACTATAACAAATGAAATATCGCTTTAGCTTATTAAGACTTAATTAAACAGCCCCTTTTTTAATGGTTTGAGTAAATTTTTCTTGCGGATTTTATATATTTCTATTATTATATATACATAATAACAGCATAGCTGATCATTCGGCTGCGTATGTAGATGTAAGGAGTATTAAGATGTCAGAGATACAGGAGCTAATAGTAGAGTTTGATAAGTGTAAGACCAGAGAACTGTATGTCAAGATAATAGAGGATTTGAGAACGGCAGAAAAACTGTGGGCGGCGTATTCACCCGTGACGAATAACTTTTATCTTGATATTTTTAAGGGAGAAAAGGTCGCTGCATTCATATTTTCCGATGAGGAATACTATAATGTATATGAGGACAGGCTCAAGGGCAAGAACATAAAAATAAAGCCGTTTGTGAGTTCACTGGAAAAACGGGTAGAGCTTTTCAGCAATCTCTACCGCAGCGGCTTTGACATTGTCGTTGTTGATAACGGTCAGAGGTTCGTTATTATTGACCTTTTAGACATAATAAAGAAGCCCGACTTTTCAAATGTTCCCGAAGTAAACCGCCCTGTTTTGAATCCGTCGCTCGTCGCCGCGGCAAATAACTTCTTTCAGGCGCTGTCATCAAGGCGTCCCGTGCAGGTTCTCGAGAGAAGGATGTTTAAGGAAATATACAACGCGAGGTTTCTCCTGCCTATTGACAGAAATTCGTTAAAAGTTGAATCCAATGGCTCAGGAAATGGCGAGGTAGTTATAAAAAAGGACAGCGTGTTAAACATTCCTCTCATTACGAACGAAAATAACAGAAACTACATCGCTATATTCACCGATTGGGACGAATTTAAAAAATTTGACCATGAACTGAAGTTCGGCGGAAATATTATAAAATTTGAGGACTTGAGATTCTTCTGCAAAAATAATGACGGCTTGGTCATAAATCCGTTTGGCTTTAATATGATTTTAAATGAGGAAACTCTCAAGCTTATAGAGGACGTCGCGACGGGGAAAATACCGGATTTACCTTTGGAGCAGGCTACATCACGCGACAAGGCATCAGTGTCCTACCGAGAGCCGGAGAAATATCCGAAAAGGATGGTCGAAAAGATAAAGCTGTGTCTTAAAAAACACAGCGAGGTGAGATCCGCCTATCTCAAGCTGTTGATTAAGAACGATGAGGAATCATGGATCATAGTTCTCGACTTTGACGGCGACAGAAAGGCTCTCTTTAACGACATAGCAAAAGAGGCGATCCCTGAAGCGGGGGGCAAGCTTATTTCGTTTGCACACATAAATACCGGCATCGGCGAGCAAATAGCAAGGATCTCGAAGCCGTTCTATAAAGCATAATAAAGGGTGATCCTATGGTTTTGTGTACTACACGGCGACTGATGATACGGACATACGAGGACGCCGACGCGGAGAGCGTTGCCCGTGTTTTCGGCACTGACGGCGTATATCGCACTACATATGCGATACCGCGTGACTACACAAAAAAGCGCGCGCACTGGTGGATAAAGTATATCCGTTCAACAGCGAAAAACAGAACCGGATATGAATTTGGTATGTTCCTGCTTTCCACAGGGGAGTACATCGGCAATATTGGTATAGTGAATATCAGCTCCCTGCATAACAGAGGAGATATAACCTATTTGGTTGACCCTGCACACTGGGGAAAGGGCTATGCGACGGAGGGCGGCAGGGTAATGTTGACTCTTGCCTTTCGGGATTTAAAACTAAAGCGTCTCGGCGGCAGTTGTATGAGCTGTAACGGCGCGTCACGCAGAGTAATGGAAAAGCTCGGCTTTTCGTTTGAGGGTACGTCGCGCTGTGAATTATTAAAGGATGGCTTTTACTATGATATTGACCGCCTTTCGATACTCGACAGCGAGTATTTTTCCACTGATAAATTTAACGGTTAAAAGTTGATAATTACAGAGTTTTCAACGTCATATCGTTGAAAATGTTGGAAACAAATTACAATTTGTAATCTCAGATTTCTAAAATATTACAAAACAAGGTCGAAATCAGGAATAACCACAAGATTTAGTATGTATTTTAGCAAAATTCTGATTTGAAACAAAAGTTTTTTTAACTTTACCTGCAGCAAGTTTTCAACGATTTCAACGATTTGATGTTGAAAATTTTTTTGAGATTAAATGTATGTTGAATATTGCGAAAAGCAAAAAGAAAAATGAAATAGAAAGGCTTTTAAACAAAGTTTTCAACAACATTAGTTGAAATTTTCTCTTATAATCGTTGAAAACTCTGTTGAAATTGGTTAAAAGTCGCGGCAGGCGGTCGAGTGCCTCGACACGCAAGTCGCGTAATCGCTCGTTACCTCGCTCGACGTCAGCAAGAGTTGTTTATGTCCGCGACAATACTAAGTTACAAATGGACTGCCGTATGCTAATTCAGTGCTAACTACCCCTCCTGCGCGGTCGAGTGCCTCGACACGCAAGTCGCGTAATCGCTCGTTACCTCGCTCGACGTCAGCAAGAGTTGTTTATGTCCGCGTTGGGACTAAGTTACCAATGAACTGCAATCAGCGCACATTGTACCTCGACACGCAAGTACAGTGCTAAATAAGTCCTGCGCGGTACATAACAGTCCCATTATGACGTCGAAATTTTTCACCGCACGGTGAAAAATGACCTCGCGACTTGCCTGCGGGCGCTGCCCGCCGCGTAATCGCTCGTTACCTCGCTCGACGTCAGCAAGAGTTGTTTATGTCCGCGTTAATACTAAGTTACCAATGAAC
>CANQUS010000051.1 GCA_947627055.1 uncultured Clostridia bacterium | reverse complement strand
TGGAATAGTGGCAACAGGAACAGCGGCAATTGGAACATCGGCAATTGCAACAGCGGCAATTGGAACAGTGGCGATTGGAACAGTGGCGATTGGAACAAATGCAGCTTTTCCAACGGGTGCTTCAATACCGAAAGCCCGAAAATTTATCTGTTCAATAAACCGTCACCGTGGACGTATGAAGATTGGCTGAACAGTGAAGCCCGCTTCCTGTTAAATCAGATTCCGGGGGACGTGCTTGAATATCGCTGTTTAGAGGATATGACAGACGAAGAAAAAGCGGAACACCCGGAAGCCGAAACAACAGGCGGTTATCTGAAAGAACTTGACAATTCCGAATGTGCGCTTATTTGGTGGCGTGGATTAAGTGACGGACAGAAAGCCGTTATTAAAGCGATTCCGAATTTTGACAAGGCAATTTTCAAAGAAATCACCGGGATTGATATTGATGAAAATTAAGGAAATGAACAGTGTGAAAGGGTGAGGGAGATATGACATACAAATACCGTGTCTGCCGCATATGCTCCAAAAAATGGAACGTAAGCTGCAATGCACCGAACACCAAAAAATACATATGCCCCGTATGTGCGGGGCGAGAAAAAAGAGGTACAAAATTATCATAAAAATTTATCGTGAAGAACCCATAACGGACAGACAAAAGAAAATCCGCAAGGTGCTAAGACGGCTCGGCAAAAATGACTGGCAAGCGTGGGCGGAACTCGTCGGCGCGTGTAATAAGGAGTTTAAAGAAAAAGAACTGAGAGGAGAATTAGTAAGATGAATATTACAATAGAGGAGATCAACAAGGGTATTATTCCAAGAGCGCGAGCAAACGGAAATACAGGTGAACCGTGTGATGTTTTTATCAGCGTTTCATCTGCGCGAAGCAAGAGTGCGACAGCCTACATCTACTACTACTTTCCCGAATTTAAAAAATACAACTACGTTGTGCTGTCAAAGGTCGGCAATAAGCTGTTTTTCAGGCCGACCAATACTGATACAGGCAATAACGCCTACACCATATCGCGCAAAAAGACCACGACATTATCAACGACCGTCAGCGGGCAGAATGCAAAGCTGCTCAAAACGTTCGCGGGACGGTATTTCATAAAGCAATACGATTGGCGGCAGACGGCGCGTCAGCCTATCTATTACATAACACTGGAGGACAAGCTCAATGCATAAGAAACAAAAAAACCGCCCGCAACGCACCAACGCTGCGGACGAAAAAAGAGAAAATCATTATCTACTTAAAGTATAGCAAAACCTAATCCGCCTGTCAAGTATTAGAAAAAGAAAGTGAGAAAAATAATGACGAACACTGAATACCATCAAGCCGAGGGTGTGTCAAAATCAGACCTCGACATGATACATAAATCCCCCTTGCATTATGTGACTGCAAAATCACAACCACAAAAGCAGACTGAGGCATTGCTTTTCGGTTCGGCACTTCATAAGTTTGTGCTCGAAAATGATGATTACGATTCCGAGTTTATTTCTGCGCCAGACTGCGACAGACGTACAAAGGAAGGTAAGGCTGTATATTCCGAGTTTCTTGAAAAAGCGGCAGGAAAAAGCATTGTAACACATGAACAGTCGGAGAGAATAGCAGGTATGAGAGAAGCTATTCTCACGCACCCGCTCGCAGGAAAACTGCTCACGGGCGGTCAGGCGGAGCAATCATACTTTTGGAACGATCAGTACACCGATATACTTTGCAAGTGCCGACCTGATTATATAAAGGGCAGATATTGTATTGACCTCAAAACAACGCAGTCCGCCAATCCTGTAGATTTTATGAAATCGGCTTATAACTACCGCTATTATGTACAGGCTTATTGGTATCTGAACGGCTTGAAAGCAAGCGGGGTCGATGTAGAGGATTTCATATTTATAGCAGTAGAAAAAGATCCGCCGTATGCCATGTGCATTTATGTGGCAAGCGAAGATTTTTTGGAACGGGGTAAAATTGAAGCCGAAGCTGACCTTGCCGTATACAAAAAGTGCCTTGAAACGGGTAATTGGCACGGATATGATGAAACACCCAAGGTACACAATTTAGAGTTGCCCGCTTGGGCGAGAAAGGGATTTTACAATGAGTGATAAAGAAATGATAACAACTACTGTCGAGGAGATTAAAGAGCTTGTTACAGATAAAGAACAGGTTGCAGAGATTGTAGAGCTGCATGAGAC
Organism: uncultured Clostridia bacterium; assembly: GCA_947627055.1. Lineage (GTDB taxonomy): Bacteria > Bacillota > Clostridia > Oscillospirales > Acutalibacteraceae > Pseudoruminococcus. The sequence goes on along the minus strand of CANQUS010000051.1, from coordinate 6,699 downwards.
AGATGTACTCAATACCTTTGGCAATACATCGGACTTTGAAGCGGTCCAGCGATTTGCAAAAGCGCTCTCTAAGTCCGATGTTGTACCCGAAGCATACAGGGATAATATCCCGAACTGCATGGTGGCTATTGATATGGCAAACCGTATGGGTCTTACACCGTTTATGGTCATGCAAAATCTATACATAGTAAAAGGCAAGCCGTCATGGAGCGGACAGGCATGCCGCGCACTCATCGAAAATGACGGAAGATATACGAATATAACGACCGTCTATATTGGTGAAAAGGGTACTGATGGCTGGGGTTGTTATTTGCAGGCGGAAACAAAATCAACAGGAAAGCTTGTTAAGGGCCCTACTGTTGACATTGCAATGGCAAAAAAAGAAGGCTGGTACTCGAAAAAGGATAAGTATGGTAATGAAACATCAAAATGGCAGTCTATGCCCGAATTGATGCTGGCGTACCGTGCGGCGGCATTTTTTGCGAGGGTCTATTGTCCGTCGGCTATGATGGGATTTCAGACCGTTGAGGAGGTAACCGATATTGCAAATGCGGAAAAGCTAAGGAAAACCAATAACATCACATCGGATATTTTAGGAGGTACATAATGCAGACTAAATGCGGTGACGGTTCCGTGATGATCTGTGGATTCGTCGGAAAAGGTGCAGAAACAAGGCGCGTTGGTGAAAAAAACTCTGTTTTAACAAAATTCAGCGTCAAGGTGGGGGACAAAGCAGTCAAGGGTCAGGAAAAGAAACAGGCGATATGGGTAAACTGTACCTGCTGGAACGACATAGGCAAAGCAGCATCGGTAATCAAAAAAGGTGATTATGTTCTTGCTGTAGGAAAAATACAGAAAAGCACCTATACCGATGAAGAGGGACACCAACGGGAAAGCTCGGAGCTTATATGTGAGTTTGTAACGGCTATGTTTAAGGACTGCCTACCGACAATAGAAAAAAATGACTGCTCGGCAGATGTATCGTATACGGAAGAGAAATACAACGATGATCTTCCTTTCTGAAATAAAGCTGACGCTTTGGGGGTAAACTTTTTCCGATTTCGGAGGGCAAGGAGGTATTTTTCCTTGAAAATTTACAATGAAATAAAAGAACACCTTACCATGAAACGGGTGGTACAACGATACGGCTTTGAACCTGACCGCAGCGATTTTATATTGTGTCCGTTTCATAACGAAAAAACAGCAAGCTTAAAAATTTACGACAAATCTTTTTATTGCTTTGGTTGTGGAGCGGGCGGTGATATGATCAAATTTGTGTCAATGCTGTTCAAGATAGGCAACTCTCAAGCGGCGGTCCGGCTGAACGAGGACTTTGCCTTAAACCTTACAGACAGGAAAGCCGACCGCAGTGTGTACATGAATTATGTAAAACAAAAAGCAAAGGAAAAAACCGAGCTTAAAGCATACCGAAAGGAGTATCTTTCAAAGTGTGACGAAGCAAAAGCTTTGCGAAAGATTTTACCGCCGAAAAGAGGGAACAATTGGTTGATGTATGCGGGAGCGCAGGCTCGGCTCGATTATCTTGAAAATTATTGGTTTGTTGAAAACAGATGGAGGTGAAAATGTGGAAGAAATAACTGAGGTAAGCGGAGAGATCATGACGATTCCGGAGTTCACCTCGGCAGAGGAATTTCTCACCGAATTAAGGGCTTTTGAGTGGGTTTATCAGTTCCATAACAATAAATTTACGGAAAGCCGTATGCTTGAGAAGATGTCACGTTTTGCACAGGAAAAATTCAAAATACGTAATTTTAAATCTCTGTATAACGATTATCTAAAGGAAATAAAGGGTAATTACAGTATTATGGCTAATTACTCGAACTTTGACGGTCAGCCTATGGAGCTTATAACAGGCGACTGGGAGGCAGACAACGACGGTGTAAAGCGCACGACGAGCTCAGAGGTTCAGATAGCTTGCTGTCACCCTATAATGCCGATAGAACGGCTCATAAATATAGATACGGGTATGGAGAAGCTCAAACTCACTTTTTCAAAGGGCAAGCGTTGGCGAGAAATTATCGTGGAAAAAAAGATAGTCGCAAACGCTTCAAAGATTATCGACCTTGCCGATTACGGTATTGCTGTTACAAGTGACACCGCAAAATATCTTGTGAAATATCTTTCTGAGGTTGAGAACCTGAATTTCGATGAATTACCGGAAAAGAGCAGCTTTTCACGCCTCGGATACATCAATAATGAGGGATTTATACCATATGTAGATAATCTTGTTTTTGACGGCGACCTTAATTACAGAACAATATTCAATTCAATCAAGTCGTGCGGAGATCGTGATAAATGGCTCGATGAAATCAGGGCGGTTCGCAAATACAGCACAGCCGCAAAAATTACGATAGCTGCTGCGTTTGCAAGCCCGTTGATCTCGGTATGCAGCGCACAGGTGTTTTTTACGCACCTGTGGAGCAGCGGCAGCGGAACGGGTAAAACGGTTGCTCTTATGTGTGCGGCAAGCATATGGGCTGACCCTCTTCTTGGCAAGTATATACAGACCTTCAACTCAACACAGGTCGGTCAGGAGCGTCTTGCAGCCTTTTTGAACCAGCTTCCGCTCATGATCGACGAATTACAGCTTAATAAAGGCAAAGACAGCTTTAATGTTTACCAGCTTTCAGAGGGTGTCGGACGAAGCAGGGGAAGCAAGTACGGCGGAATAGATACAACCCCGATATGGGCTAATTCTGTGATTACAACAGGCGAAACTCCGCTGATCTCCGTTTCCTCCGGAGCGGGTGCATACAACAGAGTTATAGACATTGAGTGTAAATCAACCGAAAAGGTTATCGAGGACGGATTGAAAACGACCTCGATCATCAAAAACAATTACGGCTTTGCTGGCAAGGAGTTTGTAACGCTGCTTTACAGCAGTGAGACTATGCTGCAGCTTGTTCGCGACTACTTTTCAAAGGTCTACAAGGAACTTTGCCAAAACGATACGACCGAAAAGCAGGCTATGGCGGCAGCTTTGCTCGTGACTGCGGACAAGTTTGCTACCGACTGGATCTTTGGCGGCGGTGACAGTCTGACCATCGAGGACATATCGAAGTATCTCGCAACAAAATCCGAAGTATCACTCGGTGAGCGCGGCTATAAATATATGTGCGACTGGGTGTCTATCAATGCCAACCGTTTTATCCGTGCCAACTGCACATCGTATGACGACAGGGAAAGCGGCGATATATACGGAGTACTTGACGCTGACAAAGCATATGTGATAGCTTCCGCATTCCGCAGAGCAACAGAGGAAGCGGGGTATAATTCATCGTCATTATTAAGCTATTTGAAAGAACATGGTTTGATAGAAACCAGCAAAACCAAAAGAGGGAACACGCAACGGAAAAGAATACGGGGTGTACCAACGGAATGCGTGTTTCTGATTTTACCAAATGAAACAGATGAAAGTGACATAGAAGACCTTGATTTTTAAAAAAAGTCGGACTTTTTCGGAACGATGTCGGACAGGCAACATAACGCAAACCCGCATGGTTGAGCGGGTGTCGGACTGTCGGACGTGTCGGAGGGTATATACACCATATATAAGGGAATACATATATAACTCGAATCAATCGTATATATTCCCCTCTCTATATAGAAAATATGATTTTATGTCCGACAGTCCGACAATATTCCTCAAAGCCGTATTACTATCGCTTTTTTTGTGTCGGACACACCGACCGACACGCACCGACAGTACCGACACATAAACATAAAAAGGGGTATATAAACATGACGATTAAAGAAGAAGCCGAGAAGGTAACGGCAGATGGAAGTAAATATATTCCTCCGTACAAATTGAATAAGATAGCTGATTTAGCAGTAAAAACGGTAAAGCTTTTAACCGACAGCAAGTCTGTCTGTACGTTTTGCTATGAGGATATGAAGTTGGTTCTTAAAATAGCAGAAGAAATAATTGATAAAGGAGTAAGTAGTAATGAAGCTTAGAGATTACCAACAGGAGTGTATAGATACAATAACAGGCAAGTCTTCGGGCAAATACCTGATTCAGATGGCAACGGGCTTGGGCAAGACGGTAACGTTTGCAAATATTCCGCGAAAAGGACGAACGCTTCTGCTGTCTCACCGCGAGGAGCTTGTAAATCAACCTAAGAAGTATTATAACTGCTCGTTCGGAATTGAGCAAGGGAAAAATTACAGCAATGGCGAGGAAATAGTAAGTGCCTCCGTTCAAAGCCTTGCAAGACGGCTTGAGAGATTTGCTCCCGATGATTTTGACATGATTATCTGTGACGAAGCTCATCATGCTGCCGCAGGTACATACAGGAAGATATTTGACTACTTTAAACCACGTTTGCTTCTTGGGTTTACGGCTACTCCAAACCGCGCTGACGGAGCAAGACTGAACGATACGTTTAGTGAGATAATATTTCAACGTGACCTGAAATGGGGTATAAAAAACGGCTATCTTTCGGATATATTCTGCCGCAGAGTTGATATAGGATATGATCTTACAAGTGTTTCGACAAGGTGCGGTGACTATGCTCCGGGAGAACTCGACGAAGCTATGAGAGATACAACAGACGCTATCGCCGAAGCCTATGAGAAATATGCAAAGGGCGCAACGCTAATATTTGCCGTATCGGTTCGCCATGCGGAAGCAATAGCCGAAAAGATTCCCGGAGCTGTTGCCGTAACGGGTAAAACCGAAAACAGAGCTGAGATTATTAAAGAATTTTCCGAACGAAAAATTCCTTGCTTGGTTAATTGTATGGTGTTTACGGAGGGGACAGATATTCCTCTTGTAGAAACAGTTATCATAGCAAGACCTACAAAATCAGACAGCTTATATGCACAAATGGTCGGCAGAGGATTAAGGCTGCACCCCGACAAGGACAAGCTGAATCTTATTGATTGTGTAGGTGTGACAGGCAAGTCTGACTTGTGTACCGCTCCGAGCCTTTTGGGAATAAGTCTTGAAGCTGTTCCGAAAAACAGGCAAAAAAACATAGAGGGTGATTTATTTGAACTTCCCGATATGATCGTCAGAGAGACGGATTGCCCGCAGTCATGGATACGCAATACTGAGATCGTCAACCTGTGGGCTAAAGACCAAGCGTACAATACACATAATGTTAATTGGTTCAAAATGCCTGACGGTGAGATGGTACTGAGCATAAAAGGTATGAAGATGCGTATTCCGTGTCAGGACGAGCTTGGTTATACGGTTATAAACGGTGAGAAAATACCTATGCAGGAAGCTTTTGACAGAGCGTACACTGTACTTTGCAGGGATTATAACCATCAGAAATATCTTTGGGATATAAATTCAATATGTCGTTGGGGAAGCTATCCTGCGAGTGAAAGGCAGCTTGCAGTAATAACAAAGCGTTTTCCTGATTTAGACGTAACCGATATGACAAAGCGACAGGCAAGCCTTATTTTAAACAGAGTTTATGCAGGTACACAACGTACACGGGCAAAACACGCAGTTGCTGAACCGGAAAGAAAACGGAGGGCATAAATATGACAGAATCACAGCACCAAAGTAATATCATTAAATGGTCGCAGCAACCGACTGTCAGGCGAAAATATCCCGAACTTAAGCTGCTGTTTCATATTCCTAATGGCGGAAGACGTGACCCGATTGAAGGCAGACATCTTAAACAGCAAGGTGTAAAGCGAGGCGTGCCTGACCTGTGCTTACCCGTTCCGAAAGGCGAACACCACGGTTTATTTATTGAGATGAAAACCGAAATTGGCAGGGTAAGTGAGTACCAAAAGTGGTGGCTTTCGCAGCTTACCGAAAAAGGTTATCAATGCGCTGTCTGTCGTGGTTGGGAGGAAGCTGTAAAGTGTCTTGAGGATTACCTCAAATGAAGGGTTATCTGATGTGCAGCGCGTGTGGATTTGTATTTGGTGAGATAGCAGTCCGAAAAAATTGCCCGCACCCCACCGTCAATCGAAAGTACGGCAAACAGATATGCGTTTACTGCTGTAAAAAGTGCAAATTTGTGAAAATGCTGGGGACGGGATGGGGATGCGGATATATAAGGGAGGAATCAAAATGACACATCATGAGGCGGTGGCGCAGCTTAAAGACTTGATTAGGGATCGCAAGTCGTTATTGGACGGTGACAGTGAGCATGACGATATAATACTGCGCGATATAGAGGCGCTGATGATTGCTGTTTATGTAATGGAGCGCGATTAGGAGGTAAAATATGAGTACATATAAAAACAGAGATCCTCGTGAAACGCTGTGTTGGTACTGCAAAAACGCGGTGCCGTCAAAGAGCACAGAAGCCGGGTGCAGCTGGAGTAGAAAGTTTGAGCCTGTTAAGGGATGGAATGCGGATGAAACAATTCTTAAGTGCCACGGCGGGTATGATGAAAAAATTAAATCTTATTTGGTGAAAGAGTGCCCTGAGTTTGAGAAAGGTCGATGAAGAATGAAGTCGATTGACATGAATGAACAATTAAAACCTTGCCCGTTTTGTGGAAGCAAAAATGTTTATATGCCTCATATCGGTGGCGGAACGATAGGAATGGTTTGTTTGGGAAAAGGGCTTTCGAGGTGATCCCGTGATTAAGTGGATAAATTGAAAGGGGTGTACGGCTTGAATGTTCGTTATGACAGACAGAATTATTTTGGATTTGTGCGGCGGTACAGGTTCATGGTCGAAGCCTTATAAAGAAGCTGGATAT
>CANQUS010000050.1 GCA_947627055.1 uncultured Clostridia bacterium | reverse complement strand
CTCTCCGCCTGCCTGCGGCGGCGGTTTCCGCTTTTTGAAAAAAGCTTGGCAAAAACTTTGAGTTGTCTTCTCCCGCGGGTTTGCTTCTGTTAGTTTATTGGCATTGTTCAAATTATTGATTACTTTTCCACTTTATGAGGCTCAGAATATGAATAAAAAGACGCTCGCTGTAATTGCAAAAAATTTTATGATTATGCTCGGCGTATATGCGGTACAGTTTATTTTGTTTCCGATATTACTCCCGGATTATTATCCGCGAAGTGATAAAGCTTCTTTTATCTTTTTTGCAGCGTTTATCATAGGATTTATTTTTGGTATTTGTTTTGTCAGCGGCAAAATCAAGCATTGGTTAATACCGGATTTTCTATACGGACTGCTTATTTTTATCTGTTCGGGACGGGGCTTGTATGGCATTGGTCTTTACGGCGTAACTCTTGACGGCTTACAACCGACATATGATCGTTTATTTGCGCTTGTATCGGTTGCAATTAGTCTTCCTTTTTTATTTATCATCCAAATGATCATTGTTTTTTTGAAAAATATACTTATAAAAATATTTCAAAGAAAAAATAAATATTGAATCAAATAGACACAAAAATCCGGCCGCTTATTAAATAAGCAGTCGGATCTTTGCTTTAGGAGAAAATTATGATTAAGTTAGGAGTAAGCAAATTTATTCATCTAATTCAAAGAAAAACAGATCTTCAAACTTTTTGTCAAGCGCTATGCACAGAAGAAGTGCTAACCTCGCGCTTGGGCAAAACTGATTGTTTTCTATTGAACTGATAGTTTGACGGGAAACTCCGACCATATCGGCCAGATCACCCTGAGAAATTTTTTTCTCGGCTCGTGCAACTCTGAGTCGGTTCTGAAGCTCCAACGGCGTACCCATCACTCAAATACCACAAACGCTGCTGTACATACAACAGCTATAACACAAGAAATGATTCCCGAAATCAGATACGGCACTCTTTTTAAATTCTTATACTGATAAAAAAATGTGGTTGAGAGATATGCTGTCATAATCGCACCAAACTCAAAAAATTTCTCGCCGTGAAATGCTTTATAAACACTGAAAACGAGACAGAGGACAGCAACAACTATCGCGCCAAAGCCGAAGGAGTGATTGTAAACCGTCTGCTCGCGCTCGTCAAGGCCGTCGCGTTTATTCTTTGCAAGTATTTCCTGTTTATTCATATGTATAGCCTGCCTTAAACGACCTCATGTAGTGTTGATTTCTTAGCTTGAATACATATTACCATGATTCGGCCAATTTGTCAAGTATTCTTTACAAATTTTCTTCCAAACTTGGCAGATTTTTTCATTTCACACGATATGGTTGAATATTTTGTTTTCCGCTGTAATGGGTCATGTATTCCAAACTCCTCAGCTCAAACAATAAAATCGGTTGTAATAAATCGGAAAATCATAGACATACTACTTATATAATAATGAAAAGGAGAAGAATATATGATAGAACAGGATACGATAAGACTTTTGAGGGAGTGCGACGCGGGGATAAAGATGGGTGTTTCTGCGATAGAGGAGGTCATGGACTATGTCGAAAACCGCGACATGAAAAAGTATCTCGACAGGTGCAAGAATGACCACGAGAAGCTGGAAAACGAGATACAGGTGCTTTTGGACGAATTTCACGATGACGGCAAAGACCCCAACGCTATGGCAAAGGGTATGTCGTGGCTGAAAACGAACGTAAAGCTTGCGGTGAACGAATCCGATAATACAGTTGCCGATCTCATAACCGACGGGTGCAATATGGGCGTGAAGTCGCTGAGCCGTTATCTGAACCAGTACAAGGCGGCGGACGAGCGCTCTAAGGATATAACAAAAAGGTTAGTGACGCTTGAGGAAAAGCTCGCGCAGGATGTACGGCAGTTTTTATAATTTTACGGCACAAAATCAGAAGCTCCACATACAATATTATTGTAATTGATTGTATGAAAGGAGCTTTCTATATGCCTGAAAATGAATTTGACACACGAGAGACCAACGAACAGAGCGGATCAAGCGGTTGTACCGAACCGGTATGTATAGACGCTTCGAGGGTTTACGATTCCTGCGGAGACAAGGATTGCCTCGAGGATCTGCCTGTATATTTCCTGACGTCAGCGCAGGAAATAGTCGATAGAGCCTCAAGTGTAAGGCTGCATGACGTTTCGGTGATAACCGTACTTATAGACCTTGAGCCGGTGCCGTTCCACAAGGGTTTTTACTCTGTCGATATGACGTTTTTCTTTGAGGTCAGTCTTGATGTCTGTGTACAGCCGGCTGTAACACCGATGACCGTCACCGGCTTGTCGGTGTTCAGCAAAAAGGTCATACTGTACGGCAGTGAGGGTAATGTAAAGGTGTTCAGCTCGAACTTTAAGCTTGGTGATTACGACAATCAGAATATGCCTGTCAGCAATCTTCCTAGAGCTACGGTTCAGGTCGCCGAGCCTATCGGACTGTCGGCGAGGCTTTGCGAGAAAAGAAACCTGAGTGCGCCTCCATGCAGGATACCCGACTTTATCTGTGAAAGATTCGGCGGCAGCTTCTGCGAGGATCTGAGCAACAGAAACGACGACAGTGGTGATCACAAGGAGGCTCTTGTGACTATCGGTATATTTACCATTGTTCAGATGGAGAGAAACGTCCAGATAATGATACCCGTATATGACTTCTGTATTCCCGAAAAGGAGTGCGTAACATCATGCGACAATCCGTGCGAGCTGTTCAGCAGGATCGATTTTCCGACAGACGAATTTTTCCCTCCGCGTTCAACAGAGCTTGAGGACAACTGCGGCTGCGGAAGAAACAGGAGTTAGTAAACAGGCAGATCAAGCTGAATATACATCTGTAAAATAAGGCAAGTCGGTTATGTGTGATCGACTTGCCTTTAAAAATGTCTGTTCACTGTGTCTGCTTTAGCTGTTCGGTGCTTTACGGCGATATGATCTGCTGTGTGAGGCAGTGGAAATTTCCGCCGCCTATCAAAATATCACGGGCATATATGCCGACGACCTCGCGTGTCGGAAAAAGACCTTGAAGAATTTTATGTGCAGGCTCGTCGTTTTTGTCGCAGAAAAACGGCATAACAACTGCGTCGTTTGAGATGTAAAAGTTCACATATGATGCGGCAAGGCGTTCGTTCGGCGTTCTTGTCGGCAAGCCGTCCATGGTGTCTAAGCCGTCGCATTCGTCCTCGGTTATTAAAACAGGAGACGGCAGAGGGAGCTTGTGAACATTGATTTTCTCTCCGCCTGCGGTGACGGAGCTTTGCAGGACCTCAAGGCAGGCAGAGGAGCGCTCGAACTGCGGATCGCTTTCATCGTCTGTCCACGCCAGCACAACATCGGTTTCGGAAACAAATGCACATATATTATCGACGTGACCGTTTGTTTCATCGTTATATATTCCGTTCGGCAGCCAGATGACCTTTTCCGCGCCGAGGGCGTCCTTGAGGCGCTGCTCTATTTCGCTCTTAGTCATGTGCGGATTTCTGCCTGTGCTCAAGAGACATTCCTCTGTCGTGAGGATAGTCCCCTTGCCGTTTGAATGTATAGAGCCGCCCTCAAGTATGAAGTCACGCATATCATACACATCAGTATCGTACAGGTCGCACAGCTTTCGCGCCAGCTGTCGGTCACGCTCCCAAGGGAAGTACAGACCGTCAACAAGTCCGCCCCATGCATTAAAGCCCCAATCGACTCCGCGTATGATTTTGCCGTTTGTAAGGAAGGTGGGCGCGGTATCTCTAGCCCAGGAATCGTCTGTCGAAAGCTCTGCAACGCGGATATTTTCGGGAAGCATAGCTCGCGCGTTATTATATTGTGCTTCGGAGGCTAATACTGTCAAGCGCTCGGAGCGAGCGATAACGCAGGCGGCTCTTATAAACGCCTTTCGAGCCGCATAGCCGCCGTACTGCCACGAATCGCCGCGTTCGGGCCATATCATCACACAGCCGTAATGCGGTTCGAACTCGGCAGGCATATAAAATCCGTCATTTTTTGGAATTGTCCTTAATATCTTCATGATAAATCTCCCGTAATAATTATTGTATATTATGATATTATTATATCAAATCCCGGACTCTCAGGCAACAACGGCGGAACAGTACAGATAAATTGGTGATGGACTAATTTGATTAAGTGTGTTATAATAACGTAGTATAGATGTTTTCTGCGGTTTTTTAGGACAGGACGAAATATATCCGACGATTTGGATAAGATAAATACATAAAGCTTAAAACATAAGGATAAATCGAAAAGAGGTACTGTTTTGGAGAAAAAATACTTTGATGCAGAAACAAAAGAACAGTTTCGTGTCATGCTGATAATATTGACGGTAGTCTGTGTTATATTTACCGCTGTTTATTATCTTCGCCCTGATACCGATGTGGCGGCGGATTCCTCCGTAGATAAAGCATCGACAAGCAGCACGGCAGGGGATAAAAAGGATAATTTAAGTAAAAATGAGTCCTCCGCTGCCGTTAAGGTTCAGCCGCCGCCAAAGCTTGACGGAACACAGCGCGCCGTAAAGCTCGATAATAGCGAGGTACACAAGGGAAATCTCATTCTTGTCAACAAGGATTATCCCTCCGATATTAACGGAGAGGATCTTGTTTCACTTTTTGAATTTAAATCGTCTGCCTATGGAGTTTCCGATGCCAATGTTTTAATAAACAGGTCGATCGTAGATGCGACAAACAGGATGTTTGATGATTATTACGATATTTACGGAACGAATGATATTTTTGTTGCCTGCGCGTTCAGGAGCTATGAAACACAGGATGAGCTGTATCGTGCCGAGCTTGAAAACAATCCTGAAACCGGTACGGAGCTTGTGGCACCTCCGGGCTACAGCGATCACCAGACCGGACTTGTGTTTGACCTTGATCGTCTCAGCAGCGATATTGCTGGAATAGGCTTCGACGGAACGGGAGATACACGATGGTTTCTTGATAACTGCGCTAATTACGGCTTTATCGTCAGGTATCCTGAGGATAAGGTCAACATAACAAAGTATGAATACGAGCCGTGGCATTATCGCTATGTGGGTGTTCCCCATGCGCTCTATATGTACGAAAACAATCTTTGCCTTGAGGAATATATTGAGAAAATCAAAAACAACACGAAGGACAATCCGCTTGTTGTAAGCTCTGCGGAGGGTGAAACATGGTCTATGTGGTATGAAAAGGCATACGATGAGGGCGATGTAACTCAATTCGCCGTACCTAAGGACTGCGAATGCGAAATTTCAGGCAACAATGTAGACGGCTTTATCGTTACGGTAAAGAGCGGAAATACTGAATAAACTTTCAAAAAATTAAAAAATTTTTGAAATAATGCAAAACGGCGGAGTCTGCTCTAACAAGGCTTCGCCGTTTTTTCTGCGTGAGCAGCCCTGCAGGTAAGCTTCGGCGGTATGCCCCGGCAGGTAAGCCTCATGATCGCTCGTTACCTCACTCGGCGTCAGCAAGGGAGGCTTATGTCTGCGTAGGGATCATGTTACCGATGTTCTACCGTTAGCATACGCAAGTTCAGTACTAACTGCTTCCCGCGCGGCGCGCAAACAATCACAATAAAAACGACCTCGCGTCTTGCGTGCCAAGGCGCTCGACCGCAAAATTTCGCCGTTTGCAGTATTGAATATTTTTAATTCCTGTGGTATTATTATATCAAATAATATTGTATATTATTTCTAATACGCAAGTACATAAACGTATGTTTTTATTAGGAGGAAATTACATGGAAAATTTAAGTCAGAATAACTTTTGCCCGAACTGTGGCTCACCAATAGCCCCGGGACAAAGCTTTTGCGCCGCTTGTGGCAAGGCCGTAGTTCCTCAGCATACCTCCGAAGTACAGTATCAACAGAACGCTAACCCGTATACTCCCCAACAGTCAGAGCAGACATCTAACCCATATGCCTCTCAGCAGTCGGCTCAGACGGTCAACCCATATGCCAATCAGGGGCAGGAGCAGATGCCTAACCCATATGCCAATCAGCGGCAGGGGCAGATGTCTAACCCATATGCCTCTCAGCAGTCGGCTCAGACGGTCAACCCATATGCCAATCAGCGGCAGGGGCAGATGTCTAACCCATATGCCAATCAGGGGCAGGAGCAGATGCCTAACCCATATGCCTCTCAGCAGTCGGCTCAGACGGTCGACCCATATGCCAATCAGCGGCAGGGGCAGATGTCTAACCCATATGCCAATCAGGGGCAGGAGCAGACATCTAACCCATATGCTTATCAGGGGCAGGAGCAGATGTCTAACCCATATGCCTCTCAGCAGTCGGCTCAGACGGTCGACCCATATGCCAATCAGCGGCAGGAGCAGATGTCTAACCCATATGCCTCTCAGCAGTCGACAAGTCAAAACGCCGCATACGGTCAACAGAGCTTTGACCCCTACTCGTCAACTCAACCTGCATACGGCTACAATAACGGAATGACCACCTCACAGTCGAACTTTACCGAGCCGAAAAAACGCTCCAAAAAGCCGTTTATAATTGCGGGTACGGCTATCTTGGGCGTTGCCGCAGTTGCTGTGGCGGGCGTACTTATTTTTAATATGCTCAAGCCCTCCGGCGGACCTATCACCCGTATAGCCGAAGGCGCGAAAAACCTCACAAATGCAGACAGCGCGACCATATCGATCGATATGTCATATGATGATCAGTCCATAGGGCTTGACGGCAGCTATGAAATAGATCGCGAGAAAAAGGAGATAGTCGCCGTATTCGAGGAAAACGCTAGCGGTGGTTCATCAAGTACTCAAAATATGAAAGTTGTCATCTATTGCAAGGACGGTGTGAGAAGAACGGGAGTTTCAAACTCAGGCTCGGATATGATCTATGCTGAAGTAAGTAAAGATAATCTCGATGAGTTTTTTGACAGACTTGAGGACACAAACGATCCTAACTGGGATGATCTTATCAGCGATGATGTCAAGAAGTATATTTACACAGATAAGATAGAGGAGGTTTCAAATGACCTCATTGGCGCGTTTGAAAGCGATGAGGGCAAGAAAGCGCTCGGTATTGAGGAAAGCTCCGTAGACGGCGGCACAAAATACAGCTTTAACATAAATCCTTATGATACGGCAAAGATCGCCGTCGATACGATAGAACCGATATTCAAGGATAAGACGCAGTATGATGATATAAAATCAAGCCTTTCCGATGCGGAAAGTACGCTTAACAGCCTAAACATTAAGTTTGATATTACGCTTGACAACGCGGGCAATTTCAGCGGATTGGACTTTAACTCCTTTGGTATGAAAGCTGAAATTAAAATTACGGATATAAACAATACAAAGGTAAAACTCAGCAGCGTTGAAATAGATGAGATCAAAAACGCAGAGATCGGTAATATTGCCGACGGCAACATCAATGATTATTTATATGGCGGCGGCAACTCTTATTTAGACGATTATAGCTCTGACTATTTCGGCGACTATGCAAATGAATATTCAAACGATTATACTTACGATGATGACAGCTACTATACCTTTGATTGATAGCCGGCTTCTAAAAAGGCAAGTGCGTTTTTAGCACTTGCCTTTTTATTGAAAAAACGCGGTTATTATTCGCTGTCCTTATGGAGCTGTCCGTCTGTTATATGGCTGCCGCTGTCCTGTGTGATCAATGTTTCAATATTGTCCGCGTTGACACCAACAGCCGAGTAAGCCGCCATTGTAAACAGAACGTCGGTTATGCCCATGTCGTTTATGAGATTCACAAGGTTTCGTTCAAAGTACCTCATGTCAACAACATATATCTCCTCGAAAGAGCTTGTATAGAAGGGGATCTCGGCATTACCGAAGCTGTCCTTGACAACGAGCAGCTTCCTGCCGTTCCTGACGCTTGTCTTGACCTTGACCGCACAGTCGTCGCCCCCGATAAAGCGTAAATACGAGTTATCAACATCAACCGGCACAAGCAGGCTGCCCTCATATTGATATTCAAACTGTTGGTCGTAATAATATGTTGAGATTTTCCCTTGCGGTTCATAGTAGGTAAATTCCTCGGGATCGCTTTCAAGCCTTTCATCGTCCGACCAAGCGCTAAGAGTTCCGAGATAGCCTTCATCAGTCACCTTTTTATATTTGCTTATATCGTCAAACGGTACCCCTGCCGCCTTGGCAAACGTTCTCGCCGCGTAATACGCTCCTAAAGGCTGCCAGTGATGGTCTGTTCTGCTGTAAATATGCTCCTCTGTATGCTTCTTAAAAATCGAACATATATCAACAGATACGATTCCCTTGTCAAGACGTTCGGCTATATCTGAAAAGCATTCGGCTTGACTGACATATACGTCGGAAAAGTTTGACGGAGTATAAAACTCGCATGCAAGCGGAGCGGGCATAGAATATACCCTTACGCTGTCAGCAAGCTCGCCGCGCAATTCATTAAGGCTGCTGACGTATGAATCACCCGAACCGCCTCCGAACAGCTCCAAGCCTCTCCAGTGACCATCCTGACTGACTACGAGCATACCGTCCTCCGCAAAGCCGCCCTCCGCCGTTTCCTTGGTATAATCCTTTTGGTCGGGTTCTTTTCTTGAGGACTCCTCTTTTTTATTTGTTTCCTTTTTCGATTCTACCTTTGATGCCTGTTGTGAGCTTACATTTTCATCCGAAAAAGCACAACATCCCGCCGTGATCAAGGTCAGTACGGCGCACATAACAAGAGACACTATTTTTTTCATAACATCACCTTAATTTTATTATTATTGGATAATTTTATCACTATATATAAATAAACACAATAATTATATATTTTATATTTTAAAGTCATTATGTACATAAATTCACTAAGAATTATTAAGGAACTGTTCATGAAATGTTAATATATTATACTATAAATGAGCAAATTTAAATCATACTCGTCAAAATACACAAAAAATACCGTTAAGCAACCATAGCAAATAAATC
>CANQUS010000049.1 GCA_947627055.1 uncultured Clostridia bacterium | reverse complement strand
TCAGCCGTTACTTTTTCGGCAACGTTGTCGGCATTTTCAGCAGTGGCTTCTTCAACAGCCATGACGGGTGTTTCAGCCGTTAATTTTTCGGCAACGTCGCCGTTTTCAGCGGTGGCTTCTTCGACAGCCATGACGGGTGTTTCAGCCGTTACTTTTTCGGCAACGTCTGCGGCATTTTCAGCAGTGGCTTCTTCAACAGCCATGACGGGTGTTTCAGCCGTTACTTTTTCGGCAACGTCTGCGGCATTTTCAGCAGTGGCTTCTTCAACAGCCATGACGGGTGTTTCAGCCGTTAATTTTTCGGCAACGTTGTCGGCATTTTCAGCAGTAGCTTCTTCAACAGCCATGACGGGTGTTTCAGCCGTTACTTTTTCGGCAACGTCGCCGTTTTCAGCAGTGGCTTCTTCAACAGCCATGACGGGTGTTTCAGCTGTTACTTTTTCGGCAACGTCGTTGGCATTTTCAGCAGTGGCTTCTTCGACAGCTATAATGGCGGGTGTTTCAGCAGTTACTTTTTCGGCAACGTCGGCGGTATTTTCAGCAGTGGCTTCTTCAACAGCCATGACGGGTGTTTCAGCAGTTACTTTTTCGGCAACGTCGCCGTTTTCAGCAGTGGCTTCTTCGACAGCTATAACGGCGGGTGTTTTCGGTTTGACAGTTTTTACAACCTCAGAAGTATTTTTCGTCTTTATTTCCTTAGAAATTTTAGAGGCTTGCGGTTCGAGTACATCTCCCGCAACCTGTTCGGAAAGAACAGAAAAATCAAGCTGTGATGATATGGAGAAGTCGGCATCATTGTTGCTCGAATCATTCTTATGTGTATTGTTATCCTCCTGAGAGATTTCAATATCTATGTGATCGCTCATTTTCTCTGCGGCAATTATCTCATCGAGAGTGAGGTCTGCGGAGGAGATCGTTTTTCTTTGCTTCTTTTCAGATTTATCCTGAGTGATTTCGGATGCTGCCGATTTTGGTTTTTCGTTGGCAGCGGGCATACTTTCCTTGGCTTCAATAGTATCAAGCCCGGCTATTTCGGTATTTTGAGCGGCAACCTTAAGAAGGTCGGGCTCTTTCTCCTTTTTATCCTCCTCTGAAGCCTGATAGACGATATTTTCCTTATATTCCTCGTCAAAATCTAAGGGATTTGCATTTTTATATCGCTCTATTTCACCGCTTGTGCTGTAAATATTTTCATCCTCAAAATCATCATCCTCTCCGAATCCGAGGTAATACATAGCCTTTTCCTTTGCGATGGAAAAGAAACGTGAAAGCTTGCCCTTGAAGGTGGTCGGCTGTTCCGAATCATTATTTGCATTGTTTAAGGAATACTCAGTTACGGAGCTGACGCTTTCGGAATATCCATCCTCCCGAGGAGTGTGGGTAACTTCCTTTTTCTCCACCGTATCAGGCGGCAGTTTTTCTTCAGGGCTTGTTTTTTTAAATATATCATCGGTATTTTCTATCATGTCCGGCTCATTGCCTGCTTTGGATTGCCTTTTCGATTGAGAAGACTGAGCTTCGGATTTCTCGGTTATTTCAGGATTTTTGGCTGGCATATGATACGATTTTTGTTCTAACGTTGTATCAGATTTATCGCTTTGCGGACCTTCGAAGTGTTTTTGCTTTTCCGACCTTTTTATCCTCGTGAGTTCATCATCAGTAAGTTTTGGTATCTGCATGGTTATTGTAGTCATGCCGTCAGAACCTTTTTCCTCAGAAGTTACAACGACGATTTTATCTGTTTGCGACTGAATGTTTACCTCGCGGCTTATGTCTAGGATCTCCTGACTGTCACTCAGGTTCATTGATGTGATCTTTTTCGTTGGTTCACTCGGGACTGCATGAGCGGAAGATTGCTCACTTTTCTTTTTGATTCTTCCGAATATGCCTCTTATTGCCGATTCCTCCGAATTGACAGCAGCTTTTTGAGTGGAAGTATCGCTTTTGTCACTCTTAATTTCCTGAAAGACATCTCCAAATTCCGCAGTCATACCGCTGAGGGCTTTATAATCAATATCCTTGGATTTATCTGCGATTTTTTTATCTTTATCCGACATGATTTTCCCTCCCTGTTATTTAGCTTTTATATTGAGACGCTGGCGTGTAAATTCATACATCAATATTCCCGCTGCTACGGAGGCGTTAAGGGAATTGATTTTGCCGAGTAATGGAAGCGACAGAATAACATCGCATTTTTCCTTTACGAGCTTTCTGAGCCCTTTGCCCTCCGAGCCTATTACGAGAGCGGCTGAACCTTTAAGGCCGCACGAGCAGTATGTTTCTCCGTTCATATCGGCACCGTATATCCATAATCCCATTTCCTTCAATTTGTCGATGACGTCGGGAATGTTGGTCACACGGGCAACGGGCATATACTCATACGCACCGGCCGATGCCTTTCCGACAGAATATGTAAGACCCGCAGCTCTGCGCTTCGGAATGATAACTCCGTGAGCGCCGGCGCATTCAGCAGTTCGTATTATCGCACCGAGATTATGCGGATCTTCTATATTATCAAGAATTATTATGAACGGATCCTCACCCTTGTCCTCGGCGCTGCAGAGTATATCGTCCACGCTGACATACTCCTTGACTGCGGCAATAGCAACTATACCCTGGTGGTTTGCGCCTTGGCAAATAAAATCGAGTTTTTTGTAATCGACCTCCTTTATCGGTATGCCGCGTTCCTTTGCCATTGAGATGATGACCTTTGCCGTGCCGGACATTTCGCCCTTTGAAACAAGCAGACGTTCGATGGCTCTGCCTGATTTAAGAGACTCGGCGACCGGGTTTCTTCCCGCAATTATATCCTCGCTCTTTTCAAAATTTCCATTATTCAAATTATAATCACCCTGTTCGGAATATTAAGGAAACACTTATTAAATGCGGCTTCACAGATTGCACTGCCAGACAGTATCTATTCAGTGCTTCACTTAGGTAAAATAAATTTTGCGGATTATTTATTGCATAATGCGCTATTCTTACTAATTATATCACATAAAGCTGCAAATTTGAAGTTATTTTATAAATATTTCTGCATTTGTGTCGTAATACAAAAGGGCAGCGAAAAAGTGTGCGTAAGCTGTGCCGGAAAAATAAAAAAGCACCTCATTTCCTTTTACGGACTGAGATGCTGTCACTATTAAGCTGTCTATGTTATTGTTCGCTTACCGCTGATGGTAATTCACTGCTGTCTATCATATAAAATGTGTGCATAAAACCGTCCTTTTGTCTTTCACTTATATCACCGCCTATGACTCGGTTATCAAGCACTAGAAGATTTGCCACGATTTTTTCGTCACCGTCATAGTTAAGTATTTCATATGTATATTTTGTACATTCCTTGCCTGCGTATTTAGTAAGGTCCAGTCCTTGCTGCTTTTGAAGCTCGTTATAGCTTGTATATGTTTCATTGAATTTTGACGGTATCGTTATGTCCTCGGTTTTGGCTGGTTTACCTGCTGTTTTCCAACCGAACTGCTCGAGAAATCCTATTCTGCCCGCGTTTCCCTCTGCCGCAAGACTGTAGCTGCCCTTCTCACCCTCGGCGCTTGCATTGTCCGATGAGCAGAGAGTTATGCACGTTATAATAATTATTACGGCAGCAACAATAGCGCTCAGGATAATTATTTTTTTTCTGGTCGGTTTGATAGAAACGATGAACATAATAATCCCACTCCTTTTATCAATATTTGTATGTCGTGGTACACTAAAATATATCAACAAATATGTATTTTAGATTACAATTTTTATAAAATCGGGTGTAGGTATTGTATTCCGAAGTGTTTTAAGTTAAAATAATAACTATATACAGATAATAAAGTCGCTGTATTTATATATTCGGAGGTAACAAAATGAGCATAAATGATAATACAGAAGATATAAAGGATAATGTTGAAAGTAATGAATCCGAAGATGAAGTTTCACTTTATGACAAGGTCGATGAACAGCTTGTGCCTGATGAGGGAATAAAGAACGACGAGGAAATAAAGATTGATGATACTAAGGTTAAATCATACCGAAACAGAACGCTTATAGTCGCAGCGTGTATTTTTGCCGTGACAGTCATTGCATTCGCCGTATGGTACGTGTTCTTTAACAATGATATAACAGGTGTTTGGGAAACTGATGTTGACATAATGATGACGGATGGAACAACAAAAACCGAGAAGATGAAGTTCGCATTCTCCGACAAGGAGAAAATGAGCTTTTTTGAGAACGAGAAGTCATACTTTTCCGACAAGGAGAGCCTTACCGCAAAGGCAGAGATGATAAACGGAGGGAGAACTTTTGCGGGCGGATATGTGACAGAAGCGGACAACAACGATCAAGACTATATAAGTATGTACTTTACTGCAACAGGAAGCACGATAACCTATAACTATGAGCTTTTAGGAGATATATTTTCGGGACGAAAGCTTGTTCTATATAATGAACCCGATTCGGATACAACAGATGATTCAACAGATAGCTCAGAGTCTGATGAGATAGTTTTCAGACAGTCGGAAAAGACATATTCGCTCGACCCGTCAGCAGACTTTAAGCCAAATAAAGGCGTTGTCGGAACATGGGTATATAACGATATTATTTACAGCTTTGACAGTGAGGGACGCTTCTGCGAGGATGTGGGCAGTTCGAAAATCGACGGCATATACAGCTTCAGCGAGGAGGGCGGATTAGATACTATCGTGGTAAAATATAAATACAGCGGCGAAATTCAGAGCCTGAGTATTCCGTATCTTTTAAAAGGTGATGTCATGACGCTTACCATAAACGGATATGAGCTTGACCTTCAAAAAAAGGTTTAAAGGCTTTGAGATAATTACGGGGGTTTTGTCATGCTGAATCGTGAATGGAAACAATTTAAGAGCGGCACCGACATAAGAGGCGTCGCAACTGAATATAAAGAAAATAAGGTTGATCTCACAGATGATGCCGTCAAAGCTATGGCGGGTGGTTTTGTTCTGTGGTTAGAGAAAAAGCTCGGCAAAAACGCAGGCGAGATGAAAATTTCTGTCGGACGCGACTCGAGGATTTCTGGGGAGCAAATCCTTTCCCTTTGCGCGGAGGTCATGAAGGAGAGCGGTGCAGAGATACTCGACTGCGGGCTTTCAAGCACTCCCGCAATGTTTATGACGACAGTTGACCTTTCATGCGACGGAGCGTTGCAGATAACAGCCAGCCATCACCCGTTCTATAGAAACGGACTTAAGTTCTTTACACGCGACGGCGGGCTTGAGGGAGAGGACATAGAGGCTATACTAGAGTTCGCGCAGGACGGCAAAGTTCCCCGAAAAGTCTCAGGCGGCAGTATTACAAAATATGATTACATGAGTGAATATTCGGCGAGACTTCGTGAGATGATAAAAAGATCCGTTAATGCCGATAACTACGAAAAACCGCTTGAAGGCTTTAAAATAGTTGTCGATGCCGGAAACGGTGCGGGCGGCTTTTATGCGTTGCAGGTGCTTCAACCTCTTGGCGCCGATACTGACGGAAGCCTTTATCTCGAGCCTGACGGAATGTTCCCTAACCATATACCAAACCCTGAGAACGAGGAGGCAATGGCGTCTGTATGCTCGGCAGTCAAGAGTGCGGGTGCTGACCTCGGAGTGATTTTTGATACTGATGTTGACAGGGGCGGTGCTGTTGATTCGAGCGGAAATGAAATTAACAGAAACAGGCTCGTAGCTATTGCATCGGCTATTGCTCTCGAGGGAAATGAAGGAGGGCTTATTGTAACCGACTCGATAACCTCAAGCGGACTCAAGAATTATATAGAAAATGAACTTCACGGAAAGCACCTTCGCTTTAAGCGCGGGTACAAGAATGTCATTAACGAAGCGTTAAGGCAAAACGAACTCGGAGTAAACTGCCCGCTCGCGATCGAAACCTCCGGTCATGCCGCAATGAGGGAAAATTATTTTCTCGATGATGGAGCATATCTATGCACAAAGATCATTATCAAACTCGCGCAGCTCAGACGCGAGGGGAAAACGCTCGAATCTCTCCTTGAGAGGTTTGCCGAGCCTGTTGAGAGCAAGGAGATAAGAATGAATATCCTTGCCGAGGATTTCCGCTCCTATGGCGAAAATGTTATCAAGCATCTGACGGAATTTGCGGAGAGTCGGGCTGACTTTAATGTTGCTCCCGACAATTATGAAGGGATCAGAGTTTCCTTTGACAAGGATAACGGCGACGGATGGTTTCTGCTCAGGCTTAGCGTTCATGATCCTATTATGCCGATGAATATTGAGAGCGACAGCATCGGCGGTGTTAATGTAATACTTTATAAGCTCAAGGATTTCTTTAGTGGGTTTTCGGAGCTTGATTCCTCGGGTATTTTTCAAGAATTAGAAAGGGGATGATAAGTTGAGCAGAAAGAGAAAAAGCTATAATCGCAGGGCGGGGACGCCGTCGCTCATCGCGGGACTTACTCTTGCTCTGATTGCTGCGGTAGCAGCACTGTTTATGTCACATAATTCAAGCAGCAGCAGTGGAGTAAATACACCGACTGCTGATAAAAACAACAGCATTTCATCTCCGCAGTCAGTTGTGAGTGCGGACGAAAGCGGGGAAAAGATAAAGTCGAAGCCTGTTGAGAGAAACGGGCTTGAGATAAGGTATCTTGATGTAGGTCAGGGCGACTGTTCGCTTATATTGCTACCTGACGGCAAAAACGTACTGATCGACGCGGGACCAGATTCCTCGGCGGATTACGTTGTCGAGTATCTCAAAAATGAAAAAATAGATAAGATAGATTATCTTATAGCTACTCACCCGCATGAGGATCATATAGGTGGTATGGATGAGGTCATCAATAACTTTGAGATAGGCAGAGTGTATGCTCCTAAGATAGAGGAGAATGGTGGCAGCACAGAAGTATCCGATGGAGAACCATCAGCGTCGGCGGCAGTGACGACAAAAACCTATGAGGATTTCCTGAAAGCGGTTTCCGATAAAGGACTTAAAATTATCAACGGCAAGTGCGGCACTCATGTTTATTTTTCGCTATCTCTTACCATAGACATCATTGCTCCTAACAGCACCTATTACAGTGACATAAACAACTATTCGCTGGTTGTTCAGATGAAATATGCCCAGCATAGCTTCCTGTTTATGGGTGACGCCGAGAATTACTCCGAGCAGGAGATACTTGATGGAGATTATGACATCAAAGCAAATGTTATAAAAATAGGCCATCACGGCAGTTACAGTGCTTCGAGCAATACCTTTATCGAAAAGGTTGACCCGGATTACGCGATTATTTCATGCGGAAAGGATAATCGGTACGGACATCCGCACGCCGAAACGCTGAAAACACTTGAGAAAAATGAGATTTATGTGCTTAGAACAGACCTGAGAGGAACGATCACCGTTAAGTCTGACGGCATTAACGAGCTTCGAGTTACCAC
Source organism: uncultured Clostridia bacterium (assembly GCA_947627055.1). Classification (GTDB taxonomy): domain Bacteria; phylum Bacillota; class Clostridia; order Oscillospirales; family Acutalibacteraceae; genus Pseudoruminococcus. The sequence continues at coordinate 1,736 of CANQUS010000049.1, read as the reverse complement.
TGATAGAGATGATTCGGAAAGCTTCAAGGACGAGAGCAGCGGAACACCGATGGACGGCGATTCGTCGGACAGATCAGAGGAAACAAGTGTAGAAAGCGAAGGGGAAATATCTGATGAAAGCACCGATAATGAAAATGTTGAAAGTATAGCGGCATAAAGAGCAACAAAAAACCGAGGAATTGACTTTCCTCGGTTTTTTCTTTAAAATCTTGCTGTTGATAGAATAATTCCGAAAATACTCCCAATCATCAATACTGCGAGAACGATAGCAATTATCCTTACTATTAGTTTTTGTTTTTTATTCATTTGTATGTACTGCCTTTCTTGTTAAGAAAATTATTTCATAGTATAAAGTATATCATAGCTTTCTGAAAATTCAAGTGAGTATGATGGAAAACTTCGGTTCAAAGCAAGCGGATAGTATAAAGCATTTGATAGTTTTTGAGAGCCTTATTAAAAGCATTTGAACGTGGTGCAGGTGAAATGTGAGCCGATTAAAATATCGGGAAAGCAGCGAGGCTCTCCCGATAAGCTGTGCATTCTGTAATCAGTAGTTTTCTGCGTGTATTTCGAAGTAGCTCTGTGGGTGACTGCAGACAGGGCAAACCTCAGGTGCGGCGATACCGACCACGATATGACCGCAGTTGCGGCATTCCCAAACCTTGACCTCGCTTTTTTCAAATACCTGTGCTGCTTCGACGTTGCGCAGCAATGCGCGATAGCGTTCCTCGTGCTGTTTTTCGATTGCGGCAACCATGCGAAATTTGAGCGCCAGATCCGTGAAGCCTTCCTCCTCGGCTGTTTTGGCGAACTGTTCATACATATCAGTCCATTCATAATTTTCACCGTCAGCGGCAGCACCGAGGTTTTCTGCTGTGTTTCCGATGCCATTAAGCTCCTTTAACCACAGCTTTGCGTGTTCCTTTTCATTGTCGGCCGTTTTTAGGAAGAGAGCCGCTATCTGCTCATAACCCTCTTTTTTAGCTACGGATGCAAAATATGTATATTTGTTTCTTGCCTGTGATTCACCCGCAAAGGCGGCCTCAAGATTTTTCTCTGTTTGTGTTCCTGCGTATATAGATACGCCTTTAGTCTCGCTCATTGTGATTACCTCCGTTTAATATATAATATAACTTAGGGAAGATGTTCCCGTTTTTTGTCGGGTGTCATTACCGTAATCAGTAGTGGATTAAACCACCTGCTGATTACTCACGCAGCTTACGCTGTGCCTGCCATGCCCCATGACGGGTCAAACCACTTACTGAATAATGTTTTCTCTCAAGTGAGAAACAGTGAAACGTTTGATATGTGACTGAGTTGATAAAAACTACAAATTACGATAAGTAATTATATCACAATATGGTAAATATGTCAATGGGCAAAAAGTGCATAATTTATGTTTTGATCTCTATAAAATCTCCAGTAAATTCTCAAAGTAAATTCCACAGTGGAATTTACGGCGGAATTTAATCTGATAAGAAAAAAGTGGTAGAATTAAGTCTGAGAAAGGAGACTCAGACTATGAGCAGTAAAAATAAACATATGACCTTGCAAGACAGAATCGAAATACAAGAATGTCTAAGCAAGGGCATGACCTTCAAATCCATAGGGCAACGAATCGGAAAAGACCAGACTACTGTATCGAAAGAAGTAAAGCTGCAAAAGCCACATGTCGAAAAGAACCATACTCTTTTCAGGGATATTGTCCCTAAAGGTCACTCGTTTGATGATTTTAC
>CANQUS010000048.1 GCA_947627055.1 uncultured Clostridia bacterium | reverse complement strand
AGTAAACTTATCGAATCAAAAACGCGGGAGAAGCAGGCTCAAAGTTTTTGCCAAGCTTTTTACAAAAAGCGGGACGCTGCAGGCGGCGAAAAAGCAAGCAACTGAATAAGGTTAGTAAACTTATCGAATCAAAGACGCGGGAGAAGCAGGCTCAAAGTTTTTGCCAAGCTTTTTACAAAAAGCGGGACGCCGCAGGCGGGGAAAAAGCAAGCAACTGAATAAGGTTAGTAAACTTATCGAATCAAAAACGCGGGAGAAGCAGGCTCAAAGTTTTTGCCAAGCTTTTTACAAAAAGCGGGAAAGCGTTTATTTGCGGTAGTATCTGTCGTGGAGGAGTTTGCTTTTTTTGGGGTGCTTTTTTTGGTAACGGTTTCGGCGGACGGAAGCGTCGGGGGACGCATCGGCGCCGCCCAGATTTGCAAATATCACGATGAGAGCTGTTATTACCGCAACGGCAACTATTGCCCACATAATAAGCCCTATTATAGGTATACTTTTTTCCGTTGCGGGAATTTGTGTACCGATGTTCTGAGGAATGGAAAGTTCCCCGCCACCAGTGGATGCGTCGGAATCGTTCATGACAGCTGCTGCGGGATATGAGAAAACCGCATAAACCGTGGCTGACGGAAAAGCTGTGTAATATGTGAAAAATATCGCTGTAATGACCGCAAATAAGAACGCTGTGATTTTTTTCAAAATGTCTCGCCTCTCTCTGTACAGTGCTTTATATGTTGTTTAAGGGGATACTGAATAAATAACTGCCGGACAGTACAGCCGGAGCGTCATATTCAATCAGTTTTTCCTTAATTTTATCATAAATGCGGTGCATAAGAAAGTATGAAGCGAAAATTATTTCATATTATCTTCGAGAGTTTCCGCTATAACATTTCCGAGCAGAGAACCTGTCAGCTTGACTTCGTTAAGCGAGTTTCCGTCTGTTCCGACCTCTATCAGCAGGGAGCCTGTATTTGCCTTCATATTGTATGCGAAATCACCGTAGTTCAGAGGGCGAGTCATTCCGGGGTAGAGAGTTTCAGCCTTGTGCTGCAGCTTGAGCGCAAAACGCAGGTTATACCGCCAGTCGGGAAAATCGCGTATACCGTCAACGTCACAGCCGGCCATTATCATTATCTGTGATGCCGTTTGACCGTCAGGCGTCGTAAATACGGGCTTTTTCATAGAGCCGTCACTGTCTGCGCTGAATGCGTCACGATGTATATCAAGAACGACTTTGATGGAGGGATATTTCTTGAGGTACTTTTGAATAGTTTCCATGCTTCGGTCATATGCGCCGTTGTAGCTGGGGTTGTCATGCTGTGTCGTATCATGGAGAGTGACTATCCCCCGCGCGTTGAGTGACTTTGCTATCTCTTCGCCGACCGCACAGACATTTTCACTGTTGTCTGTCGTGCGCGGATAGTAGCTTTCGTAGTAATAGCCGGTATCATACTTAAGGTAGCTTTCGCAGGTGTGGGTGTGTACGATGAGAACCTGCGGCTTGTCGGTTTTTTCGGGAGTAAAGCCAAGCTCAGACTCAAGCTCCTTGCCGACATCAATAGTTTCGGATGCGTTCTGCTTTATGTAGAAGTTATCGTACTTTTCGCCACTACCGGTTATGTTTGTTCCGTAAACCTCGTATTTATTTTCGCCCTCATGCTCCTTTTCATACTTGTCAAGCTCCTCCTTTGTCGGAGTCGATGTATCGACGCTCGCGGATACTGCCCTTGAACTGTTATCCGCGCTTGCGGAAGAGTTTTTATCGGAACTTTGAGATGTAGTATCCGCTTTTTTAGTACTGCTTTCGACGATTTTTTCCTCCTCGCTCATGATCGTTTCACCGGCAGGCAGGGAGAGCTTTGCCGCAAAGACCATGGCGTCACTGTAATCGGGTGTACACTCCGCTAATCTCGAAAAAACGCATATAACCGCCAGAACTGACAGCATTAAAGCGGAAACTATCGGTATCATTTTTTTCAGGCTTCTGCTTTTTATATTCTTCACATTATTCCCCCGATTTCCACAAAATCGTTTTTTACTATGTATATGAGAGCAAAATCACGGGTATAACTATTGTACAAAAGCGCCGCTTGGCGGCAAACTTGCTGTTTAAAGGCATCAAAGGGTTGAAAAATCGCTTTGCAGATATTATAATAAGTATATAAATATCAAATTTTCAAAATTCCGGAAGGATGATCAAAATGGCACAAATCACTAAAGAAACAATTATCGGAGATGTTCTTGACCTCGACGAGACTACCGCGCCTTTCTTTCTTGAGATGGGTATGCACTGCCTTGGATGTCCCTCTTCAAGAGGCGAAACTATCGAGCAGGCCTGCGCGGTCCACGAGGTTGACCCGGACGAGCTTGTAGAAAAGCTTAATGCTCATCTTGCGAATAAGTAATGAGCAATGAAAAGAGAGAATTTTTGACGGACGAGAGACTATCCCTGTGCGCGTCGTTTGTGAGAGATGGAACGCGTCTTGCCGATATAGGTACAGACCACGCCTATCTCCCGATAAGTCTTGCTCTTGCAGGAAAAATTGAGAGCGCCGTCGCCGCCGATATACGCAAAAAGCCTCTGAAAAGCGCCGAGGAAAACATAGGGAAATACGGTGCAAAAAATATAAAAATCGTTCTTTCAGACGGACTTGACCGGGTTTCACCCGAGGACGCATACGATATAGTCATTGCGGGAATGGGCGGTGAGCTTATCTCCTCCATAATCAAGAATGCGCCGTGGCTTCGTGAGGGCAGCAGACGACTGATACTTCAGCCTATGACCCGCGCGGATTCACTGCGCTCTTTTCTTTATGCGGAGGGTTTTGAGATAATCGCCGAAAAGGCGTGTATCTGCTCAAAAAAGGTGTACTCGGTGATGGTAAGCGAATATGACGGAAAGGTACGGGAGTGCCCCGCAGAGATCAAATACCTCGGACTGCTGACTAAGGAAAGCGGCGTTGAGCGTGATATGTATATAGACTCCGTAACGCGAAAGCTCCAAAAGAAAATAAACGGTCTGAAAAAATCGGGCAGACTTTCCGAGGCCGCAGAGTATGAAAATGAATTGACCGCTGTTAAAATGTGCAGATAATAAAAGGAGGAAAATATAATGCCCAAAATAGTTGATGTATATAATTATATTGATACATTTGCGCCGTTTGATACTGCGATGGACGGTGATAACGTGGGTATACTTGTCGGAGATGAAAACGCAGAAGTGACACGCGCGATCATTGCGCTCGATATAACCCCCGAGGTCGTATACGAAGCAAGGGAAAGGTCGGCACAGCTTATAGTAAGTCACCATCCCATCATATTCCACCCGATAAAAAGGCTTGTTGCGGGAAGCGTGCCGTACCTCCTCGCGGAGAGCGGAATAGGCGCTGTCTGCGCTCATACCAATCTCGATTTTAGCTGTGACGGAACGAATGTTGCTATGTTCAACACGATCGGTCTGCAAGGTCAGGAGCCGCTTGAGTCGTGCGGAGGACTTGTCGGAACACTTGCCGCGCCGATGACGGCGAGGGAGCTTGCCGAGCTGATAAAAATCTCGTTTAATTGCGAGGGACTGCGGTTCTCCGATTGCGGAGAGATGATAACCCGAGCAGCAGTAGCCGCAGGGGCGGCAGGAGAGGGCATCTTTGCCGCAAAGACCCACGGCGCACAGGCTTTTGTAACAGGTGAAATAGCGCATCACGAGATTTTGTTTGCACGAGAAAACGGAATCGCGATATTTGACGTCGGACACAGAAAGTGTGAGGAGCTTGTTGTACCTGTGATTTATAAAAGGCTAAGCGCAAAGTTCCCTGAGATAGAATTTTACCAATCTGAGAAATATACCGATGGAATACAGTATATATAAATGCAGGGAGCTCCCCGCGTGATTTGCCTGCGCTTCGCTCTACAATTGCTTAGAAACGCTTGTGTCTGCGGAGGTAATATGCTGCCGTCAGCGCTTTAAAGCGTGATATGAGAGCCGCACCCGCCGCGGGCGGTGAAGGGCATAAATAATTTGAATAAGGTTTGCAAGCTTATCGAATCAAACCAGAGAGAGAAGACAATTCAAAGTTTTTGCCAAGCTTTTTACAAAAAGCGTAAAAATCGGAAGGAGGGGTTTAATGGCACTTGATGGAGTGTTTCTGAGACATATTAAAAATGAATTGATAAAAGATCTTGCGGAGAGCAGGGTGGATAAGGTATATCAGCCGTCAGGAGATGAACTGATAGTCGTAATGCGTTCCCGTGACAGCGGCTCGAAAAAACTCCTGCTTTCGGCAAGAGCTAATAGCCCGAGAATCAATATAACCTGCTTCACACCCGAAAACCCGCAGACTCCTCCTATGCTGTGTATGCTTTTGAGAAAAAGACTTTCGGGGGCAAGGCTGAGAGGTATCCGTCAGCCGCAGCTTGAGAGAATACTATTCCTCGACTTTGAGGGGAAAAATGAACTCGGTGATACTGTTATGATGACACTCGCGGTTGAAATCATGGGGCAATATAGTAATGTCATTTTTGTTGACGGAGACGGAGTTATCATCGACGCTTTAAAGCGCGTTGACCCTACTATGTCCTCGAAAAGGCTCGTCCTGCCCGGAGTTAAGTACGAGCTCCCGCCACAACAGAATAAGCTGAATATGCTCGAAAGCACCGCCGAGGAAATCACTGCCGCTATAAAGACTTTGCCGACAAATACAGAGCTTTCTAAGGCTTTGCTCTCAACTGTTCAGGGAGTTTCGCCTATAATATGCCGAGAGCTTGCTCACTTGACGGGACGAGGGAACGATATTTTCTCTAAGGAAATGACGGGCGAGGATGAGAGGCGCTTGCTGTACTTTCTTGAGCGTACAGCAGAAACAGCGGCTGATATGAGCGGTGAGCCTGTACTCGTTAAGGACAGCGCCGGAAAGCCGACCGACTTTGCGTTTCTCGATATTGCTCAATACGGAAAAGGTATGGTGATCGAGCATTGTCCGAGCTTTTGCACACTGCTCGATGAGTTTTACTCGCGCAGGGACTCGATAGAGAGAATGAGGGCGCGTTCGCAGGATCTGTCAAAGCTGCTGACAAACGCCTGCGACAGACTTTCCCGAAAAATCGCCGCCCAGCAGTCCGAGCTTGCCGCCTGCGCCGACAGGGAAAAGCTGAGGATCTGCGGGGATATTCTTGAGGCCAATCTTTATCGTATAAATAAGGGCGACGAATACTGTGAGGCGGAGAATTTCTATGACGAGAACCTCTCAACAATAAGAATAAAGCTGAATCCCGCGCTTTCTCCGACACAAAACGCACAGAAATATTACAAGGACTATCGAAAGGCTAAGACGGCTGAGCAGATGCTTACCGTTCAGATAGCCAAGGCTTATGAGGAGCTTGAGTACCTTGAAACGGTGCTAGACAGTATAGGCAGGGCGGAAAGCGAACGTGAACTTAACGAGATACGCGCCGAGTTGTCGGAGCAGGGGTATATTCGGACGAGCCGTAAAAAACAGAAAAAGGAGGCTGCGCTCCGACCGCTTGAATACAAGTCGAACAGCGGGTTTACGATACTTGTCGGAAGGAATAACCGCCAAAACGACAAGCTGACATTAAAGCAGGCGGATAAGAACGATCTGTGGTTTCATACCAAGGAAATCCCCGGCTCACATACTGTTATAATAACAAACGGCTTGACTCCCGATGACGAAACGATACTCTTCGCGGCACGCCTTGCGGCATATCACAGCAAGGCACGGAGCGCGGGTAAGGTTCCGGTTGATTATACTAAGATACGATACGTTTCAAAGCCGCAGGGAGCAAAGCCCGGCATGGTCATATATGTGAATCAAAAAACACTGTATGTTGAGCCGACCGACGCCACAACGAGTCAGTAACTGTTTTAGGAGTGTACATATGAAAAAACAAGTTAAAATAATAATCGCGGCGGGTGTAGTTCTGGCACTTCTCGCGGGGACGCTGATATTTCTGCTCACACTTCCTGATGTACAAAGCGATTATAACAATGAGACTTCAACAGGAGCGGCTGCGCTTATCTCAAAATCGTCAAAGGATATTGAGCGGATCGTTGTGAACAACAGCGGCGGCAAATATACACTCATGCCGTACAGAACCGTGTATGAGACCTCCGACGTAAGCTCCGATACCGCGTCTGATTCCCCCTCAAGCGATACGGGTACGGAATCGGTGACTATATTTACCATGCAGGAGCATAACGAATATATGATAGACTATGATAAGGCTGAGGAGCTTGCTTATTGCTGCTCTAACCTTGCGGCAACAAGAACGATAAACTCTAAGGGTAAAGCCGACTCGGAATACGGACTTGACTCTCCGCGCTCAACGGTAGAAATACGCTTTTCTGATGGAAACGAAATAAAGGTACAAGTCGGAAACGACGCCCCCGGCGATGAGGGAACTTATGTAAGAATGAATGATGAGAAAGCTGTATATCTTGTTGACAGCAGTTCTGTTTCAAGTATGCTTGTTGAAAAGCTGCAGATGTTTGATAAAACCCTCCTTGAGGCGCTAAGTGATGAAGATGAGCTAAAGAGCATCCATGTAAGCGGCTCCGGCAGAAAGACTCCTCTTACAATCAAAAGCAGCACTCTATCAATACTTTCCGCATTTTATATGTCCTCACCGAGCAGAGCTGCCTGTGACGATTATAAGATAGAAACGCTGTGTGATTCGTCTATATTTCCACTCGTTGCCGACTCTGTCGTTAAGATCGATGTGACCGAGAGTGATATTAAGAAATACGGACTTTCCGAGCCGTACTACATATTTGAAACTACTACGTCGCTGAGAAAGGAAAAGCTAATTGTTTCAAAGCCTGATGACTCAGGCGACTGCTATATCATGGCGGACGGGGGCAAGATCATCTATAAGACCACAAGAGATGTTATTGACTTCATGGGCAGCGACGGGAGCGACTATACGACATCAAAAATCATTTATCCGAACGTCGCAGATCTTAAAACAGCCGCATTCTCATACAGCGGTAAAACAGACAAGTACATAACGTCGCATGAAACTACCGTGAACGAGGACGAAAAGGAGATAATAAACACAACGGTTCAGCTTTCGGGAGAAAAAATTTCGGAGAGCAGCTTCGACATAATGCTTAGAAATTTGAGTTCCCTCACAAGAAGCGACAAAGCTCCGGGAATCGACAAAAACGCAGTACCTGTGCTTACTGTCGAGTTTGTTTACGAGAACGGTGAGGGAACGGATACACTTAAGCTGTTTGAAAAGAACGGCAAGGTTGTCGTTACGCTTAATGATGCCGCTGTCGGTACAACGGAGCTTGAAACGGCAAAGACTCTTGTTGACAATGCTGAGGCTCTCTCCAAAAACAAAGATATTGCAGCGTTTGCCGAGGACGAAGATGTCTCCGGCACATCTGAAACTTACGAAGCAACCGAGTAAGGAAGTATAAAATGAAAGAGAAAAGTAAAATAATGTCGCTCTATAATAAGTATAAGGAATTAGTTCTTTATCTTATTTTTGGAGTTTTGACAACGGTGTTAAACTATATAGTATACTTTATATTTATTAGCCTTGGTATTCACTACGAGGTATCAAACTGCATCGCATGGGTCGTGGGCGTTGCCTTTGCGTATCTTACAAACAGAAGCATAGTTTTTAATTCTAAAGCCAAGGGTGCAAAGAAGAAATTTATCGAGGCGGCGGAATTTGTCGCGGCAAGGTTATTTTCTCTCGTCGCGGAGATGGTTTTGCTGTGGCTCTTTATCGACGTTATTACTCTGCACCCTGATGAAAAGCTCAACGAGCTCATAGCAAAGTTTATCGGTGCGGTCGTTGTGGTTATATTAAACTATATCGCGAGCAAGTTTGTTATATTTAAAAAGAAGGACAGCGACGAAAATAAATGATGATTTATCAAAAGGTATATTCATTAAAATAAAGGAGAATGAGCCGATGACAGGGATAATCGGGGCAATGGACGTTGAGGTCGAGGGGCTTATAGCCGCCATGACTGACAGAGAGAAAAGAAAGCTCAGCGGGATAACGTTCCACTCGGGCAGGATCGGAAAAAGCGAGTGCGTCGTGGCAAAGTGCGGCATAGGCAAGGTCAACGCCGCCGTTTGCTCGCAGACCATGATACTCGAATATTCTCCCGAATGTATAATAAATATCGGTATCGGCGGTGCGACATCGCTTGAAACGAAAACAGGTGATGTGGTCGTCGCGGCGGACGTCGTGCAGCACGATATGGATACGACAGCCCTCGGCGATCCGCCTGCGACGCTTTTTCTGCATAACGGCAGCTATGACAGGATACCGTGTGACAAGGCTCTCACGGCAAAAATATTATCAGCCTGCGAGGTCTGCGGTATAAAGCCGAAGGTCGGCACAGCCGCGACGGGGGACAGGTTCATATCCGGCAATGATGAGCGTCTTAGGCTTAACAAGCTTTTTGGCGCTGTCGTTTGTGAGATGGAGGGCGGCAGTATAGGACAGGTGTGTTTTATTAACGATGTGCCGTTTGCGATTTTACGTTCGATTTCCGACAGCATGAGCGGCGAGGATGACAGCGTCGAGTATATGACCTTTTGCGAAAGTGCGGCTCAGAGGTCTGTCGAGGTTCTGAAAAGGTTTCTCGAGTAAAATTTCAGTTTTGTATTTACATATTTGTAAAGTATGATAAAATAAGTGTGAGATTTATTTTTTGAGGAGCGGCTTACATATGAGTAAGAAGATGCCTGTATTTGTGTTGATACTTTTGATCGTTATACTTTTGCCGTTCATGATACTTATGTTTAAAATGAACGGAAATACATCTCTCGCAAACAATAAAAACAGTCTGATAGAGAATTACTCCGACTACGAAAGGGAGCTTGCGGGTCTCGGCTACGATTCAAGTATAATCACCGAAAATGGCGAAAAGTATCTCTCCGTGCGTACTGAATATATTACATTTAAGTTCGGAAAGCTTAATTCCTGTACGGCGGAGTTTGACAACAAGTCTGTCATCTCGTCAAAGTATCACGGGGAAATGTATGCCTCAAACATCGGTGAGGACGAAATAAAGGTAACTGTAACGGAAACATATCAGAATATGGATCTTAAGTATGCATGCAGCTACGATCCGAGCGGCTTTGATACTATTATCGCGGATTCGCCTGATTACAGCAAAAACGACCGTGAGATAAAGAAGCTCATTAACGGCGATTACAAGCTTTCGGAAATCTATGCTCAGATGAAAAACATAAACAACAATCTTAAGGAAGTAATCAAAAACATAAAATAACCCCCTTCCGCTTTTTGAAAAAAGCTTGGCAAAAACTTTGAGTTGTCTTCTCCCGCGTTTTTGCTTCGTTTTGTGCGTCCGCCTTTTTCAGCTTATTGATTATCTCTCCGCCTGCCTGCGGCGGCGGTTTCCGCTTTTTGAAAAAAGCTTGGCAAAAACTTTGAGTTGTCTTCTCCCGCGTTTTTGCTTCGTTTTGTGCGTCCGC
>CANQUS010000047.1 GCA_947627055.1 uncultured Clostridia bacterium | reverse complement strand
GATAGGGGACTATGACGTACCGCGCAAGTCGTAGTTAGCACTGAATTTGCATACGGCAGTCCATTGGTAATTTAGTCTCCACGCGGACATAAACAACTCTCGCTGACATCGAGCGGAGCGCAAGCGAGCGATTACGCGGCGGGCAGCGCCCGCCCGCAAGTCGCGAGGTCGTTTTTTGCCATACGGCAAAAAACTTCGACACTGATAGGGGACTATTGTGTGCCGCGCAGGACTTAGTTAGCACTGAATTTGCATACGGCAGCCCATTGGTAATTTAGTCCCCACGCGGACATAAACAACTCTCGCTGACATCGAGTGGAGCGTAAGCGAGCGACTACGCGGCGGGCAGCGCCCGCCCGCAAGTCGCGAGGTCATTTTTCGCCGTGCGGCTAAAAATTTCGACACTGATAGGGGGCTATTATGTACCGCGCAGGACTTAATTAGCACTGAACTCGCGTGGCGTGGCACGATGTGTGCTGATTGCAGTTCATTGGAAACTTAGTCCCTACGCGGACATAAACAACTCTCGCTGACGTCGAGCGGAGCGTAAGCGAGCGATTACGCGACTTGCGTGTCGAGGCACTCGACCAGTTTGCGTGCAGTTAGTGCTTGACACAATGGGAAAAGGGAATATAATATAATTTGTGTGGTTTAAAATAATATTAAGTTATTAAAAAGGTGAAGAAAATGGAATGGACAGGACTTAACGAACTGAGAGAAAAATATTTGTCGTTTTTTGAATCTAAGGGACATATGCGCTTGCCGAGCTTTCCGCTGATACCTAAGGATGATAAAAGTCTTTTGCTGATAAATTCGGGAATGGCTCCTATGAAGAAATTTTTTACCGGAGAGGTCACACCGCCGAGAAAGAGAGTGACCACCTGCCAGAAGTGTATCCGTACTCCCGATATTGAGCGTGTAGGTATTACCGCTCGCCATGGTACGTATTTTGAAATGCTCGGAAACTTTTCCTTTGGGGATTACTTTAAGCATGAAGCTACCCAATGGGCATGGGAATTCTGCACGAAGGTTCTTGAGATGCCCGTGGATAAGATTTGGGTTTCTATCTATGAAAACGATGACGAGGTGTTCGACATATGGACAAAGGAGGTCGGAGTATCTCCGGATAGGATAGTCCGCCTTGGTAAGGAGGATAACTTTTGGGAGCATGGCTCCGGACCATGCGGCCCCTGCTCGGAGCTTTATTTTGACAGGGGAGAAAAGTACGGCTGCGGCAAGCCGACCTGCGGGGTTGGCTGCGACTGTGACAGATATGTAGAGTTTTGGAATAACGTATTTACTCAATTTGAAAACGACGGAAACGGCAACTACACTCCGCTTGACCATCCAAATATTGATACGGGTATGGGACTTGAAAGACTTGCCTGTATTATGCAGGGAGTAGATAACCTGTTTTTAGTCGATACTGTTCAGAATATTATGAAACACGTTTCCGAAATTTCGGGCGTCAAGTACGGCGAAAGTGAAAAAACAGATATTTCACTCCGTGTAGTGACAGACCATATCAGGAGCGTTACATTTATGATCGGCGACGGTGTTATGCCATCGAACGAGGGCAGAGGCTACGTCCTGAGACGACTTCTTCGACGTGCTGCAAGACACGGAAAGATCCTAGGAATAAATGACGCTTTTCTATACAAGATTGTTGATACGGTTATTGAAGAAAATCCCGCATATCCGGAGCTTGAAGAAAAGCGCGAAATCATCACAAAGGTTGTCCGCATGGAGGAGGAAAATTTTTCTAAAACGCTTGTGCTCGGCTTTGAGCTTTTGAATAAGGTTATCGAGCGGTCAGAACTGCAAACTATTTCTGGAGATGATGCTTTCAAGCTCAACGATACCTTTGGTCTGCCTATCGACCTTATCAAGGAAATTTCTAACGAACGTGGCTTTAAGGTAGATGAGGACGGCTTCAGGAGACTCCTTGACGAGCAAAAGGTACGAGCAAAGAAAGCGAGCATAAAGGCAGGAAATGATGCATGGCTTAGCAATGCTGCCGATTTGAGCGGAATTGATAAAACAAAATTTCTCGGCTACAGTGAGCTTACCTCGGACGCGAAGGTTGCCGCCATTCTAAAGAACGGTGAGCGAACGGAGTTTGCCGGAATCGACGAGGAGGCTGTTATTATTCTGGATAGGACTCCGTTCTATGCAGAGAGCGGCGGTCAAACAGGCGATGTAGGAATTATTAAAGCTAAAGGCTGCGAGCTTGAGGTTCTCGGAACAGCCAAAGACAACAATGGTATATTTATGCATCATTGTATAGTCAGACAGGGTGTTATTTCCGAGGGAGATAATGTTTCGGCAGAGGTCAATAAGCAAACCCGCCTTGCCACAATGAGAAACCATACGGCCGCTCACATTCTTCAGGCTGTACTGCGCAAAACTTTAGGAAATCATGTTGAGCAGGCGGGACAGCTTGTTTCTCCGGATAGAATGCGCTTTGACTTTACTCACTTTTCAGCGCTCACTGACGAGGAACTGTGCAGCGTCGAGAAGCTTGTCAATGATGTTATATTTGACGCTGTTGACGTTGAATGCCGTGAGATGCCCATAGATGAGGCAAAAAAGCTCGGCGCGATGGCTCTTTTCGGTGAGAAATACGGTGACGTTGTAAGGGTCGTCTCGGTAGGTGACTGCTCAAAGGAATTTTGCGGCGGTACCCATGTTGACAATACTGCAAAAATAGGTATGTTTAAAATTATCAGCGAAAGCTCTGTTGCTGCCGGCGTGAGAAGAATCGAGGCTATCACAGGACGCGAGATATTGAACTCGATGAATGAGCTTAACAACATCATTAAGAAAAGTGCGGCGGCGTTTAAGGCTAATAATATAGGTGACTTTATTAGCGTTTGCGAAAATATCGCGGCAGAGCTAAAGGAAAAGGATCGCTCAATAGAAAAGCTCAGCAGTTCCCTTGCGGCAATGAAGCTCAACTCTTTATTTGATAATTCAGAGCTTAAGAGCGGCGTCAGAATAATTTCCGCCGCGTTCACTAACACCGACTCCGATATGCTGAAAAATATGGCGGATAATGTCCTGTCATCCGACCCTAAGGCTGTTTCTGTCATTTTCGGTATCGACGGCGGAAAGGCGACAATATCTGTTGCCTGTGGCAAGGAAGCAGTTGAAAAGGGAGCGCATGCGGGCAAGATCGCCAAGGCGGTTGCCGAGATAGTCGGCGGAAAGGGAGGCGGCAAGCCTGAACGAGCTATGGCGGGCGTTAAGGATAATACAAAAATCGATGACGCATTGTTGCAGGTAGACGATATTGTACTTTCACTCATCAAAAATTAAAATATAACTCAGGCGCAGAAGCCACGTTGAATGACAAAACTACTTATTGAATAAGATTAAGAAAAGGACTGCACAGCGATTTCTCGCGTGCAGTCCTTTTCTTATCATCAGGGGGGATTAGCAGCCACAGCCGCAGCCGTTGTTGCTTGCTTCAGAAACGCCGTTGTTTCCGCAGCAGCTGAGGAGAAGGATAAGAATAACGATCCAGCCGCAGTTGCTTGTGTTGCCTAAGAAGTTGTTGCACATTGTTTTTTTCTCTCCTTTCGTTGGGTTATACTTCAGTATACGCGAAAGTCAGAGAGGTGTTACAAAATTTTCGGGGGTTAAATCACATAGTTATCTTGCATATTATTATCAACTATGTCTTGGATCGTAATACCGTCAAGATAGTCTGTGATGGTTCTGTACAATCCTTGCCAGATAAAAAGAGTTTTGCATTGCGCGGCTCGATCACAGTTGACAGGTTCAAAATCAAGACAGGCAACAGGAGCTATGCTGCCCTCTGTTACGCGCAGTACCTCGCCGACGGTTATTTGTTCGGCGTCCTTTGCAAGAGCGTACCCGCCCTGAAAGCCGCGGTTTGCCTTTAGAATACCCGCTTTATTTAAAAGCGGAACTATTTGCTCAAGGTATTTTTTGGAAATATTCTGGCGCTCGGCAATATCCTTTAGTGCGATATAGCCCTCGTTTTTGTGTTCGGCAAGATCGGTAAGCATACGGACACCATATCTTCCTTTTGTCGATATTTTCACGGTTTCACCTCAAAGTCTATCAATTTTCTATTATTTTATCATAATCATGATTTTTTCGCAAGTTACTGCTCAATGTTTTTATTTTGAATAGAGTATTGTGAGAAATCTGTAGCAATGCAAAAAGGGACTGGCGCAAATAAATGAAAGCGACAGTCCCCAAAATTTATACAAAAGGGAAGTGTAGTATAAATACCGAATCAGTACGGTTTGAATATTAAAACGCTCTCAGTCTGTACTGTTATTGTCGACGGGTGCGCTGTTCATGATTACCTCGACAGCTGAAAGAAGTTCCCTGTACTGTTCAATCATTTTATCAAGATATTTTTTGCCCTCATCGGTAATAGCATAGTAATTGCGTGTTCTATGGCTTTCGGTGATTTCCTGAGAATACTCAACTACATATCCCAACTCCTGTAAACGATATAGCACGGGGTAGAGGAAGTTCATCTTATATGTCTTATTACTGCGTTTTTCAAGTTCCTGAGAAAGCTTGTAGACATACATAGGCTTTTCCTTGAGAAGATATAGTGTCAGCATAGGACTTGTAGCTCTTTTAAAATAATCTTCGAAAAAATGGCCTACATCCTTAGAAACTCTACTCATCATTATCGCACCTTTCTCTTATCAATAAATATCATAAATATTATAGCAAAATTTGAAATAAAATCAAGTATTATTATGAATTTAACGTTATTATAGGGATAATATTATTACATAAAAGTGGTTTTTATTAAAAATCAAGGACGAGTGTAACAGCTTGTTTTTGCTTTTTGCATATGTATTATCAAAAAATTGTTTAAAATAGCTCTATTCTGCAATAAATGTTGGTGTAACCAAGTGGAGTCTACAAAGAAAAATAAAAACTCAAGCAGCTACATTCCCGTAGCTGCCTGAGTTTACATTTAAATTTTTCTCTTTAATACAACTATCGACAAAGCCTTAGAAATTACTGCCGGCATAGCCCCAGTATTCTATCTCATCATATTTCACATATACTCTTGTGCTTTGAATATCTAAAGTATCGGAAACCAACTCGGTCAACCTTGCGGTAAGGTCGTTGTAGTTTTGCGGTGATGCGGCGCCATATATCTTTACTTCAAGTATTGCTGTCGGCTCGTTGCTGCCCTTAAACCACAGTTTTTGATTATCACAGAAGTCAAGCATCAGCCACTGCTCGCTTTTACCTGGGATAAGTTCAATAGCTTTTCCGAAGGCTGTTTTCAACTCTGTTTCCTTTTCTTTTGAAATTGTTTCTGTTGTTTTAAGTTCAATGAATGGCATTAAAAGTACTCCTTACTTTTTATTATTTTTCCTATAGTTTAGAGATTTCATAATTATTATTGCGACAACTCCTGCAATAATACCAAGACACAGGTAAAATGCACCAGAATTTCCCGAAAGAGTTATTGCGAGAACGGATATCCCGACAACTATAGCTATTGCGACGATATAGAAAATTATTTTATTTTTTTTCACATTCTATCACTCCCGAATGCTTATCGAATGATTATCAGACTTGTGCTGCTTATATTCAAAACGGATCAATATGTATGGTCACAAATCTCCTTGATTTTTTTCTGTAATTTTAGGTAATCCTCAAACGCGGCAGGTTTGTTTTTCGGATTTCTGAGGAGTGCTGCCGGGTGAAGTGTAGCCATCATCAGGACGCCGTTTTTTTCGAAAAATATGCCGTGTTCGCGCGTGATTTTAATATCCGGATTGATTATCTTCGCGGCGGCAATCCTGCCGAGGCATACTATTATTTTAGGGCGAATTATCGCAAATTGATTTCTAAGCCAATCGATACACGCTGTCTGTTCGTCGGGCAGCGGATCTCGGTTTTTGGGTGGGCGACACTTTACTATATTAGCTATGTATATATTTTTTTTGCGGTCCAGGTCTACCGCTGTCAGCATTTTGTCGAGAAGCTGACCGCCTCTGCCCACAAATGGTTCGCCCTGTTCGTCCTCGTTTTGTCCTGGACCCTCTCCAATAAACATGACCTCCGCATCGGGAACACCGACACCGAATACAACATTGGTTCTTGTTTCACAAAGGCGACACCTATTACATGACATACATTGTGCCTCAAGTTCGTTAAAATTCTCTGTCATAATATAACTCCTTTACTTTAAGGCGTCATCTGAAATCCGCTTTAGATTGCTTATAGCCTCCGATGCGTCCTTCGCCTTAAATACTCCTGTCCCCGACACGCATATGTCAATTCCGGCGCGTGCAGCCTGAGCAATAGTATTTTCGTTGACACCGCCGTCTGCCTCAACAAGTATGTCAAGTCCCATTTCTGCGGCTTTATTCTTAATTACAGCAACCTTTGGAAGCATATCCGCCATAAAGCTTTGACCGCCGAAGCCCGGCTCGACAGTCATAATGAGGATCATATAGACCTTGTCGAGATATGGAAAAACGCTTTCTGCGGGGGTATTGGGTTTAATGACAAGTCCTGGCTTTACACCGAACGAGTTGATTTTTTCGATAGTGGCAGTGATGTCGGATTTAGCCTCAATATGGAAGGCTATAATATCTGCTCCTGCCCTTGAGAACTGCTCTATATAGTCGAACGGGTAGTCGATCATCAGGTGAACATCGAATGGCAGCTTTGAATAAGGACGCAGAGCAGAAACAATATCAGAACCTATTGTGATATTAGGGACGAAATGTCCGTCCATAACATCAAGATGTATGAGATCTGCCCCTCCGTTATCTATTCGTACAAGCTCTTCTCCCATTTTTGAGAAGTCGCATGATAGCATTGACGGTGCAATTTTCATAATTCTATCATTCCCATAAATAAAATGTAGCGGAGTGCCTCCGCAGGCGTGATGCGAAGTCGTTTTTCGCCATAAGGCGGTATGCCCCCGCAGGCAGAATGCGAGGTTATTTTTCGCCGTGCAAGGAAAAATTTCGACATCGTTATAGGTTGTTTGTGTATAGCGAGGGAAGTAATTAGCGCTGAACCTGCATATGCTGATTGCAGTTCATTGGTAGCTTCTTCCCTACGCGGACATAGGCTTCCCTTATCAGTGTCGAGCGAGGTGACGAGCGACTGCACGACTTGCGTGTCCGGCGGGGCGCTGTGGAGGCACTCGACTTATGGTTTGCGGACGGCGGGGGCAATGATTGTGACGGCTATCCAGAATGCGTAGTAGATAAGAAGCTCTAATATATTAAGTCTTGTTACACCCGATACGAAGGTGATAGTTCCTACAAGTATGAACCCGAGAATTATAGAAAACATCTGAATAACTATCGAGAGCGTTACATTTGACTTTATTCTGATACAACCCGATATAGCCCTTGCAAGGGATTTGATGTCACCCTTTGTCGCAATATATGCGCGAGTTTCCTCGTCAGGGGTATCGGTCATCTCCTTTGTTATGTTGCCGAGACCTGTGGGTAGTATTTTGACCGTGCGGTAGTATACACCAAAATCCTCGGCAATTCTGTCTTGAGTGATGTTTGAGTCTATCGTTCTTATGAGGATAGCGACACCATTCTGCTCGAGACTTCTCAGTTCCTCGGCTATGCGCCTGTCACCCCTGTAATTAACAACAAACATTGCTACAAGCTCTCCGCCGAGAGAAAGGTAGACAGCCTGCTTGTTTGCGCTTGTGAACTTTTTCTCGTAGTCGGCTGAGGGAATTTTTATCCCGTGAGCGTCGAGCAGCCTGCGGTTGCCGAGCAGAATCCTTTGTCCGCTTACCCAGCCGACAAGACCGAGTCCGTCCTCGTATATAACACTTTCAACGTGTGGGAGAGTGTCTCTCTTTCCCTGAACTATATTTTCAAACATATTCGACATAGGAGCTTTTACTGCCAGCATAACCGCTGCTGCCCCTCTGATCGCGTCATCGACCTTGCTGCCGCTGAAAGTTTTGATACCGCTCATTGTTACCGTTCCCGACGGATAGAGGTCGGCGGAATCAATTATTATAGCATTTGTATCGCAGAACTGCTTTACGGATTCAAAGCTTGTCACCATAGAGCCTCTGGCGAGGACAGCCGAGCAAAGCTTTTTGATAGGCAGATTGACCGCGATAAGCTCGCATACAGGTGTGAGTATAACGGCAAAAAGTGCAAACGCACTTGCGCCCTGGGCGACACCGCCGCCGATAATAGCATATATTACAGCACATATCAAGGATATTGCGGATGTGTACGGAGCAATTTTTGCTGCTATGTTTTCGCTCGGGTCGGGAGCGTATGAGAGCCTGAGAAAATCTGAAAGGAAATGTGTTTTCTTTCTGTACGCTATCAACGGTTTGTTAAGAGGCGCGCCGGAGTACATTTTCTTTGCGTTCTTTTCGTCGGTATAGATTTTCCCGGCATACAGCTCCCTGTTCATAGTTATGAATTTAAAGTTTTCGCGAACACGAGTAACTATCATCATTCTGCCAATGCAGTTTATGAGGAGTGCCAAAATAACAAGCGTTGTATAGTAGTGGAAGGTTCCGTCTATAAACGAATCGGGTGAGAAGAACGAAACGAATGATTGAATAATCCCCGCAAACGCAGCAAATGCAACACCTGTATCGGAATTGCCCTTGAACCCTTTCAACGGAACTATTCCGTTAGTTATGGGTATGTAGCAGGCGGATACAGCCACCGCGAGAACTGCCGCGTTTATAAATGCAACGAGAAGCCATCCGAACGTCATGTTCAGGAATGTTTCGCTCATAACCGCAGTAAGTATATCGAGTACTATTGACAAAAACAGTACTATTGATACGACTGCCAAGCGAACTGTCAGCCTGTGATAGTTCGCTGATAATTCGGATTTTATCTCCTTTTCCTCGTCGCGATTTCTGTATTCTTCTATTTCGCGCTTTTCCGATGCGGTTTCTGCCTCTTCTGATGTATCGCCCTCGTCATCGCTAAAAAGCTTTAGCTTTTTAGCTTCCTTTTTTATTGCTGCGCGTGCCGCCGATTGATTTTTCGATTTTTGCTTTGGCTTTTCCTCGTTCCTCGCTTCGTTGATTTCCTCCTGTGGTTTTATTTCCGGCATGATTTGAGGTGTCTGCTTTTTGTGCATAATGCTCGGAACGGGAATTTTCGGTAGTGTAGGCTTTGATACAACAGGGTGAGGTTTTACGACTGCATTTGGAGCATTTACGGGTGTTTCTGATGCTTCAACCGACTGTGAGTTTGTCCTTTGCGAGGTTTTTTTCCTTACAGGCTGCGTTTTCTCGCGCAAACGTTTTTCTGCGGGCTTGTTGGCGGCATTGGATTTTTTTCGCTGATTGCCGAGGACTACATCGGTTACAAACGGATTGTCATTTGCATTGTCAGCGTTGTTTATGCCGGAGGATTCCGTAGGCTTCTGAGGAGCAGACTCACTTTGATTCGGCCTAAAGCGATAGGCACGATACTCGCTTCTGACCGTTCGTGTGAACTTACCAGCCATAACAATAAAGTTATCCTTGTCGGTGCTTCTTTTATATATTAGCAGAGTTTTCGGAATTTCGTCATAGCCCTTTTCAAAGTCTGTTCTATATTCCGTGGTTTCTTTTTCTTTTGTAATAATTGTAGGCTCTGTAAACTGTTCTTCATTTTCGGCAGGCTTTTTAACTTTAGTGTCGGTTGACTTGTCTACTATTTTAATAATATTTTCTTTATCAGATTTAAATTCTTCTTCAACTTTTTCCGTAGTGGCTTCTTCAACAGCCATGACGGGTGTTTCAGCCGTTACTTTTTCGGCAACGTCTGCGGCGTTTTCAGCAGTGGCTTCTTCAACAGCCATGACGGGTGTTTCAGCCGTTACTTTTTCGGCAACGTTGTCGGCATTTTCAGCAGTGGCTTCTTCAACAGCCATGACGGGTGTTTCAGCTGTTACTTTTTCGGCAACGTCGTCGGCATTTTCAGCAGTGGCTTCTTCAACAGCCATGACGGGTGTTTCAGCCGTTACTTTTTCGGCAACGTTGTCGGCATTTTC
>CANQUS010000046.1 GCA_947627055.1 uncultured Clostridia bacterium | reverse complement strand
TAATTCTACCACTTTTTTCTTATCAGATTAAATTCCACCGCAAATTCCACTGTGGAATTTACTTTGAGAATTTACTTACTATTTTGCGGGCGCACGGAAGGCACTCGCCGCACTCGACTATTTGAGAAGTTTGTGATATAATAGAGATAATTACTGCGATGCGGTGTAAAAACCGTATGCTGTCTTAGGGTGATATTGATGAGTAATGTAAAAATTGAGCCAAGCATTCTCTCGGGAATTATGGCTGTTCCACCGTCAAAGAGCGCAGCTCACAGAGCGGTTATATGTGCGGCTCTTGCAACGGGAATAAGCAAACTTGAGCCTGTCGAGCTTTCTAACGATATTCGAGCGACGATAGACTGCGTCAAGGAGCTTGGAGCGGCAGTATCTATCATCGAGAAACGTCTGACTATTGACGGAAAGATGATGTATTCAAAGCAAAACGCCGTCCTCGACTGCGGCGAGTCAGGGTCAACGCTCAGATTCCTGATACCGATAGCGGGAGTGGGAAACATAAACGCGAAATTTGTCGGTCACGGCAGACTGCCCGAACGACCGATAGGAGTATATCTTGACTGTTTGCCAAAAGCAGGAGTAAAGTGTATTACGTCGGGGGGACTGCCGCTTGAGGTCAGCGGACAGCTTCGCCCGGGAAGATTTGAAATACCGGGAAATGTCAGTTCACAGTTCATAACAGGACTTCTGCTCGCACTCCCGACACTGCACGGCGACAGCGAAATAGTGATAACCTCCGAGCTTGAATCAAAAAGCTATATTGACATGACGCTTGATATAATGACGCGCTTCGGTGTTGCCGTCACTGAAACAGAAACAGGCTACAAGGTCTACGGCAGCCAAAGCTACAGACCGCAGGACACAACCATAGAGGGCGATTGGTCGCAGGCGGCGTTTTTCCTCTCGGCGGGTGCGCTAGGCGGAGATATTTCGATTGAAAACCTCGATATAAGATCCTGTCAGGGGGATATGGCTATCCTTGAACTTTTGCGCCGCTTCGGAGCAGACATAACCGTCAACGGAAGGATCGCAACATCTAAAAGAAAGGACCTTCATGGCATAGATATTGACGCGGGCAATATACCCGACCTCGTCCCGATTTTAGCTGTTGTCGCGTCGCTTTCTAACGGGATAACCAATATAACGGGGGCGGCAAGACTTCGTATAAAGGAAAGCGACAGACTGCACGCGATAGCCGAGGGATTAAACGCGCTCGGCGCTGATGTCACGGAGCTTCCCGATGGGCTTAGGATAGTCGGCGTGCCGTCGCTCCACGGAGGAACGGTAGAGGGATATAACGACCACAGAATCGTCATGGCGTTGTCGGTCGCTGCGGCAAGAGCGACAGAGCCTGTTATTATAACCGACAGCCAGAGTATAAATAAATCTTATCCGAGCTTCTTTCACGACTATAATAATCTTGGAGGTAATGCGAATGTCATCGACATGGGGTAAAAATATAGAAATTTCGATTTTCGGGGAAAGTCACGGCAGCGGGATCGGCGTTGTGATAAACGGTCTGCCCGCAGGCGAGGATATTGACATGGACGAGCTTCTCGCACAGATGGCTCGCCGCGCTCCGGGAAACGATAAAACGGCGACTCCGCGCAAGGAAAGCGACCTGCCCGAGATACTTTCAGGGATACTTAATAATAAAACCACGGGCGCGCCGCTCTGCACTGTTATACGTAATACAAATACACGTTCTCAGGACTACGGAAACCTGCTCACAACGCCCCGTCCGTCTCATGCTGACCTTACGGGTCATGTCCGCTACGGCGGGTATAACGATCTGCGGGGCGGCGGACACTTTTCGGGAAGATTGACCGCTCCGCTGGTGTTCGCAGGCGCTGTCGCAAGGCAGATCCTCGAAAGGCGCGGAATAAAAATCGGCGCGCATATCTTAAGCGTAGGAAATATATCGGACAGGCCGTTTGACCCGACAAACATCTCCGATGAATTACTCGCAAGCCTTGGCCGGAAAAAGTTTGCCGTGATCGACGAAGCGTCGGAAGCGCCGATGCGTGAACTTATTGAATGCTGTCGTATGTCGCAGGACAGCATTGGCGGCGTTGTTGAAAGCGCCGTGACGGGAGTTCCCATCGGAATAGGCTCTCCGATGTTTGGCGGCGTGGAGAATGTTATTTCGTCAATAGTGTTCGGAGTTCCCGCAGTCAAGGGCATCGAGTTCGGTTCGGGCTTTGACGGCTCTAAGCTCAAGGGGAGTGAAAACAACGACCCCTTTATATATGAAAACGGTACGGTAAAAACCGCGACAAACAACCACGGAGGAAGTCTCGGCGGCATAACCTCGGGTATGCCAATAATATTCCGAGCGGCAATAAAGCCGACCGCGTCAATTTCACAAAAGCAAAATACCGTAGATATTGAAAAGCATGAAAACACCGAGCTTAATATTAAAGGCAGGCACGACCCGTGCATAGTTGTCCGCGCCGTTCCCGTTATAGAGAGCGCGGCGGCAATAGCTGTTCTCGAGCTGATGATGGAAAAAACCACGCTTTAAAAAGGATATGATAAAATGGAATTAAAGGATATAAGAACGGAAATTGATAAAATCGACGATCAGCTCGTCGAGCTGTTTACCCACAGAATGAGCTGCTCCGAGCAGGTCGCACAATATAAGGTCAAAAACAATATGCCGATATTCAACAAAAAAAGGGAAAACGAGATACTGCAAAGGGTAACATCAAAGTCGGGACGCTATGCTGATTGTACACGGATCCTTTTTGAAAACATTATGGAAATAAGCCGAGGTTTACAGCACGATATGATAGGAACAGGCAAGGAGCTTTGCGAGGTCCTTGAGTCTGCGGGCATTGAGATAAAAATTAACGAGAACCACGATAGAGTTGCCTGCTTCGGCAGTGCCGGTTCAAATACACACATAGCCCTGATGGGGCTTTATCCCGACTGTGAGCCTGTATTTTACGGCCGCTTCAATGAGATTTTCGAGGCGTTGGAGAATAAGGATGCTGATTACGGCATTATTCCGATAGAAAATTCCTCGGCGGGTTCGGTCATTGATGTTTACGACCTTATGCTTCAATACCGCTTTTACATCGTAAGTGCCGCTGATGCAAAAATAAGCCACTGTATAGCGGGAATAAAATCCGCAGAGCTTTCGGATATTAAGAAGGTCTACTCCAAGGATCAGGCTCTCGCTCAATGCTCAGATTTTATAGACGAGCATGACCTTGCGGCAATGCTCTACGAAAGTACCTCCGCCGCCGCTAAAATGGTTTCTGAGAGCGGCGACAGGTCATTTGCGGCGATATGCTCCGAGTATGCCGCAAACGAATACGGTTTAAAAATTTTCTCGAGGAATATACAGAATGATGAGAGCAACTGCACACGCTTTATCGTTATTTCACGCGAACCCATCATCACATCTGATGCCGACAAAATCAGTCTTTGCTTTTCAGTACCGCACGTCAAAGGCTCGCTTTGCAGTGTTTTATCGCGTTTCTCATCTCATGGTCTGAATCTCACCAAGATAGAGTCCCGCCCGATGGTTGGCAAAGGCTTTGAGTATCTTTTTTATCTGGATTTCACAGGAAATGTACAAAGCGAACACATTAAAAAGCTCCTCTGTTCCCTCTCCGAAGAGCTTCCCGAGTTCTCCTTTTTAGGCAATTATGCCGAATCCTCTGACAAGTCGGTCGAGTGCCTCGACACGCAAGTACAGTGCTAAATACTTTCTGCGCGGTACGTCATAATCCCCTGACGACGTCGAAGTTTTTTGCCGTACGGCAAAAAACGACCTCGCGACTTGCCTGCGGGCGCTGCCCGCCGCGTAGTCGCTCGTTACCTCGCTCGACGTCAGCAAGAGTTGTTTATGTCCGCGTCAATACTAAGTTTCCAATGAACTGCCGTATGCTAATTCAGTGCTAACTACGTTCTGCGCGGTACGTCATAATCCCCTGACGACGTCGAAGTTTTTTGCCGTATGGCAAAAAACGACCTCGCGACTTGCGGGCGGAGGCACTCCGCCGCGACGAATTTGCATAATTTGGGCAAAAAATTAAGGGTCTTGCAACGCAAAACCCTTAAACGCACAAATTATTTTAATAGATTTTTAGGATATGCTTTCACTGTAATCCGAATATAAATCCGCATCATAGGTTTTGACATCAGGCACATCAAAGGATATTTCAGTCGTCTCAATATATTCGGAGAGATCGCCGTTCTCGTCATATCCGCAGTGCTTCAGCAAAATACCCGTTTCCTTATCGACGATCATTTCAAATTCAGCAGTGTTGAATTTTTTACCGTAATCGCTCGCCCTTCCCTTTATAATAGCCGCATCACGACCGAGATATGTTGTATCACCGACGATCTCCCACAAAGATAGATCCGAAAGATAACCAAATGCCATATCCTCAGCAAAAATACTGTATGAAGCCGAAATACAAAGATTTGTTGAGTTCATTCTGTGGTAGTAGCAGTTCTCGCCGTCTTTATTAACAGTCACACGCTTCTCATCGGCAAATTGCTCCTTTAAAGCAGCCTGTGCTTTTACAACATCACCTTTTGTCTGCAAAGCAGAAGGATCAAAACCCAATTCTTCCGCTTTTGTATGGGTAATATTTGATGTGTGCTTTGTCTTTGTCAAATTATTCACATAAACAGATCCATCGGGGCTTACATATGTTTCCCATTGATTATTTGCTCCGGAAACCTTTTCATACGACAGATTATTTATCATATCGACCTGATAATCCACAGTTGTTTCGGTTCCGTCATTACTCAGTGAGTTTGTCTTAAAAGAACCGCTTACAGTATTATAGTAATCTATGGCATTGAGCATTTTGTGATAATAGTCCTGCTTGCTTTCGGGTGAAAGCTTCTCAAGAGGAAGTTCCTTAACGGAAATTTTTTCCGTATTATCCGGCAGAGAAGAAAGCATTTCGGTATAACTGTAATCCTCTGCCGCAGACTGTGACACAACAGTACCTTCTGCGCTATCTGTTTTGTTGTTTTGCCGCTCAGTGCTGCCGCCTGCAGCAAGAGGTACTATGATCCCCGCAGATGAAACAGCAGCAGTTAATAGAAGTACAAATGTTACAATTATCCTTTTGTTCATGCTACAACCCTCCAAGTTTAGTATGTGAATTTTACATATATACCGTCTGCGCCTGTATTATATCCCGAATTTCCTGAAGGAAATAATGTTACATAATTCGGCGCTAATGAAGCAGTCGTAATTTTAAGGCTGCGTTTTCCGGTATAAAATTCCATCCGTTAGCGGCTCTATCCAGATTCACAATAACTTCTTTACGCTCTATTATACACGCATCCTTTTAGAAAAGTCAACTGTATTTCAAAAAAATTTAACATTTTCCAATCTATAATAAAATCCGCCATGTACCGAAGTAAAGTTTTGTCATTCCTCAAAAGTCAATATAAAATTATAAGGCAATCCCGCCATAGCATAGCTGCGGTATTGCCTTATAATTCATCTTACTATATAGTCGTTACAGTATCCAAATATAATAAGCACGGCGGAGACCCTCCGCATTACCTTGTTGCTCTGGAGGATATTATGTGCGCCATCTCGCCTACGTTTTTCATAGAGGAAATTTCGCCCATCTTAAACTTCATGCCAAATTCCTTTTCAACTGCCGAAATAAGTGTAATATGCTCGAGACTGTCCCAGTCCTCAATATCATCTGCTGTCGTATCGGGTCTCACGACAATGCTGTCATCATCAAAAACATCCCTGAAAACCTTATTAAGTCTCGAAAAAATCTCTCTACCTGTCATGTCAATTAGCTCCTTTTAAATTTATTGTTGCTCGTTGTCGGTAACTTCTATATATCTGTTTTGGTTCGTGTAGCCCTCAAGCGGAAGTTCCCAAACGGTGTTTCCGTCCTCGTCCTCACTTATTTTTGTAAAGCCAAACGTGCCGTAAAGCTCCCGAACCATTGAGTTTTTCTTGGTCGGGTAGTAGTAGCCTCGGATCGTCTTTATACCGCTCTCGCGACACCTCGCTACGAGAGTGTCGAGCATAGCCTGCTCCATATCGCGCTTCAGTACACGGCAGCTCATCAACCAAAGGTCTATATGCAGGGTATCCCCGCGCTTTTCTCCAATAACGACAGAAACTACCCCGTTGTCTCCGAACTTGTCGATAAGCTTCCCATAGAGCCTGATGTGATCCGGGCTGGCGCAAACCGCCTCCATCTCCGTCTGAGTATATCTCCTTGTCGTAAGGTTAAATTGATTGCTCTTGTTCGTCAGCTGAGTGATCCTTGCGAGATATATCGGGATAAAATCTCCTATGACCGCTTTCATCTCAAGGCTTTTAAGATACTCCCCGTAATCCGCGAACGATGCCTGTTGTGCGCTCCTCATGGCATTTTCCTTATACATTTCGTTGCGCTTGAGGTCATCGTCACTAAAGCTCGTCACCTCAAAAAATCCGCTCCTGTCAATGGTCGTTATATAGCTCTCTACGGAATCCATCACGGGAGCCTGCACGCCCTTCAGCTGTGCTTTGACTATCTCACGCTCGGCGGGATTATCGTCAACAAAGACAATAGACTCAGGCAAAATATTAAGCTCCGAGGCGATCTCCGCAATATTTCTGTCCTTATTCTCCCAGTTAGCCTTTATTACAATAAAATCATCAGGCTTCAGAGCTCCTTCGGGATGCTCAAGTCCCGCTATCGCATTTTCATGGTCATTTTTGGAGCATACTGTCAGAAGTATTCCGAGGGATTTTAACTGCTTGATATAGCTTTGGAACTCATAATATGACTGTGCAACTCCGTTTTCCTGTCCTATCTCTATGCCGTCAACTCCGTCGTCTCCTACAACGCCTCCCCACAGGGTATTGTCGAGGTCGAGCGCGAGAGCCTTCTTGTTCTTGCCGTATATAGACTTGATGATATTTGCCACGGAAAACGCGAACGACGGTATAGCCTCAAAGCACATGGCATACTTGTACATATTCCAGAAGCTCGGATTTGACCATTCCTTCAAACCGTAGTCTGCAGAGAGGTAGTTTATATCGTTGATATAAAAGCCCTCAGTTTTCTCGGCATGATCATAGAACAGCGCATTGAGGCGTGTTATAAAGTTGGTCCTGCCTCGATAGTCCGAGCAGTCCTTGTTGCCCATAAGCCGATAGAATGGCATCTCAAAGTTATTCTGTATTATCGGACAGTTAAATCTATCGTGTATACAGCTCCAGATATTTTCAAAGCGCGCGAACTCGCTATTCAGCTTATCCGCGACCGCCTCCTTGCTGTCGGTAAGCTCAGGGAAAGCGCGAATATTTCTGTTTGTCGTGTGTACAAAAACTATATCCGGCTTAAAGGCGAGGAGCTCCTCGCTCGGAAAAACGGCATCCTGTTCATACTGTGCGTATTCCGATTCATAAAATTCAGGCTCGATACCCGCATCAAGCAGAAACAGCTCTATCATATTTATTATTTCATTTGTTGTGGAACCGCCAAAAACGGCGATTTTCTTTTTTATCCTGACACTTTCATCAGCAAGAAGCTCGCGCCTGAGCGACTTTCTCTTTTTGATCAAATATGAAGAATCAAAAGGGTAGGTAAGCTCCGTCATGTTATATCTTTAATCCTCCTTAACACTTAGCTGTTCGTCAACGATTTTGCTGTCAGCGTCCTGTGTGATGAGATTTTCTATATTGTCTGCGTTGACTCCTACCTCCGAGAATGCCGCCATTGTAAAGAGAACATCTGTGATGCCGTTTGTATTGATGAAGTTCACAAGGTTTCTCTTGAAGTATCTCATGTCAACAACGTATATTTCCTCAAAGGAGCTTGTATAGAAAGGTATCTCCGCGTTGCCATAGCTGTCCTTTATGACGAGCAGCTTTCTGCCGTTGTTTACATCTGTTTTGACCTTGACCACCTGATCGTCGCCGCCCATAAAGCGAAGGTAGGAGTTTGCCGTATCAACATTCACAAGCAGGCTGCCGCTGTAATTATATTTAAAATCGCTGTCGTAGTAGTATGTAGAATACTCATTCAGCGGCTCATAGTATGTAAATGTTTCCGGGTCATTCAAAAGCCGTGAATCGCTCGAAAAGGCATACAGCGTTCCGACAAAGCCATCAGTATCGACCTTTTTATATTTACTAATGTCGGCAAAGGGTACTCCCGCAGCCTTTGCAAAGGTTTGCGCCGCATAATACGCACCAAGCGGCTGCCAGTGGTGATCGGTGCGGCAGTAGATATTTTCCTCGGTATGCTTTGCGAGGACGCTTGTTATATCCACCGAGGTTATGCCCTCGGAAAGCCTTGACGCGATATTATTGAAGCATTCTTTCTGGCTTGCGGAATAGTCGGAGAAGTTTGCGGGAGTGTAGAACTCACTCGCGAGAGGAGCGGGCATGGAGTAGATATTTATCTTGCTGTCGAGCTTTTCGCGAAGAGTATTCAGGCTTGAAACATAGCTGTCACCCGAGCCTCCTCCGAACAGTTCAAGACCCCGCCAGTGACCATTCTGATTGATTATAAGCATACCGTTCTCGTAATCGCCCTCGGCGTTTTCCTCACGGAAATCCTTTTGCACAGGTTCGTCCTCATCCGCGGAAGTGTCGTTGGCTTTAGATGATGTGTCGGCAGGCTTTTTTGAACTTGCGGAGGACTTGTCTGTTTTTTTTATGGGCTTTCCGATAACTACGGCAGTATCATCGGATTGTATACCGAAAAGCAGTTTAATATTGTTTCCCGCATTTTTCAAGCTGTCCCTATACGGAACGGTATCGTCATACCATTTTGTCACACCCGATGTAAAATCCCCCGAAAAATAGCTTCCAAACGAAAATGTCGGAAACGTTTCAAGGGTTCTTTTTTCTATTTCAGACTTATCCGAGCGTGGAAAAAATATTAGAAATCCCGTTCCGGCAAAGAAAACTATCATCAGTAAAAGAACCGATATTGTAGAAAAGCCGTTTTCAAGTGCGCGTCTGCTTAATTTAGTTTTTTTAGCAGGAGGTTTTGCGCCGCCTCTGCTTTTATCCTGCCACACAGCAGGTCTTTGTTCTTGTTCTATCATATCAAATATCCTTTCCGGTTGGTCGAGTACCTCGACACGCAAGTCGGTCGAGTGCCTCGACACGCAAGTCGCGGCGGAGTGCCTCGACACGCAAGTCGCGGCGGAGTGCCTCCGCAGGCAAGTCGCGGCGGAGTGCCTCCGCAGGCAAGTCGCGTAGTCGCTCGCTTGCGCTCCGCTCGACGTCAGCGAGGGACGTATATGTCCGCGTGGGTAAGTAATTACCAATGAACTGCCGTATGCTAACTCAGTGCTAAATACGTCCTGCGCGGTACATAATAGTCCCCTATCAGTGTCGAAGTTTTTTGCCGTACGGCAAAAAACGACCTCGCGACTTGCGGGCGCGACGGGGCGCAACGGAGGCACTCCACCGCGTAGTCGCTCGCTTGCGCTCCGCTCGACGTCAGCAGGGGACGTATATGTCCGCGCCAATATTAAGTTTCCAATGAACTGCCGTATGCTAACTCAGTGCTAAATACGTCCTGCGCGGTACGTCATAGTCCCTTTACGACGTCGAAATTTTTCGCCGTACGGCGAAAAATGACCTCGCGACTTGCGGGCGCGACGGGGCGCAACGGGGACACCCCGCCGCGTGATCGCTCGCTTGCGCTCCGCTCGACGTCAGCAAGGGACGTATATGTCCGCGCCAATATTAAGTTTCCAATGAACTGCCGTATGCTAACTCAGTGCCAACTACGTCCTGCGCGGTACGTCATAGTCCCTTTACGACGTCGAAGTTTTTGCCGTATGGCAAAAAACGACCTCGCGACTTGTCTGCGGGGACACCCCGCCGCGTGATCGCTCGCTTGCGCTCCGCTCGACGTCAGCGAGGGACGTATATGTCCGCGTGGGCAAGTAATTACCAATGAACTGCCGTATGATAACTCAGTGCTAAATACGTCCTGCGCGGTACATAATAGTCCCCTATCAGTGTCGAAGTTTTTTGCCGTATGGCAAAAAACGACCTCGCGACTTGTCTGCGGGGACACCCCGCCGCGT
>CANQUS010000045.1 GCA_947627055.1 uncultured Clostridia bacterium | reverse complement strand
ATATTAACTCTCAATCTGACAATATCGTCTATGTTTTCATCATTTGCAATTATGATTGTTTTCATGGTTTACCTCCAATGCATTGTGATCTGTCACGCTTTTAGCTGGTTCATCCATCTCCGCCGCTTGAAAACGACGAGGGAAACGGCAAAGCGGATGCACTCCTCCATAGACAAGGTGAGATAAACCATGGAGATGGGCCAGTGGAATACGAAAGCTGAGAGTAGGCCCAAGGGAACGCCGAAAAGCCATGTTCCCATCAGGTCGATGACCATAACGTAGATCGTTTTTCCGCCGCTGCGCAATATTCCGCTGCCGATGATCATGTTCAGCACCTTGAAGGGCATGACTGCGGCGTAGGCGGCGAGGATCTGGACTGTCAGTTCCCGGATGCCCGTCTCCACCTTGAAAATGCGCACATACCAGGGGCTTATAAAGAATATCACCACAGACAGCAGCAGAGAACCCACCAAGCCGTAGAAGAGGAGCTTTTTCGCCTCCCGGTAGGCCATCTCACTGTCCCCGTCGCCAAGGCGCTTGCCGATGATGATCGCCGCAGCCTGGCTCAAGCCACACAAAGCCCCGATTGCAAGGGACTGCATGGGGTTTGTCAGCGTCATGGCGGCACTAGCACTGGCATCGGTGTCCAGGTGTCCGTAAATGCCCGCGTACACGTTTTCGCCCAGAACCCACATAAATTCACTGACCAAAAGCGGCAGCAGCATGGAAAGATACTGACCCCATGCAAAGGGGCTCGCCGTGGCGTTCTCCGCTCGCTCGCGGTATTTGGTGTACATTCCAAGAATGACCATGAAGTAGACGAGCTGCGAGATCAGCGTTGCTAGTGCCGCCCCTGTGACGCCGAGGGACGGTGCGCCCAGCCGCCCGAAGATCAATATCCAGTTGAGGCCGGTGTTGACCGCCGCTGATGCGATTCCGGCGTAGAGCGGAAGGGCCGCCTTCTCCATGCACCGCAAATAGGTGGACAGAATGGTGATTCCCGCCGCAGGGAGGAAGGTGCCGGAGACGATCGACAGATACCGCCCCGCCGCTGCCGCAGTTGTGACGTCGTTGATATAAAGGCCCATGATTTGCTCCGGAACGGCGACGCTGGCCAACATGAACAACGCGGCGAGGATGAAGCATACCCGCAGATTGAGGGCCATGCTCCGCCGCGTCTCAGCGAAATTTTTCTGGCCTATATACTGTGAGATCATGATTCCCGCCACAGCGCCCACAGCGGATACGACCACGTTGAATATCCCAGTGAATTTTCCGGCCAGTCCCACCGCGGCCACTTCCACGCCTCCAAGCTGGCCGATCATGACTTGATCCACCACGCCAAAGGACGCCTGGAGCATAGATTGCAGCGCCACGGGAATAGCCAGAGCACAAACAGAACGAAAAAAAGATTTCTCCTTTGACTTCATCATTTTCTGTTCTCCTCGATCCATCTAACTGCAAAATCCACCAGTTCCCTTTGACGCATGAAGGTAACTGTCCCGTTTCCCATGGCGGCTTTTGCGACGGGACAGCTTGCCTCAAAAGCCTGACCGATCTGATCAAAATCCTCTCCGTCCACAAAGAGCGTCTCATAGGATTTCCATATACGAACGCCATTTTCCATGATCGCGCTGCTCTCCACGGTGTTGTGCTTGCCGGGGTACTGGGCTCGCGCATCTGCCAAATGTAGGGAGGTGTTCTTGTCATATCCCACACCGATCAGCAGCACATGACCATCCAGCTCGTAGAGCTTGCCGATGGGTGAGCCGTCTCCAAAGATGTTGGACAGGTCGTGTTTCTCCGTCAAATAATTTGCATACCTGCCCCAAGCCGCCACGGATCTCGCCGGATGATTGCTTCGGACTGCTCCCGGCCAACGGCGGAACATTTCCGCCACAGCGCCCATGGTGTTGGTAGGCGTAATGTCCCTGTCATAGGCTGGCCAGTTGTCCCGGATGAGCTGCCACCACTCCTGGGGCTCCTGCCAGTGGACGCCGGAAGTTGGATCAAGGTTTTTCCATGACTGAGAGGGCATCATAAGGGTTCCGCTCTCCCCGACGCTCTCCATCAGGGCCTCGATCACCACCTGTGCCCCACCACAGACGAAGCCCAGAGAACTGAGAGAGCAATGGATCATGACTGTCTGCCCGGCCTCCACGCCTATTGTTTTGAATGTATCAAGAAGTTCCTTTTTAAGTACGATTTTTCGTTCCATGTCAGCCTCCGTGATTATAAAAATTTCTCCATGAGTCCATTATAAACTGATGGGGGAATTTTTTTCAAAGCTTAAATCTGTAAGCTGAGACAAAATCGAAATATCGTTTTTGTTGAAAATAACAATGTAATGCTAAAACCAATCCGTTCAGCAATTCCTCGTGCTGTCCCGGATCACCAGGGACGTGGAGAGGGTAATGACCGGTTTCACCGGCTCATCGGCCCGCATTTTTGCTATTGCGTCCAGTGCCGTCTTCGCACGTTCCCCGGTGTCCTGACGGACAGAGGTCAGGGACGGGTAAACCATCCCGCAAAGGGGCGTGTCGTCAAATCCGGCGACGGAGATCTCGCCCGGTATATCGACACCGCTGCTTTGCAAAAAACGTATGAGGTCAACGGCGTAGTAGTCTGATACAGCAAAAACAGCAGAGAATCTCCTAATTTCCGGCAGCTTCTCCCGGTAGAAGGCCATCCGCTCCGTTTTGATCAACGGGATCATCATAAACTCCGCGCTGGATCCGAAGCCCTCACAAAAGCCCTTCCAGCGTTCTAGGTCCATGTCAGTATCGTTGTCGGACAGGCACAGTGCGCGGCGATGCCCGCAAAGGCGGAAATACTCGCCCACCTGAAATCCCCCGTGACGGTCGTCAATGTTTACGGCACAGATGCGCTCCGCTATGATGCCGCAGGCGTCATATACCGCGAATGGTATGCGCACATTTTCGCGCAGGTGTTTGTAATCCGCACTACAGAACCCTATCAGTACCAGCCCCTCAAGGTTCCACATGGTGGCAAAGGAAACAATTTCGTCAATGGCGTTCACAGCCCTTACCATCATCTGTAATCCGCGTCTGGCCGTCTCCGCGCTCAGGGCATTGAGTGCGGAGGCGATAAAGGCGTCCTCCAAGACGTGAGCTTCATATTTCTCGTGGACATTTATTACCACCCCCACTATTTTCGCCGGATTCTCCGCCAACAGCACCTCCGCCGCACGGGGCAGATACCCCCGCTCCTCCAGGGCGCGGCGCACCCTGACAGCCGTTCGCTCCGACACCATGTCGGTCTTGCCGTGGAGCACATACGATACTGCCGCTGTACTGAGCCCCAGCTCCGAAGCAATATCCGAAAGCCGTACTTTTTCTTCCATGTCATACCTCCGATCTATGTTTTTGGACGTAATCCCACCACAGTTTAATTGTTACGCGGTTTGTCAAATACCGATTTTGCTCTCTCTACAAATTTTGACAAAATCAAAAAAGGTTCTTTTGCTGAGCAGTTCATGCAATAAAGCGCCTGCACTCCAATCACATTTCGCTATCTCGTTGAGCCAGTACTCCTGACGGTCGCTTTCAAAAAAGTTGATTACCTTCATATAAGTTGGTCTCCTTCATAAATCCCGATTTTTCACTCTGATTCACTTCCTGAAAAACAGGAATTTCTATCACACTATATCATTACTTTTTCATTTGCATGGGCATAAAAAATTCTCTTTGGTTTATAGCTTATAACAAGACTCCAATCTTTTTCAAGCCTTGGTTATCTTCATAAGCACCCAAAAAGTCGATAGACTCCAAATCGCCAACAATACAATTCCCATAATCCAGAATTACGGAAACGCTGTCCTTACTATGGCTTGGCGTACTGATGATCTCTCCGTTGATCCTCATGGAGAGAAGAAACTCACGGCTGTCAGAGCAGCTTATGACCGTGGCGAAGCTTTCATCTATCGAAATATATTTTAACCATTTTTCTCGACTAAATATTTCAGCGGTTGCTCTCCCACAGCTTGTTCATCTTATCGGAGCGACTTCGGGGATGGGAATGGCGATAGGTGAAGCATTCCTCCCCATGCTTCCGTTTATGATGATCAAGATGTTAGTTTAATGTTAAGGCTACTGATAGTCTGCGTAAAACTGCTGAGCCCTTCAAACAGCCGCAAGAATATTTATGTTTAATAATTAAGAATGAGCTGTACTCATAGCGGGTACAGCTCATTTTAATTTTTACGGTTCATATTCGTTAGCTAATTTAAGAGCATAAAAATGTATAAATTCCGTTATAGTAGGAACGCCCTTGTCAGAGGATATCTTCGCGGTGTAGTTATTGTACAGATCCTCAGGATTTGCCGAGCTCCAAGCGCGCTTGATTGCATTTTGCATGGCTCGTTCTACGCTGAAATCAGTCTTACCGTGCATTTCACCGATAATGGTTGAAATGTTCTGTTTTGGTGAATCAATAGACAGTTCGATAGCGTCAATAAGATAGACATACCCGACAGATTTCGGATTTATGTTGACGAGGTTAAGCTCGCTCATTATACGTCTTCTGATACGTTTCTTTTTCCTTTCGGGAGTCTCGGAAACTTCATGCTTACGTTGTAAAAGTTTTTGCCTGTTTAAAATAGAAGATTTCATCATTCTTAAAAAGTCAAGAACATTCTCTTCAGAATAGCCGTCCTGATGCTTTGAGAAAATATAATCAGCACCCATATCCCTTGCACAGTCGTATGTAATGGCACTTATGTTATTTGTAGTTATCAATGTGTATGGTCTGAGATCAAAATTAGACATTTCATGAAGCCCTTTCAACACATCAAGACCGCTTCCTCTGCCATGATGCAATTCCAAATCAAGGATAACGACATTAGGCAAAAAATCCTTAATATCTTCAAGAGCTTTCGTAGCGTTATTTGTAACGCTTAATAGCGACATGTCCTCTGATTTTTCTATGACCTCCGCAAAGGTTTTGCAAACATCGGGATCATCTTCAACAAGTATAATTGTTAGTTCGCTCATGTCAATATACACTCCACTCAAATTTTTAATTTTTAATTTATTTTATTATAGCAACTTGTAGTGAAAAAGTCAACAAAAAGAAACAAAGAAATGAAAAAATTGTTTGAACGTGTATTTTCGCTTTGCTAACATTAGGCTGTATGTACCGCATAAATTCATTCTTATAATTTTAGATTCCAACTTATTTATAATATTATACAATTTATATGTGATTTTTATTATATTTCAAAAAAAATTAAAAAAACACTTGATTTTTTAATGAGTATAAGATATAATAGACAAGTACTCAGAAATGGACGCTTAGCTCAGCTGGTAGAGCTTTCGCTTGACGTGCGAAGGGTCAGCGGTTCAAGTCCGTTAGCGTCCACCAAATTAAAAGGGAAAGGCTTAGGTCTTTCCCTTATTTTTTAAAATTGTACGCTTAATACGGGCATAGCAGTTTTGAACCGGGTGTATTATAAAAACCCTGAATTTTCCTGCCTTGAATTTCAATAGGCATTATGATATAATAATTTTGTTGTCTTAAAAGCAGCTGCTTTTAAGCAGTATTTTATACAAGAGGTTGATAAAATGGATAATTACAGCGAGCAGATAGTTGAAAAAAAAATTGAACCGAAGAAGCTTATGTTTATAGTATGTTATCTTATTTTTACTGTTTTCTTTATTTTGCTTACGTTTTACCTTTCAGGATTTTTTGACTGGTTGATTCCTGTAGCCTTGCTTATACTTGCTTTCGGGTGCTATGGCGCATGGTATCTCATCGCAAACAGAAATATTGAGTACGAGTATATCTGCGTTCAGGGTGAAATGACTGTCGATAAAATCATCGGTAAGCGCAAAAGGAAAAAGATGCTTAAATTCGATGTTAAGAGTATCGATGATATGGGCAAATGGCTTGAGGTTGCCGACAGCTTTGATAAAAAGAAGTTTAAGGATAATATTTACCACGCTTCTATTCATGAAAGCAGTGAACTAACATATTATGTTGTTCTCCATGATATGGTTTCAAAAAAGCACTGTCTGTTACTTTTCTCGCCTAACGAAAAGACACTTGAAACTATGAAGCCGTTTCTGAAACGAGAGTTGAAAGTAAAGCTTTTTACTAAAAAATAATATCTTTGTTAATGTATCAGCCGTCCAAAATTATCGGGCGGCATATTTTATAGGAGGAAAAATATGAAGGTCTTAAACGCAAAGCAAATGAGGGAGCTTGAGCAGACTGCGGTGGACAACGGCGTAACGTATCTCGAACTGATGGAAAAGGCAGGAACTGCTGCGGCAAATTGTCTTATAAAGCATGGGTCTGTATACGGAAGTAGGGCTGCGGTCATCTGCGGCAGGGGCAACAACGGCGGCGACGGATATGTTATCGCACGTATACTTCACAATAGCGGTGTCGCCGTGAGCGTCATAACACTCGGCTCTCCCGGAACAAATGACGCCAGGTTAAACGCCGAAAGGGCTGCGGCTTTGGAGACTGTTGCTTTTGCTGATAATCGTAAAAGAGCTTTTGATATTATATCCTCTGCGGATTTTATAGTAGATGCTGTTTACGGAATAGGTTTCCACGGCGAACTCGATAGGGAAGCTGCCGAGCTTGCAAAGGCCGCGAACTCTTCCGATGCGTTTGTGATGAGCGTTGATATTCCGAGCGGAGCAGGCTGTGACGATGGTTCAGTGCAGGGAGAATGTTTTAAAGCAGATTTGACGGTCACGTTTACTACACTGAAGCCTGCGCATATTCTGTATCCTTCAATGGATTATTGCGGCGAGATAGATGTTGCTGATGTTGGAATCCCTAACGAACTCATAAGCCGCTCTGCTTATATAATGAAGTCTACAGACGAGTTTCTCGGCAAACAGCTTATCCCAAAGCGAAAAAAATCGTCAAATAAGGGTACATTCGGCAGGCTGCTCACGATAGCAGGAAGCTATGGAATGGCTGGAGCGGCCATAATGTGTGGAAAAGCGGCGCTGAGATCCGGTGCAGGGTTAGTCAACATGGCAATTCCAAAATCAATCTATCCTATTGTTGCGGGAAAACTTATAGAAGCCGTATACACGCCTCTTGATGAAAACAAAAACGGAGTTATCTCCGCCAATGGTCTTGAAAAGATTTTAAGCCTTGCAGATAAATCAAATGCCGTTCTTGTCGGATGCGGTATGGGACATGATGAAGATACAGAGAGGAT
The DNA here is from genome assembly GCA_947627055.1 of uncultured Clostridia bacterium. Classification (GTDB taxonomy): domain Bacteria; phylum Bacillota; class Clostridia; order Oscillospirales; family Acutalibacteraceae; genus Pseudoruminococcus. The sequence continues at coordinate 2,869 of CANQUS010000045.1, read as the reverse complement.
CACCGCAGAGCTTCTCAGGAGCACGACATCCAATGTGATTTTGGATGCGGACGGAATAAATTCCATAATACCGCATATAGATTTATTGAGGACTTCTAAAGCCTCCGTTATCCTTACACCGCACCCGGGAGAAATGGCACGGCTAATGAATTGCTCTGTATCTGAGGTTCAGCATAACAGATCAAGGATAGCTGCCGAATTTGCGAGGAGGTACAATGTGATCCTTGTCCTAAAGGGTGCAAATACTATAATATCCGACGGTGAAAGACTGCTTGTAAATATGAGCGGTAATCCCGGGATGGCTCGGGGAGGAAGCGGAGATGTATTAGCCGGTATAATAGCTTCTTTGGCGGCACAGGGAATAGAACCGCTCAGAGCCGCTGTATGCGGGACATACGTTCATGGGCTTTCCGGCGACCGCGCTGCAAATAAATATTCTATTGAGACTATGCTGCCTACGGATATGATCGACCAAATACGCTTTTAAATAGAGGGTGGTTGTTTTTGCGAAGAATGCTCTTTACGGCAGTTGCCGCTGTTATACTGATTTTTTCGATAGCCTCGTGTACGTCTAAAGCTCCGAAGATACCTGAGCTTGTCACCGGATTCTTGGGAAATGTTGATGTAGAAATGGGTGATACAAAAATAAAGTGCAGTATCTCGCATACCGAAAAGGGGGTATCATCTGTAACTGTTTCAAGTCCCGAGGGGCTGAAAGGACTTTCTTTTAAAAATCTCGGCGGTTCATACGCAATATCGTATAATGAGCTTATCTGCGAAACAAAAACTTCATTTTTACCCGATTCGTCATTTGCACAAGCCATAACAAATGTACTTGACAAAGCATCAGAGGAAAACGGCGCTGTCTATCAAAATACTGAGGATTCTTATGCGGTGTTTACGGGGACGAGTGATTCGGGCGAGTTTACGATTTACGCCGACAGCGATACGGGATATATAGACAGGATAGAGTTGTCCGAGGTCAATATATCGGCAAAATTTTCAGGCGTAAAGAAAATTTAAAATAATATTTTAAAATGGGGCTGTCGCTTAAAGTTTAATATACTTAAGCGATACCCCATTTGTTATAGTTCCGATATACTACACAAAATAAATCTTGAAACCACAGGCGGCGAGGTGATATATTAAAAACCGTTAGCGGGGATGCCCTCTATCGCGAGACGTTTCTCTTTCAAAAACAGTCGGCCGGACTGTTTTTGAAATTCACCCGTGCATAGATATTCTCACGCTAAAGATTTCACCGTCTGTGAACGGCGATTCATTGGTAATTACTCCCCACTCGACATAAGCATCCCCTGCAGATGTCGAGCGAGGCTTGCCGAAAGTCTAAGCGTCTTGCGCGTCAGACGGAGCGCAGTCGAGGCGCTCCGCCCGTAAGTGTGGGTTTGTCAATGATGTAATACACATTTTTTACATAATATTAACTACACCGATTTCTAAGAAGTTATTGATAACCTCACGAGGAGATTGCCAATGAAGTGGACGCATAGGAAAGTTATTGTATTTTCTGCTGTGAACAGCTAATTGCTTTTTAAAATCGTCAAACGAGTAGAAAGAATGGGTTGCATAGCAAATAGGATCTCTTTTGTTATTTTAATTGTCGTAAATTAACTGTAACAAAAGTTTTTCCTATTTGCTATCTTTTTTTGCTTACAGTAACATATCAATTGTAAACCTACAACGAAGCACACACTAAAAAATAAATTTATCTTGAAAGCTGTATAAAAATATGATAATATAATAAATAATAATAGATAAAATTTATACATTTGAGGTGAAATTATTGAAAATACATGAATCTGCGGAGAATTATCTTGAAACCATACTCATACTTAAAATAAAAAATCCCTTTGTGCGTTCTATTGATATAGCAAACGAGCTTGGCTTTTCAAAGCCGAGTGTGAGCGTAGCCATGAAAAATCTTCGCGAAAACGGATATGTTACCGTTGACGGGGCAGGAAATATAAGCCTTACCGAAAAAGGCACACACATTGCGGAAACTATATATGAACGCCATAAACTCATATCTGATTTGCTTATTCGCCTCGGAGTCAATAAAAAAACAGCCGTTGAGGATGCATGCCGTATAGAACACGTTATAAGCCCTGAAAGCTTTGAAGCAATCAAAAAACATACTAAGGATTTTTACGAAAAGAAAAACTAAATCTTTTTACATAATATAAAACTCTCAACATACTTCCGTATGATGAGAGTTTTTCGCTGTTTATTTTTTTGTAAAGTATACTGACTATTCTACTGATTTCAAGGACTCGACCATATCTATTTTCATCATTACACGATACATTATGATGTTTACAAATATTGCAAAAACCATAGTCAGCAGGAAACCCCAAACAAAACTCAATGGATCTATTTCTCGTGAAAACATAGCCATATCCATCTGAATCGTTTGAATGACAAATCGTGTAAATACCGAGCCGAGAAGCAAGCCAAATAAAGCGCCCACTATTGTAAGTATGATATTCTCGCGATAAATGTATGCTGATGTTTCACTGTTATAAAATCCTAGAACCTTGATAGTAGCTATTTCCCTCACACGCTCCGCTATATTTATGTTTGTAAGGTTATACAAAACAACTGTCGCAAGAGCGCCGGCGCATATTATGAGGACAAGCACGATCACATTGAGCGAATCCAACATATCTGCTACGGAATCGACCATATCGGAAACATAACTTATTGTAATAATGTTATCATTTTCCATCCACTTATCGGCGATAGAATTTTCCATCTCATCAGTTACATTATTTATCTTCACATATACAGTATTGTATCGTGTGTTCTTGCCAGTTAGATTTTCATAATATTTAGGAGTCATATATATGTA
>CANQUS010000044.1 GCA_947627055.1 uncultured Clostridia bacterium | reverse complement strand
GTATCTGCACATAGCTTGCTGTATCGGTCATTTCGCTGATTGATGAAAACTTCTATATAGATATAAAGCTAAACAAAAAAGTGAATATTTTACGGACATTTTAGATCGCACTTTATAAATATTTTTAAAATTTGCAGCAAAACAATAAGTATATTGAATAAGTAAAGTGCATCTATATGAAAAACTATACCTATGCCAAACAGTTTATGCTCATAATGGCACTATCGGTGCATATTACAGTTATGAAATAACGATTAGCATAAAAACCTCAGTTATTTCATCGCGTTACACTGCTTGTATTTTTTTCGCGAAGATATGTAGCTTCCAAGTCGGCAAGGTGCAGCTTGACGGCAAGGGGATACTTCTCGTAAGCAAGGCTTATCGAAAAGCCTCCGCCTTTAGAGGCCTCGTCAAAACCACCCATGTGCCATCGTATCGCCATCGCTTCGCTTGTTTTTAGCCGCACAAAGCGCTCGATGAGAAACACCGACTTCTCGCCATGCCCGTACGGAAACTGATCATCAACACTGTAGTACGGCACTTTTTCCCACTGTCCTGTCGCTTCGTTCTTTACGTTTCTCGTTGAAACCTTATAGAACTGTGCCTTACACAGATCGTGAAGCAGCGCGCAAATAGCAAAACTCTCTTCGCTGTCCTTATTATCCTCGAAATATCTCTCACGGAGGACCTTATACACATTCAGGCTATGCATAAGCAGTCCGCCCTCACAGGCACAATGATAACGTGAGCTTGCGGGTGCGGTAAAGAAATCCGTCTTTGACAGCCAATCAAGAAGCTCCTGTGCCCCCGGACGCTTTATATTGTCGTTATATATTTTCAGAAATTCTTCTTTATCCGTCATAATAACCTCATTTTAAATCATCGTTATAGTGCGCTCTTTCTCCACCGATAAACTTAGGACGGGTACGCGCGCTCGTTATATTTGCTTTGCCGATAGATTTGATTGAAAGGGTGAGCGGAACAGCAACCTCTTTCAGGTGCATACCGATAAGCACCCCTCCAATATCTATCCCCGCATCAGCCAGAATATGCTCAACCGCGACAGGATCATCAAGCGTATTATAAGTTATAGTCGCAAAGGAGCCTCCTGCCTTTGGCTGAGGTACTACATTAACCTGCGGCTCACGAAGCTTATCGGCAGCGGCTCGTTCGGTAATGATCGCTCTGTTGAGATGTTCACAGCACTGGGCGGCAAGATAAATGCCTCTCGATTTAAGCTCGGGATAAATTCCGTCAAATATCGCCTGCGCTATCTCCATACTCGAGGATGTACCATAGCTTTCTCCCTTGACCGTACTCGACGAACAGCCGACAACGAATATATCTCCCTCGCCTGTCCCCGATTGCTTGATTATCTCGAGAACAGCCGTTTTAGCCTGCATGGTCAATTCATCATACATTAAATATCGCTTCCTTAAAAACTCTAAAAATATAGCGCAAGGCATTCCATTCGCAGAATGTTTGCAAACGGAACGCCTGAGCTTAATTATATTATTATTGTTATCGTTATGTTTTATTCTTCTGTTTTCTCAACAGAGGCTTCGTCAGCTTTCTCGTCAGTGGCTTCATTCTCAAGAAGTGCTTTTATAGAAAGGCTGATACGCTTATTTTCAAAGTCAATATTTGTGATTTTAACCTTGACTGTATCACCAATGCTGAGAACATCCTGAGGCTTTTCAATTCTATCCTTGGATATTTGAGAAATATGGATAAGACCGTCAATACCCGGAAGAATGTTAGCGAATGCGCCAAAGTCTGTAATTCCTACAATGGTAACCTCTGTAACAGTACCCTCAGGATAGTCACGCTTAAGGATTTCCCACGGATTGTCCTCGGTTTTCTTATAGCCGAGTGAGATCTTACCCTTTTCCCTGTCAATATCCTTGATATAGACCTCAACTGTATCACCTACGTTTACGACCTCTGACGGATGCTTGATACGTCCCCATGAAAGCTCGGAAATATGGATCATACCGTCAATTCCGCCGATGTCAACAAACGCGCCGTAGGATGTGAGAGACTTAACCGTGCCTGTGTACTTCTTACCGATTTCAGCAGTTTCCCAGAACTTGTCCGCAAGCTTTTTACGCTCCTCCCTGAGGATAGCGCGTATAGAACCGACAGCACGTCTTCTGCCTCTGTTTACCTCAATGATCTTAAATGTAACTTCCTTTTTAAGAAGATCCTCAAGCGGCTCTCCTCTTGTGGCAGTAGCCTGGGAAGCGGGAATGAATACACGGACGCCGCTAGCCATTGCAATGATGCCGCCCTTTACAACGTCGGTTACAAATCCGGTAACAGGTGTATCCTCTTCATTAGCCTTTACAATGACGTCCCAGCCCTTTATGGCGTCAAGACGCTTTTTTGAAAGCATGATCGTACCTTCCTGATCGTTTGTACGCATGATCAGCAGATCAAGCTCATCGCCAACCTTAACGATATCCTCAGCCCTTGCATTCGGATCGTTAGAAAGCTCCTCAAGTGGAATAAATCCCGCCTGCTTTCTGCCAACGTCAACATAAACCTCGTTGGGGGCTATGCCGACAACAACACCGTGCACCTTCTCATCTGTATTTAAATTTTTGAGGGACTCCTCAAGGAGCTCCGCAAAGTTAGGTTCTGTCGTGTTTTCTGTTCTCTCAATGTTTTCTGTCATGGTATCAAGTACCTCCTTAATAATCCTTGCGGGAGTAGAGGCTCCCGCAGTAATGCCTATTTTTTGAGCATCAATCAGATCAATGCCATCAAGCTCAGCAGCACTTTCAATTAAAAAAGTTCTCTCACATTTGCTTATGCAAACCGAGTACAGCTTTGCTGTATTGGAACTTTGTCTGCCGCCTATGACAACCATAATGTCGGATTTAGAGGCAAGATCTTCTGCCTCTGATTGTCTAATTGATGTCGCATTACATATTGTATCAAAAATTCGAGCATTTGTATATAGTTTTTTGAGAGATTTTAAACAATTTTTCCATTCTTTTACGTCATATGTCGTTTGAGCCACAACACACAGAGAAATATTTTCAACATCCGTAATTTTTTTTGTTATTTTTGCCAGTTCTTCACTGTTTTTAAAAATATGATAATCTCCCTCACAATGACCTACTATGCCCTGAATTTCGGGGTGGTCTTTATCCCCCGCTATAAGAACCGTTCTCCCCTCTCGGGAATTTTCGGCAACTATTTTATGAATTTTTGCTACGAACGGGCAAGTAGCGTCAGCATACACTATTCCCTGCCGTTCGATCTCATCTATCACATCCTTAGACACACCGTGTGAACGTATAACGAGCGTTCTGCCCGTACCAATAACATCGGACGGAGTATTTGCTATTTTAACTCCACGTTCCGACAGTTCGGCAACCATATGCGGGTTATGAATAATAGGTCCGAGTGTCGAAACGCTCCTCCCCTTATCAAGGAGATCGTTCACTATTGTTATGGCTCTGTTCACTCCGAAGCAGAAGCCCGCCGACTTTGCCAAAACTATTTCCATGTTCTGCCTCCAAAAGCAATTCAACCTCTTTTGAAACTTTATTTGAAATCTCACGGCATTTCTTTGAACACAAGCCGATTTCACGAGCTACAGGTATTTTATTGCCTATTCTTACTGTTATGCGTTTGAAAGGGCGTATCGCTCCCTCAAAATATATTGATACGGGTATTATATCGCTCCCCGTCCTCATAGCAAGGAGCGACGCTCCGGACTTTATTTTAAAGCTTTTTTCGTCATGTACGATTTTTCCCTGTGGAAAAATACCAACTACACATTCGTTCTTTAGTATCTCTTCAGCCCGTGAGAGCGCTCTCCTATCCGCGCTTTGGCGAGAAACCGGGAAAACTCCTAACGACTTCAAAAGCCATGCAAACAGTCTGCCGTGCTCAGTAAAAAGCTCCGACTTCGCCATATAATATATTCTGCGTTTTATCACACACGAGAGAATAATAGGATCAAAAAGCGAACGATGGTTACAGCAAATTATAGCCCCTCTCTCGAAATTTTCAGCACCGATCACCTCGATGTGAAAAAAAGGCATAAAAGCTATCCTAGCAAGCGTCTTTAAAAAAAGGTACATATAAAATCTTCCTTTCAGAGATCCACTTAGATAAAATATTCTAAGGGTATGTACCTTTAAATTCTGCGCGACTTACTCAAGCTAAATCACGTCCGCCATTTCTCAACGAAAGTTCTTCATTGCGCATTTCCTTGATCTTATCCATGATAATATTGCTTGCGTTACGGTATTCCTGACGGTCGCCGTTTTTTATACCGAGCTCCTCAACGGTGATCGGCTTTCCCCATGAAATAGTAACCTTTCTGAAAACCTTGACCTTTTTATCCTTTGGCGTTATGCACACGGGAATAACCGGTACATTCATCTGATATGAAACGATAGCCGCTCCCGAACGCGGACGGAGGAGCTCGCCTGTTTTAGAACGTGAGCCTTCGATAAATATGCCGAGCAACTTACCCTCGGAAACGATCTTTTCGCCCTCATTTATAGCCTTGCCATCACCCGCGCCGCGTTCGACAGGGAAAGCTCCAAGCGTTCTTATCAGCTTTGCGAGAAGCTTATTCTTAAAAAGCTCCGCCTTTGCCATATAAAAGATCTGTCGCTTCTGCGTCAATGCCAAAAGCACAGGGTCATAATTGGAAAGGTGATTGGACGCAACTATGAAAGCACCCTCGTCCGGAACATTATGCCTGCCTTTTACCTTATAGAAAAACAACAGCTTAAATATCGGTATTACTACGATCCTTCCAACTACATAAAGTGGGTTTCGTTTCATCTGATTTTCTCCTCAACGATATTAACAAGCTTCTCAACAGACTGATCAAGCGTAATATCCGAGGTATCAAATAAAATTGCGTCCTCGGCAGGCTTCAAAGGGGCTATATCTCGGTGAGAATCATTGTAATCTCTTGTTATTATGTCCTTTAGGACCTCATCATAATCAGCTTCGATACCTTTTTCCGCAAGCTGTGCCACTCTGCGCCTAGCACGTATTTCGGGCGAGGCGGTGAGAAATATCTTTACATCCGCGTTAGGGAGAACAACAGTACCTATGTCCCTGCCATCCATGAGAATATTGTCAGTTTTCGCAAAATTCCTCTGCATATCAAGCAGATACGCTCTCACTGCGGGAATAGCCGAAACTCTTGACGCCATCATTGACGCCTGCTCGGTACGAATTTCAGACGATACATCCTCATTGTTCAAAACAACGTGCTGTTCTCCATTTAAAAATAGAATACTAATATCTATTTTCGAGAGAAGCTCGGAAATCTCATCGTCATCCTCTATATTTGTATTGCTCCTTGCTGCCGCAAGTCCTATCGTCCTGTAAAGAGCGCCTGTATCTACATAGATATAATGCAGTCTTTCTGCCGCTGCTCTTGCTATAGAACTTTTGCCCGCGCCCGCGGGTCCGTCGATTGCTACTGAAACCATCGGTATCATCCTTTCATATTTCCGGAACTGTTTATTTGTTTTATTAAATCAGTATGCCGCCGATTCTCCCGCGACAACTCCCGTTGAAAACGCAATTTGTAGATTGAAGCCACCTGTATATGCGTCTACATCCATCACCTCGCCCGCAAAATAAAGACCGGAAACAAGTTTTGATTCCATAGTTTTTGCGTCGATTTCTCTGACATTTACGCCACCGGAGGTCACTATCGCATCGGTTATCGGTCTAAAGCCCCTTATCGTTACAGGAAATGCCTTTAACAGACCTATAAATTTTCGGCGTTCGGCACGAGTAATCTCGTTGCATTTTTTGTGCGGAGATATCCGCGACAGTTCTACGATAACAGGTATCAGTTTTTGCGGAAGCAGCTTGTCAAGAGAATTTATAAAATCCCTGTTTTTATACTCCGAAAAGTCTCGCAAAAGCCTTGTGTTAAGTTGCTCCGTGGTCAGCGCGGGCTTCAGATCGATCATGATTTTATATTGACACCTTTCGGGCTCTGTCATATGTGACGACGCACTTAAAATAATGGGACCGGAAAGCCCGAAGTGCGTAAATATCAGTTCTCCAAAATCAGTATAAACGACCTTATTCTGATTGGTATCAAGGACATCTATCTTTACGTTTTTAAGAGAAAGCCCCATCATTTTCGCACAGTAGCCTTCATGAGCCACAAGCGGCACAAGAGAGGGCTTTATCCTTGTTATCGTATGCCCTGCCTGACGAGCGAGAACATAGCCATATCCGTCGCTGCCTGTTTTTGGATATGAGGCTCCGCCGCAAGCAATTATAACGCTGTAGCCCAAATATTCGACGCCGTTTGCGTCCTTAACGCCGCAGATAATACCATCTTTTATTATCAGTGATTTAATATTTTTTTCGTAAATCACACACCCGGCTTTTTCAGCGCATTTTACAAGCGCGTCAACTATATCACGAGCATTGTCAGAAGCAGGAAAAACACGGTTTCCCCGCTCAGTCTTCAGTTTAACACCCAGAGATTCAAAAAAATCCATTGTATCCTCTGGGGCAAAACGATTGAGCGCGCTGTACAGGAAACGAGGATTAGTCGGTACATTCCTGATGACAGTATCTATATCGCAGTTATTTGTAACATTGCATCTGCCTTTGCCCGTTATAAGGAGTTTTCTCGCGGGTTGTGAGTTTTTTTCAAAGATAACTGCGTCGGCACCGTCCCATGCGGCATGGATAGCCGCCATAAGTCCTGCCGCTCCACCGCCTATTACAAGTACTTTTTTACTTCGTGACAAGTGAGTCATCCTCTCCGCTCTTTTTGTACACCTTATACTGTGACCAAATCTCCTCAAGTGTATTAAATGTTCTCTCAACCTCGTCACGGCGGCTTAAAACAGTGGAAACAATAAGGGCGTTTATCATGCCGAGCGGTGCTACAAGAGAATCGACAACACTTGCCATGCCGCTTCGCGCGAGAAGAAGATAGTCGGCTGAATCAGCGAGAGGACTTATGAGGCTGTCAGTTAAGGCGATCGTCTTGGCACCGTGTTTCCTTGCGGTTTCTACAGCAAAAACAGTCGCCTTTGAATATCTCGGAAAACTAATGCCTATAACAACATCATCACTGCCGACACGCATAAGCTTTTCACTTATTTCTGTTTCACTGTGCGTACTGATGACCGTCACGTTTCCGAAAATCATTGAATAATAATAGCCCAAAAAGTTTGCAAGAGCTTCAGAACTCCTGACCGCGAAAATATATATTCGTCTGGCTTTCGATATAGCTTCAACAGCATTATAAAAGTTTTCCTTTGAGGTTTCCTCTATGGTAGAGTTGATATGCTCAATTTCCTCCTGAAGGATAAATTGAAGTACGTCCTTTTGACCGATACGCTTTGATGTCACATCTATACGCTGAACTGACGTCAGCTTTTCACGTATCATCTCCTGCATAGCGTGCTGAAGCTTTGGATAGCCGCCATAGCCAAGTTCCGTAGCAAAGCGTACGACAGTGGATTCGCTGACGCCTACAGCGGCACCCAGCTTAGAAGCCGTCATGAATGCTGCTTCATCGCAATGCTCGGTTATATACGAAGCTATCATACGCTGTCCCTTTGAAAAATCCTTCAACTGCTTTTCAATTTTTAAAAGAAGACTATCAGCCATTATACCACCTCCTGTTATCCTCGCCTATTTAATATAATAATACCATAAAAACTTCCGATTTACAACAGATTTAATTTTACGCTCAGAGCAAATATTTTGATTTGCAAGCAAATTGACTATAACGAATTTTGATACTATTTTGTTGTTATTTTTTACTCTTTGGCATATCTGCTGTAAACCTGCAGCAGTTCATGACTTTTACAAATATGTTCATATATCCTTGTTTATTTTGCATATAAAAAGAGTATGACGGAATTTGTTATTCTATCATACTCCTTTAAGATTAAATTCTAATCAATAATTATTTACTTCTATACTCATAGTACCAATCATCACCTAACGGTTCGTAAGTATAGCTATACTTAATATATTCATCATTTTTTGCCCAATAATCCTCTGACCATTCTTCATTATTATGAGTTGAATCATAAACTATTGCTATCGGTTTACCAAACCTATCAAAAATATAATTGGCAGAAAATATTATCGGTGATGATTTATATCCTCCTGAAACAAAACCAAAATCTCCCAAATACAAAATTTTAAAAATGCTCTGTTTAACCGAAACATCATTAATATTATGCAGGTCATATAAATCATTCCAGTAAATATCACAGGGAATATTTGTATCATCGAAATATTTGACAACTCTTTCGAAATCATTTTTAAAGGTATTAAAATACCAAACATAAAAGGATTTTGACGGCGTTAAAATTCCTGCCCTAAACAGCATACAAAGCAAAATAAATGAAGAAATTATAAAATACAATATCTTTTCCCTGTGTTTATTTATTAATCCACAGATTTTTTTAAGGCTTTGCAATGTGGAGATATGAATAGTCGCGTTTAACCTTTTCATATAGATAGTATCCCTTTCTAATGCTGTCGGAATCTTCTTTTTAATTTTTTAAGGAAAATTTCAGCCATAACACTTCTGATGTCCACAGTTAACTCATTTTAGGCTTATTATACTATAAGTTCGGTAAATTTACAATAGACCTGTATTGTACGGTTCTACTCCAAAATTGTAATGGGTTAGGGAAAGCGAGTGAAAGCTTTGCGGCAACAAGGTAAAACATATTAGAGGATAAGCCTTAAAAAGTATAATGATCTCTCGCCTTGCGCTTGGCGACTTTGATCATACTGTTAATATCCTAAATTACCCTTGCTCACGAACAAACAAGTCCGCCCTCACCTTTGGAGCGAGCCTTTACGCTAGCCTACCACTTGTGACCGCAACTGCCTTTCCAAAAAGACCTCCTATTTGAGCCGTATGTGATATTGTCGGGAGTCATACTAAAGTTCCTTTCCGACCATTCCGAAACAAGCTCAGAATGTACTTTTCGCCAAACTATTGCTCATAGCAAAGCCGCTCCTTCCTCTGTGTTTGCCCTCATTATATTGAGGAAAGAGAAATCGGGGTAGTTTGCGAATAAGCGGATAAATAAAAAAATTTCCTTGAAAAAGGTTCATTCCTATTTCAAGGGGTTATTCGGCAAAGTTGGATTTACTCTTCCTTTGTAAGTACTTTTCTCTGCCAGCTTCGTTTTTCACATTTCGGGCATTTCATGTATCTTGTCCTTCCGGTATGCCGTGCGAGATTAGTTTGCCATTAAGTCGGCACATATCTGTGACCGCAGTTTTGGCACTCATAGTGTCCGGCTTTTTGCTCAATACCTACCGCAATAAAAGCGACTGTGAAAATCATAACAAGAGCAAATGCGAGAAGCGCAATACGAAGCCATGTAGGCAATGCAACAAATGAAACAACAAATACCAAAACGATTCCGGCAATTGGAACAGTATATACAAGCGTTTTAATCGTTGGGTAACAAATGGTGTTATACAAAGGATATTTACTGTTTTGCAACAGAAAAAAATCATATCAATCAAGGTTGAGGTATTGGCGTTAGACAGTACCTCTTGTAAAGTACACTCAGATGGACATGGTTGTTTAAAAAACATGGAAAGCAGTCTATCGGAAAATCAAAAGGCGGATGGAACACTAAGCTTCACGTGGTATCCGCAGATGACAAGACAATCATTGAAATTCATTTATCCGGAGGAAATAAACACGACGCTCCGGAAGGTCGATCTTCAATCGAAAAAATAGGAAATGAGTATCAAGGTATACCATACTTGTATGATGTTGAACTTTATAAACGAAGAAACATCATAGAGAGGTTATTTCGATGGCTCAAAGAGTTCCAGAAAGTCTTTACTCGATATGATAAACTTGATTCCATGTATTTATCGTTTATTCAATTTGCTTGCATTGTAAAATGGTCTAATTAGTGTCAACACGCTCTAGATAAATTCGTTTCATCTCGAACTCCCTGAAAAATTCAAATTTATTTATGCATACCTTTTAGTAATCTGATACCAAGAACAAAAACTGCACCACCCATTATAATAAAAAGGATCCATAATATATTCCAATATGAAGCAGATATGTCGTACATTTGTAAAATGAGCTTATGCCAAAACTCCAATCCTGTAGCAATAGCAAACAAATCAAATAGTACATAGCTACCACCAAAAATATATATCCAGCGCCACCAATAATTATGATGAAGGTTTTTTAGAAAAGTCTTTATCCCCAATATACAAAGAATTGCTAAAAAGCCCATAAGTAGATAATAGAACCAGCCTTTATGTTCTATGATACCGATCCAAAAATCCGCATAAGATTTTCTATCAAGTAATCCCCAAATTCTGTGAAGATGAAAAACTCCAAAAAACATGAAAAACCATGGTTCAAACATTTCTATTTTTTCACTTATTGCACCTCTAAATGCCGATTTGTCTTAACCTTGGCTTCCCGTCAAACGGGAATTTACCAAATAATTATTCGCATAGATTCACTTATTATCTGTTAAAAACTCTACTATTTCTTCACTAATCTTTTCGTACTCGTAATCATGAACATTTTGTTTCTTGATATATATGGACAAATTAGCGATTTTTCGCTCTGATTCACTTCCTGAAAAACAGGAATCTCTATCACACTACATCATTACTTTTTCGTTTGCATGGGCATAAA
>CANQUS010000043.1 GCA_947627055.1 uncultured Clostridia bacterium | reverse complement strand
AAAATTTTTGTGTAAATATTCATATACAAATTTTAATTGATTGCGCAATATAATACATAAGCGCTGCAAAGAACATAGTAAAAATTTAGCAATACCTCTAAGAACGAAAATTTCCAAAGTCATAATGCTATGATAAAATCTTTTTATTTAAAAAAATATTTACTTGCTTAAAATTAAAAATAAAAAATTTTATTCGCCAATATTTTTAATGCAAATACTATATTTAATTATTTTTGTCTCTTTTTCTTATTATTTTAAAAATAATAACTAATTTTACTTGATTATAATAGCTATATCTTTATAATAACTCGGCATAATAAGATGAATTAGTATTTTAAAATTTATACTCATCAATTCAAAAATATATATTATAATATTAGATGATTAAAAAAAATTAAAACGTTTATTTAATATTTTATTTTGTAATACCATTTTCTTTTATTCTTCTGAATTAAGCATAGATATACTATAGTATTTTATAAAAAATGTCATGTAGGGTATAATATATTTGAACAGTTATACAAATAATGAAAGGATGTTGAGGCTTATGTTAAATATTAGAATACGTGAATTGAGAACGGCAAGAAACATAACACAGGTTGAATTAGCAAGAAGTTTGTCAGTTTCTAAGCAAAGTATTTCAAACTGGGAGAACGATAATATTCTTCCTTCTATTGAGATGCTCATTAAAATCTCTGATTTCTTCTCAGTCAGTACGGATTACCTTTTGGGTCTTGACGACAAGAAATATCTTGAAATTACCGGTCTTAATGAAGTCCAGATAGCACATATCCAGCAGCTTGTTGATGATTTGTCCGGCAAGTCCAAAGCATTTCGCTGATTATTAAACTGATTATTAAATTTTAATTTTAAGAAAGTCCATCACGCATAACGCTTTGATGGACTTTCTTTTATAGTATATTTATATATCAGAAAACGCTTTCAACTACCTTGACCGAATTTTCCGGCGAATATCTGAACCTGTCAATATGGTCGCCGCTGTAAAAATAAATCGGACGTGTCGGCGTCCTTATGCCTGTAAAGGCATCTATTATGATCAGCTTTATCTTCATGCGTGATGGAATTATATTCTTTATGTATACGCTTGCCTGTTGACCTGACGATATGTTTTCGTGCATTTCTGCCAATCCCGCAAGGTTAGGTGTAAGCTCCACAAATGCGCCATAGTCCTCTACCGAGCGTATAACTCCCGCAACCGTCTCCCCTATTGAGAATCTGGCGGCGTTTTCCTCCCATGTTCCGAGCAGTTCCTTATGGCTGAGGCTTATTCTTCCGTTATCCTTATTTTTTATGATCGCTCGTATATCCATTCCGACAGAAAAGCGTTCACGCGGGTGCTCTATCCTCGAAACAGATATAGAATCAATAGGCAAAAGCGAAACGATCCCGCATCCAATATCGGCAAAGGCGCCGAATGAATCAAGATGTGTAATTCGGGCATCAATTATATCTCCGGGAATCAGATTATCCACATATTCAGACATACATCTCTCCTGAGCGGCACGACGCGAAAGTATCGGCGTAACCGTACCGTCCGCATTTTTCATAAAATCCTTAACGATAAAGCATACGGGCTTGTTGACACGAGAGATTATCGCTATATCGCGTACAGAGCCCTCCTTTATGCCGATCGCTCCCTCCTCGCGCGGTATGACCCCGCGAATAGAGCCTAACTCCACTATCAGATTATGTGATGAGTCACAGACAACAGCTCTCGCCTCCAAAATTCTGCTATCCTGATATGCTTCCATAATTCCCTGCAGCGAAACCATTGCTCCCTTATTCTCAACGCTGTTTATAAGTCTGCCCTCGGGATAGTATCCTATCATTTTAGGTTTCATTCCTTTCATGCGGATTTTTATCATTTACCCGCTTACTGCTTTCCTCATATTTATATGTTTGAAGCTAATCTTGTATAACTAAAAATTGTTAATAAATTATATATGCACTTGCTTTATTTAAGAAGTTAAGTTAGAATATAATATATGGAAAAGGAAACTATAATCTGAGTGACAGTTGAACTGTTGCTATGTTCGGAAAGGAAAATAGTATGAAAAACATAAAAATAAAATCAATTATTGCACTCGCTGTATTTGCCGCATCGGTTGCTTCCGGCTGTGGAAACGGAGAGAATACAGCCGATACTAACGAAACATCAAAGGAGTCCTCTGCCTCAGATTCAAGCGATGTCTCTGAAAATTCTACAGCCTCTGATTCATCCATGCTTTCAGATAAAGAGGTTGAAGAAGTATTGAAAAAGGTTTTCCTCGAACCTGATGTCAAGAAGGATACAGAGCATGAGGTCGGTTATCAGCTTGAAAAGCCTCAGAACGGCGATACCGTAGCCGTTATGGAAACTACGATGGGCACGATAAAAATACGCTTTTTCCCCGAGGCTGCTCCCAAGGCGGTAGAAAACTTCACAACACACGCAAAGGACGGATATTACGACGGTCTTACGTTCCATAGAGTTATTGATGACTTTATGATCCAAGGCGGCGATCCATCAGGTAACTCGACGGGCGGTGAAAGTATATGGAAAGAGAACTTTCAAGATGAATTTTCGGATAAGCTGTTTAATATCCGCGGCTCACTCTCGATGGCTAATTCAGGCAGCGACACCAACGCAAGTCAGTTTTTCATCAATCAAAAAACAAACAAAACAAAAATCGACTGGGATAGTCTGACCTCGTATTGGGAACAATATAAGTCGATTGCGGCGAATAGCTGGGAAGCCTATAAGGAAAGCTATCTCTCTCAATCATCAGGCGCAGACGAAAGCACGATGCTCGACAGCTACAGATATGCTCTAACCGGCCAATATGGTAATATTGCGGACATGAGCCGGGTTTCGGAAGCAGTCAAAAAGCTATATGATGAAAATGGCGGAAATCTCCAGCTTGACGGTGCTTTTAATGATCTTGACCGCGGTCATACAGTATTCGGTCAGGTTTATGAAGGCATGGATGTTGTTGACAAGATCGCCGCTGTCGAGGTAGACGAAAACGATAAGCCTAAAAAAGATGTTACAATAAAGTCTATTAAAATAATGGAATACAAAGGCTAATCTAATAAAAACACATGGAGGTCACTATAATGAGTAATGTAATTCATCCGACAAATGAAGAATTTGACGAGTTTCTCAACAGCGGATTGCTATTAGTTGATTTTTATGCGGATCGATGCGGTCCCTGCCGTATGCTCGCTCCTGCTATTGAGGAGATCGCGGACAAATACGACGGCAAGGTCAATGTCGCAAAAATTGATGTTGACGGAGATGGCCGTTCGCTCGCATTTGAGTTTGGCGTCAGCAGTATTCCCACCGTAATAATTTTCAAGGACGGCGATGAGCTCACCAGAGAAATCGGTCTCATGCCTGTCGAGCATTACACGAATATCCTTGACGGCTTAATTCAACAGTAAAACTTCACAGGTGTTGTAATACGATCGGAGCTGTAGCTTTGCCGCAGTTCCTTTTTGTATGCTGTTTAAAATCAGGATAAGGAGATCAAAATGAGTAGAGAGCTTGAGCCCTGTAAAATGATAGAACGAAGCATCATAAAGAAATACCGCAAAAAAATTTGGATCCCCTTCATAACGGCTGTTAAACGCTATGAGCTTATCAAAAACGGAGATAGAATCGCCGTCTGCATTTCAGGAGGCAAGGACTCTATGCTCATGGCAAAGCTCCTGCAGCTGCTCCAAAAATACAGCGAATTTCCGTTCGAGCTTGTTTATCTGGTAATGGATCCCGGATATAATGAAATAAATCGTCATAAAATTGAAAGTAATGCTGAATTGCTCAACATTCCTATAACGATCTTCGAGACAAATATCTTTAATATTGCGAACAAAACCGATAAATCTCCATGCTATTTGTGTGCAAAGATGCGGCGCGGTCATTTATACAGTCAGGCAAAAAAGCTCGGTTGCAATAAAATTGCTCTCGGACATCACTTCAGCGACGTAATAGAAACTACCCTTATAGGTATGTTTTACGGCTCACAGCTTCAGGCAATGCTCCCAAAGCTGCACAGCGCCAACTTTGATGGAATGGAGCTTATACGCCCAATGTACTGCATACACGAGGATGATATTTTAGCATGGAAGCGTTATAACGACCTTGAGTTTATCCAATGCGCCTGCCGCTTTACCGAGGAATGTGAGAAATCTGACAACGTCGGTGCTGTTTCAAAACGTCAGGAGATCAAACTCATAATCCGCAACCTTAAACGTGATAATCCAAACATAGAAAAAAGCATTTTTAACAGCATACATTCAGTATGCCTTGATACAATGGTAGGCTATAAGAGCGGCGGAGAGGAACATTCCTTTTTGGACAATTACTAATATAAAAATTTTTATACATATAAGTAATATAGTTTATTCAACGCCTTGTTTTCATCGGATATATTATCATATTCTATTGATACAAGGTATTTTTATATTAAATTTCTTTTATACAACTTGACATATTCGGTATATTGTGATAGTGCTCGCCGCATTAAGTTATGCTTATATCACTTGAGGCAAAAATATGAGATCTAAAAAAGAGCAATAAATTTCTAATTTAATAAAAAAACAAAAAATATAAAAAAGCAGGCAGCCATATTCTCGCAGCTGCCTGTGTGTATATTTTCATATTTTCGCTTTATCCCAACTATTGACAAAGCGCCATAAATATTTTAAGCGCATCCTTAACGAGCCGCCAAAACCGCACAGCGATTTTGAAAGTTTCAGCGGCGGATAGTTTCCCAATGAAACAACGACAGATGTTTCCCTCCGCCTTAGAGGCACGTGGAGATAATGCGGATATTATACCACATTATCTTTTGGAAAGCGCTTCCTTTAACGCTATTGAAAGCTGATCCGGACATGATGTACCCTTAAAGCCGCACTTTATACCCTCGCATCTGCGAATTATGTCTTCCGCTTTCATTCCCTCGACAAGTGCAGCTATGCCCTGAGTGTTGCCGTTACATCCGCCGTTAAAATGAAGATTTGTGACTACTCCGTTTTCGTCCAAATCAAACTCAATACTTCTTGCGCATGTGCCGCTTGTTCTGTATGTATATTTCAAACAATCATCTCCATTATTTAAAAACCGACACCGTAACAAATACGGTATCGGTCATCACATTTATCAATCGCTTGTATAAGGTAAAAGAGAAAGGTAACGAGCGCGCTTGATAGCTACTGTAAGCTCACGCTGATGATGTGCGCAAGTCCCTGTTACTCGGCGGGGCAGAATCTTCGCTCTTTCTGAAATAAAGCGGCGAAGTCTTGCTATATCCTTATAGTCGATTACATCAACCTTATCTACGCAGAACGCACAAACCTTTTTACGGCTCTTGCGGCCGCCTCTGCGGTTATCTCTTTCAGTTCTCTCTGCCATTGTAATTCCTCCTTTTTAGGATATTAAAGTGCGTATTAGTATTAGAAGGGAAGATCGTCATCCGTAGGTATCTCCTGAAAAGAATCCGTATTACCCGAGTAGGGTGTTGCCGGAGCATTATCCTGTCTTGAAGCATATCCGTCATTATCATTATAGCCGCCCTGATCTCCATTGTTGGAACGAGAGGACTTGGGTTCGGCAAAATGAACATTGTTCGCCCATATCTCAAAGGTTTTTCGCTTAACGCCCTGCTTATCCGTATAGGAGCCGGTTCTTATAGAGCCGTCAACTGCGACAAGCTGTCCTTTATGAAAATATCGGCTGACAAATTCAGCCGTCTTACCCCATGCTGTAACGTCAATAAAATCAGTCTGTTCCTCCACGCCGGATCTTACAGGTCTGTTGCAGGCTAAGGTTATTCTAACCACCGCAGTGTTGCCCTGAGTATAACGAAGTTCGGGATCCGCTGTCAGCCTGCCCATAACGCAAGCTACATTTAACATACTTCTTCCTCCTTAGGCTTCCTTCTTAACGATCATGGAACGAAGAATTCCGTCTGTGATCGTAAGAATACGGTCAAACTCTGCCGGGAACTCAGCCTCGCTCTTAAAGTCAAAAAGGACATAGTAAGCCTCTGTTTCCTTGTTGATCTCGTAGGCAAGTCTTCTCTTGCCCCACTCGTCAACATTTTCAAGAGTGGCGTTTTTTGATACCAAATCCTTGAACTTTGTGATCGTATCAGCGATACCCTCTTCACCGAGCTTGAGAGAAATTACAATAACAGCCTCATAAGAATTGATTACTGCCATGCTGCTGCACCTCCTTCTGGTCATATGGCTCACGGCTTGACCGCGAGCAAGGAATATCACGCGCTTTCGCGCTGATATTTGTAATTATATCAGGCTCAAAACGGTTTGTCAACCGTTTTTTAAAATAGCTTCAAGGGTCAGACATTGATAAGTAACTTCCCACGCCGTATTTTAAATGAACTATCCTCTTATCAGCCTGTCTAAAAAATTGATATCAGTGATTTTGTCGCTTGATTTGGAGGACATTATATATTGCAATTTACAAATTCAAAACTAATTCAAAAAATGCTTGCAATTTTAGAAAGATTATTGTATAATTAACCTACTGCCGAAGAATATCGGTATCACAAGACAGAGTATGTCCTTTGATATGCTGGCGGGCAGGCGCTGTACGACGGAGCGTCGTGAACCATGTCAGGCGGGGAACCGAGCAGCATTAAGCGGCTGCAATGTGCGATACAGTCAGTCTGTTTGCCAGCATACCAAAGGACATATGACCGATTTTCGGCTGTCTTGTTTTTTTGAGCCCAAAGGAGGCATGGCTTATGTATCGGGTGCTTTACAGAAAGTATCGTCCGAAAACTTTCTCTGATGTTTCGGGGCAGCCGCAGGTAACAGTTACACTCAAAAATGAGCTTAAAGCCGACAGAATCGCCCATGCATATCTCTTTACAGGCTCACGCGGTACAGGCAAGACCTCCTGCGCAAAAATCCTTGCTAAAGCCATCAACTGTCTTGATTTACAGGATGGCGACCCGTGCGGCAAGTGCGAGGTATGCAGGGGTATTGATGACGGCTCTATACTTGATGTTGTCGAGATAGATGCCGCAAGCAACAATGGCGTTGATGATATACGAATGCTCAGAGAAGAGGCGAATTTCACACCGGCAGGAGTAAAATATCGCGTATATATTATTGACGAGGTTCATATGCTCTCTCAGGGAGCGTTTAACGCTTTGTTGAAAACTCTTGAAGAACCTCCGGCTCATGTTGTATTTATTCTGGCGACAACTGAGGTTCATAAGCTTCCCGCGACCATTCTGTCAAGATGCCAACGTTTTGATTTTCACAGGATTGCTCCTCAAGCTATTGCCGACAGACTCGCTCTCATCTGTGAGAAGGAGAACGTTGTTATCGATAGACCGGCTGCCATGCTGATCGCCTCGATTTCCGACGGCGGTATGAGAGATGCCCTCTCTCTTCTCGACCAGTGTATGAGCAGGAGTAAAAGCATTGATGAACAGGTAGTCAGAGATACCGCGGGACTTGCTGACAGAGAATACCTTTTTAATCTTGTCGAGGCTATACGCGTCAGGGATTCCGCCGCTGCTCTTGAGATTATTGACAAGCTTTATAGTGAGTCAAAGGATATGGCACGTTTGTGCGATGAGCTATGCTCACAGCTTCGTGCTATGATGCTCATAAAGACCGTCAAGAACGCACATCAGTTTTTGGTAATGACATCCGATGAGTTTTCTCAAACCTCAGAACAGGCTCTCGCCGTTTCGCTTAACGAAATTCTTTCATCAATAGATATTCTGCAAAAAGCGTATGAACGAATGATGAGGGGCGTTAATAGAAGGATCGAGATGGAGATGGCGATTGTAAGGCTGTCCTCTCCCGCCGACCTTAACAGCGGCGGAGAGACAGCAAAGCGTGTAGAAGAGCTTACCCGCGAAATTGAAAGGCTGAAGTCCACGTCTCCTTATGTAAACGACCGTACTCCCCCGACTGTGGCGGCACATTCTCAGCAGCGCACACAACCTATGAAAAGACCTCCCAATATGGAAAAGCTGCGAAGTGAGGCTGTGCCAATGAAGCAATGGCCGGAGGTCATAGAGGATATTAAGCAGTATTCAAAGGTGATAGGAGCGGCTTTTGACGGAAGCACCGCATATATCAGCGGCAAATATGTACTTGTTGACTCCGCGAATGATATTTGCTTTGAAATTTTGCGAAAACCCGAGCAACGCGAAAAAATGCGTAATTCCATCAGAAAAATCACAGGCAAGGATTACAGTCTTGGCAGATATTCTTATCCTGATGAAGTCAAGCAGGATGACCCGCTTTTAAAGTTAGCTTCGGATATAAAAGAAGCAGGAATACCAATAGAAGAAATAAATAATAACATGGAGGACGATTGATATGAAAGCAAGAATGCCACAGGGTTACGGAAACGGCGGTGCGGCAAACATTCAGCAGCTCGCGCGTCAGGCACAGAAAATGCAGGCAGAAATGGATGTCGCAAACCAGGAACTGGAAAAGAAGGAATACACCGCAACCGTTGGGGGCGGTGCGGTCACCGCTACAATAAGCGGCAAGCTCGAGATACAGAAACTTGAGATCAAAAAGGACGTTGTTGATCCTGAAGATATAGATATGCTCAGCGAACTGGTAATTGCGGCAGTTAATGAGGTTATCAGACAGGCGCAGACAGATAAGTCCCAAACTATGGATAAGATTTCTGACGGACTCAATGTACCGGGATTGTTTTAATGATGAATGAATATAATGTTGCACCGCTGTCAAGACTTATAGAGCAGTTTGAGAGAATGCCGGGAATCGGTCATAAAACCGCGCTGCGCCTCGCGTATTATATTCTGCGTCTGCCGCATATGGAGGCTCAGAACTTTGCCAATGCTATCACCGAGGCTCATACCAAAATTAAGTATTGCAGTGTTTGTTGTAATTTGACCGATAAGGATGTTTGCTCCGTTTGCAGCGATGAGCGGCGCGACCATTCGCTCGTATGCGTTGTAGAAGATCCGCGCGATGTTATGGCGCTTGAGCGTACTCATGAGTATAAAGCGCTCTATCATGTGCTCCATGGAACCATCTCCCCTGTTAACGGTGTTACGCCCGACATGATTCACATAAAAGAGCTTCTTGAGCGTCTCAAGTCCGATGATATTAGAGAGGTGATTATGGCGACTAATCCTAATGTCGAGGGTGAAGCGACAGCGATGTATATTTCTAAGCTGATCAAACCTCTCGGCATTAAGGTCACTCGTTTAGCCTATGGCGTACCGGCAGGCGGCGATATCGAATATGCCGACGAAGTAACGCTCGCAAGAGCGCTTGCAGGCAGAAACGAAATATAGTTAATTAGGAGGGCTATACTGTGCCTAAGGAAAATACAAAAACAATAGCACAAAATAAAAAAGCCTTTCATGATTATTTTATTATCGAGAGTATGGAAGCAGGTATCGAGCTATGCGGTACTGAAGTCAAATCAATACGCCGTGGCAGAGTAAATCTCAAGGACTCATGGTGTGCCATTGATGACGGTGAGCTTTATGTTAAGGGTATGCACATCAGTCCGTATGAACAAGGAAACATTTTTAATCGTGACCCGATGAGAGTGCGCAGGCTTCTGATGCACAAGCGTGAAATAATGCGCCTCTTCGGAACGGTCAAGCAGGAGGGTTATTCTCTTATCCCCCTTTCACTGTATTTTAAAGGTTCTCGCGTAAAACTTCAGGTTGGACTTTGTAAAGGCAAGAAGCTCTACGACAAGCGTGCGGATATGGCAACTCGCGACGCAAAGCGCGATATGCAGCGGGCCATAAAGGAACGTGCGAGGGGATAAGTAGTATTTTTATCATGGGGATGTAAAGGTCTCGACGGGGAGCGTCAGCTCCGGTAAGCGAGCAGCGGTGCGGAACCGCTATAAAATCCGCAAACTTAAAAATAACTGACAACAATAATACTGTTGCTGTCGCTGCTTAATTAAGCGCGACCGTCCTCTAAAGCATTACCGCGATCTTTAAAAGGGCGTCGATTAGCGGTGAACGTGAACAGAGTGACGCCTTTAGCTCTGTCATGACTTAAAGGCTACTGAAGCTTATAGCCTGTCATTGGGCGATAGGACTGAGGAATCTCAAAACAATGAATGCGCTCGGAGAAAGCCGCGGTAAGCGCTTTTCGGACAGGGGTTCGATTCCCCTCATCTCCACCAATACTATTAAAATCCGCTTGAACATTGCGTTTGAGCGGGTTTTATTTTTTTAGTACACGATTTTTACACGATTTATTATGCTATTTTAATTTTGAATCCTCAAAACAAAAAAGGGCTGTACCCGCACAACCGTGCAGATACAGCCTTCTCTTTATGTTTATTTAATTTTAAGCGTTTGCCCGAAATACAGCTCGCGCTTATTAAGCTCAGGATTGAGCCTGACTATCTCGCTAACGGTAGTATCATACTTATACGCTATGTAAGCGAGAGTATCACCGTTTTTAACTGTGTGATTATTTTTCACATACGCACCTCATTTCATACGTTTACTTCCGAGCTTGATACACTCGGTCTGAATAAACCTATCTTTGCCGTCAAGCAGTATATAAGTCCATCCTTTGTATTTGCCGCTGACTATTTGCGATGTAACAGTCAGCTTAGAGCTTGTCGGCAGGACCTTAACGACCTTGCCATCGGGCTTGTCATATACGGGTATTCCCGTAATCGTCGCCTGCCTCCATGTCGATATTCCTTTTTTATCAATGCGGCTGTTTTGGATATAACCCGTAATATTACCGTACTTGACCTTGCTCCAGCCGTAGCCGTC
>CANQUS010000042.1 GCA_947627055.1 uncultured Clostridia bacterium | reverse complement strand
GATAATATCAGCGGCAAACAGTTTAAAATCTCACAGCTTTGCTTGTCACAGACTATCGGAAATTCCTTTCCCTTGCGATCGCGTATTGTCGGGGGTATTTTGCAGTTTTTGCATCCCTTTCCGTCGTTTTGACGGGGGCAGTTCCTCGTAAGCATAAGCGGAAGTCTGCCATATGATATTATACCTCGGGGAATATCGCCGCCCAGCGACTCTATTTGCCGCAGTGTCAGTTCAAACGAAACCTCCGTGTCGATCATACCTATGTCATGCGCCCATTCGAGCGAGGGAGTATTTGCGAGGTTCAGACCAAAGCCTCCGTGAATATCCATACCAAGCCTTTGTGCCGTCGCCACCGCTCCTATGCCTGACGCGAGGACATCGTAAACTCCGATTTTTTTAAGCTCGCAGAGACGCCTTTCTATTTCACTCTCTCGTCCGAACATAGCTCTCGGTATCTCCGCCGCAACGGCAAAGCCCCTGTCGAGCAGAGCTTTTATTTCATTATCAGACAAAAACATAGGGACATATATCATCTCGCAGTCGAGAAAATCATCGGGTATATCGCTGTTACTGAAGCGAGCGCGCATACCCGTTTTGCTTTTGACAGTATGTTTGCCATGCTTTAAAATTTTCGGTGAAATATACGAAACAGGCTTTGCTTCACCGCGAATTTTAAGAAGGGCGTCAAGAGCGCCTCGGCGCAGAGCGTTGAGCGACCGCGCCGAAAGCGACAGTCCGTCGTCTATAACACATTTAATATTATCGGCAAAAAAAGGAGTTCCACCCGTCTTTTTCAAATAAATCTCACAACGCTCCGCCGACAACGGGACTCTGACCGCCGACTCGGGAATATCTCCCTCTACACTGCACATATTGCCGTCGTTATCGCTGACGGCAAGGCGGCTTTTTTGATCTGCCTTTATCTCAAGTGAGAAGGAAACGGGGATCCTTTGCCTTTCGTCCTTATACAGTGCGCGTATTTGTGACAGAAGTTTACCGCTCGCAGAGGTCACGTCCTCCTTTGAGCGTATACCAAACATCTCCGCTCCGCGTTTACCGGTATAATATCCATCGGTAAAGCCGGAACGTGAGAATACGGCTCGAAGATTTTCGAGAAGATCGTCGTCAACATATCCTTTGTCGAGGCTTTGACGGCAGGCGGCAACTGCGGCGGCGACATACTCGGGGCGCTTCATCCTGCCTTCTATTTTAAACGAGGCAACGCCTATCTCGTGTAGCTCACGCAGATCACTTATGAGCGACATATCCTTCAAGCTGAGATCATGACCGTTACCGCCCGCATCAAATGGAAGTCGGCACGGCTGGGCACAGAGCCCCCTGTTGCCGCTCCTTGAGCCGAGCATGGCGCTCATATAGCATTGTCCCGAAACACACATACACAGCGCTCCATGCACAAAAACCTCAAGCTCCACAGGGCAATCGCTCTGTCGGAGAGCATCGGCTATTTCAACGATCTCCTTTTTTGAAAGCTCCCTTGACAGAACAACACGCTTAAAGCCCATATCATAGAGCATTTTTACCGCATCCGGTGTATGCGCCGACATCTGTGTCGAGGCGTGCAAAGGCATTTCCGGGGCGGCTTTTTTTATAAGAGAGGCAAGACCTATATCCTGTACAATAACGGCGTCGATATGAATATTGCAGGCATATTCTATAAGGTCGAGCGCGGCAGGTATTTCATCGTCGTGTACCAGAGTATTGCATGCAAGGTGAACGGCAGTTCCTCGTTCATGGCAATATTTAACGGCTTTGGCAAGCTCCTCGCGGCTGAAGTTACCTGCGTTGCCCCTCGCACTGAAAAGCTTCGCACCAAGGTATATCGCGTCCGCTCCCGCTCGAACGGCGGGAGCGACGCTCTCGGGACTGCCGACAGGCGCAAGTATCTCAGGTTTTGTCATCATTGTCACCGCTGTCGGCGAAAAAGCTCAAGATCTCCTCGGCAGCCTCGTCGTGGCTCTCGGAGGTCACGGCGCGTTTACCTCTCCGCGCGGATTTTCTCACGGGAGCGGAGAGCGGTTCCGGTGTTTCATGTTGATTTTTTGCGTCCTTTTCTGCAAGACGCTGTCTAAGTGTTTCAATTTCCGTTTTTAGTCTTTCTGTTTCTTTGCGAGCGTCGTCGGCTTCCTCACGGGCCTTTTGTGAATCCTCGAGATATTCCTGTATCTGCACTCTCATACTATCGACCTGCTCGGTGAGCTTTTGTGACAAGTCACAGAAGTCGAGTGAGGCAAGAATAGCCACTCTCGTAATAGAAGCATGAGGACTTGCTTCAAGTATCAGTCTCATTTTTTTATCGACTGTGTTAGCAATTTTCTGTGTATAATCCACACTGTCCTCGCTGAGAATATTAAACTCATTTCCGCAAACCTTAACAGTAATTCTGTTTTTTGACATTTTTATAACCTCCGAAAACAAATTAAAGTTTTAAACTAAATCGGTGCAATATTTTAGGCATCACAAGCCGACGAATTTCCCACAGTAATTATGACATTATTATTTATTATAATACATCACTCTTACATTAGTAAAGTCATTCACAAAATTTTTTTGCGAAGTGCTTCCGTTGGCAAGTCGCGTAGTCGCTCGTTGCCTCGCTCGATGTCAGCAAGGTAAGATAGTGTCCGCGTCAATACTAAGTTACCAATGACCTGCCGTATGCTGATTCAGTGTTAAATACGTCATGCGCGGCACATAATAGTCCCTTAGCATTGTCGAAGTTTTTTGCCGTATGGCAAAAAACGACCTCGCGACTTGCGGGCGGAGGCACTCCGCCGCGCTCGCAGGTTTTTGAGATTATTTTGTTGAAATTTTTTACATAATCGGGTATAATAAATATTAAGTTTTATTTATAAATAACCAGTATATTATTTTGGAGGGATTTTGATAATGAAAAAAACACTTACACCAAGCGAAGCACGCGACATGATCGTTTCTAAGCTCTCGCATAACTTCGGAGTTACTCCGTCAGAGGCGACAGACGAGCATTATTATAAGGCTGTCGCCCTCGTACTGCGCGATATGATGAGCCATAAGTATACGGCCTTCACAAACGCAGCAGAGTCACAAAACAAAAAGACAATTTACTATCTCTGCATGGAGTTCCTTATGGGGCGCTCACTGAAAAACACTCTTTATAACCTTGGTCTGACAGATATTATGACAAAAGCCCTGCAGGGACTTAACATTAAAATAGACAATCTATATGAGCAGGAGCCGGACGCAGGTCTCGGCAACGGCGGCCTCGGAAGACTCGCCGCCTGCTTCCTTGACGGTCTCTCAACTCAGAATTATCCGGCTATGGGTTATTCGCTCAGATATGAGTTTGGTATTTTCAGACAAAAGCTTATCGACGGCTGGCAGACAGAGCTGCCTGACCGTTGGCTTCCCGGCGGTCAGATCTGGCTGCAGGCTCACCCGGAAAAAAGCGTTCAGGTTCTCTTTAACGGACATATCGAAGAGGACTGGTCCGACGGCTTCCACACCGTAAACCACGTTGACGCGACAACCATAGAGGCCGTTCCCTACGATATGCTCGTCGCGGGCTACGGCGGCAAGGGCGTCGCCCGCCTCAGATTGTGGGCGGCAAAATCGAACGACTTTGACATGACGCTCTTTAACGGTGGAGAATATATCCGCGCTATGGAACAAAATGCTATGGCTGAGGTCATCACAAAGGTTCTATATCCCGAGGATAACCACAGTGAGGGTAAGAGCCTGAGGCTTAGCCAACAATACTTCCTTGTTTCCGCAACTATTCAGGACATTGTCAAACGCCACTTGAAAACCTATGGTACTCTCAACAACTTCCCCGAAATGGTTGCTATTCACCTCAACGATACTCATCCCGTTCTCGCCGTACCTGAGCTTATGAGGATACTTCTCGACGAATGCGGCTATTCATGGGATGACGCATGGGAAATAGTTACACATTCCATCGCTTACACCAACCATACTGTTATGTCCGAGGCGCTCGAGTGCTGGCAGGTCGAGCTTTTCTCGAGAAGACTGCCCA
The DNA here is from genome assembly GCA_947627055.1 of uncultured Clostridia bacterium. GTDB lineage: Bacteria > Bacillota > Clostridia > Oscillospirales > Acutalibacteraceae > Pseudoruminococcus. The sequence goes on along the minus strand of CANQUS010000042.1, from coordinate 6,829 downwards.
GAATATATCAGATAGTTGAAGAGATAAACAGACGCTTCTGTGCGGAAATGCACGAACACGGCGTAGACTTCGCACAAATAGGCAGAATGTCTGTTATAAACGACGGTATTGTAAAGATGGCTAACCTTGCTGTTATAGCAAGTCACTCTGTAAACGGCGTTTCAAAACTGCACAGCGAGATACTAAAGGCTTCTGTATTCTCTGACTTCTACAAGATCACTCCCGAAAAGTTTAAGAATGTAACGAACGGTATCGCCCACAGACGTTGGCTTAACCAGTCTAACCCCGGTCTTTCAAACCTTATCCTCGAGCTTATCGGGGACAAGTTTATAACGGACGCCTCGGCCCTGACTGAGCTCATGAAGTACAAGGACGATGAGACTGTCCTCACTCAGCTTGCAAAGATCAAGAAAGAAAATAAAATCAAAATGACTCAATACATCAAGTCTCACAACGGAATTACAGTTGACCCTGATTCCATATTTGATGTTCAGGTCAAGCGTCTGCATGAGTACAAGCGTCAGCACCTCAACGCTATCCACATTCTCAGCACGTATCTATGGCTGAAATCCAACCCTAATGCCGACTTCACGCCGAAAACATATATCTTCGGTGCAAAGGCCGCTCCGGGCTACTACTTCGCAAAGCAGATCATTCAGTTCATAGTGGAGCTTGCGAACAGGATCAACAGCGACCCTGACGTCAACCAAAAACTCAAGGTCGTTTATCTTGAGGATTATCGCGTATCCGTCGCGGAGAAGCTCATACCCGCCGCCGAAATCAGCGAGCAGATCTCGCTTGCCGGTACGGAGGCATCAGGCACGAGCAACATGAAGTTTATGATAAACGGCGCGGTAACTCTCGGCACTCTTGACGGAGCTAATGTCGAGATACACGAGTCTGTCGGTGATGATAACATCATTATCTTCGGTATGACGACCCCCGAGGTCAACGACCTCAGAAGGCGCGGTTACAATCCTCAGGAGTATTATAACAACAACAACGAGATCAAAAATATCATCAACTATATCGAGAGAGAATTTGACGGCAAGTTCCATGAGATAGCCGAATCTCTCAGACAAAAGGACCCGTATATGGTTCTTGCGGACTTCTCCGACTACTCTATCGCACAGCAGAACGCATCCGCTCTCTATGCCGATCCGATGCACTGGAACCATATGTCGCTCGTAAACATCGCACAGGCGGGTCGTTTCGCTTCCGACCGCTCAATAAGGGACTATGCGAACACAATTTGGCAGGCAGATCCCGTAGACTTTTAATCACAGGACACACTTAAAATTTAAACGGCAGCTTGTTGGCAGTAAAACACCGACGAGCTGCCGTTTTCATAAGCTGACACAGCACTGACCCTAAATAGAGTCTGGAGACAACCTCATACTCTATTTAGGGTTTTAATTTTATAAAATATATTGACATTTGAAAACTCAGGTGCTATAATTTTGTTAAACAAAAATTCAATGAATAAAAATTTAACTAAAGGCGATGAGCGAAATAAATAAACGAGAGGAACAAAAAGAGGAACGACGCAATCAAATACTTGAGGTGAGCCTTGACCTGTTTATCGAAAAGGGATTTTCCGGAACGAAAATAAGCGATATTTCTGCATCTGCGGGAATGAGCGCAGGACTTTTCTTTCATTATTTCGAGTCAAAGGAACAGGTCTATGAGGAGCTTGCCAATATCGGACTAGAGGGAACACAAGCCCCAATGATGTACGACTTTGAAAATCCGCTCGATTTTTTTGAAACGATTTCGGAGCAGATTTTTATGACAATAAGGCAGAATCGCCGTGTAGCAAAAATGTTTTTATTTATGGCAAATGCTCAATTGGATAAGTCTGCTCCGCCAAAGGCAAGAGAAACCGCCCTCAAGGTCAACAATATTCAGCTCTGCATCCCAATTATTGAAAAGGGACAGAAAACGGGAATTATAAAGCAGGGAGACCCGGAAGCTCTTTCGCTTGCGTTTTGGTGTGCCATTCAGGGTATTGCGGAATATATCGCCGTCAATCCTGACAGCTCCTGTCCGCAGGGTTCGTGGGTGGCAGATATACTTAGAGCGTGAGGATGGAGTATTTTATGAATGAAACAGCTAAAAAAACCATAAGGAGAGATTGTTTATGAAAAGAGTTATAATAGTCGGAGGCGGTATCTCGGGCATGGCGTCGGGAATATATGCGCAGAAAGCGGGATATGAGAGCGTCGTTCTCGAGAAAAACGCGGTCCCCGGAGGAGAGTGTACAGGCTGGGACAGGGATGGCTGTCATATAGACGGTTGTATTCATTGGCTGACAGGCACGAAAAAGGACACTGAGCTTTATAAGCTGTGGTGCGAGGTCGGGGCGCTGGACAACGTAGAAATACTGCATCTTGATTATTTCTACTCGTATGACTTTGACGGACGCATAATCTATTTTTACAACGACTACAACAAGCTGAGAAAGGAGCTTCTCTCAGTTTCACCGGAGGATGAAAAGGTAATTGACGAGTTTATCGCCGCTTGCAAAAAAATCAGAAGTATTGAAATGCCGGTCAATAAACCCATGGATATGATGGGTACAATAGAAATGATGAAGCTCGGAATGAAGATGATGTCCGGCGGTATGGCTATGCAGAAGTACAGTAAAATAACCTGCGGAAAGTTTGCCGAGCAATTCAAAAGCCCTATACTTAAAAGAATTTTTAAAAGTATGCTTCCTGAGAATTACTCTGTCTCCTCTCTTATGTTCTCATACTCGACGATCGCAAGCGGGAACGGCGGAATACCCGCAGGCGGTTCAAAGGCTATGGCATTGAGAATGGCGGAACGATATAAAGCTCTCGGAGGAAATATGCGGCTTAATTCCGAAGTAAGCGAAATCGTTATCAGTAACGGGAGGGCAGTCGGCGTAAGGCTTTCAAGCGGAGAAACTATAAACGGCGATTTTATAATATCTGCCTGCGATGCAAACATTACGCTCAGTAAGCTTCTCAAAGGGAAATATACTGACAAACGGCTTGAGCCATGCTATGATAACCTCAAGGAGAATCCGATTCAGTCAAATGTCCTTGCGGCATTTTCGGTCGAGGGAGACGTGAGCGACATTCCATATTCATTCGTGTTTTCTTCAAAACTGTATGAGGTCATGGGAAGTACGCAGGACAGCGTTAGTATGCGGGTATATTCCTACGATAAATCTCTCGTCAGAAACGGAAAGACAACTATCACATCGTTTGTTTCTCAGTCTCCCGAACAGTTTGACGCGTGGAAAAGTCTGTATGACGATAAGGACGCATACAACAGAGAGAAAATGCGCATAGCCGATGAGCTTATGACGAGAATAACGGAACGCTTTCCTCAGTTCAACGGAAGAATTAAGCTCCTTGACGTTGTCACTCCTGTTACATATGAGAAATACTGCGGAGCGTTCAAAGGCTCGTGGATGGCGTTTATGTCTACACCGAACTCGACCGCCGTTCAAAATCATGATGGCAGGATAGAGGGTATAGAAAACTTTCAGCTTTCGGGTCAGTGGATATATTCTCCGGGAGGACTTCCCTGTGCGCTTATAACAGGGAAATTTGCAATTCAAAGAGCGGAGGAGTGCCTCCGCTGCGCCCCGTCGCGCTCGCAAGGTGCGTAGTCGCTCGCTTACGCTCCGCTCGACATAAGCAAGGGAAACCCGTGTCCGCGCGGGGACTAAGTTCCCAATGAACTGCCGTATTTCTTTAAAAATGCAAAATATATAAAATCAGCACTGTAATATCTGTCTTTTATGGTTCTTTGTCAATAGCTGCGGTAAAGAGAAAAAACGGAAATGCACACGCAGGCGGTCGCAGGAATGTGATTGCCTGCTTTTTAATCAGATACAGGCAGGAAACCATATGTAAAATACGATTTTTAAATCGTATGAAGCTTCAGCAGCCGTAAGTATTTCTTCTTAAACACTTGATTTCTGTAAATCCGTTTGTAATATGCGTGGATAAGAAATTATCAATGCCTTTGCGGCAATTCCGCATTTGATCCTTGCAATCCGAAAAATTTTTCTGTAAAAACATTATAGAGCATATTTGTCCTCCGTTCATGGTTGTTTGTTCATTTCCACTCTAACGGATTTTAGCCAAATATGCTCTACTTTTTTATTTTTTCTCAGGCTCAGCTTGGTTATCCAAAAATTTAGTATAGAGCCTGTTTTGTTTTCATATGTCTTTCTCTACAATCTCGTTTTTCGTCTTGTATATACTACCCTCGGGGACATATCCGCGAACCATAGAGAGCGGATAAACACACGTATTTCTTCCTATAACCGAGCCGGGATTCAGTACCGAGCCGCAGCCGACCTCAACGAGATCTCCAACTATTGCTCCGAATTTTTTCAGACCTGTTTCGACTCTGCCCTCATCGGTAAGTACAGTAACGAGCGTTTTATCAGACTTTAGATTTGAGGTTATAGAGCCTGCTCCAAGGTGGGATCTGTGTCCGAGAACGGAATCGCCTATATAGTTATAATGCGGGGCCTGTGCGCCGTTGAATATAATGGAATTTTTAACCTCGGTAGAGTTACCGACCACAGCGCCCTCTCCTATAATAGCCGAACCCCTGATAAACGCACAATGACGAACCTCCGCGTTAGGGCAAATTATGAGCGGTCCCGAAAGATACGCACTCTCGTAAACATCAGCATTCCTTGACACCCATATTCCGTCGCCGCGTTTTTCATATTCATCACTGTCGAGAGATTCGCCAATGGCAAGTATAAATTCGCTGATTTTCGGGAGAACCTCCCACGGAAGTTTTACGCTTTCAAAAAGGCTTTTGGCTATTGTTTCATTCAAGTCGAGAAGCGACAAAACCTCAAGACAATTATACATATATACACTCCCCAAATAATATTTTCCCCATGATCACAAAATCAAACCTCTTGATCCTCGTCAGACGCGGCATAAAATACCCACTCATCGTTGTCAAATTTTCCGGCGAGAAATCGCACCGTTTTTTCTCCGCAGGTCACACTATATGTTGAAAACGCATACGGCTTTTTCGTGTCAGGGTGCAGAACAACAGCGCACTCCCCAAAGCTGTACCAAGGATATTTGAACACATCGACGCCCTTTATACAGAAGCGGCCCTTTCCCTCTCTGCCGAGATACTCATACTGTTTCATATCATCACCGCCCTTATCAGTAGCAGTCCCAGTTATACATTACATTGTCAAACCTGCAGTTTTTCAGATCCTCAGCATTTATAAAGAAGTTGCAAATGCCCGAATCTCCCCACATAATGAGCTCCTTGCTGTCATTATGATCCGAATCTATTTGCAAAAGCAGGGTGTCGTATCTGCTGTACTGCTCGTCATATCTCGGGTCGCTTTGAGTGAAAAACGGATATCCTCCGAGCTTATGACCGGCTAATGTTAATTTATCATATACCTTTTCCATAATCTCATCGGGCATATTGTATGTGTTATAATCTGAGCCTGTTTCCTCGTTATACAGCTTGATAAAAAGCTCATCAAAACGATCGGCGGCGCAGTTCATAAAGTCCTCGGCTATTTTAAAACTAAGCTTGAGCGGAACAAGGATAGGAAAATCTTCGCTCTCCACGGTCGGCGCCTCCTGCTGATTTTCGGGGTTTTTATCAATATCCGCATGGTAAAAGATCCTATAATTCTTTTGGTCTGTCTGGTTGTCAAGATCAACACCGTATAAATCATCCGTAGGATTTATAAATATCTGCAAAATACCCTTTTTCGGAAAATCCCCAATGTGAGGAACCTCCTCAAAGTTTATTTGCGCTAAAAGAACCATCGGGGTCTCCTCGCCCTTTTTGTCATAGTTTTTTGCATAAGGATACTCAAAACCCTTCGGAAGATACGGTATTCCTCCGAAGCTGCTTTCAAAAGGGCTTGTTTCGCCCTCTGTTGCCTTGATACTTACGCATTTTGTACTTGTCATTTCCTTGAATTTCTCAATAATATTTTCAATAGCAGACATTTTTTAAAACCTCCATCAGTTTTTTATGCTTATAATTTTTTCGATAAGCTTGACCGTACCGTCTATTCCCAAGCATGCGCTGTTTATACAAAAATCATAGTGTCTGAAGTCGCTCCACTTAAACTCAGAATAGTAGTTGTAATAATTGGCTCGCGTTCGATCCTTTTTAGCAATAAATGAGTTTACGTCCCTCTCGTCAATACCCTCGACAGTGACCGCGCGTTCTCTGCGAAACGCGTAGTCAGCATATATGAACAGCCTGACGCAGTTTTTATGTTCACGCAAAACATAATCCGCGCATCTTCCGACAATAACGCAATCCTCGTTCGCGTATTCTCTGATGAGCTGATTCTGCGCGATAAATACACGGTCATTTATCGGGAATTGTGCAGTCCCCGTAAACGTGCCCGTAATATTTGCCGCGCCGATAGACAATGAATAAAGCAGGCTGTTCGCCGCCTTTTCATCAACATCCTTTAATACATCGGGGCTTATCCCGCTCATTTCGGCGGCTTTATATATCAGCTCCTTATCATAAAACTTGATGCCGAGGCTTTTTGCAAGCTTTTCTCCGATCTCATGTCCTCCACTCGCATATTGACGCGATATTGTGATAACCACAGCGAAGCACTTCCTTTCGGTAAAATACAACATAATTTTACGCAATTTATGTATAAATTATGCTTATTATACCATAATTTTTTAACCTTGACAAGAATGACGTGAGATTATTTTTCGCCATACGGCGGAGTGCCTCCATTGCGCCCCGTCGCGCCCGCAAGTCGCGAGGTCGTTTTTTGCCATACGGCAAAAAACTTCGACAATGCTAAGGGACT
>CANQUS010000041.1 GCA_947627055.1 uncultured Clostridia bacterium | reverse complement strand
GTTCATTGGTAATTTAACATTGACGCGGACATAAACAACTCTCGCTAACGTCGAGCGAGGTAACGAGCGATTACGCGACTTGCGTGTCGAGGCACTCGACCGCGCAGGACGTAGTTAGCACTGAATTGGCATACGGCAGTCCATTGGTAACTACTCACCTACGCGGACATAAACCACTCTCGCTGACGTCGAGCGAGGTAACGAGCGATTACGCGGCGGGCAGCGCCCGCAGGCAAGTCGCGGCGGGGTGTCCCCGCAGACAAGTCGCGAGGTCGTTTTTTGCCATACGGCAAAAAACTTCGCCGTCGTCAGGGGACTATGACGTACCGCGCAGGACTTATTTAGCACTGTACTCGCGCGGCGGGGCACAATGTGTGCTGACGGCAGTTCATTGGTAATTTAACATTGACGCGGACATAAACAACTCTCGCTAACGTCGAGCGGAGCGTAAGCGAGCGACTACGCGGCGGGCAGCGCCCGCAGGCAAGTCGCGAGGTCGTTTTTTGCCATACGGCAAAAAACTTCGACGTCGTCAGGGGACTATGACGTACCGCGCAAGCAGTATTTAGCACTGAATTGGCATACGGCAGTCCATTGGTAACTACTCACCTACGCGGACATAAACAACTCTTGCTGACGTCGAGCGAGGTAACGAGCGATTACGCGACTTGCGTGTCGAGGCACTCGACCGCGCAGGAGGTAGTTAACACTGAATTGGCATACGGCAGTTCATTGGTAATTTAGCATTGACGCGGACATAAACAACTCTCGCTGACGTCGAGCGGAGCGTAAGCGAGCGACTACGCGACTTGCGTGTCGAGGCACTCGACCGACTTGCGTGTCGAGGCACTCGACCGACTTGCGTGTCGAGGCACTCGACCGACTTGCGTGTTGAGGCACTCGACCTACTTGCGTGTCGTTAATAATTTGTTCACAAATTGCGTTAAGAAATGTGTTATATTATAGCATGAAAGATAATAGAAAGGCAGGCTCAGTATGCTTAAAAACGAACCGTTGCTTAATACATTGCTTGTCAATCTGCTCATGGGAACAATATGGCATTATGCAACATTCTTTCTTTGCATCAGTATTAAAACGACACATTTTGATGCAAATAAGGCGAGATACCGTCCGAGAAAATGGGAACGGGACGGAAAATGGTATGTAGATCACTTGAAAATAAACCAATGGAAGGATCTTCTTCCGCAGTACGTAAGAAAGGACGGCTTTTCAAAGGATCACCTTGATGATGTATCACTTGAATATATTGATGAATTTATTCTTGAAACGTGCCGCGGTGAGTGGAATCATATTGCAAACTGTCTTTTCGCCGTAATATTATTTTTAACAAATACTTTTCTCATTGCCGTTATTCTCACGGTACTTTTATTTCTCGGCAATCTTCCGTTCGCCATTATCCAGCGCTATAACCGTTTCAGGCTTCAAAAGCTTAAACGTACTCTCGTAAAAAAGGCTGAACGGGCGAAAAGGCTTGGAGCTAAAAACAGTTCATCGTTAAGCTCGTCTGAAAACGATAACGCCGCAGATTCAAGTAACATTGATGCGGAGGGCGAGGCAGTTTAGAGACGCGAATATGCGGTATTTATTCCGTAGTTTTTAAAGCTGAGCCGAAAAAATACTTTTTGGTGGGAAACATATGGATTGGTTTTTTGTTGATGAAATTCAAGGTGAGCATATAATAACGGGAGAGGATGCGCTCCATATAACAAAATCGCTCCGAAAATCCGTCGGAGAGGCTTTAACCCTATGTGACAAAAGCGGAGTTGAGCATCTATGCCTTATCGACAGTATAAACAATGAGGGCGTTTTTGTACATGAGATAACAAAAGATGAATGCCGAAACGAGCCCTCGATAAACATAACGCTTTTCGCCGCCCTGACTAAGGGCGATAAGCTCGAAACAGTTGTCCAGAAGTCCGTGGAGTTGGGCGTTTCGAGTATCGTCCCCGTTATGACAAGCCGTTGTGTATCCCGCCCCGACGGAAAATCCGCTGTTAAAAAGCAAACTCGATACCAAAAAATCGCCCTGCAGGCGGCTATGCAGTCATGCAGGGCGATAGTTCCTAACGTCAGCAGAGTAATAAGCCTTGACAATGCCGCGAAACGTCTCGATGAGTTCGACCTCTCGATATTATTTTATGAGGGCGGCGGAAAAAGCCTGCGAGAGATACTCAAGGCTTCCGCGAAGAAAATAGCAATATTCACAGGTCCCGAGGGAGGCTTTGAGGAAAGCGAGGTCGATCTTCTCGCGGAGAGTGGTGCTGTTGTCGCGACACTAGGAAAAAGAATACTCCGCGCCGAAACAGCCCCCATCGCGGCACTATCGGCAATAATGCTCCAAACGGGAAACTTAGAATAGCGGATCGCACAAACATCTGTCAGGCTTTTGAGGAGATCTCCTCAAGAGCCTTTTTATTTTTGAGGATAATCTTGCCGTAGCCCGTAGTGAGATAGCCTTGACGCGAAAATTCATTTATGATCCTGCTCACGGTTATCCGTGAAACGCCGACCGCGCTCCCGATCTCTTCCTGAGTTGTGAAAACAGTTTTGCCATCTCCGCGCTCATACGCAGCCTCAAGCATAAAGTTCGCTATACGGCTCTCAGCTCTACGAAACGTAACGCTGTCAACCTGCGCGGACAACATTCTTATTGTGAGCGCCTGAAGTCTGAGCATTTCCAGTGCAAGCTCCGGGTGTGTCCTAAATGCGTTTTCCAAAATATCACGGGTTATCGGAACTATCTCGGCTCTTTGCAAGGCTATTGCGCTCGATACTCTCGGTCTGCCATCAAAAAAAGCCGCCTCCCCAAAGATGGCTCCCTTCGATATTATAGACAGCGTTTTTTCCATACCGTTTTCTGATGTCATATAAATACGCACTCTGCCTCTCTTTAAATAGAAAAAGGACTCCGCTTTTTCCCCCTGAGAATATATTTCCACGCCTTTTTCGACGCTGCGGACATAGTTTATCCCTTCAAAAAGCCCTGTCAGATTTTGCGGAAGTCCCGAACCGTAGCTTTCTACAAAATGTATCATTCTATCCATAGTGTTCTCCTCCAAAGGTGCTGAGTTTTTTTCTTCCGAATTGTATCATGCTTTACATTCTTTTTCAAGCATTTATGTTATCATTTTATAAAGGTTTTGCAAGGGATTTGCCAACCATTCAGCGCGGCAAACGAATTGCAGCCTCAGTAGCTCCCACGCCTGAGCAGCGGGGACGTCTGACACTATATTTATCAAATAAAACAAGGAGGTCATCACAATGGGAATGACAATGTCGCAGAAGATCCTCGCCGCCCATGCGGGTCTTGAGGAGGTCAAGGCAGGTCAGCTTATCGAGGCAAAGCTCGACCTGGTGCTTGGCAACGATGTAACCTCGCCTGTCGCAATAAATGTTTTTGAGGGCTGCCAGGCACAGAGCGTTTTTGACAATACAAAAATCGCTATGGTCATGGATCACTTCACTCCTAATAAAGATATTAAGGCGGCGGCTCAATGTCATCAGGTCCGTAAATTCGCGGATAAGTACGATATAATAAATTACTTCGACGTCGGAGAAATGGGTATCGAACACGCCCTCCTCCCCGAAAAGGGTCTTGTAGGGCCGGGAAGCCTTGTTATCGGGGCTGACTCTCACACCTGCACCTACGGTGCGCTCGGCGCATTCTCAACGGGTGTAGGCTCAACCGATATGGCTGCCGGCATGATAAGCGGAAAGGCTTGGTTCAAGGTGCCGCCGGCTATCAGATTCAATCTTGTCGGCACACTTCCTAAGTGGGTCAGCGGCAAGGACGTTATACTCCACATAATCGGAATGATCGGCGTTGACGGCGCGCTCTACAAGTCAATGGAGTTTACGGGCGAGGGGGTAAAAAGCCTTTCTATTGACGACAGACTTTGCATAGCCAACATGGCTATCGAGGCAGGAGCAAAGAACGGTATTTTTCCCGTTGACGATATAACACGCGAGTATATCAAGGATCGCTTTCAGGGTAAGCCTGTGGAGTTCTCGGCTGACGAGGACGCCGTTTATGACGAGGAATACACTATAGACCTGTCCTCGCTGCGTCCGACCGTTGCATTCCCGCATCTGCCCGAAAATACAAGGACGATCGACGAGATAGGTGAAAACGAGGTAAAAATAGATCAGGCTGTCATAGGCTCATGCACAAACGGACGTATATCCGACTTGCGAGCCGCCGCAGAGGTATTAAAGGGCAGACATATTGCAAAGGGCGTTCGCTGCATTGTCATACCGAGTACACAAAGGATATGGCTCGAGGCAATGCACGAGGGACTTTTCGACATATTTATCGAAGCCGGCGCAGTCGTTTCAACACCGACCTGCGGACCGTGTCTCGGAGGTCATATGGGTATTCTGGCAAAGGGCGAGCGCGCGATCTCAACGACCAACAGAAACTTTGTCGGCCGTATGGGACACGTTGATTCCGAGGTTTACCTCGCAAGCCCCGCAGTCGCCGCCGCGAGCGCGGCAGCAGGCTACATCACTTCACCCGAAAAGCTTTGACAGAAAGGACTGAACACTTAATGAAAGCACATGGGACAGTACACAAATACGGAGACAATGTCGATACCGACGTCATTATACCCGCACGCTATCTGAACACGACCTCACACGAGGAGCTTGCCGCTCACTGCATGGAGGATATTGACGCAGACTTTGTCAAGAATGTTAAAAAGGGCGACATAATCGTTGCCGAGAAAAACTTCGGATGCGGCTCGTCACGAGAGCACGCGCCTATTGCGATCAAGGCTTCGGGTATCTCTTGCGTTATCGCTTCAACCTTTGCCCGTATCTTTTACCGCAACTCGATAAACATCGGGCTTCCTATCCTTGAGTGTGACGAAGCTGCCCGTGAAATAAAAAACGGTGATGAGATCGACATAGACTTCGATACAGGCGTTATAACCGATATAACGACAGACAAAACATATCAGGCGGAGCCTTTCCCTGATTTTATTCAGAACATCATCAAGGACGGCGGCTTGATAAATCACGTTACCGCGAACAACTAAATCGGAACACGTCCTTCGGCAAGCAAAAAGAACCTCGGTCAGTATAAAACGACCGAGGTTCTTTTATAACAGGAATCACCGAACACTGCATGACAACTCCGCCCCGCATTAAGCCGCAAGGCGCGTTTCTAACACAGCGTTATGACCAATGCTTTCCTAATCTACTTTATCATTGAAAGAAAATACTCATGTACCTTGGTGTTGTCCGTAAGCTCCGGGTGGAAAGAGGTAACGAGCTGATTGCCCTGACGAGCCGCAACTATATTCCCATTGACAGTCGCGAGCGCCTCCGCCTTTTCCCCTATACTCTCGATATATGGAGCGCGTATAAATACCATAGGCACCTCGCCTATGCCCTTGACATCAGCTACAGTCTCAAAGCTGCCGAGCTGTCTGCCGTAGGCGTTGCGGCGAACAGTCATATCCATAGTCCCGAAATAGACATTATCGTCATTTGACAGCCTGCTCGAAAGCAGTATCATGCCCGCGCAAGTTCCGTATACGGGAAGTCCGTCGATGATCTTCTTTTTTAGAGTATCAAATAAATCAAGCTCACGCAGAAGCTTACCCATAGTCGTGCTTTCACCGCCGGGGAGGATCAGCCCGTCAAAATCGCGCCCAAGGTCGGATTTGTGACGGATCTCAAAGTATTCGACACCCAGCCTGTCCAAAATCCGCTCATGCTCAAAGAAAGAGCCTTGAACAGCCAAAACCGCAATAACCATATATTATCTGCTCTCCATTATAACCTTGATCTCATCGGGGTTTATGCCGACCATAGCCTCACCGAGATCCTCGGAAAGCTCCGCGAGGACTGCGGGGTCGTTGTAATTGGTAACAGCCTTGACGATAGCCGCCGCACGCTTTTCGGGGTTGCCCGACTTAAAGATGCCCGAGCCTACGAATACGCCCTCAGCGCCGAGCTGCATCATAAGAGCCGCGTCAGCGGGCGTCGCAACGCCGCCTGCTGAGAAGTTGACGACCGGAAGTTTGCCGTTATCATGTACATACTTAACAAGGTCATACGGTACAGCTAACTCCTTGGCCGTATTGAAAAGCTCGTCCTCGCGCAGAGACTGTACTCTCCTCATCTCACTCTGGATAGTCCTCATATGGCGGACAGCCTGTATAACGTCGCCCGTACCGGCTTCGCCCTTTGTGCGGATCATTGATGCGCCCTCAGCGATCCTTCTGAGAGCCTCTCCGAGATTTCTTGCGCCGCATACGAACGGGACCTTGAACTTTGTCTTGTCGATATGGTAGGTATCATCTGCGGGAGAGAGGACCTCGCTCTCGTCAATATAGTCTATCTCAAGAGCCTCAAGTATCTGAGCCTCAACGAAGTGGCCGATCCTCGCCTTAGCCATAACAGGTATGGAAACAGCATTCTGGATGCCCTTTATCATTTTGGGATCGCTCATTCTCGAAACACCGCCTGCCGCTCTGATGTCGGCGGGGATCCTCTCGAGAGCCATGACCGCGCAAGCGCCTGCGGCTTCAGCGATTTTAGCCTGTTCGGGAGTTGTAACATCCATGATTACGCCGCCCTTGAGCATCTGCGCGAGATTTTTATTAAGACCGTATCTGTTTTCTGACATTTTTCTATCCCCTTTTTGATTTTTTCAAACAATAACAATTATACTCAAAAATCGTCAGGATTGCAATGCACATATCGAATGATTTTTAAAATAACAGACTTTCGATCGATTTTATGAAATTGACATAAATTTTTGTGAATTTGTAGTATATTTTTATTAAACAGTTGAAATCAGGCGCATTTTCCTGTATAATAGCTTAGGAGAGTATAGCATTTTTATTCAATGCGGCAAGCGTTGCCTAAAAAAACAGGAACATTTTCCTGAGCTATATAGCTAACCATTTGGCTTTTTCATTAGTCATAATGGTGTGAGATATTTTCCGGAAAGAGGTGGCTGCAAATAAGTATCGGATTATGGGTTTTTCTCGGAGTTGTATGTGCGCTCCTGATAGGCGGCGCGGTAATTACATATAAGGTAAAGAAAAAATTAAGAGAAATTTCAAGGATAGGATTCGGAACAGACAGTCTTGTTGAAGGATACAAGAACGAAAAGCAAATGCTTGCGGAAACTCCACGCTCACTCCACGCAATGACTAATGCCCTGCTGCCGGCAATAAAGAGGGACTTTCCCGAGTTCGATTATCCAAAGTTTCGGCAGATGGCGGAAAATATGCTCCGCGCGTATTTTAACTCCATTGAAGCGGGAAACATTGCCCCACTTGACGCCGTCAACGCGACCGATGTTATAAAAGATAAGGTTCAAGGGATCATAACTGATCTTGAGTCAATGAACAGGACACAGCATTTTGACGAAATAACTATCCACAAGACGGAGATCTCAAACTATACAAGGGAAAACGGCTGCTGCGTTATTAAGCTGGAATCTGCGGTAGGCCTGTTTGACTTTATAACCGACGAAAACGACAATACTGTCGGCGGCGATAAAACGTTGAAACGGCAAACTGTATACGAGCAGGAGCTTGTATATATTCAGGATACCGAAAAATTGAGGAATGCGGGATATTATTCCGCGATAAGCCTCTCTTGTCCGAACTGCGGCGCGCCCATAAAAAACATCGGCAGCAGCAAGTTCTGCGAATACTGCGGGTCGGGCGTAAAGGAAATAAATATCAGGAGCTGGAGCTTTAATGATATTAGAGAAATCAACAACAAAACAAAAAAATATTATTGATCAGGAGATGGATTAGCATGGGTATTATCAAGGCTGCTCTTAACGCTGTCGGCGGCGGTCTCGCCGACACATGGCTTGAGGTTATCGAGCCGTCCGATATGGGTATGACTACCGTATTCGCGCCCGGTGTGGCAAAGGCTCAGAACGATAAGCGCAACAGCAATGTAAAGGGTACTTCAAACACCGTTTCAAACGGTTCTATCATTCACGTTTACGAACATCAGATGATGATCCTCGTTGACGGCGGCGCGGTCGTTGACTATACAGCCGAACCGGGCTACTTCAAGGTCGACAATTCCTCTATGCCGTCGATGTTTAACGGCGAGTTCGGGGCAAACGTCAAGGAAACCTTTAACCGTATCAAGTTCGGCGGTGTAACTCCGGGTACTCAAAAGGTATTCTATATCAACACAGCAGAGATGAGCGGTATCCAGTTCGGTACTAAGATCCCGATAAACTACTATGACGCGAACTATGACATGGATCTCAACGTCCGTGCTTTTGGAAGGTTCGGCATCCGCCTTTCTGATAACCCTCTCGAATTTTATCAAAAGGTCGTTCCCACGGAAAACGTCACAAACAGCATCCCTCTCGATATATCTATTCTCACAGAGGAAAGATATGTAATGGAGCTCCTCGATGCGCTTCAGCAGGCGCTCACAGAAATTTCTACATATAATGTAAGAATATCGCAGATCAGCACAACTAAGAACAGAGAGATGCTCAGAAAAATCATGTCCGACCAGCTCGACGAAACATGGCGTGTTCAGAGAGGAATGACCATAACAGAAATAGGTCTGAATGTTTCCTATGACGACGAGACAAGGAAGATACTCAGCGAGCGCAACAAGGGCGCTATGCTCAAGGACGCAAATATCAGAGAAGGCTATGTTCAGGGCGCGGTCGCGAGAGGTCTTGAGGCTGCGGGCAGCAACGCAAACGGCTCTATGGCAGGCTTTATGGGCATGGGCATTGGCATGAATGCCGGCGGCGGTTTCATGGGCGCGGTTTCAAACAACAATATGCAGGCTGCCCAGATGCAACAGCAAGCGGCTCAGCAACAGACATATCAGCAGCAGGCAGCCCCGGCGTCTCCTGCGCCAGCGTCTCCTGACCCTGCGGCTTCCGCAGCGGACGCAGGCTGGACCTGCGCCTGCGGCAAGACAGGCAACGTCGGCAAGTTCTGTGCCGAATGCGGCAATCCGAAGCCCGCACCGACAGATAACGGTTCATGGACGTGTCCCAACTGCGGTGCTAAGAATACAGGCAAGTTCTGTGCCGAATGCGGCGCGAAGAAGCCGGAAGCTCCGAAAAAGATAAGGTGTGACAAGTGCGGTTACGAACCCGATATGAACGGTCCGATACCCAAGTTCTGCCCGAACTGCGGCGATCCGATCAATGACAGCGATATGGCTTGAGCAGACAAGCAAATAAAAACGGAAGGTAGGTAGACCCGCCTTGCGGCGGGTCGCTGACTATGAGTACAGTTGCATATAAGTGCATAAACTGCGGCGCGCCGCTTCAATTTAACCCCAAAAAGCAGATGTTCTCTTGTGAATTTTGCCGCAGCGACTTCACGGAGCAGGAGCTGAAGGATCATTTCGGTGAGCTTGATGAAGCACTCAACGATAAAGAGAATCAGGTTGACGAGACCGCCGCCAATGAGGAGGACGAATTTGGCTTTAATGCGGCACTGTTCTCCTGCCCGAACTGCGGCGCGGAGATCATAACTGATGAAACGACCGCCGCGACCTCATGCATATATTGTCACAGTCCGGTCGTATTGTCCGGCAGGCTTTCGGGCGACTATAAGCCGGATCTCGTCATTCCTTTCGGATTCGCGGAAGAGAACGCCAAGGAAAAATTCTTTGCCATGTGCAAAAAGAAATGGTTTTTGCCGAGTGACTTCATGTCCGAGAGCAGTGTCGAAAACATGAAGGGCATATATTATCCCTACTGGATTATCGACTCTGACAAGACCGGATCGTGCAGCGCGACCTGTAAAAAATACAGGACGTGGACCTCCGACGACTATGAATACAAGGAAACAAAGACATATTCCGTATCGCGAATGGGAAGTATAGCGTTTAAACGCTATCCCAACTCCGCCTTGAGCAAGGAGGATCATCAGATGATGAAGTATGTCAATCCGTATGACGATTCCGCTCTGACGAACTTTTCTATGACATATCTTTCAGGATTTCAGGCAGAAAAACGTGATACCGAACGCAGCGATATTCAAGGCAAGGTGGATAAAGAGCTTCTCGACTATTCCGAAAAAATATTTAAGAACACTATGGACAATTATGACAGCGTAATAATAGACGGTATCCATATGAACACTGTTCGAGAAAGTTGGAGGTACGCGCTTTTCCCCGTTTGGCTTATGACATACAATTACAAGGATAAGCGGATGATTTTTGCAATCAACGGTCAGACGGGCAAAACCTACGGAGAGCTGCCATGTTCGTTGAAAAAGCTCGCGATTTTCGGAGCGGGGTTGTTTGTCGTATTGAGTGCGATAATTTTCGGATTGGGGTATTATCTATGAAAAATACAATTAAAAAATTCTCAATATTTTCAGCGGCGCTTATCGTGCTTACTGTTCTCACGGGAATCATCTGCTTTGCCGCAGACGAAGAATCCCTCCCCACCGACACGGGCTATACCGCAAGCGACGGATATGATGTACAGAGTACGGAACTTGTCGTCGCGGATGGCGATGACGTTTACGCCGACATTCAGACAGTCGCAAGTTCAAAATCCCGAACAAACGACAGTGACAAGTCTCTCGGAAAGAGCCTTGGCATAGGCATAGGTTCAGGCTTTGTAATCACTATTATAGTATGTATCTGCATACTTATATCTTACAAAAAACACGGTGTGACAGAGCCATACAATTACACCGAGAACGCAAAGCTGACACTGATAGATTCATCCGACGTTCTGATAAACACTCACATCGAAAAACGAAAAATTTCCAAGGAATAGCGGTCGAGTGCCTCTACACGCAAGTCGGTCGAGTGCCTCGACACACAAGTCGGTCGAGTGCCTCGACACACAAGTCGCGTAATCGCTCGCTTGCGCTCCGCTCGACACAAATAAGGGACGCTTATGTCCGCGTCAATATTAAGTTTCCAATGGACTGCCGTATGCAAATTCAGTGCTAAATACTGCTTGCGCGGTACATAATAGCCCCCTATCGGTGTCGAAATTTTTCGCCGCACGGCGGTCGAGTGCCTCGACACGCAAGTCGCGTAATCGCTCGCTTGCGCTCCGCTCGACACAAATAAGGGACGCATATGTCCGCGTCAATATTAAGTTTCCAATGGACTGCCGTATGCAAATACAGTGCTAAATACTGCTTGCGCGGTACGTCATAGTCCCCTAACGACGTCGAAATTTTTCGCCGCACGGCGAAAAATGACCTCGCGACTTGCCTGCGGGCGCTGCCCGCCGCGTCAATATTAAGTTTCCAATGGACTGCCGTATGCAAATTCAGTGCTAAATACTGCTTGCGCGGTACATAATAG
>CANQUS010000040.1 GCA_947627055.1 uncultured Clostridia bacterium | reverse complement strand
CAGTCCATTGGTAATTTAGTATTGACGCGGACATAAACAACACTCGCTAACGTCGAGCGAGGTAACGAGCGACTACGCGACTTGTCTGCGGACACTGTCCGCCGCGCAGAAAGTATTTAGCACTGTATTTGCATACGGCAGTCCATTGGTAATTTAGTATTGACGCGGACATAAACAACACTCGCTAACGTCGAGCGAGGTAACGAGCGACTACGTGACTTGTCTGCGGACGCTGTCCGCCGCGCAGGACTTAATTAGCACTGTACTTGCGTGGCATAATGTGTGCTGATTGCAGTTCATTGGTAATTTAGTTCCCACGCGGACATTAACGCCCCTCACTAACGTCGAGCGGAGCGCAAGCGAGCGACTACGCGACTTGTCTGCGGACACTGTCCGCCGCGCAGGACTTAATTAGCACTGTACTTGCGTGGCATAATGTGTGCTGATTGCAGTTCATTGGTAATTAAATCCCCACGCGGACATTAACGCCCCTCGCCGACGTCGAGCGAGGTAACGAGCTATTACGCGACTTGCGTGTCCGACGTGGCGCAACGGAGACACTCGTCCGAGTCAATTTTTTAAACAGATTATTTTTAACGGTAAAGCTAATTGATTCTGCTTTTGAACATAGTATAATTAAACCTTTTCTTATAGTTTTTGTGTCACTAAATCGTACCAAAAAAGTATAATCCGGCAGCTCTTTTGAGCCGCCGGATTCTCTTTTGTCGTGCTGTTTTGCAGCAGTCCCTTTTTTCGCAAAAGGTTATCTTATTTATAGTATCTGCTGGATATGGACGAAGCCGCACCCGACCGATCTATATACCACTGATCATTTACCTTTATAAAGTACATTGTATCAGTGTCTATGCTTGGTGTTCCGTAGCCTGAGTATACTACAGAGCTTGAGACCTTACATTTCGCAAGCTCGGATATATAGTTCGTTGCATCATAGTTATCCTGATAATATTCGTTGACTTTTTTCAGAGACTTTGAGTCTGTACAGTGCCTTTCATCAATAATGTTCATTTGTACACTTACACCATAAGATGATGATATGTCGTAACTACTATCTATCGACTCCTTAAACTCCTCATAATCTCCGTCATATCTCTCTCTGACACGATATGAAACATAATCAGGCGGCAATACTTCGATCATCTCGTCAACATTTCCAGTAGACATAGCGTCCGCGTATTTTGATACAACAGATGAACACGATGAACGATTACTGCTTAACGATATAATAAGAATTATCACGGCAATAATAACTACACCGCCAACGGCCGCAAGAATTATGAATAAGTTCTTGTTATTTTTCTTCTGCGGCAGCGACTGCGCCTGTGCCATGGCAGGGTACGGCTGCTGAACCTGCGGCTGAGCGTTAGCGTCTAAAGGCATTTGCTGCGGCGCGGTATTTTGAACCTGTGGCTGCTGATCCTGTTGGGCGATCGGAGCTCCACAAGAAGGGCAAAAGGCCGAACCTTCTTTAATTTCTGTTCCACACTGTTTACAAAACATCATAATCTACTCCTTTTATTTGATGCGAATATATCTATAATTCTACAAAAAATTTTATATTTTGTCAACAAAATATCATAATTATAATAGCAACCTCCTATTATACATGAATGTCAGAAAATGCATTCTCCAAATACGCAGCCGATAAAGTCTCAAATCATTCCTGTTCCTCAGACTCAGGCTCACCCTTAGCCTCAACGTCGATCTCGTCCTCATCGTCATCCTCTTTTATAACAATTTCTGACTCGCCGCTCGACTCAACGACAAAATCCTCGTCAAGCTCCTCCTCGTCGGGCTCCTCTACATCAGGGGGATCGATCTCATATCCGCTTACAAATGTATACGGAATACCATATCCGAGAATTATCGACGCAATATAGATAACAGGAGCGCAGGACGTTATCTCCGCCGAAAAAGGAAGCTCACTGATCATCGCCGCAAGAATAACATAAAGCGCGGGCAGATCCATAAGTATCAGCGTTGCGGGCGAAAATCTGACGATCTGCTTTCCGTCGCCGACACGAGTGGCATAGAATAGAAAAAGTCCGAAAACCACAAAGACAAGTATGCATAAAAGCGCCTGAAGCCACGCCTGATTCACCTTGTCTACCATACCCATAAAGAAATATGAACAAAACAAAAATGCTGTCACAAGAATAGCTGAAAAGATAAGATTTCCGGTATTCTTCCTGCGATTTTTTTTCTTGTTTCCTTTTTTCAAAATAATCATTCCTCCCAAATTTTATGGTTTTATTTTATCACATCACAAAAGCTTATAATTTTTATTAGGAAATATAATATAGTTTCCGATAAAATCATGTCGCAAGCTTCGCGATAATGCAGTACCAGCCCTTATCCTCAGTCCTTTCGATAACCTCGAGAGATCCCGGCAGGGCATTAAGCACATCGTCAAGGCGGGAATCTATGATCCCACTCATGATATAGACGGTATCCCTGTGCATATGCTTTTCAATATCTCCCGAAAGCATTATTATCGCGTCCGCGACAATATTTGCCGTGATTATATCGTATGTTCCCGTTACTTCGTTGGCAAGGTTTCCGTGGATCGCGGTATACCTGTCTGACACGCCGTTGCGCTCGGCGTTCTCGACAGATGCCTTAACCGCCAGCTCGTCAATATCTATTCCGACAGCGCTTTTCGCGCCGAGCAGCAGCGACGCAACAGCCAATATCCCGCTCCCGCAACCTACGTCGAGCACTGTCGCTCCGTCGGTGACGTACCTTTCAAGAGCTTTAAGACAAAGGCGCGTCGTCTCATGAGTGCCTGTGCCGAACGCTATGCCCGGCTCAAGGTGCAGAACTATCCTGCCTTTCGGGTCGTAATCATCGCGCCATACAGGGCGAATGAGAAGCTTTTCTCCGATCTCTATCGGATAAAAATACTTTTTCCAGTTATCAAGGCAAGATTCGACGTCGCATTTATCAGTCAGTATTTTAAAGCTAATGTTCTCCGCGCGGAAACGCTCTTCGAGAAAGGCTGTCGCCTCCGCGGGGTTATCCTCAGGACTTATATAGATATGTATTCTTGCCGTCTTGCGGTCTTTAGCAAGAAGCTCCTCGTCAATGAGATCTATCCTCGCTATTTCACGAACCTCATCCTCAAGCTCACTGTAATCCTCGGTATATATCCCGTATGGAACGGTCATAACGGCGATGCTCTCGGCTTGTTCAACGTCGCGGGAATCCACCTGCGCAATAATTTCTGTCCAATCCATAGTATTTGTTTCCTTTCATTGATATGCTGACCATATATCACGTTAAATACGGCGATATGTCTTTACCTTGCGATTGTTTTTGCGTCTCCTGCTGTATATAGTTAAAATTATTATGTATGCTATGATCAAAATTAGTATTACAGCGGCTATGACAATGAACCATATGCTCGAGACGGCGCGCTTGACGCCATCAAACGCAACAAGAAGGTCGCTTTGGTCAACGGTTTCGGCGGCTACGAGATCGACTCTCGCAAGCTCACTGTTTGCATAGAAGAGCGTTACCGTTCCTATCTTGTCGCCCGCCTTGACGGGTGCGTTGACGCTTTCGGGCAGATCGTACTTTTTGTCTATGCTCGAAGCCTTGATGTCCGTAGGAAGCATCGTCGCATAGCTTTTAGCAGGTGCGAGCTTCAGCCTGTCCTTGCCCCACGCATAATTTATACCCACCTCATCGACGACCGTCTTTTCGTCTATGACCGTAGTAAGCTGAAGCTTGGTAAATGCCCAGCGATAGAAATTTGCCGAATCTATCATCGCCCCGTTTTCAAGCTGTTCGCCATTTTTTGAATACGGCGCGCCGAGCGCCACACACAGGTACGAATACCCCTCATAAACCGCCGTTGATACAAGGCAGTATCCCGAATCATCACCCGTGCTTCCCGTTTTTACCCCCTTTGCATACATATAGTAATAATCGCCGCCGCGAATGTCGTCAATAAGATAATTCGTGGTTACCAGCGGTCTGTCCTCGCCTAAGCAGGTCGAGTATGTAGTGTTGCAGATCTCCATGAACTTTGGCAGGGTCATAGCATACTGTGTGATCTTCGCAAGGTCGGAAGCTGTCGTGTAGTGGTCGGGGTCGTTAAGTCCGTGCGGATTCATAAAGTGCGTGTTTTCACAGCCCAATTCCCTTGCCTTGTCGTTCATCATCCTTACAAACTCGGAGATGTCTCCTCCGCCTACATAATCCGCAAGTATCAGTGCGGCATCATTTCCCGACGGGATCATAAGGCAGTTCAAAAGCTGTGTCACCGTGAGCGTTTCACCATCGACGATACCCGCGGTAGAGCTTCCCGTTCCATCGAGCTGTTTCAGAACGCTGCCCTTTACCTTTATCACTGTTTTGTCAAAGTCCTTGACGTTTTCCGCGACTACTATATATGTCATTATCTTTGTTGTAGATGCGGGATAGCATCTTTCGTCCGCCGCTTTCTCATAAACCGCGATGCCTGTATCGAGATTTACGAGATAAATGTGCTTTGTTGTTGTATCAAAATCAATGTTATATGAGACGGCGTCCGCCTGCCGCGGAACTCCCCACGTCAGCATCACAAAGAAAACTAAAGAAAAAATAAAAAACGCTTTCTTTTTCATAGAAAAAACCATTCTCCTGTGCTATAATAATTTTGCAAGAATAACTTGAACGATTGAAAAAACTTGCTCATAGTTTATTTTACATTATTTTTTATAATATTACAAACATTATTATCTATAATCTTTTTATCTTTGCGGGGGAATTTTATGGTATATATTACGGGAGATATGCACGGGGAATTTAAACGCTTTGAGACAAAACAAATAAAACGCTTCACCGATGATGATATTCTGATGGTCTGCGGGGACTTTGGGTTTATCTGGAACGGCTCCGAAAACGAAAAGCAAACGCTGATAAGCATAGGCGAAAAGCCGTATAAAACGCTTTTTGTAGACGGAACGCACGAGAACTTCGATCTTCTCGACAAGTATCCTGTCGAGGAGTTGTTCGGCGGTCGTGTACATCATATATCGGGCAACTTGTACCACATGATGCGGGGAGAAATATATACCATAAACAACGAAACATACTTTGCCTTCGGAGGCGGAGACAGTCCCGACCGTGAGATCAGGATAAACTCGGGGACATGGTACAGCCGCGAAATGCCCTCAGTTGACGAGATGACATACGGTGTCGAAAACCTCAACAAATACAATTACAAGGTCGACTATATTATAACTCACGAGCCGTCCGGGAACGCGCGGGGACTTATAGACAACCGTGCCGAGGTGAGTGCTATCGGTTCTTTTTTTGACGAGCTTGCGAAAAATGTCAATTATAAGTGCTGGTACTTTGGGAGCGTTCATTTTGACAGAAGGGTTTCGGGCAAAAATCAAGCCGTATTTACGGAGACAGTACCGATACACAAAACAGTAAAGAAGAAATCTATTTTTGGCAGAAAAAAGTAAGGAGGCGCGCTATGAAACGCAGAGACTACATAAACTGGGACGAATATTTTATGGGGGTCGCTATGCTCGCCGCAAAGCGCAGCAAGGATCCGAACACGCAGGTCGGCGCGTGTATCGTGAAGGATAACGTCATTCTCTCTACAGGCTACAACGGCTTCCCATACGGCTGCTCCGACGATGAGTATCCGTGGGAGAGAGTATCGGAGGATCCGAACGATACGAAGTACCCGTATGTTGTTCACGCGGAACTGAACGCGATACTCAATTCTCACGGCAAGTCGCTTATAGGGGCGACGATGTACGTGGCTCTATTCCCGTGCAACGAATGCGCCAAGGCTATAATTCAATCGGGGGTAAAGGAGGTCGTCTATTACTCCGACAAATACGCTGACTCACAGGCGACAATGGCATCAAAGCGAATGCTCACCTCCGCAGGCGTTAAGATACGTCGGATAGAAACTAACCTGAGCGAAATAACCCTATATTTCAAGTGATCCGCGCCTCATGCGGACAGAATACGCGGAGATCTCACCGCAAAAAGACACCTATTATCGAACCAAAACGATAATAGGTGTCTTTTTATTATAGGGGTTTAGGTGTAAGCTTAAATTATGCGGTGTATGTCTTGTCAGGCTCTACGACCATGCCGGGTTCGTTTGCGGCGGGAACTTGATTTGTTCCGTCAGAGAAGATAATAAGCGCGTTGTCCCATGCTTCGGAGAATGTGTAGCTGTACTTAGAGCCGCCCTCGTCCTTGCACTCTATACCCGGCCATGATGCGGCTTCCTTGACGCTGCCGCCGCTCTCATCATAAACATAAGCATATATTTTGTTTTTCCAGTTGGACGGCTTTTGGAAGTAAACCTTAGTGCCGTTCTTGACGCTTCTGTCCTCTTGGACTGTGAAGTAATACGACATAACCGTCTCGCCGCTGCCCGCAGAGGTGTTCGCCTTAAGCGTCAGTTTGACGGCGGAGCCTGCCTTTGCGTCCTTGCCTGTTTCGACCTTGTCGCCGTCCTTGTATTCCTTTGCTTCGCCGCCGTCTATGGAGTATGTGGCTGTCGCGGCATTTTCCGCCTTAAGTGTTACGGAAATATTTGAACCCTCTGAAATAATGAAGCTGTCAGTGTCGATAGAAACGGATGCCGCTTCGGGAACCTCAATATAGCCCTCGTTATAGAGAACCGCTATTCCGCCTGCGGGCAGCGAACCTGTGAGAGTTCCGCCTGAGACTGTGTATTTCGTACTGCCGTCGGCTCTGTTTGTATATGTTCCGTCCGCAAGGGTCGTCTTTGCGTTCAGGGTACAGCTTTCCTTGCCGCCGTTGACAAGCACAGCGCCCTTTGTGCCGCGTTCTATGAGGATGACGTTTTTATTGTCGTCTGTATTTGAAAGTTTTTCGCTCTCACCGACCATAGCATTTCTGAAGCGGTTTACCGCAACGACCCTCACGTCCTTGTAGAATGGGTTACCTGCCGCGCCTATACGGTTCATGGTCCCCCACATATTGTCCGCCGTCGCGCCGTACGGTCTGTCGTAAAACAGCGGCGTACCGCTCTTTCTCGCGCAGATTATCGCCCATGCCCTTATGACAGCCTCGTCGTCGAGCGACTTATACGAGCTGTCATTGCAGTAGTTGTCATGTGACTCTACCCATGTGACGGCGGTCGGATCGTCCACGCCGATCTTGAGGTCTGTGAGATTATCCGCATTGAGCTTTCCGCTGCTGACCGCCGAACGGAGAGCCGCGCCGTAGGAGCTTGCCGTTGTCGCACCGATCGCCTCCTGATAGGCATCTATTCTGTCGTTGTCGCCCTGAAGCACTTCGCCGTAATTGAATATTTTATCGGCGTTCGTTATCTCTGTGGTGACGCGCTTCCAGAAGTTGTTTTCGGTCGATTTCTCGTCCTTAGGGTCATCGGGAAGCCCTATATGCTTTGCGGTATCATATCGGAAGCCGTCAGCCCCGCAGGCTATGCACTCATTAAGATATTTGATGAAGTAGTCCTGAAAATCCTTGTTTTCGGTGTTGACGTCGGGAAGCCCGCCCATCTGACCCGTTGTACACTGCAGTCTGTTGCCCCATTGTGTTATCTCGTTGAAGCCGTTCTCGTGATACAGGTTATCCTTACCGCCGACGGCATTGTAGAGATTTTCGTTCACGGAATCAAGCTGAGGAGTCGTGTGGTTCGGAACTACGTCAACTATTACCTTGATACCGTATTTGTGCGCTTCCTCGCACATAGCCTTAAATTCGTCCTTCGTACCGAGCTGATAGTTGCCTATCGTCCAATCTGTCGGTTGATAGTGATAGTACCACTTGCCCTCGCCACTTATCTGCATACCGCCGTTCGCGCCGACAAGGCACTCGTTTGCAGGTGAAGTCTGAACCGCAGAATATCCCGCACAGGCTATATCCCTCATGCTTTCCTTTACGGTGTTGAACGACCAACACCAGGCGTGAAGTATAGCTCCGTCCACGATATTCTCCGCCAGACCGTAGTTCACATCGGCGGTTTGTGTTCCATCCGATTGACCGGATGTCATATTAGATGATGCATCGTTGTTATCATCTCCACCCGAACAGCCTGCCGCAGGGCATATTAGCATAGCAGCCATTATAATTGCAAGACTGCTCTTGAGTATACCTCGTTTTCTCATAAAAGCCTCCCGTATAAAGTCTATAATATTTATTTCTATTATTACATATTTTTTATGAGATTTCAATACCGTTTTTTCAAAAATGCCCTGCCTGATACAAAAAACAGGCAGGGCAAAGGCTATTTAACGGATTCTGCTTTTTTCGGAAAAAGAAGCCTGCACATCACTGCGACAGCCGATATTATCATAATAATACTTATCCACTGAGAGGTCGATATTCCGAACAGGAAGCCACGGATAACATCTCCTCGGAAAAATTCCGTCGTTATCCTGAGGACTCCGTACATGATAATATATAGTAAAAAAAGCATACCCTTTTTGAGCTTTTTGCGGAATAAAATAACAAGTACCGCGGCAATAACAAGGTCGCCCGCACTTTCAAAGAGCTGTATCGGAAGTCTCGTCACGCCGTTAGCCTCCGACACGGGAGAATGCTCGTACTTAAAGCCCCAATCGCATTCTATCCCGTAGCAGCAGCCGCCGAGAAAGCAGCCTACCCGCCCGAACGCGTGAAACAGCGGGATCGCGGGGGCAAGCACGTCAGCGTAGGCGAGAGTGTCAAGCTTCATGCATTTGCAGTATATAGCTCCCGCAATAATACCGCCTATCAGCCCACCGTAAAATACCATTCCTCCGAAAATATCGACCGCATATAATACAAAGCTGTCCCATGAGGCGAATACCTTCGGCAGGTGATTTATGCACCACCACAGCTTATCTAGGTGCGTGACGCCGTATATTATATGTGCGCCGACAAAAGCCCCGATAGCGGCTATCGCGGGAATATTGACTATCTGTACGCTGTTTATGTCCTCCCTGCCGCGTGAGAGCCGCCAAACGAGCAGTGTGGCGAATACAAGCCCCAGCATAGCCATTACGCTGTATGCAGAGATATTTATTCCAAAAATATTTATTGTAGGCAGCATAGCATTTCCCCTTTTTTTACAAAAATATAGGAGCAGAAAGCATCCACTCCTATATAATAAACCATTATTTCTTAATATGCTCCCGCTTTCGATCGCCCATTTTACAGCGCAAGCCGATGATACCGTGTTCAGAAGCTGCTGTAATAGTATTCGTCCCACGCTTCGCTGCCGGCAGCAGCAAATAGAGAAATGTAGCATGCCACGCATAACGCCCCGAAAATTATCGCGATTATCCCGCACACCATTCCCCCGATAGCTACACCGCTCCTGCGAAAGCCCGCAGACGTACTCCTATTTCCTGAAATAACGCTCAGAATAACGGCCGCGATACCTGCGAGGGCGCCGACCCCAAACGTCATTGAAAATAATATTCCAAAAATTCCGCATATAAGTGAAGCCACTCCAAATCCGTTTCCGGGGTCTTTTCTCAATGGCTGCACGTAATAGCCGTTATTAGGCGGCGGATAACCGTAATTTTGCGGCGGCGCATACAGACTCTGCTGATAGCCGTTGTCCTGCGGCGCATACGGATCCTGCGGGTATCCGTTATTCTGCGGCGGATACGGGTTCTGCTGATAGCCGTTGTCCTGCGGCTGGTACGGGTTGTTATCATACAGCGGTTGATTTCCGTCGTTATTGGGCGGATAAAGATTATTGTCCATGATATTCCTCCTAAAATTCATCGAATTGCATGATCCATTCTTTACACCAATCATATTATAGAAAATAAGCTTTGTCAAGAATGAAAAAATTCATTTTAGGAGCGGCGGGCAACGCCCGCAGGCAAGTCGCGGCGGAGTGCCTCCGCAGGCAAGTCGCGGCGGAGTGCCTCCGCAGGCAAGTCGCGGCGGAGTACCTCCGCAGGCAAGTCGCGAGGTCATTTTTCGCCGTGCGGCGAAAAACTTCGACGTCGTTATGGGACTATTGTGTACCGCGCAACACTTATCTAGCACTGTATTAGCATACGGCAAATCATTGGTAACTTAGTCCCTACGCGGCGGGCAGCGCCCGCAGGCAAGTCGCGGCGGAGTGCCTCCGCAGGCAAGTCGCGGCGGAGTGCCTCCGCAGGCAAGTCGCGAGGTCGTTTTTCGCCGTGCGGCAAAAAACTTCGACGTCGTTATGGGGGACTATTGTGTACCGCGCAACACTTATTTAGCACTGTATTAGCATACGGCAGTTCATTGGTAACTTAGTCCCTACGCGGCGGGCAGCGCCCGCAGGCAAGTCGCGGCGGAGTACCTCCGCAGGCAAGTCGCGGCGGAGTGCCTCCGCAGGCAAGTCGCGAGGTCGTTTTTCGCCGTGCGGCGAAAAACTTCGACGTCGTCAGGGGGGACTGTTATGTACCGCGCAACACTTATTTAGCACTGTATTAGCATACGGCAAATCATTGGTAACTTAGTCCCTACGCGGCGGGCAGCGCCCGCAGGCAAGTCGCGGCGGAGTGCCTCCGCAGGCAAGTCGCGAGGTCGTTTTTCGCCGTGCGGCAAAAAACTTCGACGTCGTTATGGGGGACTATTGTGTACCGCGCAACACTTATTTAGCACTGTATTAGCATACGGCAAATCATTGGTAACTACTCCCCCGCGCGGACATAAATTTCTCTTACTGATGTCGAGCGGGGTAACGAGCGACTACGCGGCTTGCGAGCGCAACGGAAGCACTCCGCCGCGATGAACTCAAGAGAAATTATATAGACTTGAGGATAAGCTTGAGGAAGCGGCTGTGCCTGCTGTTGCGGTGCAAATTGTGCAAATCAGGCAAGCTGCGCCGGATACGACCGCGATAATGGAACATACAAGTCCGGCTATCGCTAATCCGTTGCGCTTTAGACCTACCGCCGAGCTTTTGTTGCCTGATATTACAGCAAGTACGATTCCGACAATGCCGAGTACACAGCCAAGTCCGAACAACGAGCCTGTGCAAAGACCGACAATACCTAAAACAAGCGAAGCTATCCCCATGCCCTTGCCCGGGTCATCAGGCGACTGAGGTGCGGGCTGTTGATTAGGCTGAAAATTTTGTTGTGGATCCATGAAATATTCCTCCTAAAATATATTACATTCTGCAATAAATATGTATTATTTACTGCATTATAAATTGTATTACATTATTCGAGATTTGTCAACAATTTTTTCAAAATCGGTTGGCTCGCTTATAAGTGTATAATTTTGTAGTATATACTAATTTTTTATTGATCATACAATTTGTAGTGGAGGTGAGAATATGATGGATAGGCTCACAATAAAAAAGAAATCCTCTCAAAGGAGAGGACATAAGCAAGGTTATATCAATTCGCCTTATAGACGAAACTATTCAGCATCTTGACGAACTTGTAAAGGAAACAAGCGGAGTGCCTCCGTTGCGCCCCGTCGCGCCCGCAAGTCGCGGCGGGCAGCGCCCGCAGTCAAGTCGCGAGGTCGTTTTTTGCCATACGGCAAAAAACTTCGACGTCGTT
>CANQUS010000039.1 GCA_947627055.1 uncultured Clostridia bacterium | reverse complement strand
CCCGCGCCTCCGAAAAATACTATGCTTTTACTTTCGGCTATCGCATTCTTTAATCTCTCACGATCATCCATATTATCCGTCGATCTCCTCTTTAGTTTTTCTCGCCTCGGAAAGTATCTGTAAAACCCTTTCGCTATCGTTCCCGTCAATGGCGTTTCTCAGCTCTGTAATATTTTCAATAAATATATCGAGCTCACTGACAAGGGAGTCCCTATTTTCCGCGAAAAGCTCCGTCCAAAGCGGAGAGTTTATCCTCGCCACACGCGAAACGTCCCGATAGCTTCCTCCTGAAAAGCCCTTGTGGTTTTTACAGCTCGGATTCAGGACATAGGCGCAGGCTATAACATGGGGAAGCTGTGACGTGAAAGCTATCATTCTGTCGTGTTCCTCCGGGTCAGCAGCTACGATACTCCCAAAGCCTATACTCTTCATTATATCCGTTACCGTATCAATGTCGCTTTTCTCAGCCCCGCACGGGACGATTATGTAGCTTGCACCCTTGAAAAGGTCGGCGTCCGAGGCATCAAATCCGCTTTTTTCCTTACCGGCCATGGGGTGACCGCCTATAAACCTGAAGCCGTACTCCCTCGACAGTGACACCAGCTCGGGGCAGATCCGCGACTTTATCCCCGATGTATCTGTAACTATACAGGACTTAGGTATAAGCTCCGCATTGTCACGGACAAATTGTACCGCCGCCTCCGGGAATGTTCCGAGTATAATCATATCCGCTGTTTTTATTGATTCGGGCGTTCCGATCTCATGTATAGCTCCGCCTGCAAGAGCGTCCAAAAGCGGCTTTTCACTTCTGTTGATACCGATTATATGATGATCTGTGTATTTTACAAGCGCCTTAGCGAAAGAACCTCCTATGATACCGAGCCCTGATATTACGATATTCATAATAATTTCCCTCCAGTCAAATCCTAAGCTTTCGCGCAAGTCTTTTTAAAAAGCTGATGTTGCAATACCCGTATCAGCTCCGACGAGGCTTGACTGCAACAAGCAGATATATTGGAACATACTGCTTGAGCTGTAACATATGTATATATTTTACAGCATTATTCTGAAATTATCAATGTCATGCAATAATAAAATGAATATAAATCAAAAAGCAACACCGCCAAAATTACAGTGTTGCCTTTCGCAGACTTCAGAGAGCCTGAAAGCATTACACACATGAGTAAGACGACTCAGTCCTCGCTCATGATTTCCGTATAAGCCTTTTTTAGGGCAAATACACGCTTTGCGACAGTGTCGAACTGCTCGGGCGTGAGCGACTGAGCACCGTCAGAAAGAGCATGGGGCGGGTCATTGTGGACCTCTATCATTAGGCCGTCGGCTCCGGCAGCGACAGCCGCAAGCGCGAGCGGCTCGACAAGCCACGACTTGCCGGAGGCGTGGCTCGGGTCAACTATTATGGGTAGGTGCGTCAGCTTTCTGAGGACTGGGACTGCGGAGATATCGAGTGTGTTCCTCGTCGCGTTTTCGTATGTGCGTATTCCTCTCTCGCATAAGATGACCTTGTCATTACCTCCCGCCATAATGTACTCCGCGCTCATGAGCCACTCCTCAATAGTCGCGGAAAGCCCTCTCTTGAGCAGTATGGGCTTATCTGTTTTACCCAGCTCCTTCAAAAGCTCAAAGTTCTGCATATTCCTCGCGCCCACCTGAATGATGTCCACATTCTCAAACATATCAATATGCGAAACTCTCATGATCTCGGTAACTATAGGAAGTCCCGTAAGGCGGCGTGCCTCCTTAAGAAGGTCAAGACCCTCGGACTTCAAGCCTTGGAATGAGTACGGAGAAGTCCTCGGCTTAAACGCTCCTCCGCGCAGGAATGTCGCCCCTGACTTTTTGACCTTTTCAGCAATACCGTTGAGCTGTTCCTCACTCTCGACAGAGCATGGTCCC
This sequence comes from uncultured Clostridia bacterium, assembly GCA_947627055.1. Lineage (GTDB taxonomy): Bacteria > Bacillota > Clostridia > Oscillospirales > Acutalibacteraceae > Pseudoruminococcus. Next base: position 10,205 of record CANQUS010000039.1, on the reverse strand, counting down.
GCCATTATGCATAGATCGCCGTCACCGATTTTCTCGCCGCTGTCAAAGGAAATAACGGTATTGTCCGGGTGAAATTTTCTGTTCGCCTTTTTATAGGGCTCCTGAACGCGCTTGACGCTTTCAACTATATCCTGTGCATTGATATAGTCGATGTCTATCTGAGTGGTATCTCCGATAAGTCCGAGGACGGTGGATTCTACGCCTACCCACTCGTTTACCCTTACGTTATACTTTTCCTGAAGCATATTTCTGAACAGTAACGACTGCTCGGGTGAAGCTGTGCTTTTAAGAACTATAATCATGATAAATCATCCTTTAAAATATTATTTATTGCCGATCAAAGCAATTATTTTTTCTTCGTTTTTTGTTACATCAGGCTTGAATACAATATTCTTCCTTACACTTAAAAATCGTTCAAAGGCATTTTCCGCAAGAGCATCATTTTCCGCAAAAGGAGCGTGCAAATGCTCAACATCATAAACTGCGCTTGAGCTTATAAATACAAAGGCGTCCATACTCGAAAAGTCAAGACTTTCACAGAGTATTCCGCAATGCTCGTCATTTGTTCCGCTTACGTCAACAACGAAGTCAAAGTCTTTACCATCAAGGGAATTTTTCATGGCTTCCCTGTCGTTTCTGTCGCATATAATAGTCCTGACATCAGGCGCGGGCTGTCTTGTTCCACGGTTAAGAACAGTCACGTCAAATTCAGTCGAGAGAGTCTCCGCGATTTTTTTACCGATGAAATAACTGCCGCCCATGACCAACACTTTTTTCATAAGCACCTTCCCTTCTTTATAGAAGTAAGTAAAAAGCGAAGCCACAACAGTGCTTCGCCATAATTTACCTCTAAGTTAATATCACGAATAAAGGTATTCAGACGATAACACATTTCGGCACGGCAAAAGAAACCGCATAAAATAACGGCGAAAGAAAAATCTGTTAAATCGTACCGATCCGATCAAAACAGTCATCAACACTTCCTCCTGATCTCATGATAATGATAGAGTATCATATTTGCTTTAAATTGTCAAGACTTTAAAGCGGAAAAGTATAAAATTATCAAAGGTCTTGCACAGCGGGCAAAAAATCTACTCCAAAAATATCCTGAGACACGCAGGCCTTTAAATTTACCGCGCATATATCAAACGCAAAAAATAACATTTTTGTAAATTGACCGGGCTGTAAAATAATATTATCCTAAATAAAGGCATCTAAATTTCATAGCTCATCAGAGGTTAGTGTGAATGAATAAAATACAGATAATACTATCGTTAGTCTTGACGGCGGGTATACTTTTTTCGTTGTGCGCTTGTTCCGATAATAAGGACGACCCGTCCGAGAGGATCATAAAATACAATATAGACGGCGAACCGATAACTCTCGACCCGCAGATAGCAGCCGACAGCGGAGCCGAGCTTATAATACTGAATATATACGAAGGGCTTATGCGCCTTGACGAAAACGACGAACCGATCCTCGGCGCGGCCGAAAGCTATACGTCAGACAATAAATATATGTCATACACTTTCACTGTACGCGCCAACGCCGTGTGGAACGACGGCAGTGAGCTTACAGCTCAGGACTTTAAGTACGGTATAGTCCGTGCGCTTGCTCCCGAAACAGGCTCCAATACAGTTGATGAACTCTTTTGCATTAAGAACGCTCAAAAATTCCACAGCGGAAAGGCGGATGAGTCGAAGCTCGGTATCAGAACGTCCGGAAATAATATAACATTCGAGCTTGAATATTCCGACAAAGACTTTCCCCGTGTTCTGACGCTGCCGCCGACCATGCCATGCAACAAGGAGTTTTTTGACTCTACGCAGGGGCAATACGGACTTGAGGACGATACTATCCTATCTAACGGCGCATTTAATGTAAAAAAATACGGCTGGAGCCATGGTGAAAGCATAAGTCTGCGTACAAACGAAAACTATTACGGCGAAAAAAAGCCTGTCCCCGCAGGCGTCGACATAACCATAGGTGAAGAGCCGGGCAACGCGCTCAAGGCCATTTCAGACGGGACGCTTGACTGCTATGAGATAGCCGGCAGCGACATAGAAAGCGCCGTAAACGCGGGAATGACTGTCAAGACTTACAATGATATAACGTGGGGCATATGTTTCAACATGGATGACAGCATCATGAAAAACAAAAATATACGTCTATCGCTTCTGACCGTTCTCAATAGGGAAAGCCTTGAGGATAATATCCCCGAAAATTATAGCAGAGCAAGCGGCACGATCCCCGATACCGCTGTGATCGGCGGCAAAAATTACCGCAGTATAGCGGGAGAAATGCTTTTAAATCAGTCCGACGATGCAAAGCGGTACTTCGCCGACGGCTTGTCGGAGCTTGAGCTTACAAAGCTTCAGAATGTCGAGATACTCTGTCCTGACGACGAGGATATACAGCCGATGATAAACTACATCATCAGCACATGGAACGATATGACGGGGAACTACTGCAACAAAAACCCTGTATCGCTGTCGGAGCTTAACAGTGCCGTTTCAAGCGGAAACTATACTATCGCCCTTGCACCGCTGAGGAGCGAAGGGCTTTCCCCATATAATACCCTCAAAAAATTCAAAACCGGCGAAAACGGTAACATAACCAACTTAAAAAGCGAAGAATTTGACGCTTTTCTCACTCAGCTCAAAGACGCCTCTGACGCGGACAGCATAGACGCCGCCATAGCTGCGGAAGGATACCTATGCGGCAACGCGGTATTTTATCCTATCTATACCGAAGCACGCTGCTATGCGAACGCATCGGACATCACGGGGCTGATATTTCATCAATACGGCGCGGAAATAGATTTCAGATACGCGACATCCCTCGAAGGGGAGCAATAGCTATGACAACAGCATACAAAAGTCGTCCACACTCAGATCCTTATGAAGCGCGCAGTTGAGCGACATACCCACGAGCCTTGAGGCTCTCTCGATAAGCAGGTCTATCTCCCTCGGCGTAACTATCATCTGCTCCCCTCTCGGAGAAACAAGTCCCCTCTGAGGATACGAAAGCTCCGCTTCGGGGATAAGCTCGAGCGCGAGCGTCTGTGCGTCAACAACAGTAGGTACGCCGATCCCGATCACAGGTATGCCCATTGTTTTTCTGCTGAGGCTCAGTCTGTGGTTTCCTACGCCGGAACCGGGGGATATGCCCGAATCGGATATTTGGATCGTACAGCCGAGCCTTGACAGGCTCCGTGAGGCGAGCGCGTCTATCGCTATCACGGCACAGGGCTTTATCCTTGCGGCGACGCTTTTGATAAGCTCCCCCGTTTCTATGCCTGTCTGTCCGAGCACCCCCGGAGCAAGCACCGCTACCGAACGAAGACCCGACAGTCCGAGAGAACGCTTCAGCTCGCCTGATATATGACGTGTGGCGAGGACATTACCCGCGCTTTTCGGACCCAGAGCGTCAGGGGTAATGGTTTCGTTGCCCAGACCTGCAACGAGTACCGTCCCCTCCTCCGGTATGAGCGGGGTTATCAATTCGCCGATATATTCTGCTTTTCCATCTCCGTCACGGAGATTGTCCGTCAACGGCTCCAGTTCGGCGGTGATGTATGTTCCTATCGGCTTGTTCATCTGCCGCGATGCTTCCTCATTCAAGATCCTTATTTCGGATATTTTCATTCCGTGCCGGTTTTCCTCCTTGACGGCTACGCCCTTCTGTTCCTCATCTACAAATTCCCGCGCCTCAAGCGCAAGGTCAGTTCTCATTTGCATAAAAATGATCCCCCCGCAAACAGTAGTAATACTATCTTTCCACAGCATGGAAATGTTATACTCTGCCTCGGGAGGATATTTTTGCGCGCGCCTGAGAACGAGACCGCGACACTTACATATCTCTCAAAAGATTTACCATTTCAATAGCGGAGGTCGCGGCGTCATAACCCTTATTACCCGCCTTTGTTCCTGCGCGCTCTATCGCCTGCTCGATAGTATCGGTCGTGAGAATACCGAAAAGAACGGGCAAATCGCTTTTAAGTCCCACAGCCGCTATGCCCTTAGAGACCTCATTGCAAACATAATCGTAATGCGACGTCGAGCCCCTTATGACAGCGCCTACACAGATCACCGCGTCGTATTTGCCGGATCCCGCCATCCTCTGCGCCGCGAGCGGTATTTCAAATGCTCCGGGGACCCATGCAACTGTAATATCGTCGTCGGAAACGCCATGGCGGATAAGCGCGTCACGCGCTCCGGCGAGGAGCTTGGAAACGATAAACTCGTTAAATCTTGACGCGACTATGCCTATCTTAATGCCCTCTGCTACTACATTGCCTTCAATGATCTTCATTTTAATTCCTCCTGTATTTTTTCTGAAAAGATGTGTCCCATTTTTTTCTCTTTTGTTTTCAGATAAAAAATATCGTCCTTTTGGGGAGATATTTCTATCGGAACTCTTTCAACGATCTCAACGCCGAATCCGTCAAGACCGTATATCTTATCGGGATTGTTCGTCAGAAGCCTAAGCTCCCTCGCGCCGAGATCAGCGAGTATCTGCGCGCCTATCCAGTATTCCCTCAGGTCGGGCGCAAAGCCGAGCTTGATATTCGCCTCAACGGTATCTAATCCCTTTTCCTGAAGCTCATATGCCTTGAGCTTATTTATAAGACCTATTCCGCGTCCTTCCTGACGCATATAGAGGACGACGCCGCGTCCCTCCCTCTCTATCTGCTCCATAGCCTTCGCAAGCTGTTTCCCGCAGTCACAGCGGCGCGAACCGAACACATCGCCTGTAAGACACTCGGAGTGTACTCGGCAGAGAAGACCCTTGCCGTCGCCTATCTCACCCTTTACGAGCGCGACGTGGTGTTCGCCTGTTATATCGTTGACATAGCCGAAAATCCTGAACTCGCCATACTCAGTAGGGAGCTTTGCCTCCGCCTTGCGGACAACGTGCTTGTCATGCCTGCGGCAGTAATCCTGCAGGTCATGTATAGTGATAAACTTGAGCTCCAGCCTTTCGGCAAGCTTCCACAGATTAGTCGTTCTCATCATAGTGCCGTCGTCCTCCATGACCTCACAGCACAGACCGCACTGCTTTAGACCCGCAAGACGCATAAGATCGACAGTAGCCTCGGTGTGTCCGCTCCTCGTGAGGACTCCTCCCTCTCGCGCAATAAGCGGGAACATATGTCCCGGACGACGAAAATCCTCCGGCTTAGCCCCGTCCTCAACACACCTCATGGCCGTATACGATCGTTCCGCGGCGGAAATGCCAGTCGTAGTATCCTTATGGTCGATAGAAACGGTAAACGCAGTCGAGTGGTTATCTGTATTTTCGCTGACCATCTGCGGGAGATCAAGCTTTTTGCCTAACTCACGGCTCATGGGCATACATATCAGCCCCTTAGCGTATGTAGCCATAAGATTCACGTTCTTCTGTGTGGCAAACTCTGCCGCGCAGATAAGATCCCCCTCGTTTTCACGGTCAGGGTCGTCAGTGACAAGTATCACCCTGCCGGCACGAAGCTCCTCGAGAGCCTCCTCGATAGTATTGTACTTCATATATAAAGCCTCCTAAAATCCGTTTTCCTGCAAAAACTCAAGCGTCAAGCCCTTTTTTTCGGTTTTTTCCATTAGCCTTTTGACGTATTTCCCTATCACATCATTCTCAAGGTTAACGGCATCGCCGACGCATTTTGAGAGCAGTGTCGTGACATCGCCCGTATGCGGAATAAGCGAAACTGAGAATGCTTCCTCCGTCACCTCCGCAACCGTCAGGCTGATACCGTCAACAGCGACAGAGCCCTTTTCGACTATCAGTCCGAGTATATCGCTCTTCGTCGCTATCGTTATCCATACCGCATTCTGCTCACGCCTCACAGAGCATATGACGCCTGTCCCGTCAATATGCCCCGAAACGATATGCCCGCCGAGCCTTGAGCCTACAGCCGCCGCTCGTTCCAGATTCACCCTTGAGCCCGAATGAAGCTGACCCAGATTCGAGCGTCTGAGCGTTTCGGGCATAACGTCCGCTGTAAAGGTTCCTCGTTCTATATTCGAGGCAGTGAGACAAACCCCGTTTACAGATATGCTGTCGCCTGTCCTTGTGCCATCGAGAACAGTTTCCGCGGCAATTTTCAGCCTGCCTGCTCCAACCTCGCGGACCGTACCGATCTCCTCAATAATTCCCGTAAACACCGCTATCACTCCGATACATCATATTCTATCAATATATCCTCTCCGAGCTCCTCAACCGAAGTCCTTTTAAGCATAAAGCATTCGTTGGGGGAGCTCACGCCCGCGCCGCCGACAGGCGTTTTTGCGGCCTCCCCGCCAAAGAGCTTTGGCGCGATATAGGCGTATACATGGTTTACGATGCCTGCCGATAACGCGCTGTACGCGAGCGTTCCTCCGCCCTCCAGAAGCACGCTGTCAACACCGTTTCCTCCGAGATATTTCATGAGCGCTTTTAGATCGACCCTGCCGCTCTCATCACCTGATACGAGAGTCTTCACCCCGAGTGTGTTCAGTGCTGACTGCTTTTGCTTATCCTCAGCGGCGGAAACTACTATTGTTTCTATTTCCCTCGCGGTCCTGCAAATATTGGAATCAAGCGGTATCCTCAAGCCGCTGTCGCAAATGACTCTTATCGGATCTCTGCCGTTTTCCATACGGCAATTAAGCATCGGATCGTCCGCAAGAACCGTACCTATACCCGCCATTATCGCACTATGCCGTCGGCGCAGGCCGTGAACGTGCGCCCGCGCCGCTTCGCTCGTTATCCACCTTGATCTGCCCGTGACAGTCGCGATTTTTCCGTCGGCTGTCATAGCGTATTTCAGTGAAACATACGGCAGTCCTGTGGTTATGTATCGGAAAAAAATCGGGTTCAGTCTGTCGCACTCATCACGGAGGAAGTCCTCGACGACCTCTATGCCCGCTCCACGAAGGAGCTTCGCCCCCTTGCCCGAGACGAGCGGGTTCGGATCGCGCGAGCCTATTACCACACGTCTTATGCCGGATCTGATAACCGCGTCGGTGCAGGGGGGCTGTTTGCCGTAATGACAGCACGGCTCAAGGGTGACGTATATGTCCGCTCCCCGTGGATCCTCCGTACAATTTTTCAGCGCATTCCGCTCGGCATGAAGCTCTCCGCAGCGCTCGTGAAAGCCCTCGCCTATCACCCTGCCGTCCTTTACTATGACCGCGCCGACAAGCGGATTGGGCGAAACAAAGCCCTCCCCGCCCTTGGCAAGCTCGATAGCTCTCCTCATATAAAATTCGTCGTTCATTTCAGCCTCCGCGTCAAATCATTTATCAGCCGCATATGTACCGTCAACCGCTTTCGACAGTGCCGCTATTTCTTTTGCGTCTTTTTCCCTAAAATCAAGAATAAAAATCCCGCATGACTATAAAATCATACGGGGCATTAAATCTCAGATATTAAAACTGACCCAAATATCAATTGGGAATATCCGTCCTCTATCATCCGGACTGTACCGTCGGTTTCGGAATCTCACCGAATCAAAGGCCGAACCTGACCCCTCGCGGACTTTACCGCCGGTGGGGATTTCCACCCCGCCCCGAAGACTCTTTATTTTCGCTATCAGTATATCACCTCAGCACATGGAATGCAAGTCTTTTATTTTAATAAAAGAAAAAGGCGCAGTCCCTGCGGACCGCGCCCAAAGAATCCTCTTTGCGAAATATCAGTCAATTTCCACCATGATTTTCAAGTCTTTCCTGATGGCTGCGGCACGCATGACTGTGCGGATAGCCTTGGCTATTCTGCCCTGCTTGCCTATGACCCTGCCCATATCCTCCTCCGCAACATGGAGATGATATACGGTCACGCCGTCCTCGTTCGGCTCGTCGATATCGACAGTAACCTTGTCGGGCTGCTCTACAAGGCCCTTGACTATGGTGATGAGCAAATCCTCCACGATTTTACCCTCCTATTAAATGATATTGTTCTTCTTGAAAAGAGCCTTGACTGTATCAGTCGGCTGTGCGCCGTTGCCGATCCACTTCTTAGCCTTTTCCTCGTCAACCTTGAATGTCGTAGGCTCTGTCAGAGGATTGTAGTACCCGATTTCCTCAATGAATCTGCCGTCACGGGGATATCTGGAGTCAGCGACTACGATACGATAAAAGGGAGATTTCTTAGCACCCATTCTGCGAAGTCTGATTTTAACTGCCATTTCATTTCACCTCCAAAAAATGTCCGAACAGCACTAAAGCGCTGCCGATATATATTCACCAATATGTTTATTGGGTGAATGCGTGATCAAAAGCTATTTCTTCATGTTTTTAAGCTCATTCAGTTCCGCCTGAGAAATGCCGCTCATCGGCGCGCCCAGGCCGGGAAGCCTGCGCTTCTTCTTGCCCTTTGTCGCCTTGGGTCGGAACTGCTTCATCATCTTCTGCATCTGCTCAAACTGCTTGAGCAGGCGGTTGACGTCCTCTACCTTCATTCCGCTGCCATTGGCGATCCTCCGTTTTCTGGACGGATTGATTATAGAGGGTTCAGCCCTCTCCTGCGGCGTCATAGAGAGAATTATCGCCGCGATCCTATCCATCTGACGGTCGTCTATATCAACATCCTTGAGCTGCTTATCCATACCGGGGAGCTTTGAGAGAATATTCTTCAGCGGTCCCATCTTGCGAACCTGATACAGCTGGTCAAGCAAATCGTTGAGATCCATCTTGTTCTGACGGATCCTGCTCTCTATCTCCTGTACCTTTTTCGCGTCTATTTTGCTTTCGGCGTCCTCGATAAGCGTGAGGACGTCGCCCATGCCAAGTATCCTCGACGCCATTCTATCGGGGTGGAACGGCTCGATATTGTCAAGCTTTTCTCCTGTACCCGCAAACTTTATGGGCTTGCCTGTGACCGCCCTTACTGACAGAGCCGCGCCGCCTCGTGTATCTCCGTCAAGCTTTGTGAGTATAACACCCGTTATGTCAAGCAGGTCGTTAAACGACTTGGCTACATTGACGGCGTCCTGACCTGTCATAGCGTCAACGACGAGGAGTATTTCCTGCGGCTGTATCTCACCCTTGATACGTTTTAGCTCATCCATGAGCTTTTCATCAATATGCAGACGACCCGCGGTATCAATTATGACCATATCATTGCCATAATCCTTAGCGTGGGCTATTGCCTTTTTTGCGATCTTGACGGGATCCTCTGTTCCCATCTCGAATACATTGACATCAGCCTGAGAGCCTACGACCTTCAGCTGCTCTATAGCCGCCGGACGGTATATATCACAGGCGACAAGGAGCGGTCTGTGTCCCTGTTTTTTGAGCATCTTCGCGAGCTTACCCGCATGAGTCGTTTTACCTGAGCCTTGAAGTCCGCAGAGCATAATGATCGTCGGCGGCCTCTGCGCTGTCTTTATCCTCTCATGCTCGCCGCCCATAAGCTGCGTAAGCTCCTCATTGACGATCTTCACGACCATCTGAGCGGGAGTAAGGCTCTCCATAACGTCCGCGCCTACCGCGCGTTCCGTGACCTTATTCGTAAAGTCCTTAGCGACCTTGTAGTTAACGTCCGCCTCAAGAAGCGCCAGACGAACCTCGCGCATCGCCTCCTGAACATCCTTTTCGGTCAGCTTTCCTTTATTTCTCAGCTTTTTGAACGCTGAGCTAAGCTTATCCGATAATCCCTCAAATGCCAACCTCCGTCACCTTCCATTCATTCCGCCGAAAGCCTCTCGGCAGTTCTGATGATAATCCCGGTATATCTGCCTATTTCCTCCGCGTGGGGGATATTCACGCATTGATCTTCTATCATTTTCGCCGCGTCGATGATCTCCGAAAGCTCACGCTTCATATCGGAAAAACGCTTTGCAAGTCCGAGCTTTTCCTCAAGCTCAAGGAGCGTCTGCTCCGCGCGCTTGACCGTATCTCTCACACCCTGACGTGAAATATCGACCGCCTGCGCGATCTCCGAGAGTGAAAGATCATCGTTATAATACAACTCGACAGCGTTCCTTTGCTTCTCTGTCAGCATATCGCCATAGAAATCAAGGAGATATGAGATCTCAAGATTTTTTGCCATAACGCTCACCTCGGAAACGCTCCTGTAAAGTATTTTATCTTTACACCTTGACAATTATACAACGCTAAATCCGCTTTGTCAATATTCAAAAAAATTTGAGTGTGTCCAAACAGGGATATTATAAGAAATCAACTAAGCCAAGAGGAAATTCACCTTTGCGACCAGATGTTTTG
>CANQUS010000038.1 GCA_947627055.1 uncultured Clostridia bacterium | reverse complement strand
TGACAAAAATCAAGCGCCCGTCTCCGATACGGCTGACACATTCCAGCCGCCGGAAACGGGCGTTTGGTCTTATATTTCGGTTTTCGATTACTGCCACACTGCAAATGTTGTTGTCATGCTTTATGCGGTGTTGTATTGGGAAAAATATGCACCGCACAGATTCAGCCCGTGCGGTGCATGATCGGGTTTAATGCTTTCCTGCGTTCTTGCCGGCCTCAACGCTGGCTCTGGCTGTTTCAAGGCTTCTTTCCACGCTTGCCCTTCCGATATCCCAGCCGGGCTGAGCGGCAGCCCGTTTTTCCGCCGCCTCTTTTGCCTCCGCTTTGCGTTTGGCCTGTTCCTCGTGAAGCCGCTTTTTGGCGTCCTCCACGGTTTCGCCCTCGTGGGTCAGAAATTGATCCACGAATCCGTCCTCTACCTTCTTATATGCGCCTACCACGCCGTCCTCAATCTTCTTGTACCCACCGACAACCGCGTCGGCAATTTTTTCGTTTGCTTTTACGAGCTTTGACTTAGCCATGATAAAATCCTCCTGTATGTTCAATATTGATTTGCCGTTTTACGGAGAATAACTGCGATGACTGCCGCCGCAGCACCGGCTACGGCTGTTACGACTGCGGGAATGATGAGTTTCTTCATGATCTGTACCTCCTTATTTCAGTCCTTTGATGACGGGAATCAGGCAGAGCAGCAGGACGATCCCGATGATTCCGACGACAATGCCCCAGACCAGCATATCCCACACCATGACCATGCACATTCCCACGCCGAGAACGATTGCACCGAGGACGCCGAGAAGCGTTGTCCCGATGGCCTTGCCGTTTAAGACGATCATGGGCTTTCCGTCCATCTTCCTGCGGACAAGCACCATGACCAGCAGGATCACTACGCCGACTGCGCCGACCACAATGCCGGGCTTCAGCGCGTCCCACTCCGGGAGAAGTCCCATGCACATACCGAGGGTAAAGAGAAGTCCGCCCACCACGCTTAGGATCAGGGTTACAAAGTTTTTCTTCTTCATAGCGTATAACCTCCGTGATTAATATTTCAAGCGATTTCTCACTTGCTGGCTGTATTGTAAGCCTTGAATGTTTGCGTAATTTTTGAGTTTTGTTTGAGAAATATTAAAATACAATTTTTCGGTGCTTTTCTGAAAAAGAAATAGAGACTCCATCCTTACTTGGATGAAATCTCTACTCGTTCTCTTTTTTGCTTTTGATACTCAAACTTCCCTCATCACAGCTTGAGTAGTCACCATCAGAAAAGTACGGAAGTTTCCCGAAGGGCGCAAAGCGGATACAACAGCGTTCTCTACGGCTCAAATACAATCATCGTTTCTTTCGGCAGCTTTTCACTACCGCAGTCCAGCAGAAATTGTATCGCCCTTTTTGCAAAAATGTTTGTCACCGTCGTATCCCAATCGGCCAGCCGGACGATCTCCGCTGTGCTGTTTTCAAAGTCAAATTGAATCTCGCCCCATTCGCCGTCACAGTCTGCCTGATATTCGTAGACTGCGGCGGCGGTTTTCTTTTTCCGGCTGGTTTTGGATTTTTGTCTGAGCCGGATCGCGTGAAGCGCACCGGCCTCCACCAGCAGGACGGTCAGCTTCTCCACGGCCCGCCGGTATGCTCTCTCCGCTCCACTGGCAGAACTGCCCTCGAACATCAACGCTAAATCCTCAAATGTCCTGCGACGCGACAACGGGCTGACCCGCCCGCAGGTCATGCAGACGGCGTTGCGCTCCTCCAGAAGCCGCTTCTCCCGGTAGCTCAATTTCTCAAATGCTGTCTGCACGGCTTCCTCCTGTATGCCGTTCCAAAGGATGGCGGTATAGTCCCACGAATCATCCCGTGTCACATCCTCGCCGGTTTCCTCCGCGTCCTCGTCCTGCACGGTGGCATAGAACGGAACCTGACTTCGGTTAAACCGCGCCACGGCCAGATACTGCTCCGCCGTTTCCTCAGAGCATCTGTTGCACTATAATAAAGTTGTAACAGTAGTGGCTAATGAGATATAATAAAAATTACAAGAAAAGAGGTACTCATTATGTCACAAAATTACACATCTGAGTTCAAAAAGAAAATAGTCCGTCTCCATTTGGAAGAAGGCCGTACCTACAAAAGCATTACTGCCGAATACGGTATTTCCAAATCCAGCATCTCCAAATGGTGTTCGGAGTTCAGCAAAGAATGCCAGACCAATCCCCAAGCCAAAGAAGACTATGACTCCATGAAGGAGAATCTCCGTTTAAAACGTGAAAACGAGGAACTGCGCAAGGAGATAACATTCTTAAAAAAAGCGGCGGCATTTTTTGCAAAAGAGATCGGTTAGGGGCTTACCGATTTATTGATCGGCACCATGAGGAATTCGGTGTTCGCTGGTTGCTCCGGCGGCTGGGAATTTACCCGAATGCTTACTATAACTATCGGAAACACCGAAAGGCAGATTATTATACTCAAAAGGCAGATGTCCAAAGAAAAATTGATGAGATCTACCACAGGCACAACGGCATTGACGGTTACCGCAGTATGACGGCCTACCTAAAGAGGGAAGGATACTGTTACAGTGCTGCTGCCATTCACAAATATATGAATACAGAACTGGGGCTGCGCTCTATTGTACGTCCCAAGAAGCCCGGTGCGAAGTACGGAAAGCCTCATAAAGTGTTTGGGAACAGGCTGAACCAGGACTTCCATGCGGACAAGCCGAACCAGAAATGGTGTACTGACTTCACATATCTGTTTTTGAAGAGTGGGGATGTTAGGTACAATTGTACCATTCTGGATCTCCACGACCGAAGCGTGGCAGCCAGCATAACGGATCGGCATATCACCAGCGACCTGGCGATCCGCACCCTGTAGAAGGCATTAGAATCCCAGCATCCGGCAAATGGAAGCTTGATCCTGCACAGCGACCAGGCAAGCCAGTACACATCAAAATCCTTCACAGAGTTCTGTGAGTCCGTCCATGTAATCCAGAGCATGAGCAAGGCGGGATACCCATACAACAATGCGCCGATGGAGAGGTATTTTAATACGTTGAAGAATGAATGCACCAGTTTGTATGAGTTTCGGGCGGAAGAAGAACTGTATCAGGCAGTGGAGGAATTTGCATATATTACCTACAACCATGTGCGCCCGCACAGCTACAATGGCTACCGCACGCCATACCAGGCACGAACAGAAGCATAGGGGATTTCATGTTCATGGATTGGATTGCTTAGCAGCTCAAAATCGGGGTTGCCGGGTTCTGTCGCCTCCGATAAACTTCAAGCAGCAATCTAATAGATTTTTTAGCCATAAGTGTTACAAAAAAGCTTGACCACTACAAAAGAAATATCTTGACTTGGACGAGCTGACGCCCGCCGTGTTGAACGATATGGTAAAGGCGGTATATGTCCATACGCCGGACAAGTCAAGCGGGCATAGGGAGCAGCAGATTGACATTTCCTATGACCTTGTGGGAATACTCCCCATGTCTTTACTGGAAAGCCTGCAAAACGGAGAAACGGCATAGCCCGCAAGCTACGCCGTTTCCCGAAAACAATCTTATGCTGTTTTATGAGTGCCGCCCCAATGGCAGAAAAATTATTTTCAAGTAATAAGCTTATTTCTAATCCTTTTTCTACCATATGAGGAACCTTTTTATATATTCGTATATCCGTTTTTACATAACTTGAACAAACGGTCGCATGTGAATCCTTTTTCCCTATACCAACGCATCAGTAAGGGAAATGAGGGAGAGCAATGATCAGCCTTGACCTGTGTTTACTAAAAATCAGACAATAAAGAAAAACAAATACCTTGCATCAATCGGTTATGGTTACATTCTCGAATGATACAAGGTATTATTTACATGACATCGTGAGAGTTTGGCTGCTTTATTGAATAGAAATCTCTCTTATTCAATTATTATTTTATCCTTGCTTGCTGTGACAAACAGAGCAATATAACTCACACAGTCACACTAAGTCATATCTTCAGGCATCACAGTATAGGCATTATCCTTTTACAGCACCTGCCGCGACACCCTTGATGATGTGCTTCTGGCAAATGAGATAGAATATAATAACGGGGATTATGCTCAAAAGGATAAGCGCCATGCTTGCTCCCAAATCTACAGTACCGTAGCTTCCCTTCAAATACTGGATATGAATGGGAATAGTGCGATACTTGTTAATATCAAGGACAAGATATGGCAGCAGATAGTCGTTCCATATCCACATGATCTCAAGTATACCAACAGAAATCATCGTTGGACGAAGCATAGGAAATACCACGGTGAAATATGTCCTGAGAGAGCCGCAGCCATCGATCGCGGCCGCCTCCTCGATCTCAATAGGTATAGACTTGACAAAGCCTACAAACATAAATATTGCAAGCCCCGCGCCAAAGCCCAAATATATTATTGGTATTGTCCATGGTGTGTCAAGCTTCAGTGTGTTCGCTGTTTTTGAAAGGGTAAACATAACCATTTGGAATGGTACTACCATAGAGAACACACAAAGGTAATAGATCAGCTTGCAAAATCTGGAATTAACACGAGCTATGTACCATGCGGCCATAGAGGTACATAGAACTATCAAAAATGTTGATAATACAGTTATTATAACACTGTTTATAACACTGTTGATGAACGGGTAGTTACCAAATGTCATACCCTTGATAAAATTTGAAAAGCCTGCCCACATTTCACCGAACGGCAGTGCAAAGGTATCTGTCTTTACAAAGGTATTGTTTTTAAAAGCGTTTATCAATACCGCCAACACGGGCAGCACATAAATAACGCAGATAATGGCAAGAACTATGCTTAATGCATTTTTACGCTTTTTATCGGCGGAAACTTTTTTGTCTTTCAGTATTTCAGAGATATTTACATTGGCAGCAACCTCGGCTGCGCCGACCGACTCAGTAGCGAAAGACTCCTTGGTTTTGCCAATTGTTTCATTTTTGCCGATTGTCTCGGTTGCATCAGCCGCAGTTACAGTAGCTTTTTTTTCTTTTTTCATCACTGCTGTACCTCCTTCTTACGCGTATAGGCAAGCTGTGCCAATCCTAAGCCGGCAACAAGAATAAAGAATATGACAGCTTTCGCCTGCGCTGTTCCGCGAGCGGCGGTATTTGTTCCATAAAACGTATTGTAAATATTCAATGCAAGCATTTCAGTCTGCTTTATTGGAACACCGTTCTGAATAGAAATAGGCTGACCTGCCGTAAGCGCAATATTCTGGTCGAAAAGCTTGAATCCGTTTGTAAGACTTAAAAACGTGCATATAGTTATAGATGGCATAACATTGGGAATGGTGACTCTCCAAAGAGTCTGCCATTTGGTAGCGCCATCAATTTTTGCAGCCTCGAGCATATCCTCAGGTACAGCATTGAGTCCGGCTATGTAGATTATCATCATATAACCTATCTGCTGCCAGCACATAAGAATTATCAAGCCCCAAAAGCCCCATGTGCTGTTCTGAAGAATAGATGTGCCAAACTGTGAAAGTATACCGTCAAAAATCATGGACCAGATATAACCCAAAACGATACCGCCTATCAGGTTAGGCATAAAGAACACTGTTCTGAACAGATTGCTTCCCTTTATATTCTGCGTAAGGGCATATGCGACCGCAAAAGCAAAAACATTTATAAGAATGAGACTCACTATCGCAAACAGAGCGGAATACCAAAAAGAATGGATAAAGCTCGCATCCTCAAACACAGAAGCATAGTTTTGAAAGCCGTAGAATTCTGCGTCAGATACAATACGGAACTTACAAAACGACAGATAAATGCCCTGTATAAACGGCCAAACAAAGCCTATTATAAAAGCTATCGTTACGGGTCCTATAAACAGCCAGCCCCACTTCGCAAGAGGACGACTCAACGCGTTGCTGTTCTTTCCCCCGAAAAAAAAGTCTACGACCCTTTTAAAAGGAGACTTATGAGCGGCCTTTTCATTCGGAACAAAATCGGTTTCAAGCTTCTTTTTAGTCTTAGTCAAAAAATCATCTCCTTTAGTTTTATCACGATATAGTAAAAGTAGCGGGCATTTAGCCCGCCCCTTTACATTAAGACTTATTAACTTATATGAAAATTTTATATCAATCAGCCGTTAGCCGCCTGATACTGCGTTGCCCAACCGTCAACAAATGCTGCTTTGACCTGCGCCCAGTTTGCATCAGTTTGATCAGCGTTGTAAGCATTCAGAGCGGAAACCAATGCGGCACGGTACTCGTTGACATTAGGCTGATAGTTTGTAGCCCAATCCATTACATAATTGCCCTTTGTGGTAAGGTCGTTTGCATTTTTAAGGAAAGCATTGGAGGATTCTGCAGCATTCTTATAGGGCATAACACCGAACGAATCGACAAGGAGTTTAGATGCTTCCTTATTTGTAACACACCAATACATGAAGTCGAGAGTAGCCTGCTGATCCGCCTCAGACGCTTTCGAGTTTACTGCCCAGCAGTTCTCTGTACCGCAGTTTAGACCTGCTTTTTCTTCGCCATCAACACCGCAGTAGTACGGGATCATTACAGCATTTGGAGCTTTTTCCTTATAAGCGGAATACTCCCATGAACCCTGAACAGTAAAGGCAGCCTTGCAGGTTGCAAACTGGTTAGAGGGGTCGTGTCCGCCTGTTGCGAGCTCCGTCGGAGCGGAGATGCTGTTGTTAATGCAGAGATCGTAGAGGTTCTTGAAGTTTCCTAAATAATCGCCTGTAATAGTAGCCGGACACTCAGTCCATGTTTTGCCGGCTGCTTTTTCCTCGTAGAAATACTCAAGGTTTGCCATATGACCTGTGAAGCGCCATGACGAGGAATCATCCATATCGCATGAGGTAAACGCATCAAAGCCAAGCTCGGAAGCACGTGAATGTATATCCTCAACAACAGTCTTGAGAGTAGCGAAATTCTTGATCTCACTGAGCTCATGACCCGCCTGCTTCAAGAGATCGGGATTGACTATGATGCCATAGCACTCGTAGCAGTAGCCGATAGATACCAGCTTTCCGTTTGCATCATAAAGGTTGTAAGCATTGGTGTTGAGTTCCTTTGCGATCTTAGTATCTTTAAGGTCAAGAGCATAATCGCCCCATTGCTTTACACCGGCAGAATTTCCTATAACAAACAATGTAGGTGCATCTGATTTGTCCATTTCAGCGGAAAGTGTCTGCTCATAAGTACCTGAAGCCGCCGTAACTACCTTTACGGGTACCTTTGTTTCATCGGTGTACATCTTAGCGACCTTTTGAAGTACCTCGTCGGACTCAGGCTTAAAGTTAAGCCAATAGACAGAGCCGCCGCTGCCGGTAGTTCCGCCACTGTTGTTCGCGGCAGTTCCGCCGCCGTTGCTTGCGGTAGTTCCGCCGCTGTCGTTGCAGCCGGCAAAGAAACAGCCGCACATAGACGCCGCCAAAATTGCTGCTAAAATCTTCTTCATTTTCATTGTTTTTTGCTCCTTTTCTAGGTAATTTTGTTCTTGGACTCACTTATATTTTTACACCCCGGAACATCACGAGGTACAAAAGCCTTTATTACACTTATGAAGTGATAACTGACAGTAAAAAAATATTCAGTATTTTTCCCCTAATATTATATGTCTATATTACCTTATTTAAGTTAATTGTGTCAATACGCAAAAGGCAAAATCGCTTAAATCTACAAAACATTATACTTAAATTTGTGAAATATCACGAATGAATACAGCTAAATAGCACATATTTCGCGAATCTCATAGGTTTTTGGCTAAAAATGGATTCAGACATTTTTACAAAATATTTTCTAAGTCAAATCTCAGCTTTTCTGTTGCGATGGAGGTAATATTTAATTTTCCGGAACGATAAATTAAGCTGTCAAAGCTAATACTAATAAAACAAAAACCGCGCCTCGACCCTTTACAAGCGAGGTGCGGTTTTATATCACTTAAAAATGTCTATTGACAATTGCCGCTAAAATTAGTCAGCATACTTGTTCTCGGATGCATTCCATGAGTACATCTTTCTAAGCTCTGCTCCGACCTTCTCAAGCTGATGTGAAGCCTTGAGCTCACGAGTTGCGTTGAAGTGTGCGCGGCCGTTCTTGTTCTCCGCGATCCACTTTGTAGCAAATGTACCATCCTGAATCTCCTCAAGGATCTTCTTCATCTCTGCCTTTGTTTCAGGAGTTATGATCCTCTTGCCTGTCTCGTAATCGCCAAATTCAGCAGTATCTGAGATGGAGTATCTCATCATGGAAAAACCACCTGTGTAGATGAGGTCAACTATGAGCTTCATCTCATGGATGCACTCAAAGTATGCGTTCTCGGGCGGATAGCCTGCTTCAACTAGCGTTTCGAAGCCCGCCTGCATTAAGGCTGTTACACCGCCGCAGAGAACGGCCTGCTCGCCAAAGAGGTCTGTTTCTGTCTCGATTTGGAAAGTTGTCTCCATAACGGCAGCACGAGCCGCGCCGATACCCGCGCCATAGGCAAGGGCTATATCAAGGCAGTGACCCGAAGCGTCCTGATATACCGCTACGAGAGCCGGAGTACCCTTGCCCTCAACATACTCGGAACGAACTGTGTGACCCGGAGCCTTAGGAGCGATCATAAATACATCTACGTTCTTCGGGGGGCGGATCTGCTTAAAGTGAATATTAAACCCATGTGCGAACGCAATAGCCTTTCCCTCTGTGAGGTTAGGCTCTATGTCGTTCTTGTAAATATCAGCCTGCTTCTCATCAGGAGTGAGAATCATTATTATGTCTGCCTTTTGAGTTGCTTCAGCTGTTGTGTAGACCTCGAAGCCGAGCTCCTTAACATGATCCCAACGACGGCTGCCCTTGTAAAGACCTATGATAACATTAACGCCGCTGTCTCTGAGGTTAAGGGCATGTGCATGACCCTGAGAACCATAGCCGATGATAGCGACAGTCTTACCCTTAAGGACATTGATGTCGCAGTCTGCCTCATAATAAATTTTTGGTGTAAAGTTTGACATAGAAATACCTCCGCTTTTATCAAAATAATAATATAGATATGAAATCCTTTAAACCGTTGCCTTTGAGCCCTTTTCTATGGCTACTGTGCCCGTCCGGACGATTTCACGGATACCATATGGCTTGAGTAAATCGAGCAGTGTTTCAAACTGCTCATGTGTATCGGCAAATTGGAGCGTCAGCGTATTGACCGCAACATCTACGATTTTCGCGCCCATAAGCTCCGAAATTTTCATTATATCAAGTCGCTGCTTTGACGGACAGTTGACCTTTATCAAGCTCAACTCACGACTGATATACTCCCCGTCAGCATATGTCCTCACTTTAATAACTGGAATTATTTTGTTGAGCTGCTTTTCGAGTTGTTCAACTATGTATTCGTCACCATCAACGACGATAGTCATTCGTGAAATAGAACTATCCTCGGTTATACCGACCGCAAGACTATCTATATTAAAACCACGCCTTGAGAATAATCCCGAAACCTTAGACAAAACACCCGCATGATTTTCGACGAGAACAGAAAGTGTATATTTCATATGTTCCTCCTTATCTCGACGGTGTATCAGGACTTACCCTGCATATCAGTATATTGGGCTTGTTCGATTCCAGCATTGCCGCGACGGCATTTTCCGCTTCTTCATTTGTTTCAGCGACGAATGCCCTTATGCCGTATGCTTGTGCAATTATTGAAAAATCAGGAGTATCACCGAGAATGGTAGCCGCATAACGACTTCCGTAAAGGTTATCCTGTATTTCGCGGACCATGCCGAGTCTGCCATTCTGCATGATTATTATCTTGACGTTTATATTGTTTTGAACGGCGACTGCAAGCTCCGACATACTCATCTGAAAGGAACCGTCCCCGCATATGACAAAGACATCGCGTTCGGGGCGCGCAAGCTTAGCTCCCAGAGCGGCGGGAAGCGAATATCCCATAGTCCCCATTCCTCCCGAAGTAAGAAACCTGCCGTCGGAAATCTTGAAGTTATTTGCACACCATATCTGGTTCTGACCGACATCAGCGACAATTACAGCCTTGCTTCTGAGCATTTCGGAAAGCCTGGAAATAAAGCTCCTCGGCTCTACAAAGCCCTCGATCGGCTTTATTTCCGGCTCCTTCCATGAATTAAACTCGTTTTTCCATTCGTCTGAAATATGATAATCAACCTTATCCCTCATAATGGTAATAACATTCTTCATATCGCCGACTATTGGAACTGTAGTCGTTATATTTTTGCCGATTTCCGCAGGGTCAATATCAATATGTATCACCTTTGCTCGTTCCGCGACCTGATGCGGAGCCGCGACCGCTCTGTCACCGACTCTCGCGCCGCACAGGATCAAAAGGTCTGTCTCAAGCAGCGCTCTGTTGGCGCGTGTCGTTCCGAATGTTCCGAGCATACCGAGATACTGTCTGTTATCGGAGGGCATGACACCTATACCCATCATGGTCGAAACAACGGGAATACCTGTCTTGTCTGCAAACTCAGCAAAAACGGGCTTTGCGCCCGATGACAGCACCCCGCCGCCTGAGCATATAACAGGTCGCTTAGACTGTGAGATAAGCTCCAACGCGCGCTTGATTTGAAGTGGGTGTCCCTTAACGCTCGGCTTATAACCGATAATATCGACCTCATCGGGATATGTAAAGCCCGATACCTCATTTTGCTGAATATCTATCGGGACGTCTATCAATACGGGACCGGGTCTGCCCGTCGTCGCGATATGGAAAGCCTCCTTGAAAACACGCGCCAAATCGTTTGTATCCTTAACAAGATAGCTATGTTTAATAAATGGCTCGCACGCCCCTGTAATATCAGCCTCCTGAAAAACGTCGCGTCCTATAAGGTCGGAGCGGACCTGACCGGTAATAGCAATAATAGGAATCGAGTCCATATAAGCGGTGGCAATCCCCGTAATAAGGTTAGTCGCCCCCGGTCCTGACGTTGCGACGCACACGCCAACCTTGCTTGACGCGCGCGCATAGCCGCTCGCCGCATGAGCCGCGTGCTGCTCCTGACGCACAAGCACCGTTCTTATTTTTGAATTATATAATGAATCGAAGAAGGGACAGATAGCCGCACCGGGATACGCAAAGACAACCGAAATGCCCTGGTTCTCAAGGCATTTGACCATTATGTCAGCGCCGCTTATCATATTACTACCTCCTTTTTGCCATATATTTGAATATCGTTTAGGATTTATTATATCATTTAGCGTTTTCATAGTCAAGTCCCGTGCTACGGTAATTATACGAAGTCCTCACACTTTTTCGAATATTAAAAAGCCGCCCGGATAAACCGAACGGCTGCAGCATATGCGGCATAAAGGAGATCACATATTAAGCAGCAATATTATTCATCTGGTTCATTCGTAAGCTTTACCGAATATCCATTGCTGTTCGGAGATATATAAACATATATCATACAACCATTGTCCAAATGTGAAGGTCTCCGCAGAACAAATTGATAACCGTTGTACAAGTCGTTTGGATCGCGCAATTCATCTGAAACATCCCTCACCACGGTAAAATCATCGGTTTTACACAAATAATCCATATATTTCTTGATTTCGTCGATTTTTTGTTGTTTCGATCCATCAAGCTTATAATTATATTCACATTTAGTAATGCCGTTTTTAGTGCTTACATTATATGAATTTAACATTCGTTCGCCTATTGCCGCATAAACCGACGGCACATGATCGCCGTTTATATCATAATATTCGGAGTTCTGTGCAGAATTTATCATAAAATATGCAGTTGCTAAAATACAAACAGAAAATAATATTAAACAAATTATAATAATGATAATGACAGTAACATATCTTTTTTTACTTCTACTTTGAGTCATATATGAATTATATGTTTGAAGATTATTCTGTCCGTTTTGAAGCATATATGGGTCATACGCCTGCACATTATCGCTTATGCTTTGCTGCATATCAGGCGGCATATACGGATTATAAGCCTGTTGATTGCCATATTTGTTTTTTTGTTGATCGTTATTTATCATTCACAAGCTCCTCTTATATTAGCAGATTTGAAAACTGTACAAGTTAATTATATAAATGCTGTGTCATGGTGTCAACACGACTTTTATCTGATTACAGGAATCATATTCAGACAGATTTCAGACAGGCTGTTATTTAAAAATACAGATTTAATTGATCTCAAGCAAATACCCCAAGCACTGATATAATAGATACTTAACGTGGTATAAAATTAAAAGAAAAAAATGGAGCGGGAAACGGGACTCGAACCCGCGACATTTTGCTTGGGAAGCAAACGCTCTACCACTGAACTACTCCCGCATTTTGGATTATCCTAACACAAAATTCCGGAAATTGCAATAGGTGATTCGAAAAATGATTTATTCCATATTTAAAAGTAAAATTATAAATTTTTTTGAAAAAACACTTGACATATCATCATTGCTTTGATATAATAACACACGTTGACAAGAGATTTCCAATCTACCTAATATATGCGAGTGTGCTGGAACTGGCAGACAGGCACGTTTGAGGGGCGTGTGTTTCACGACGTACGGGTTCAAGTCCCGTCACTCGCACCATGTTTAAAACTTTTTAAGGCTAAGAGTTAATCCTCTAGCCCTTGAATAAAGACATACAGTGTGTGTCTTTATTCAAGGGCTATTTTTCGTTAAAGTTTGGAAATGATTTATTGAGGAGAAAGCCTTCAAAACAGCAACATAACTATCTTTACCTGTCAAAAGGTTCGCGCCGCAGTCAGCTCACGCAATTCAGCGATTTATGAGTTTTGCATATCGGCATATCTCGCGACATTCTTCAATTTAACCGCACCGTTACTTTGATCGACGTATTAAACAGGACTAAGTCCTTACCCGGAGTACGGAGGTAGCAGCAAGATATTCTATATCCTGTTGGCTCGCTCGGCGAAAATGCGTT
>CANQUS010000037.1 GCA_947627055.1 uncultured Clostridia bacterium | reverse complement strand
CGGTCATCACTCATCGCAATATGTGTCTTGTATCCGAAAAATGTGGTTGCAGGTGTCTTATGACCGAATCTTGCATCACTTTTTAGAAACAGGCGAGATTGATACTATTTGAAAATGTGTAACATATCATTGACAAACCAACATTCACGCAAGCCACGATAAATATTATATTGCTGCATATCCGATTTAGAAAGGTAATGAAGTTTTCTCAGAATCAAAAGGCTTTGCGTTTTTTGACATAAGTATCGGAAAAGGCTATGTTCCTAAAAGTGACGTAAAAAATATTGGACAGGTTGTTGCTCCGCATAGTCACGATTTGAAATCACCCGATACATGGCACTATAAAATTGATGGGTACAATTCGTATTTTCCGATAAAGTTATTGAAACGATGAACATTTTTCCGTTTACGGTTGATACATACGTAATAAGTTTTTAATATTTGCTCTACTAGACTTTTGTCTAAATAATACAATTCTACCGGGTTTTCATATACGCATAATATCAAAACAAATTTTTTTGGGCTGTCATACTAACTTAGTGTGACAGCCCATGAGATGTTTAATTTTCTTTTTTCTTTCCAAAAAGACATAATATAATTGCAGAGACGGTTAAAAACAATACCAATAATATCACAGGTGCGGTATCTCCCGTATTCGCGGTATCAGTCGGATTGTTACTGTTCCGATCTGCATTTGCTCCGTCGGAATCATCAGTCGAAGAACTTACATCACCGACAAAATCAACACTCGGCTCACTGATGTCCTGTCCCGGCAAAACCGCGGCATCCGCATAAACTAACACATATACCGAAAACTTATCAGAACTGAATGTGATAGTATCCGCAGAATCATCGAGATCCTCAAGCAGCGTGGCTTCTCCGTCGTGTAAACGAACCATAGCAAAAGTTCTGTTTTCGGCTCTCAGATATTCCGGAATTGTTAATGTCAGCTTTATTTCGTTTGAAAGCTGTGTCACATAGGTTTCCACATTGTCTGTTGTTTTAAGTATTTCTATATTGAGATACTCACCCGGTGTGAATTTATCGGAAATAAAGGCATTAACAAGCGACCTTTCCCTGTCGGTAATACTATTACCGACATCAGTTACAGAAAGCGTTATACCTATTTGCGAACCGTTTTTTACGGATTCCTTATCCTCATCGGTAAGCACGGCATCTTCTATAGCTCGGATATCTTCGGGTGTAAGCTCAAGTGTCGGGGCATTTTCCCCTATTTCGGAGTTAAACTCAAGATTTCCCGGTACTATTTCATCGCCAAGTGTTACCGTAAAAAACAAATCTTCGTAAACAGACGGAACATTATATCCTTCGCCCGTAATTTCGTCTGTCACGTCCTCGCCGTTGACATACACCTTATCAATTTTTCTGTTATTCTCATCCGTACTGCCGATGGTAAAGGTATGGCTCGAAAGCCGTTCCACATTTGCTTCATTGACAGCGTTTCCGTCCATATACAGTATCACACCGTCAGGCAGTTCGCCCGTAACAGAATGATATTCGGGAACAGTCACGGAAATTTTTGTCGTTTCATCATAGGAATACGACGACTGTTCCTCAGCATAAACTGCCGGCACAGAAAAGGATAGCAGACACAGCGACAAGAGAAAACATACTATTTTTTTCATACCGATACCCCCTTATTTATCGGTGTATTGGATATGAAATGTTACGGTATCCTCATAATCCCCGGCATAAGCACTATTCCAGTCATCCTGTTTAATATTGATTGACAGATCTCTTTTTTCTCCGGTGGAAATGTAGGTTTCCGAAACGAAAACACTGTCGTCACTCTTATCATGAATACTGTACGGTATAGTTTCATCAGGCTTTGACTTATTATCAAGCGTATTGTCAGTTTCAAGTGTAACAATAACGCATTTGTCGGACTCGAGACGTGCCGCATCAAGACTCACACTTCCGAAATCCGTGGAAATCGAATTAAACGGAACCTTTACGCTCAACGGAATTGTCACTGTAAAAGCAGGCGAAATTGTTGTTGTTATAAGTGTACTTCTATCTTCGGCATGGACAGAGACAGATGTAACTGCCAGGCTTGTGATGATTGAAGCTAATATTACGGCAGCTGCCTTCTTCATTTACATCACCTCCATATCTTTTTAGCCGTGATAATTCTCAGATATTAACATCAACTTCTTTGAATGAGAATGTAACCCTATCGGAATAATTACCGGCAAATTTCAATTCCTGTGTTGTCTTGAAGTATATCGGGAGCGGAGTATCTGCCGAAGCACCGGTATTAGCTTCAAAATAACCTACAACACCATCGTTTTCGATTGTTTGGGTAAAATCATCATCTTTTGCCGCTGTATAAGCCAAAGTATTTACGCCTGCACTAAGCTCAAAATCACTTTTCAATGTTACTTCAAGTTTTTTGCCTTCGTCAAGATGTACATGGTCGGCAGTAATTTGATCGTTGCCTTTGTAAATCGCAGTGTTGTTATCTTCTGTAAGAGTGACGATTGCGGGAATAGTGACAATATACATTGCCTCCGCATTAAGTGTAACACTTGTCTCACCTGTCTGTGTGGTCGATACTTCTCCACCACTTACCGTTGACTGACTGCCCGGAGTAATAGCTGCCGAAGCGGTTATCGGCGCAGCCATTGCCGCTGTGAGTGCGACCGCTGTTAATGTTCTTACTACTTTCTTGTTTTTCATGGTAAAATCTCCTTTCATATATATCACAATCAGTTTGCTTGTTTGCTTACTGAAAAAGTGAACGTTAGTGTGCCGGTGTATGTACCGGCAAAAGTTATGTCTGACGGAGCGGAAAAAGTAAGATCCGCTGTTCCCTTGCCGTCTTCACAGGTTACGCTTAACAGTTTATCATTGAGCTTAACCTGTTTATTGTTAATCTTAATCGTATAATCAAGTTTATTGCTATTTGATTGTACATGAAATGTCTTGTCATCAGGTGAGGGTGAGGGGGTTGCCGCTGTCAAACTCACAGCCACCTGATGTCCCTTTTCAAGAGATACATCTTGTACGGAAATACTGTTCTTTGTCTCTTGTCCCTGAGAAAGGTTTACTGTTGCGGGTATTACTACTGTATAAGATGGTTCAACCTTATAGGAAACACTCATAGAATGGAGCTCCGCTCCTGTAGTCAGCTGCAGCTGTCCGGTCAAGGGATCCTTTACAATTCTGTACTTATTATCAGCAGATACAAATTTATTTGGGTCATTCAGATTTGTATTTGAACTGTCGGTAAGTACAACGGGGGCTTCATCCGTAGGTTTTATGGCAGTATCTATTGAAATAGGTGTATCGTTGGTGAGATTTCCCGTTATGGTAATTTTCTTGTTCGCACCGAGATAAATTCCGCCTTTTTTTCCTGATATTGTGTTGTTACCGGATAGTTTAAGGTTTCCGTTGCAGTTAATGCCATAATCATTATTTCCGTTAATATTATTCGTTCCCTCTATTGTCAAAGTTCCTGAACTGTTATGTAAAATACCCGTTCCAGCACTTATTGAGGAACTACTGATTTCTGCAGAACAGCTCCAAGATAAATTAATCGCATACGTAGCAACACTAAATTGCGAATTTTGCACTACTACTAACGTACTGTCTTGGCCACAAGTAATTCCGTTTGGACCGGTAAAATTACAATTTATTGCATTGAAAGTTGAGCGATTATCTATTCCGTAGCAATTTTGAGAATGTGCATAAAGTTCACAATTTTCTATTGTCAGGTTTGCATAATTTTGTATAACACAGTCTCCATTATAATCTGTGTACATTTTGCTTTTGCTGGATTTGCAGTTAAAAATATTGACGTTTCCAGAAAGTATTTGTATACAACGTGAATTATTTGCCATTCCAAGATCTTGTCCATTAAGGCAGAGAGTAACATTTCCTTTTATCGGATGATAAGGGGCGCCATCGTAAGAGCCTGTTTTATCTTGATAAAAATATATACCTGACGAGAGAAAATATTTTCCGTCTACCTGAGGCAATGAATATTGTGTTGTTTGCTTCCATTCTTGCCATCCGCTGTGTTCCCCATCGCCATGCGTATAATCTGCGGCAAAGACCGTAGAGTCATCCGGCAATGAATAGAAAGAAATGAAACATACGGCAGCTGCAGTTACTGCGGTAAACTTTATTAACGTATTTTTCAAATTCACTTAGTTCATCTCCTTTTAACGGGTTATCATGTAAGTAAAATTGTCTTACAAAGCATCTACCTTAACCATAAACGTAACCGTGCCGGTATAATTGCCCGTATATTTCGGAACTGTTGTCGGTTCAGTAAAATACAATTTTACATTACTGTTTTCTGTTGCCAAGAGAACTGTTTCGCCCACTTTTACTTCGTCTCCGTTTTCATTGTTCTTTTTTATGGCGTATGGTATCTCTTCACCGTTTACGCTCAATGCAAGTGTATTGTTTTTTCCGCTTGCCTTTATGAGCTTCACATCGATCGCTCTATCCTTACCCACAACGACATCGCCCAGCTTTATATCTACACTTTCGCCGAGTTTTACAGTTGAAGGAATAGTAACGGTAAAGCTCGCAGGGGTAAAATCCTCACCATTAAAAATACCGCTATTTATCTTTTTTTCACCGGTTACATCATCGGCACCGTTACCTTTTGCGGTAACTTCTCCACCGTTAATAGTAAATGTACCTCCGGAACTGCCGTAGCCGCCACCAATACCGGATGCTTCTTCTCCTCCTACTGCGGTAACTTTACCGCCATTGACTACAACTGTTCCGCCGGGATTTGACCATGAACCGCCTATTCCTGCACCACGGTATCCGCCATATGCTTCTATTGTGCCGCCATCTATTACAAGATTGCATCTCCCACCTTGAGCTCCTATTCCCGGCCAAGACCGTCCGCCATAAACTTTAAGTGTCCCGGTGCCATCTATTGTAAGCTTTTTTGAACCTGTCATTATGCCGGGGCAATCACCGTTTCCTTTAATTATGTTATCGCCTTCAATTATAAGCTTACATTCACCACCCGCCGAACTGAAATCAATAGGTCTCCAACTCTGACTATAACCATGGTCGGATAAGTCAATAGTGAGATTTCTTATTCTGATTGTCGGAGAACCTCCGCTAATTATAACTTTATATTCTGTGGTAGAGCCTGTTATGATGTGTTCTTCCGAATCGTTTATCGTGACATTTCCCTTTGAAATATCATGTTCCGTTGCCGCTGCTTTAACCGTCAGCGTTGCCGGAAATTCTCCGAACGCTTGATGAGAAACTACACCGGGAGAAATCAGCATAAGACCCGCACAAAGCACAGCAGCCGCCTTCTTTGCTATCTTCATCTCATACTCACCTTCTTTCTATTTTGCAATAAATACTGTTTCCACATTTGCACCATTTAACGGCGTTTCACCGTCAAGTGCAATTGTTGTAATTTGTATCGTCGCCGGATACTCGCCCTCCGGAAGTGCCCTCGATAGGGTTACATCTGTAATTGCCTGTCCCGGGGGTACATATTTTGACTCAAAAAGTACTTCTTCGGTATCGTTCAAAACGATCGTAAAATGGAAATAACACGGATTACCCTCGGGGTTCAATAAAGACATCGTAACATCCTTAGTATCTGCCGGAATAGAAATTGACGGATATCCGGGAATTTTTATACCGACTGCTTCGCTGTTTGTATCTTCCGGCTTTTCACCGTTGTAGTTTCCTGCATTCGGATCAAGCTCAATACCCGGTTTTGCGCTCTCGGTTGAGGAAGTATTTTCAGCTGAAACACCTTTTTGATCATTGCCGAACCAGTTTCCCCAGTTGAACGCAACGACTATACTGCCGACCAGTATCACAAGGAATACAACCAAGGCAATAATAATGTGTTTTTTCTGTATTACAATCCCGTTTTGCTCTCTATCATTCATTTAAGATCCCTCTCGTCATCACGGCTTCACCCTGCACATATTCATACGTATTCTTGATATAAACATATTTTTCTCCGTATCGAACCTAAAACCGACACTTCCATGATATTTCTGTGCAGTGTTGGATATACTTCTGAGTCCGTATCCACCGCCTGAGTGATCGCTTAAAAACGCCTCAGCCGGTAAAAATCCGTCCTCCGATTTATAATAACTGCTAAGATGTACCTCTTTGCAGGAGTTGGCTATCTCGATTGCCAACTGTCCCTGAACTACCCCTATTTTTATACTGATCTGCGGTTTTTCCGAATATTTTCCGCACGCACGTATTGCATTCTCCATTGCGTTGCCGAAAATAACTGTTAAATCAGGCGGATCAATCGTCAACTCATCACACACTGCCTGAACATCACAGCGGATACCCTCATTTCTTGCAAGTCCTGCATAGTATTGCAGAAGTCCGTTTACCGTCATATTCTTACAATAAATCTCACTGTCCCTCTTATAAGTAGTTTGTATCACATCCTCAAGGTATTTTTTCATATCATCAAACATTCCCTTGTTAAGCATATCATTCAGAGAATTGTAATGATGTCGTAGGTCGTGGAGCATTCTCCGTGTATTTTCAATATCATTTGCAATCTTTTCATATTGAAGCTGTTGAATTTCCATGGATTTCCTTTGCTCGGCATCATGCTTTTTACGTACAGATTCACGGAAGATGAGCCAATATATCAATATCTGATTCAGCATCAGAAATATCATAGGTAACAGAAGAAAATTAAACTGACCTGAATTTCCCATAACTGTATCGCAATAAATCATAATTATGAAATTAGATATCGTAGAAACAGTCACAACAAAAAACTCACGTTTCATATTCTCAGGTTCGATTATACGAATATATTCCTTCAACGGTCTCATTACAATCGTCAGCATAAGCGGCAGCAACAATACAGCCGCAGCGGCATATAATAACAAGAATCGTTCAGTATATGGGTAGTATGTCGTGTCAGGTTCATTATACGTAAATATAACGGCATATGAAACGTTGACCAGTACAAAATTTGTTACCGCATAGAACATAACAATGAGAAATACAAGAATTTTTTTCATTACGGATTCTCTGACAAGCCATATGTATGCCGCCAATACAAGCACCACGGCAGCCAACATAAACAAATTTGATATCATGATGTGTTTCGGATATTTGCTCATGTCGCGCAGACACAATACTGCCGAAAATATTACAGCTACAACCAAAGAAACAAATGTTATCCATATAAAAACCGATTTACGGCGAAAACGGTAAGCTTCTTTCGGAAACGGAAGAAAAATTATGATCGCACAGGGAAATAATTGTATCAAAAAACCGATTGCATTTTGCAGAAACGATACCATGATTCACCTCCTTAAAATTTCCCTTGTTGGGAAATCTGTTCAAAAACATAGTTGTCATATGCTGAACGTACTTCGGCAGTATGCCTCGTTCTGATGGGGAAACGACTTCCGTCCCGAAGAACACATACGTCTGTTTCCATTTGTTCAATATAGTCCATATTCACGATGATTCCACGGTTTATTTTCAAGAAATTCTTGTTCAACTTTTGCTCCGCCTCGATCAAAGGCATCCAGACCTTTAACTTGTGCCCGTCATTCAGTGTGATCTCCGTTGCGTGATTGACACTTTCCAATCTGCAGATTTCGTCAAGATATATAAGCTGATTGCTTTTTTCTACTATAAATGAAACAGCCTCTCTCTGATTTTTACGAAACTGTCCTAACCGCCTGAATGATTCGGCAATGTTTTCAGCCGTCACGGGTTTTATCAAATAGTGCAGTGCATAGACGGAAAACGCATCTACCGCATATTCACGGCTGTTAGTAACAAAAACTATCGCTGTATTTGGGGAAATCCTTCGTAATTCTTTTGCAATATCAATGCCGTTTTCATCGGGCATACAGATGTCTAAGAATATAATATCAAAAGGTGGTAATGTTTCGGCTTTTTTCAGCATAGAAGCACCATCTGAAAAGCACTCCGCACTTTGTGTCGGATCCCATCCGTACATAGCCTGAATGAACTGTTCTTGCCCTTTCGGATCATCATCACAGACTGCAATGTGCATATAGCCTCTCCTTTTCCACAAATATTACAATGTAATTGTATCATATTTTGGTCATTTTTTAAAGATTCAAAAGTTGTAATTTAGGTAATCAAAACTGCTTTTTAGGTAATGTCAAAGCCATGCCTCCTACATAGTCAGATACTGAATGTGTGTAAGAATGACGAGTTTTTTAAAAAACAAAATAAGAATTGCTGTCGGGTTTCTAAAAAATTAACATTTTCGCCCATCAGATTCTTAGCAAAAGTAATTATATAATGTTATTTTTAACAGTCGACTTCAAATTTTATACAGATAACTCCATAATTTATGGTAAAATATTTAAAATAGGTTATTATATTGTGATTCTTAAAATATCAAGTTATAATTAAAAAAGTTTAAAAAATTTATTTTTTAACTATCCGCCGCCGTCTGTAATTCGTATATATTATATATTTGAAAATTTTGAAGTATCTGGAGTGAAAAAACATGAACAAAAATTTTAAGGATATTATCAGTGCTGCTCTCTCGGGTGATGAGGCGGCATATGAGGCACTCTACACAATGACCAAGGATCCGGCATATTTTGTTGCGCTGAGCATGACGCATAACGAGCAGGATGCGCTTGACATTTTGCAGGAGAGCTACATAAAGGCTTTCACACATCTCGATACGGTCGACCCGCCAGAAAACTTTGACAACTGGTTCAACAGAATAGTTGCAAATTGCAGCAAGGATTTCCTTAAGCGCAAAAAACCGATGCTGTTTTCTGAATTTGAGGAGTGTGTTCCTGTCGAGGAACAGACTGAGGAGACAAATCCCGAATTTGTTCCACATGAGAATATAGACAAGCAGGAAGCAAGTCGGCTCATTATGGAGATCATAAACAGACTTCCCGAAAATAAAAGGCTTGTCATCCTGATGTACTACTATCAGGAGATCCCAACAAAAGATATTGCCGAAGCTCTTGAACTGCCGCTTACTACAGTCAAGTATTATCTACTCGAGTCGAGAAAACAGATAAAGTCGGAGCTTGAAAAACTCGATAAGGAGGGTACGCGCCTTTATGCTGCTATTCCCTTTTCACTTTTTCCTTCTCTTATCGGTCTGTCGGCAGGAAAAATCACAGGTCCGGCATTTTCCGATGTTTATACAGCTGTAACAGGTACCGTTACGGGCGATGCCGCGGCGTCGGCTTCATCGACAAATATTAGCAAAGGTATAAGTGGAGGAAAAAATATATTTTTGAAAACGACAATTTCTAAAATTATAGTCGGTGTCGCCGCCGTGGCGGTGGTCGGCGGCGGCATAGCCGCGGCTGTTGCAATAGGTAATAACAATAATGCATCGAGTGATCCCATACATGACGAGAATGTAATTGCTGTTGCTGAGGATGATTCTTTCGGAGAGCCGACGGAAGATACTGCGTCTGTTGAATTAAGCTCGGAAACCGAACTGTTGTCAAGTCCCATAGAAGATTTTTCATACGAAATTGAGGGAGATGGCGTTGCAATAACTCGTTATTATGGTAATGATACTGATGTAGTTATTCCCGAAACCATTGAAGGAAAGCCCGTTACTGCTATAAAATACAAAAAACTCTATAAAGACTATGCAACAGGCGCATTTGAAGATATGGAGGATCTTGAAAGTATCACAATACCAAACAGTGTTACAGAAATAGGTGATAATGCGTTTCGCGATTGTTATTCGCTCAAGGAAGTGGATATACCTGAAAGCGTTACAAAAATAGGAGACGGTGCCTTTATACGCTGTCAATCGTTTAAGAGTATAGAATTGCCTGAGAATGTCACGGAAGTAGGGAAAAACGCATTTTTTGAGTGTACTCGACTTGAAAGTGTCGATATGGGGAAAAATATTACAAAAATCGGATATTCTGCGTTTTGTACCTGCAGTACACTTAAAAGTATAAGGCTTTCCGATAGTTTAAAAGAGATCGAGGGAGAAACCTTTTCCAACTGCGGTATGCTCGAGAACATCACAATACCGAATAGCGTCACAATCATAGGCGACAGAGCGTTTTATAACTGCAATAAACTTAAAGATATTATTTTGCCAAAAGGACTTGAATCTATAGGAAGTATGGCATTTATGGAAACACGAATAAAAAGTATGTATATACCCGAAAGCGTTACAAATATAGGAAACACTGCATTTGCCGGTTCAAACAGCTGGTCTCATGACAATC
The DNA here is from genome assembly GCA_947627055.1 of uncultured Clostridia bacterium. Taxonomy (GTDB): domain Bacteria; phylum Bacillota; class Clostridia; order Oscillospirales; family Acutalibacteraceae; genus Pseudoruminococcus. The sequence goes on along the minus strand of CANQUS010000037.1, from coordinate 3,001 downwards.
CTTTTGTAATAAAGGGAAAGAAAGGTTCATATGCAGAAACATATGCCGCAAAATATGTAAACGTTGACTTTGTATCGTCCGACAATTAAATAAGCCGATACCACAAAAAATATATATAACAATATAAAATTAACAACCGAATTAAAATCTCCGCTCCCAAAATATCGGAGCGGATTTTTTATACCGTTTTGTAATTTTTAAACAAATATGTTATAATTTAAAAAATTTTTCCTTTTTACTATCCTGCACTCGTTTTCAGTTGTATAATCAGTGAATGGAAAATATAGGCAAAATTTTGTATGGTCCGTAAAGCATCTTTACCTGTGCACTAAGTAATTTAATCAGGATACAGTATCGGAAGATCTGTTTACGATAATACGAAAAAACTAACATTGGAGGAAAAAATATGAACGAAAATTTTAAGGACATTATTTCGGCTGCCCTATCTGGTGATGAGACGGCATATGAGGCCCTCTACACAATGACCAAGGATTCTGCATATTTTGTTGCGCTGAGCGTAACGCACAACGAGCAGGACGCGCTTGATATTTTGCAGGAAAGCTATATCAAGGCTTTCGCACATCTTGACACGGTCGACCCGCCAGAGTACTTTGACAACTGGCTCAACCGTATAGTGTCAAATTGCAGTAAGAACTTTATAAAACGAAAAAAGCCTATACTGTTTTCTGATATATCAGAAAACATTCATGTTGAGGAGCTTAATGAGGAAACCGACACAAGTCTCATTCCGCATGAGCATATTGACAAGCAGGAGGCAAGTCGGCTCATTATGGAAATCATAAACGGACTTTCCGAAAACAAACGTCTTGTAATACTTATGTATTATTATCAGGAAATGTCAACAAAAGAAATATCCGAAGCTCTTGAGTTGCCGCTCACTACCGTCAAGTATTATCTCCTCGAGTCGAGAAAGCAGATAAAATCGGAGCTTGAAAAGCTCGACAAGGAAGGTACACGCCTTTATGCTGCTATTCCTTTTTCGCTTTTCCCTTCTCTTATCGGTCAGTCGGCAGGGAAAATTACCGGCCCGGCGTTTTCAGCTGTTTCTACAGCCGTAATGGATACCGTAAATGGCAGTGCGCCATCGGCTGCGACCGCTCATGCAGCCTCGTCAGAACATCTTAGCGGAGGTACAAATACGCCTTTCAAAACAACAGAGTCTAAAGTTACCACTGCTGCTAAGACTTCGATGGTGTCGGGTGCAAAGAGAATAATTGCCGGTGTTGCAGCTGCATTGGTGGTAGGTGCCGGAGCAGCGGCTGTAGTCCTCACGACACGCAATAATGGGCCGGAGCCTTCTGTACCGGTATCTGCCACAGAATCACAGAATGTATCGTCGGAAGCTTCTGCCGATTCTTCGGAAGTAACCGAGCCGTCCGAAGAACCGCAGCCTCAAAAGCAAACCGTATCCGAGGATTTTTATGGCAGTGCCATTAAAACAGACGACGGTTTATTTTACTGGAAATACAGCAGCGATGATTTTTCAGGTGATACAGGCTTGAACTATAAAATAGGCACCGTGTCCCTCGGTCTTCCCAATAATGTTAATCAGATGGTATGTCGCGGTGCTGACGGAAAAGAAAGGGTATTGTTTGAAAAAAAGGCTTCGGGCAAGTTTGCATTTTGCAACGGGAAATTTTTCTATAATTCACAAGAAAACGTGCTTTACAGCTGTGATATGGATGGTAAAAATGAAAAAAATCTCGGATATATTAAATTAGAAAATGTTACGGATGACGGAGCTTATCTGATTTGTTCATATGTGGCAGATCCGAACAAGAATGCCGATGATACCATTGATGACATCTATACTCTTAACACGTTGACCGAAGAAAAAACAAAGGTAGTCCAATCGGGTGGGTATGTAGGCTATCACAACGATTTAATTTACTATTATTACAAGACATCGGCGGGACCACAGCCATATCAGTTTGACGGACAGATACAGATCCGCTGTGTCAACATAGACGGAACAGACGACAGGGTACTCTATACAAACGATGAGAATTTATATGATTATACAACCGGCAGTTCATATGTGGGTCAGATATATTTCGGTGATGAATATATCTATTTTTCCTTTGGCGCTACTGAAGCCGCTCATGGTGCAGTGATTATCAATTTAAATGGAAAAATAGTAAGAATGAAATATGACGGAAGCTCAGCCAAGGTCGTTGCGGGTGAAGGCAAATTGGTCGGACCGAACTTTTATGTGAACGATGACGGCACAGTAACAGTCATAGATGCACCACAGGTACTTAATTTCGTTCCGCTGGATAATGTCAGAGCAGAGGGGACCTCGATATATATGGCAGATTCGAAAACCGGAGGATGGATGAAGGTTATCGACCCGGATGACTATTCAATTATTGGCGGAGACCCCGATGAGGAGGACAATTGCTACAGTATTTCCGATGTTGATATGGTTGGAGATAAGCTTTATTATCTGGTCATTTATGCTGAGAAAATACATCAGTCTTTTATTGGGAGGGAAATGGTACATAAAAAAGCGTGCGGATTTTTTGAAAAGGACATGACAACAGGCAAGGTCAAGGTTTTGTATCAGTTTTAAATAATGATTTTATTGGGGTACAGCTGAGCTTATATACAGCTGCGGTTAAGCCTCTATAATTTTGTTGATTTATAAAAATTTTTTTCTTTTTACTATCCTGTGGCCGTTCTCAGTTGTATAAATAGTGAACGGAGAAAGGAGGTAAAAATTTCGTGTGGGTCATAAAATATTACCTGCACCTGTGTGCAAAGAAAATTTTTATCGAGGAGGTGAAATCAGAAGCCCTTTTTTTGAGTATCCTTAAAAAAATCAAATCCGGAGGCGAAATATGAACAAGGATTTTACGGAAATTATAAGGGCGGCTCTTGCCGGTGATGAGACGGCATATGAAGCCCTCTACACAATGACCAAGGATTCTGCATATTTTGTTGCGCTGAGCGTAACGCACAACGAGCAGGACGCGCTTGA
>CANQUS010000036.1 GCA_947627055.1 uncultured Clostridia bacterium | reverse complement strand
CCAATTGCCTCTGTTGCAATCACCACTGTTCCTGTCGCCACTGTTCCAATTGCCACTGTTCCTGTCGCCACTGTTCCAATTGCCACTGTTCCAATCACCACTGTTCCTGTCGCCACTGTTCCTGTCGCCACTGTTCCAATCACCACTGTTCCTGTCGCCGCTGTTGCAATCGCCGCTGTTCCAATCGCCACTGTTCCAATTGCCGCTGTTGCAATTGCCACTGTTCCAATTGCCTTTCATTGATTTACTCCTTTCACTTTGCTGCCGCTTTGTATTGGCAAGACACGGTATTTGTAGTCCACGGCTTGTCCACTTCCTTTTTGCCCGAATTGCTTCGGGCCATAGTCCGGCTATTTTGTCTCAGTACTTTCACGTTCAGCCTGTGACGCCTTTTCGCGTTCTTCACGTTCACGGCGTGCTATTGAATCGCATATGTGCTCAAGCGTATTATAGATACCTTTTGTTTTCTCATTGTATGGTAGCACAAAGCCTTCCATATCCTCCCGTATGGTTCCGTCAGCCATTCTGTTAATCAGATTAACCACTTTTCCGCTCGGTAATATCCTTTCAGACATACATAACACCTCCGATAATATTTATGATTTTCCTACTTGTACACTTGACCTATTTCTTTCTTTCAATCCACATACACTATGAAGGGTATGGCATCTTGTACGGGCGGTAGACGGCTTGTACACTTAATCTAATATCATCTCCTTTCGGTGTCTCTGCTTGTTTACGGTTATGCAGACTTATCTTGCTCGATCAATGGTAGGATACCTTTAGATTTAAGCAAATCATAAATAAACAGCCTGCCTTTTTGTGTCCAATAAGTATGTACCTTTGTGTGTACTTCCCCGTCTTTGCCGTTGTATGTCTGCGTTTTGGTACTTGTGTAGCCTTGTTCGGCATACTTTTGATAGAGTATCCATATTTTGTTGCCTTGCTTGTACTGTACGCCGAGTTCATGGAGCTTATTATTAAGCCATTGTGCTGATTTGCCATAGTCCTTAGCTATCTCCGTGGTTGACAATAGATCCTTGCAGTTTAATACAGTTTCGTAGTAGCTTGCTTTTGGTTTCATCTCTAAAATCTGTTGTTTCTGTACTGCTACGGTTTCGGTAAGAGCTTTTGTTTTGGCTCTCTCCTCTTTCAGAGCGGTAAATGCTTTAATAGCAAGGTCGGGGTTATTAAGTAGCTCATCTGTCGCATACATTCCTGTCTTGCGTATTGTCGGGAGTACCTCGCTTGTTACCCATTTACGGAACGGCTTTGCCTGTGGTTTATCACTGCGAAGGATTACGGAATATAAGCCGCTTTCGTTGATAGTAGTTAAATTTTGCTTTCCTCCGGGGGTGTCCACTAAAGTTACACCCTTTTCGTCATCCTCTAAACGAGTGGCGACATTACGGCTGTTTGTAAGCTCAAGCACCTTACACACATCAGCAAGCACAAACCACGGTTTACTGTCAATGACTATCGTTCTTACTTCGGAACTGTCATAGTTCCATACAGTTAAGTTATTGTTCATTCTTAATCTCCTTTCGATTACACTGTTGGCGGTTAGGCTGTTTGCTCGTCTGTTTCGAAAAGATATTCAAAATTGGTTTCGAAGAGCTTACATAATTTGTAGCACTCCCTAACAGTAAACCGACCTGTCTTTTTCTTATTTTCATAAGTAACACGGTTAATTCCTATGCTATCAGCAACTTGTTGGTTAGTCATTCCTTGCCTTGCTTGCTCTGCTTGTAAGTTACGAAACATTTCGCGCCACCTCCTTATTAGCGTTTTGCTGATTGCATATATATAATATCATCAATTTGATAATTTGTCAACAGCTATTTTGAAAAAAAATTATCAAACTGCTAATTTTTTATTGACAGTACGCTTTAAGTGGTGTATTATATTGTCAGCAGGAGGTAAGAATATGACTTTTGGTAAAAGACTTATAAAAGCTCGTGAAAATAAAGGGTACAAGCAAAATCAATTTGCGGAAATGCTTAAAATCACTGCAACACGACTTAATTATTGGGAAAAGGATAAGCGTGAGCCAGATGTCGCAATGATTAAAAAAATATCTTCTCTTCTTGAAGTATCGAGTGACTGGCTGATTGGGAATGACGAATATTCTAAATCTTCTAATAATTTTTTATTGAATAACGATAACGAAAAATTCCTATTGAAAAAATACCGCTCCCTTGACAAATATGGTCAAGAAGCGGTAGAAAAAGTATTAGATGTAGAATATGAGCGTTGCACGAATCCGAATGAAGCATCAATATTAGAATTGCCTATATCTGAGCTTAAAGTCTCTGCGGGTGTTGGAGAATGGCTCGACTATGAACGCTTTGACACTATAAGAATCATTGATACACCTGAGGCTCGCAAAGCTGATATTGTAATTGAGGTAGATGGTGACAGCATGGAGCCTAAATTTAACGATGGAGATAAGGTACTTGTAAGATTACAGCCCGCCGTTGAAGTTGGGGAAATAGGAATATTTACTATGGATAATCAAGGCTATATAAAGCAATATGCAGACGACAGACTTATATCGTTAAATCCTGACTATGACGATATTTACCCGAGCGAATACAGTGACACAAGATGTATAGGAAAAGTAATCGGTAAAGCAATAGAAGCAGAATAAAAAAACCGCTCCCGCCGACGGCAATCGGTGGAAGCGGCAACCATTACACAAAGAAATAAAAGGAGCGCCGCTATGCAAAAGGTTGCTTGCTATGTACGAGTATCAACTGAAAATCAGCTTGAAAATTATAGCATTGATGAGCAGACGGAGCGCTTAAAGGCTTACTGCAAAGCGCGGGATTACTCCATTTATAAAATATACACAGACGGCGGTTTCAGTGGAGGCAACACTCAACGCCCCGCTTTGCAGGCGATGCTTAATGACATAAAGCGAAATATGTTTGATGCTGTGATCGTTTATAAACTTGACAGATTAAGCCGCAGTCAAAAGGACACACTAACGTTAATCGAGGATAGATTTCTTGCGAACGGCATTGACTTCATATCCGTCTCGGAAAATTTTGACACATCTTCCCCTTTCGGTCGTGCAATGATAGGAATACTCTCAGTGTTTGCACAGCTTGAAAAGGACCAAATAACCGAACGCTTTACAATGGGGCGTATAGGGCGCAGCAAAGCAGGGCTTTTCCATGGCGGAGGCAATGCCCCAAAAGGCTATGATTATATAAACGGGCGACTTGAAGTAAATTATCTTGAAGCCGAACAAATCAAAGAGATATTCACACTGTTCCTGTCAGGAAAAAGTATAAATGCTATAAGCATTATCATGGATAAAAAGTACGGCGGCACCTATTGGAATAGCGCTGTTAAAGTCATAAATTGTATACGGAACAGTATCTATATCGGAAAGGTTAAGTTCAACGGCATTGAATACGACGGAGTACATACCCCTATAATTTCCGAAGAAGATTACCTCAGAGCGAATGAACTTCTAAATTCATCCGAGCGTGAAAACGCAAAGACTTCCGCTCAAAAAACACCGTTTCGTGCGGGTTTTCTGCTTTCAAGCCTTATTTATTGTAAAAACTGCGGAGCGCGGTATAGCGCTTGCCACGGCTATTATAAATGTTATTCTCGGTCTAAAACAACAAAGAAATTCATTATCGACCCGGAATGTAAAAACAATAATTGGAAAATAGAAGATTTAGATGCTCTTGTAATTTCCGAAATCCATAAAATTTCGATCGACGGTCAGTATAAAAAGCTATTTAAAAATCAGGCTGATGTGCCGGACAAAAAGCAAATACAATCCGAGATAGATAAAATTGATTCACAGATCAACAAGCTGCTTGATTTGTTTCAGCTTTCGGATATACCAATTGACGTCGTTAAGAAGAAGCTTACAGCACTCACAGACAAAAAGGATGAATTGAGGTCGAGACTTTCTAACCTCAAAACTGACAACCTCCAGATCTTTGAAGCTGCTTTACAAAAATTTAAAACAGCAAGCGAAAGCGGTAGCCTCGAGGAACGCAGAATGATCGTGTCAACACTTATCGAACGTATAATTATCGACGGTAATAATGTAGAAGTAATTTGGCGAGTTGGAAACGGTTGACAAAATTATATACTCCATGCTTATGGGCTTCGGATGCAACGCTTGCGGCGTTACGGGCTGCCGCATTATCGAATCCCCGCGAGAAAGAATCATTGCGACAGTGACAAACAACTTTGTCCCCTGCAACGGCAGATTTCCTACGTTGATAGCGATCATATCCATGTTCTTTACCGCAGGTGTTGCAATCGCGTTTCAATCACTTGTTTCGTCAGTCATGCTGCTCGGCGTGATAGTTTTGGGCGTCATAATGACGTTAGCGGTATCAAAACTGCTTTCCGCAACGATACTGAAGGGAATGCCATCCTCCTTTACGCTGGAGCTCCCCCCGTACCGCAAACCGCAGATATGCAAAACCATCGTCCGCTCGCTATGCGACAGAACAGTGTTCGTGCTTCTGAGAGCTATATCCGTCGCCGCTCCCGCAGGCATAATTATATGGCTGTTATCAAACATCACCGTCGGTGAGCAGTCGCTGTGTAGTATAATTTCCGGCTTTCTTGACCCGCTCGGCTCGCTCATGGGACTTGACGGAGTTATCCTCCTTGCGTTTATCCTCGGCTTTCCCGCGAACGAAATTGTAGTACCGATCATTATTATGATCTACACCTCGTCCGGCACTCTTGTCGATTACGAAAGCCTTTCATCGCTCCATACGCTGTTTGTTCAACACGGCTGGACATGGGTGACGGCTCTTTGTACAATGATGTTTTCACTTATACACTTTCCGTGTTCTACGACCTGCATTACAATATACAAGGAAACAAAAAGCTTCAAGTGGACAGCAATCGCGGTCGTGCTGCCGACTATTTTGGGGATACTCATTTGTATGGCGATCAACGCACTTTTCGGATAGTTTCAGCAAAACATATCCCTATCCGGCTTTTCCTTTAGTTTTGTATATCCGGTCAGCTTATTGCTGCTGTCACATACAGCAAGAAAGACATCGGAAATTTTGTTTATCCCCTGCTCCTTTAGCTGCTTTTTGAGCCATGATATGTCATTTCCCGAAAATTTCAGATTGCCGCTTAACACCTTTCCGTCAAGGATCAGGGTGATGAGCGGCTCTTCCTTTTCAGGGAAAAGTGCCACATCCTTAGGTATGATCGGTCTTGCCTCAGATCTCGGCAATATTGATATTTTTCCGTTTTCCTCGAGAAAAACGCTCTCTACATCATTAAGATTAAAATATCCGTTTATCCTAAGCTGGGAAAGAAATTCATTTATATCAATTCTCGCTTTTTTGAAGTTTTTGTAGTACAGCTTATTATTTTTATAAAGCATCAGTGTTTTTCCGTTAAGTATTCGTCTTAGACGAACGCTTTTGTTCGTCAAAATCGAAATTAAAAACGTTATTACCGCATAAATCACCATAGCAAGAAGCGGCTTGAGAAAATCGCTTTCAAGTGAGGTCGCCATTTCAGCAGCTATCGAACCTATTGTTATCCCGTTGATATAGTCAAACATATTGAGTTCCGACATTTGACGATTCCCGATAAGCTTTGTCAGGAGAAACAACGTTATAATTGAACCTACACTTGCAAGCGCGACATTTAACAGATCCATTCCATTACCTCTTTCACAATGCGTTAGTTTTAGCTTTTGCAAAATAATATTAAAAATACAAAAACATATTTTTGAATTTGCAATCAAGTACATAATCGAGTATAATTGAGTAAAAATTTCTACGAATGGGAATTGTTAAAAATGACTCTTCAGCAACTAAAATATGCTATTACCGTTGCGGATAAAAGCTCGATGAGCGAAGCCGCAAAAAGCCTTTTTATTTCTCAGCCCAGTCTTTCTAACGCAATAAAGGAGCTTGAGAAACAAATAGGTATTACAATATTTATCAGAACCTCTCGCGGTATAACCGTTTCCTCCGAGGGTTTGGAGTTTCTCGGCTATGCGCGTCAGGTTGTTGAGCAAGCGGAGCTGTTAGAGGAAAAATATTTGGGAGGCGAGCCGGCAAGGGCGCGTTTTTCTGTTTCTACGCAGCATTATTCTTTTGCGGTCGATGCGTTCGTAGAGCTTATAAAGGAAAACAACGCTGAGGAATATGACTTTACTCTGCGCGAAACGCGCACATATGAAATTATTGACGACGTTAAAAATCTTAACAGCGAGATAGGAATCATTTATTTAAGCAGCTTTAACGAAAAGGTCATAGGAAAGCTGATAAGCGAAAGCAGTCTTTGCTTTCATCAGCTTTTTACAGCTTCTCCTCATATTTTTATCTCAAGCTCGCACCCACTGGCCGCACAGAAAAGCGTGACACTTGACGAGCTTGTGGATTTCCCCTATCTATCGTTTGAGCAGGGCGAATACAATTCTTTTTATTTTTCGGAGGAAATTTTAAGCACGCAGTTTCACAAAAAGGCAATACGGGTAAGCGACCGCGCGACCCTCTTTAACCTTGCCATAGGGCTAAACGGCTTTACATTTTCAACGGGGATAATCAGCAAGGCTCTTAACGGGAACGGAATAATCGCCGTACCTCTGAACATTGATGAAAAAATCCGCATAGGCTACCTCACTCACAAAAACGCCGCCATAAGCCGACTGGGCAGCATATATATTGACAAGATCAAAAAGACAAGCAAGAATATCCTTCTGACTTGACACAAAAATATCAGTTAATTTTTTATAGCTTTTCACTATATCTCGCTATATTTATTTAGTATTTTACTATAGCAGTATCCTCCGATATAATAATATACACACAAACAATTATTATATCGGAGGATAATAAAAAATGAAAAACTCAATAATAGGCTTTCCCAGGATAGGAAAATCGAGAGAACTTAAATTCGCGTCCGAAAAATATTTCAGAAACGAAATAAGCTGCGACGAGCTCTATGAGATCGCAAGACAGCTTCGCGCAGAGCATTGGGAACTGCAAAAGATGGCGAATATTAACTATATACCCTCGAACGACTTTTCTTTTTACGATAATTTGCTCGATCTTGCTGTACTCCTCGGTGTTGTACCAAAAGCATACAGAGAATTGGGGCTGAATCCACTTGACGAGTATTTTGCCCTCGCAAGGGGCTATCAGGGAAAAAATGGTGATGTGAAGGCTCTTGCCATGAAAAAGTGGTTCAATACAAACTACCACTATATGGTTCCGGAGATAGACGATGAAGTTAATATCAAATTGTGCGGAACAAAAATCTTTGACGAATATTTGGAAGCAAAATCAATAGGAATAGAGACAAAGCCGGTGATAACAGGCGGTTTTACCTTCCTAAAACTCGCAAAGTATAAATGCTGCAAACAAGCCGAGGATCTTGCGGATCCGATCTCGGATGCGTATATAGAAATACTCGAGAGACTTTCACAGCTTGGCGCGGAATGCATACAAATCGACGAGCCGATCTTAGTGACCGATCTCGATAAATGCGACATCAGTCTTTTCAAAAAAATATACCAAAAAATACTCGCTAACAAGAACGGTATAAAGGTCATACTTCAAACATACTTCGGAGATGTAAGAGATGTTTACAACGAGCTTATATCTCTTGATTTTGACGGAATAGGTCTTGATTTTGTCGAAGGCGAAAAATCCCTGGAGCTTATTGAGAAACACGGCTTTCCAACGAATAAGATCCTTTTCGCGGGAGTTGTAAACGGCAAAAATATTTGGAAAAACGACTATGCAAAGACTCTGGAGCTGCTGAACAAAATCAAAGCAGTTACTGATAACGTTGTCATATCCGCATCCTGCTCCCTGCTTCACGTTCCGTTTACTCTTGAAAATGAAACGAACCTGCCAAACGAAGTAACAAAACACTTTGCGTTTGCCGTTGAAAAGCTCACAGAGCTTTCAGAGCTTTCACGGCTTAGTGAAATTGATTACGAAAATTCCGATGTATTTAAATCGAACCGCAGTATATTTCTCGATCCGCGCGGCAACGCCGACATGGACGTTCAGAGAGCCGTCGATTCACTAAAGGATGAGGATTTTACGAGAAACGTAAAAAGAAGCGAACGCAAGCAAATTCAAAAGGAAGCCCTAAAACTCCCCGTGCTTCCGACGACTACGATAGGTTCGTTCCCGCAGACAGCCGAGGTCAAGCATAACCGTGCGCGCTTTAAGAGAGGAGAAATAACCGAATCTGAGTACAGAGCCAAAAACGAGGAATTTATAAAAAGCTGTATCGAGCTTCAGGAAAATATAGGTCTCGACGTTCTTGTACACGGCGAATATGAACGTAACGACATGGTTGAGTTTTTCGGAGAAAACCTTGCAGGATATGTATTTACAGATAAAGCGTGGGTCCAGTCGTACGGTACACGCTGTGTAAAGCCACCTATTATTTTTGGCGATATTAAAAGGGAAAAGCCGATAACTGTCTCTTATTCCGTTTATGCGGACAGCCTGACTGATAAACCCGTTAAAGGTATGCTCACAGGACCGATAACTATCCTTAACTGGTCGTTTCCTCGAGAGGACGTTCCCCTCTCAGAGATCGCATATCAGATCGCTCTTGCTATCAGAGATGAAGTTCTCGATCTTGAGGCGGCGGGTATAAAAATAATACAAATCGACGAAGCGGCTCTCAAGGAAAAATTACCTCTGAGACGCGCCGATCGGCACAGCAAATATTTAGATTGGGCGATAAAGGCATTCCGACTCGTACACGGCAAGGTCAAGCCCGAAACCCAGATCCATACACATATGTGCTACAGCGAGTTTGATGAAATAATTAAAGATATTGACGATATGGATGCCGATGTGATCTCGTTCGAGGCTTCACGTTCAAACCTGTCTATCGTCGATGCACTTAAAAACAATAATTTTCAAACAGACGTCGGACCGGGAATTTACGACATACATTCTCCGAGAGTTCCAAGCGCAGACGAACTTGTCTCGGTCATAAATAAGATACTTGAAAAGCTGCCTATGGATAAGGTTTGGATAAATCCCGATTGTGGCCTTAAAACCAGAGGCGTCGAGGAAACAACGAAAAGTCTAAATAACTTGGTCAAGGCCGCTGTTCATATCCGCAAAACCCGCCTGACATATGCGGAAAATTAAGAATATCTTGTACCTTGGATTTTGACGGCAATTTATAAAAAGCCTGCCCCTGTACCGTGATACAAGGGCAGGCTTTGCCGCATTTATTTAATTATAAAATCCCTTATTCCCTTTTTTGACCCTCGTCAATGTCAATTATTCAACGTCCTGAAGGGCTTCACAGCCCGTTTCACCTGTTCTGACCTTAATTACATCCTCAACATCATATACAAAGATCTTGCCGTCGCCTATATGACCCGTATAAAGGACCTTGACAGCTGTGTCAATGACCGTCTTAACAGGTACTTTGCATACAACTACCTCGACCTGGACCTTCGGCAGCAGGTTCATTTCAACTTCGACGCCGCGATAGTATTCGGTCTTGCCTCTCTGAACACCGCATCCGAGTACCTGAGTTACCGTCATACCGGTAATGCCTATATCATTTAGGGCATTCTTGAGTTCTTCAAACTTAGACTGTTTGAGGACAATATCGACTTTTGAGAGCTTCACATCAGAAGCCGCGACTTTATTGGATGTCGTGGGCTTTGTCGCAAGTTGAACTGGAACAGCCTCATTAACCGAAACCTTCTCGCCCTCTCCGCTGTCAATATCGTTGAGCGAAACTGATGTTACATTCGGCATAAAGTCCGCATAGGAGTTGACAAGTCCATGTTCGCATATATCAAGACCCTTGATCTCCTCTTCCTTTGTAACACGAAGTCCCATAGTATGCTTGATAATAAAGAATACTATCGTCATAGCGACCGCAACATAGAGCGCCACAACAGTCGCGCCGAGAGCCTCAACGCCGAGACATTTGAACTCACCATATACAAGACCCTTGCCGTCAGTACCGTTGCCGTTAGAGAAAATACCGACACAGATAGTACCGATATAGCCGCACATACCGTGAACGCCTACCGCGCCGACAGGGTCGTCGATCTTGCAGACCTTATCAATAAGTTCAATGCCGAATACCACTACAAAGCCGGCTATAATACCGATAATTGCCGCCGCCCAAGGTTCGACAGTATCGCAGCCTGCTGTGATGGCAACAAGTCCCGCAAGCGTACCGTTAAGCGTCATGGAGACATCAGGCTTTTTGTACTTGACCCAAGTAATAAACAAAACAGTAACAGTAGAAACCGCCGCGCAAAGGTTAGTTGTATAGAAGATCCAACCCGCACTCGCGATCGCGCTGTCTCCTGTCATAGATACGGTAGAAGCGCCATTGAAACCGAACCAACAGAACCAAAGGATAAACACGCCAAGAGCGCCGAGCGTCAGGCTGTGTCCGGGGATAGCTCTCGGCTTTCCGTCCTTGCCGTACTTACCGATACGCGGTCCGACGAAAATAGCTCCGATCAGAGCAGCGACGCCGCCGACCATATGGACGGCCGTTGAACCGGCAAAGTCGTGGAAACCAAGCTGAGCGAGCCAGCCGCCGCCCCAGATCCAGTGACCCGAGATCGGATAAATGATGAGGCTAATGATCGCGGAGTAAACGCAGTACGCGCTGAACTTAGTCCTCTCGGCCATAGCGCCCGAAACGATCGTAGCTGCCGTTGCACAGAAAACAGTTTGGAAGATCATAAACGCGTAAATCGGAACACCCTCGGGAAGAACGTCGTTATACATATTTGTATATGTTCCGAGTGAAAACAGGTCGATCCAACCAAAATACGCCGATGAAGTACCGAACATTATTCCGAAGCCGATAATCCAATAAAGCGGAGTACCGATACAGAAGTCCATCAGGTTCTTCATGATTATGTTGCCAGCGTTCTTTGCACGGGTAAAGCCCGTTTCAACCATCGCAAAGCCCGCCTGCATAAAGAAGACAAGTGCTGCGCCGACCAATACCCATATGGTATTGACGGCAGAAAAATGACCCATAAGTATTCCCCTTTCGACTTTAAAGCACAAAATAAATATTTTTGCGCTTTAAATATTTATAATAATATATAATAATAAAATGCGGTAACAGATACCGCATTTTTTACTAAATTATTCTATTTTACACAGTGGAATCAGACGCTAAAGAGCATCTTGCCATATGACGGATACGGCCAATACTCGGCGGACATAATGGACTCCATCTCGTCACCGACAGCTCGAAGCTCCTGCATGGCAGCAAACACAGTATTCCTGTAGTAGCTCGCTGTTTCCTGAACATCGGTATGATCCTTCGCGGCTACAACCGCCTTGTCAAGAACATCTATTTTCTTGCTGAAGTCGCCAAGAAGTGCGGATAGCTTTTTGACAAGCTCAGTTTCTGCGCATACACAGATGTCATCACTTATAGACTTGATTGCATTAGCGGAATCTGCAAGAAGCTTTAAGTATTTTACAACTGCGGGCACGATGTCCTTCTTTGCCATATCAAGTGTTGTGAGAGCCTCAATATTAAGTATCTTGGAATAATTTTCAAGCTGTATTTCATATCTCGCCCGAACTTCAGCCTCGGTAAAGATGCCGTGCTTCTCAAAGAGTTTGATATTCTTTTCCGCGATATAATGCGGCAGTGCCTCCGGCATAGATCTGAGATTGTAGAGACCTCTCCTCTCGGCCTCAGCGACCCATTCCTCAGAATAGTTGTCGCCGTTGAATATGATCCTCTTATGTTCGGAATATGTCTTTTTGATCAGATCCATAACGGCTGTATCAAAGTTGTCAGCGTTCTCAAGTATATCGGCAAATTGCTCAAGCTCCTCTGCTACAATAGTGTTGAGCATCTCATTCGGACAGCCGATATTTTCCTGTGAGCCTGTCATTCTGAATTCGAACTTATTGCCCGTAAACGCAAACGGCGAAGTCCTGTTGCGATCAGTTGTGTCCTTATAGAAGTTCGGAAGAACTGAAACCTTGGTATCCATGATCTTTCTTGCCTCTGCGTGGTACTCGACACCTGCCTCGATAGAGTCAAGGATAGACGTCAGCTCATCTCCGAGGAACATCGAGATGATAGCCGGCGGGGCTTCATTAGCACCCAAACGGTGATCATTGCCGGCGCTTGCAACGGAAATTCTGAGAAGATCCTGATATTCATCAACACCCTTAATAACCGCCGCAAGGAACAGCAGGAACTGTGTGTTTTCGTACGGTTTTTTGCCCGGCTCAAGGAGGTTCTCGCCGAGGTCGGTAGACATGGACCAGTTGTTGTGCTTACCGCTTCCGTTGACGCCTGCGAACGGCTTCTCATGAAGCAGGCATACAAGACCGTGGCGCTCCGCGACCTTCTTCATGATTTCCATCGTTAGCTGGTTGTGATCGGTCGCGACGTTAGTCGATGTGAAAATAGGCGCAAGCTCATGCTGAGCGGGAGCGACCTCGTTATGCTTTGTCTTGGCAAGAATCCCGAGCTTCCACAGCTCCTCATCAAGATCCTTCATATAGGCGGAAACACGAGGTTTGATAACGCCGAAATAATGATCCTCTAACTCCTGACCCTTAGGCGCTCTTGAGCCGAAAAGCGTTCTCCCGCAGTAGATAAGATCCTTGCGTTGATCATAGACTTTTTTGTCAATAAGGAAATATTCCTGTTCCGGACCGACTGTTGTTGTAACCTTCTTTGCCTTAGTGTTACCGAATAGTCTGAGGATCCTAAGTGCCTGCTTATTGATGCACTCCATAGAACGGAGAAGCGGGGTCTTTTTGTCGAGGACCTCACCTGTATATGAGCAGAATGCTGTCGGGATACAGAGCGAGCCGTCCTTAATAAAAGCATATGATGTCGGGTCCCATGCTGTATATCCTCTCGCCTCAAATGTAGCACGGATACCGCCCGAAGGGAAGCTCGAGGCATCAGGCTCACCCTTGATAAGCTCCTTGCCCGAGAACTCCATAATAACCTTGTCACCGACAGGAGAGATAAAACTGTCGTGCTTTTCGGCTGTAATGCCTGTCATAGGCTGAAACCAGTGAGTAAAATGTGTCGCACCGTGCTCGACCGCCCAGTCCTTCATCGCGTTGGCTACAGCGTTAGCAACACTCAGATCAAGTGAAGTACCCTCGTCAATAGTCTTTTTAAGAGCCTTATATATATCCTTTGGCAACCTTTCCTTCATAGTTGTGTCGTTAAAAACCAAGCTTCCAAATAGTTCAGGTACATTGGACATTGATAACACCTATCCTTTTTAATTTATTTTGTCAAAATAAAAAGCGCCGTAGAACTTTATCGTTCTACAGCGCCATTGCTGTTTACATGAGTTAGTATATACCCAAAGGCGGAAAATGTCAATACGATTTTTTTATTTTGGAGACTTCCACACAATCAAGCAACCATAACATAAAATTTTAATCAAAAAAACAATATCCGTCTATGATAATTTATGTATGATCCTCCCGTCTGAGATCTCTACGCTTCTCTTGCATTTTTGCGCGACAGACGGGTCGTGGGTTATGATTATGACCGTCTTGCCCTCCTT
>CANQUS010000035.1 GCA_947627055.1 uncultured Clostridia bacterium | reverse complement strand
ATTTTCAGGCAGTCGCTCCACCTTGAGCCGCAGAGATAATATATCCCGTAGTTTTTGAGCTGGGTGACCGTATTTATCGCTATTGTGCCGATAAGCCCTATGATAACGACAGCGGCAACACCGAGGATAACAGGTATCATTCTATTATAAATATCCGCAATATACGCATCTGTTCCCTCATTGACCGCCGACAGCTCCGTGAATTCAGGCGAAACGACAGCCGTTTCAATATTGTAATTTTTAATCTGCTCTATAATTTTCTCGTTATATTTTATATCCTCATCGGATATATTCTCGTCATAAACTATAAAGCCGCTGCAACTAAAACCATCATCATCAGAGCCCTCATAGAAGCCGCTTGATGAAACAATAATTGAAGAGTTGTCACCACCCATATAGTTGCCATCTTCATCTGTTTTTGACGAATAGTTCAAGCTTCTATAAAATTCCTTTGCGCTCCCTGCGGTATTGGAAAATAAGGGAACGTATGTTATATTCGTGAGGACACCGGAAACAACAACAGTTCTGTCTCCATACAATTCTATAGTATCACCGGGAGCTTTCTTTAAATCAGGTGATACTACAGCATATATTCTGCCCTGCTCATCCTTTGATTGAGTGGGCCATGAACCGCTCTGAAGCGGCATTGAATAGTTGAAGAATATTTCGTCATCGACGATATCCGCTTCATTAACATTACTCTCCGCCGTATAAAATTTTGCTGATCTCAGTTTGGCAAAAAGCCCCGTAAATTCCTTATACTGCTCGGCGGTATCCCACATCGGCTCAGTAAAGTAGTAATATCCCTTTTGGCTTAAAAAATTACTGAAGGGTTTTTTTAACATTTCTCTGCTGTTTACCGACGCGATCATAACATTTGTCGATACAAGGAGAACTAAAATCTCAAGAACCATAAAAAAGGTGAAAAGTATATTTTTAGCTATCGAAAGACAGCCGTACCTCAAATATTTCATTTCTTCAGCCCCTTTCCATATCCACAGAGGTTCTCGAAATAAATATCGAAATTGTTGCCGACATTATAATAAAAGCGGCGACTATATAAATTTCAAAAACAGTCATATAAACGCTTGGTGTCATAAATTCCAAAATGCTCGGGTACATATTGCCTATCGGCTGTAATATACAAGTATTGAATACCAAAACACCTATACCGAATGTAGCCGCGAGTGTAAACATAAGCTCAACAAGATATATTATAAATATCTTAAGCTTGCTTGCGCCGCAAATGCCCATGACCGCAAACGACTTTTTCCTGTATGTAAGTATGTAGGAATAAACCCTGCTTATATTGAGGAGGATCATCACAACTACAGCCACCGTGACCATATCCACCAGATTTCTGTCCTGCTCCTCCTGAAGATCACGAACTACAGGCGCGGTGATTTCCTTATTTCCAAACAATTCACTGATTTTTCTTTCTATTTCCTCGTTTCTCTCGGCGGTACATACATCCTTTAATTCTATAAACAAGGTTTTGATAACAAATTTGTCCTGTACCGCCGCATAAGGTATATCAATACACGCCACATTCTTCTCTGTAATTGAAACGACATACTCCTGCCCGTTTATATCTACTTTATCGCCGGGTTCAAGCACCTTCCCGAATTCTTCCTTATAAGCGTAAGGATCAAAGCGCAGAATTTTTTCCTTAGAATTACAAAATTCCTTTAATTCCTCCGAAAAATATTCAAAATCCGATGAGTAAATACCTGTTGCGAATGTATAGATCGGACCGTTCTTAGCATCTTCCGCAGTATTTCCCAGGATATTTATACTGTCAAAGTCATCTCCGAGAAATTCGATCAGCTCGTTGAGTTTTGACTTTGTATTCTTAACCGTATATACCTCGTAGGAATACTCCTCGCCGTCTTCATTTACCCAATTATTATCATTATCATCATAGAATAGGCCGAGAACAACTGTAAATTCCTTTTCTTCCTCTGATACCTCCTCCTCGGCCCTATTGGCATTGTGAACGAGACCGCATATCAACAGGACGACGACCACGCAAACGATCTGTGAGATTATTAAAAAGACGAACAGCAAAGGTTTGTTTTTTATGATTTTCTTGATGTTAGTAAAAGAATATGATAAATATCGCAAGCTCTTCACTTCCTGACTTCATAAGCACAGATTATTCGCAACAGTGATAGGCTGCTGCGAATTACCCATGCTTTAGTATAAATTTTCTGCAGCAGGGCTTATTTCAAGGGACAGCCGCTGCGTATAGGAGTTATCAAATAGTTTTGTAAAATGCCGGAGCTCGGAGACGTATAATAGATCTTGCCGTTAAATACAACCTTGGCAACATCACCGTTAATGTTGGCATTATTTGAAATAATAGTGGCATTATATCCGTCACTTGGAATCGTTTTTATTTTGCTATAAACATCTGTTTTTTTATTATAGCTGTATGTAGTGACCGATATGTATTTATATGTATCCTGATGGTCTTTGTCAGGGGAATATACAAATCCCCACACACCCATTGCATTCAAGCCAATATACGTAGATGTGAAATAGTGGTGACAATCGGCAATGCCTCTTTCGCAATGGTGATAGTATCTGTGAGGATTTCGTGTGATGTCAATGTGATAATCATCTTCATCATTAGACGTCAGACTAACACCCTTAGCAGAAGCTAAAATCCCCGCCGACGAAACCAATACAACCGCACCCAATGCCGCCGCAATCAACCTTTTGAACATAAAACCAGCTCCTTTTAAATTTTTATTAGGCAATATGCCTTTTGTTGACCTGATTTTAACAAAATATAATTGGTTTGTCAACGGTTTTTGCTATATTTTATTGTATAAATGGACACATTATCAATATGAATAAATATTCTCAAGCATTCAAGCTTTATATACAATATTTACGAATATGTCTTTAATATTTTCAAACAATCAAGTGGCTATATAATAAATTTTAATCAAAAAAACAATATCCGTCTATGATAATTTATGTATGATCCTCCCGTCCGAGATCTCTACGCTTCTCTTGCATTTTTGCGCGACAGACGGGTCGTGGGTTATGATTATGACCGTCTTGCCCTCCTTGTTAAGCTCCGTAAAAAGCTCCATTATTTCCTCTGATGTCTTGGTGTCGAGCGCACCTGTCGGCTCGTCCGCAAGTATATATGACGGATCGTTCGCTATCGCTCTGGCTATTGCAGTCCTCTGCTTCTGACCTCCCGACAGCTTTGAAACAGGCTTCTTCGCAAGCTCCTCTATGCCTACTCGCTCGAGCGCCTTCATCGCAAGCTCCTTCGGCTTGCCTGATTTCTTTCTCGAAAACTGAAGCGGTATCATCACGTTCTCAAGCACCGAATATTCCTCTATCAGCGCGAAATCCTGCATTACTATGCCGATCTTCTCGTTGCGTACCCTTGCGAGCTTCATGTCGGATAGCTCATGAACTTCTATATTGTCCAGATAGTAGCTTCCCTTTTCAAACTTGTCTATACAGCCGATTATATGCAGGAGCGTACTCTTGCCCGCGCCGGATTTTCCGATTATTGCCACCATCTCCCCGTCCTTTATTTCGAGTGAGACGTCCGAAAGGGCGGTAAACGGATTTGGTTTTTTATAGTTGTAGGTTTTTGTCAGGTTTTCAATACTTAACATTATATTCCCCTCTTTCGTCACTTTTCCGACTTTACGACCTCGACAGGCGAGGTGAAGCGTATTATACCGAACGGTATTATCAATGACAGCGCTATCATTCCCACGAGCATCGCCAATGAAATTATCAGATTGTTCCAGCCGTATGTCTGACCTATCAGATAATCAAGATTAAACGATTGCAGCATATACAACAGCAGCGCCGAAAGTCCGCCCGAAAACAGCAGTATTATTGAAATATTCGCAAACGATATTTTCAGGCAGTCGCTCCACCTTGAGCCGCAGAGATAATATATCCCGTAGTTTTTGAGCTGGGTGACCGTATTTATAGCCACAGTGCCTATTAGACCCATCAAAACTACGGCGGCAGCTACAAAAATAATAGGAAGCATTTTGTAATAAGCTTCTGCGACAGAAGCATTGCTTTTTTCATTTATCGCGGAAAGTTCTTTAAACTCAGGCTGTAATATGTACATATAATCATCTTTTTTATAATTCTTGATTTCCTCCATAACAGCTTCATTATACTTTATGTCCTCGTCCGAAATATCGTCGTCATAAACCACAAAACACGAAAGTCCTTTATCATCATTCGGTGCTGAACTGCCCGCAATGATCACCGACCTATGAGAATATGTAAAATCATTAACATTTCCGTTTTCTATATCTTCTAAAGTTTTTTCATAGTCTACAGCTTGATAAAAAGACTCGGCATCCTCGGGATTAAAATTAAAAGACGGCAGATATGTTACATCCGTGAGAACTCCCGAAACTACCGTCTCTCCTATACCGTCGATATTGATTATATCCCCCGGTTCTTTTAAGTAGTCCGGTGAAACGACGGCAAGAGGTCTGCCCTGTTCGTCAGACACGGATTTTGGCCACGAACCGCTTTTAAGCGGCATATCGTACTTAAAAAATATTTCGTCGTCTATAACTGAAACTCCGCCGCTCACGTTAACTTCGATTATCCGCGCGGACTTGAACTTATCAAAAAGTCCGTAAAATTCATTATATTCTTCGGTCGTATCCCACATAAGTTCAAAGGCACAATAGTACCCCTTATGGCTCATTATATCATCAAACGGTTTTTTAAAAATTCCTTTATAGTTTATGGTCGCTGCAACGATATTGGTCGTGAGAAAGAGAGCCGCAATCTCAAGCACCATAACAACAGTAAATACAACATTTTTTGTTATAGCCAAAAAACCGTATCTTATGTATTTCATTACTTACCTCTCCTTTCCATTTCGGCGGAGGATTTGGTTATAAAATTTGAAACAGTCAAAGAAATTATTATCAGCGCAACTATAACATATAACCCGAACACCGTAATATATACGCGCGGCGATATAAACTTCAGGAAGTTTGGATAAAGCTCCGCCATGGGCGGCAATATCAGCATATGGAATAAAACCGCTCCGATTATGAAAGTCACTATAAGAGACGCCATAAGCTCTATCATATATACAGCGAAAAGCCTGGCTTTGTCCGCGCCGCATATGCTCATGACCGCAAGGGATTTCTTTCTGCATGAAAGTACATACATATATATCCTGCTAATATTTAATAAAAGCATTAAAATGACGGCAGCCGTTACACCGTATGCCAAATTAACGTTTTGAAGCTCCTGAAGTTGCCTCGGTTCGGGAGGATATACTTTATCGTCGTTTAACTCAAAAAGCTCCTGTATCTTTCTTTTTATTTCGTCGCACCTCTCCGCAGAACAGATACTCTTTGTATGTGCCCAAACAGAAATGATCTTAAAGTCATCCTCAACAACAGCGTAAGGAATATTGAGCAGCGCCACGTTTTGTTCGGTTATCGCGACCGTGTATTCCGTTCCATATAGGTCTACCTTATCGCCAACCTTGACGATCTTACCGAAAACTTCCTCATAAACTTCAGGATCTAATCTTAAGATATGATCTGTAGATTCGTCAAATTCCTTTAGTTCTTTCTGAATACCTTCCGATGGCGGTCCGGAAGAAAAAGACAGCGAACCGCGAGTATCATTGAAAGCGCCGAAAAAAGAAAATGATTCATAGTCGTCTCCCAAAAATTGTATAAGCTCGTTCATTTTCACCTTAAAATCCTTGTATGTACTGTACTTGGAAAAATAACCGTCCGGATACTTTGAATTTTCCAATTCCTCTATTTCTTCTTCTGACAATTCCTTGCCGTCACCGATATAATAACGCCCTTCTCCGTCAGTATACACTTCAATATCGTCATGACCGGTCAAAACAAAATTAAATTGGGTATTGCCTTCCTTTATTATCCTTTCCGAACGATTTGCGTTGTCAAAGATACAGCAAGCAAGCATTATCGCAATAACACATATTATTTGCGATAAGGTTAAAAATGCGAAAAGGAACGACTTATCCTTTATAAACTTTTGAATATTTTTAAATACGACTGACAGCAGTTTCAACAACATCAACTCCTAATCGGAACATATATCATTAAAAAAATAATTAAAAAATTATAAGGCAACACCACACAAAGATCGTCACCATGTTGCACAGACAAATTTTCGTGAAATAACTAAAAACAACGAAGTAACTCTGACATACTTCAAAATGTTTTGGGCAAAATGAAAAAATGTAAGCAAGTAAACGTCAAGGACACAGGTGTTCTTTGTGGGGTGTTGTCTTAATCAAAATCACATTATAGGGTTGCCATCTCTAAATGCACCAACAAGATATTTTTTCATTATTCCGGATGATGCCGCTCCTGCTCTGAAAATCTGACCATTATAAACAGTCTTGGAAACAAGCTTGTCGATAACAGCTCCATCGCATATGACAGTTGGCGTCGTATCACCATTTCTCGCACAGTAAGACGTGAAAACATAGTAACTCTTAGTTGCGTCATCATAACCATATGGAGTTATCGAAAGATACTTATAGTTATTTTTATGACTGCTACTCGTGTTATATACGAATCCCCATCTTCCCATTGGCTAAATACCAAGATAACCTATTTCCTTTCCATGTTGACAATTTTCACCACTACCGCAATAGTGATAATTTTTTGAACTGTCAACAATAGGTTTGTAATTCAACGCAGATACAATAGGTATAGCGGACGTCGCCATAATTACGGATATAGCAGCACCTGCAATGATCTTTTTAAACATAAAACCAGCTCATTTTAAATTTTTATTAGGCAATATGCCTTTTGTTATCCTGATTTTACCAAAATATAATTGGTTTGTCAACAGTTTTTGCTATATTTTATTGTATAAACTAACGCATTATCAATACGAATAAATACCCTCAAGTATTCAAGCTTTATATGCAATATTTACGAATATGTCTTTGATATTTTCAAACAATCAAGTGGCTATATAATAAAATTTTAATCAAAAAACAATATCCGTCTATGATACTTTATGTATGATCCTCCCGTCCGAGATTTCTACGCTTCTCTTGCATTTTTGCGCGACAGACGGGTCGTGGGTTATGATTATGACCGTCTTGCCCTCTCTTGCCCGCGCCGGATTTTCCGATTATTGCCACCATCTCCCCGTCCTTTATTTCGAGTGAGACGTCCGAAAGGGCGGTAAACGGATTTGGTTTTTTATAGTTGTAGGTTTTTGTCAGGTTTTCAATACTTAACATTATATTCCCCTCTTTCGTCACTTTTCCGACTTTACGACCTCGACAGGCGAGGTGAAGCGTATTATCCCGAACGGTATTATCAATGACAGCGCTATCATTCCCACGAGCATCGCCAAGGAAATAATCAGGTTGTTCCAGCCGTATGTCTGACCTATCAGATACAGCAGCGCCTGAAATGATTTTTTAAACATAAAACCAGCTTCTTTTTTATGTTGTTATAAACATTTATTTGTTATATTTATAATATTATTTAATTTATTATGCAGCAAGAAATTTGATATAATTTTTATGATTTATTAAATCTTTTTGTATACAATAAATAAACAAATCTAATTATTATATCGTCTTTTTTTGCGGCAATTTTGCCTCAAAAAAAAGACAGGCTTCACACCTGTCCCTTTAACGCCATATGTATCGACAGTAAATCTTCACCACGGATTTACCTCAATTTAGTTTATTGTCTAACTACCATATTAGAAATATTTATTAAAAGCTATACTTATCCGAAGCAGATAATACAAGCGGCACTCTATTTCAATTTCTTACGCTGCCTATCATTAACGATCCAAAAACAAATGCTATAATTGTTTAGTTGAATCATAGGTACAACGTACTTTTCTTAATTACTATGAAGCGCTTATGAAAATCCTTAGTTTTTCATTTATCAGTCATGTAACTTCTGCATATATTTAAATCTTTTTATTAAATCAATATGTCATATAAACGAGAGCAATTTTCGCTATATTACAACATCATTATTATAACAATTCATGAGCCAATCAATAAAATCCCTCACAGCACCATAGCCGCCATTTTTAATACTTATAAAATCAGATACAGCTTTTACTTCGTCAACTGCGTCTGCCGGACAACCTACAATACCGCAAATTTTCATGCATTCTAAGTCGTTAATATCGTCACCTATATAGGCAATATCTTTACAATCCACTTCAGCTTCTTTTAAATAATCCAAAAGTATATGTTTCTTTTCATTCCCTGCCCCTTGTAAAATTATGTCGATCCCCAATTCCTTTGCGCGCTCAATGACAATATTTGAAATGCGGGAAGTAAGAATAACAGGCTGAATGCCTGATTTAATTGCATGCATAATAGCAAGTCCGTCTCTGCAATAAAAGCTTTTAAAAACTTCACCATTCTGCCCAATATTGATTTGTCCGTTAGTAAGAGTTCCATCTACATCCATTACTAAAAGTTTTATCATTATTATAATTATCGAGCTCAGAATTCCGTAACCTGGTTAAGCAACTCTTCCACTGTAATATTAGCAGCGATAAGTTTTGAAATTCTGTCTTCGTCCTCCATTTTTTCTTTAACTCTCTTGATAACCTCGTGTTCTATTTCCTTTGGAACAACGCATACGGCTTCGTTATCAGAATATATCAAATCTCCGGGGCTTATTTTGATATTGTCAACTATAATATCAACATCCGTTTTTTCAACTCTGCCTCTGCCTTTTATGTCTACCGGCGAATATCCTTTGGCAAGAATGGGAAGACTGACCTTACTGGAATGAGTATAATTAGTATCACGTGTAAGGCCATCAATTATAACTCCTTCTATACCTATTTGTGTAGAAAGCTTTGTCATAAGCTCACCAAAATAAGCAAACTTTTCGCTGCCTTTTACAATAAGTATCTCACCTTTTTTACAGTCGCCTAGGAATGACAAGCCCATTCGTATATTTTCATCATCTGTATCCTTAGTTTCTATTAAAACTGTGCGCGCTCGCCCAATAAAGCTTACCGTATCTTTGTTTCTCAGCATTCCGGTTATTATTTGATTTTTATATCCCATACGATCCATAACATCCGAAAATAAACCACTGCACAATTTATCAGTATTTAGTTCAAACATAATTATTACCTGCTCTCAATTAAAAATAAACGAAAATGTTTATATTTAACTCATAATTATTTTATCTTATTTTACCTCTTTACCGATCGCATTACCTATTGCTTTCATTGTATCATACAGCTCTTTAAACTGTTTAAGATCCAAAGCCTGGTCTTTATCGCAAAGAGCTTCCGCCGGGTTGTGGTGCACTTCAATTAGAATACCTTCGCATCCAAATGCTACGCAAGCCTTTGCAATATCCGGGACTCCAAACGACCATCCCATTGAATGGCTCGGGTCAAGTATCAACGGTATCCTGCTTTGATTTTTAATCACAGCAGCTCCACACAAGTCGAGCGTAAAACGACTTGATGTCTCAAATGTACGTATTCCTCGTTCACAGAACATGATGTTTTTGTTACCCTCGGTAAGTATATAATCTGCCATTTTAAACAATTCATCAATCGTTGCTCCAAAATGCCTTTTAAGAAGCACCGGTTTTGAGGATCTCCCCGCCATTCTTAATATCGCATAATCATACATTGCTTTTGCACCGATTTGTATAATATCAGTTGTTTTTTCAACAAGAGGAAAATTTGTAGAGTCCGAGGTTTCAGTGATGATTTTCATGCCATATGTTTTTTTTACCTCCTCTAACCACTCAAGCCCCTGCTCATGAGCGCCCTGAAAAGCATAAGGATTTGTTCTGGGTTTAAAGGAACCGGCTCTAAATATTTTAATTCCCATTTCTGCTAACTTGTCAGCAGTAAACATTATCTGATCTCTGCTTTCTACTGCACATGGTCCTGCCATGATCCTGCAGGTTTGCTCATTAAAAAGCTCCTCTTCTCCTATAGATATACTTGTATTGATCTTTTCACTTTTCGATATCAATTCCATAATTATCCTCCATTATTTTTTAACACGTCCAAAATTCTTAAAGGATCAACCGATATTGCAGAAGTATTACAACTATATACTTTTATCAGAATCGTTTTCAAACATTCTTATAAAATTATTATCCTCTGCCTTTTCAGGTCTTCCATCAGGTAACAGCATTTAAATTGTTCTGTCAATGCCGCCTCCTATTAAATTTTGAGTCTTATAAACCGAATTATCGGGCAAGCCTCTCTCTACAGCCTCTGCAAGTTCAAAATCCTCAGGATAGTTTACATCAATCTGTTCAAATTTGTTCACAGATATCAGTTTATATTTTTCGCCGATTCGTAATCCGTTTTTCAAATGAGCCGAACGACTTATAACATAAAATCCCATAGTCTCAAAAACAGTTTCTCTTAAATTAAAGCTATTGGGAATATTAGCGACATCATACATAGGTATATTTTTTTCCTCATCCCAAAGATAGTAGTGCTCTTTTCCTACACATACTATAGAATCAAACCCATCTTTTTCAACAGCTGATATTCCCGCATTCAAAGTTTCTCTTGATAAAAACGGCATAGGCGGCAGATGTTGAATGTATATATCTGCATCAGGATAATTTGATGTCTCCCAACGGAAGAATGCATTACCATCCGTAGAGTTGCTCGCAAGATCGTCAGGTCTTCTAAGTGTAGAAAATCCGTGTTGTTTTGCCAAACACAAAATTTTTTCATCATCTGAATCTACAACTATATTATCCTTTGAAATTACTTGGTGTAAATTATAACAAGCTCTTAAAAACATTGGCAGTCCTCCAATGTTTTTAAGATTTTTTCCAGGAACTCTTGTTGAACCACCCCGGGCCGGAACAAAACCTATTATTTTACTCATGTTTTTTCTCCTTATAATCCAATTCTAAGATCTACTGCACCTATAAGCTGTCCGTTTTCAATAACGGGAACAACATCTATTCCCTTGCGCATCGTAAGCAAATCAGAAAAAATATCTTCAACGCTTTTGCTGCTGTCTACAGTAAACGGATCGCTATTTATAAGATCTATTGCTTTCTTTCTGAATATATCTTCTCCAAAACGAATATAGCCTCTTCGAATATCTCCGTCAGTAATTACACCGCGAAGTTCACCATTCTCTACAGACATTACCAAGCCAAGCCTGTAATGGTTCATAACATTTATAATATCCATAAACGTGGCATTCAAATCAATAATAGGAAGGAAATTAACTTTTATCATGACTCTGGTTACATTTACTCCCTGTTCATCCATATATTTCAAGCTGTATGCGTTATTTCCAAGCTGCTGCATATCCTTGCACAGGTATGAACCGGATACCACCATTTCCACACCAAGCTTTTCCATCTTTTTACCAATTATATTATTCACTCCGCCATCGGCGAAAAGGCTTAAAGATGGGTATCTGTCATGCAAAAATTCGATTCTTTCATAGTTAGAGTCATCAAAACTGGCTCCTGATATACCCGGTTCGCTGCACATTAACAAAACATGAGTTATGTCATCCAGATATTTATCGACAACATTTACTGGAGTTTTTGATGTAATTGCTATTCCGAAATTACCATTAAACCTTTCCGCAAGATGTTTTATAGCACTCTTATCCTTTAAATTTTCATATTGTACACTCAAATAACATACATTTGCGTTGTTGAGTACATCGATCTGTTCATCAGTAATCTCGCTAAATATCAGATGTACATCAAGCGGCAAAAATGAACTATCAAAATTTAATATATCTTTTATTGCAAAATCTTTCTCATCCTGAAAAATATCTATGTGAAGATAATCGACCTTAGCATACTTCAACATTTTAGCATATTCTAGATAATTTGAATGGACTGCCAATATACTTCCTGATACTTTCATTATTTATTCTCCTTATTTATCATATATCATTAAAATACGCACGTTCCCAAAAATATAGTTTTCGGCAATGAGTGACATCCTATATTTTATACCGCATGTATCGGCGTATTCCATCGCATTTTTATACTCCGAATATTTCCTTCTTTTGGATTATATGAGGCAGTGCCGCCTGTTTTTACAATATGCTCCATCACTTAAACAACTGCAACCAATACGCAAAAGGTATATCTCTTAAAAACCGTATATACAGCTGATTCGATAAATGAATAGGAGGCAGTATTTCCACAGCGAACCTCAAAAAAGTGTTATCCGAAAATCAAATATCGTAGTCTATAACATTCATCATAACCCTTGGGCTTCAGACAGTCAAATGAAAATATATGTGCATTTAAAATAAGCTCAAAATATTTGTAAAAATATCATGCATAAACGCTCTGCTTATGACTGGCGATAGCCTGTACACGATAGAGACTGACAACTTTTTCGGCATCTATTATAGCCGAGTATTGTCTCGTTACTCAGCTTTACAGGTGTGGCTTTCACTATTTCCAACTCATCCTCGTCCACATTCGTTATCGACGCCATAAGTTCGCGAATGAAGCGGCTTATACAATGACAGCAAGCAGGTCAAAAGACATCTAAAGTATTATAGCATGATGTAGTTCAAAAGTCAAATAAAATAAGTGTATAAATTGTAATTCTCAATATAAAATGTCCGTAAAATCAAGCAACAAAATCACTAATATTTATTTTTTCGATATACTGATAAGAGGAAAGTAAATTCAAAATACGACATTGGTAGTTATTGATCCAATATTCAATGATTTTAATGTTTTTGTGCTACCATAAACCCGACTCATATCGCTGCCTCCATCATTGTTTTTTAGTCACTTAACATTGTACCACAGGCTCTCAATATGAGTCTGTATTCTTTGTCCAATTCGGTCATTTTATTATATAACTCGGCAATACATTTTTAAAATAAAAAGCTCTCCAAATTTCATAGAAATTTAGAGAGCCGTCAATAAGTCATTATTCTATTGAAGCCGCAAATACTTCATCATTTTCTCTTTCCGCTTTCGAGCGCATTTTTATATCTTTGCTGAATATCGCTTTAAATACCTTACGAACAAGTGGCTGGATAAAGAATAACTGTGAAAAGAATGCGAACGGAAAATTAAAGCATACAAGTCTGATCCAATTAGCCAAAAGCGTAATAACGCTGAACCCCATATAGTAGGGATAGTACATTATTGCCGCCAAAAAGCTCATTGCAGGACACATAAGCCCAACTGTCGCGCAAATAATCGCTGTTTCAAAAATAATCGGGTTTGTCTTTGTTATATCGAATACCTTTGACGCAAGCTTGAATGACATCGGGCTTCCCATAACCACCTCAAGCAGATATGCACAGCAGAACTCGATTATCACAACAGCCCATATCGGCAGGTAAGTACCGAACATATAAACTCCGCCCTGCTTGTTTATTGCTTCAATGACCCCGCTCGTTTCGTTCATCGCCATCAGCGTATTGCCGTTTACAACATAAAGGCTGTAGAACACATACGCGTGAACAGTGATAATTACCGTTATAAGAGCAAAAATCATTCTTTGAAATTGGTTTCTCGGCATAAGTAAAAATCTCCCTCTCTTTTTGAAACGCAAAAAGACACACGTTCCGGATCTGATTAAAATACTAAACCATATAGTCCCGTAATCAGATTTACGCACCTTCACGGTGCAACGTGTGTCGTTTCTTGTTCGCTATTTTATTTTGCTCAAGTATAATACCATATTTTGTTTTTTACTGTCAAGCGAAAATTTTTAAATTTAAACTATAAATGAGCAAATCGAAAAAATGCACAAAAAATAAATAAAGACAACGACCGAAAAATGAGTTATAATGGAGTCA
>CANQUS010000034.1 GCA_947627055.1 uncultured Clostridia bacterium | reverse complement strand
CCCTATCAGTGTCGAAGTTTTTTGCCGTATGGCAAAAAACGACCTCGCGACTTGTCTGCGGGGACACCCCGCCGCGTCTTGCGGGTGCTGCCCCGCTAAAAGCGCCAGTAGAGAAAAGGGTTGTTGGTTGAATCAACTAAAAGTATGCTGACGATTACGAGCAGTGCGCCGCAGCAAACAGTTGAGCCGACCTTTCCGAGAGCGTAAACATTGTTGCTCGGATTCTCTAGGAAGAATCTCTTGATGAGCGGCAATATCGGCAAACAGGCAATTATCGCGAATATGATGAGGAAGCAGTTGTTTGTGAACGATGTCCATGTCAACGGATCCGCAAAAGGACTTCCGTTCGTTATCATGCTGATACCCGTTATGTTCAGGAAGAATTGCCCGAGCTGACCCATGTCCTCAAAATAGAATATGCCAAAACCGATTATGATCACCAGCTTGCTGTAAACGTGCTTCCACCAAACGGGCCACTTCTTGATCCTTTTTTTGCCGAGCTTCTGCTCGAAGAAAATGAAGAATCCAAAGTAAAGTCCCCAAAGTATGTAATTCCACGCTGCGCCGTGCCACATCCCTGTGCAAAACCAAACGAGGAACAGACTGACGTACTTTCTGTTTTTGCCGAAAATCGGAACATAGAGCAGATAATCCCTGAAAAACGAACCGAGCGAAATATGCCACCTCTGCCAAAACTCTGCAATAGTTTTGCAGACAAAGGGGTATCTGAAGTTTTCGTCGAAATGAAAACCAAACATCCTGCCCAGACCTATCGCGATGTCGGAATATCCGCTGAAATCAAAGTATACATACATTGAATATATTATCACAGTGTACCACGTTCCGAGTGTCGAAAGCCCTGAAATATCCTGTCCGAAAAACTGGTCAACAATGGTGTAGAGGTTATTCGCTATGATGACCTTCTTTGAGAGTCCCATGATCACTCTCAGCGCACCCTCGCTGAGATCCGTCGCTGTGATCCTGCGGTTTGAAACCTCCTGCTCTACGACGCTGTAACGAACTATCGGACCGGCGATAAGCTGCGGGAAAAGCGACAGATAAACAAGGAACTTGCTGAAATTCCGCTGCGGCTTGACCCTTTCCCAGTAGCAGTCAAGAATATAGGAGATCGCCTGAAACGTATAGAAGCTGATACCGATAGGCAGTGTTATCTGCGGAACAGGTATCGCAGCGCCGAACACTCCGTTCACAGTCTCAACGAAGAAGCCGGTGTACTTGAATATAAGAAGTAAAAGTATATCTACACAAACAGACGCCGCAACAAGGAGCTTTCCGCTCGAGAGCTTGCTGTTTTTTCCTATGAGGATACCCATATACCAGTTGAACGCTGCACTGAAAAGCAGCAGTATTATCCATATAGGCTCTCCCCAAGCATAAAAAATCAAAGAGAATATAATCAGAATCTTGTTTCTTGTCTCAAGCTTTTTTGATGCAAAATAGCATATAAGACATAACGGCAGAAAGAAATAAAGAAAGAAAAGATCCGCAAATACCATTTATGTATTCCCCTTAAACATACACTGTATTTAGAGTAACCGATACGTATGTGGTTTTAGTACTTGAAGAAGCACCGAGCAAATATAGCTCAAGCAATATAATGTACGGATATACAGACAGAGACATAATAATCACCCCAATACAATAATCAATCTATCTCAAGCAATATAATGTACGGATATACAGACAGAGACAGTCTTATATCTTCATGCAGTATTTATTAGGTGCTTTTGTTATGTTTAAAGTATAACATAATAAAAGCATATTTGGAATATGTTTTTTAAATTTTTTGTTTTTGAAAATATTCTATAATACACCTTGCAATAAATATGATATATTACAAATGCTCTTATATTTGCAAAAATTTCAGTAAAAATAACAATTCTCTTTTCTTGACATTTTTCTCGCCCATGCTTATAATTATTATATAGTAGTGTGTATGTACACGGCTATTTTAGAATTTTTAATGTTTTTAGGAGATGATTTTTTCATGTTTTGCGAGAATTGCGGAGCAAAAATTGCAGACAACGACCTCTTTTGCCAAAGCTGCGGAAAAAAGGTCGAGCTGCCCGCCGCTCAAAACGCACAACCGTTAGCCGCCCCCGCAGCAAATCAGCCCGCACAACAGCCTACAAATGAAAATAATTTTTCAAATCCGTCTCAAACTCAGACCGCTGTCGCGGAAAAGCCGTCGGCTACCGCACAGCCTCCTGTCAGCAGCCCTTATGCTCAACAGCAGCAGAATCCTGCTCCCCAGAGCACTCAGCAGTTCGGATACAATCCCGCTCCGAAAAAGCCCCCGTTTAAACTCAACAAGAAGATCGTTATTATCGCTTCCTCTATCGCGGCGGTTGTCGTTGTAGGCGTCGTTTTACTTTGTATCTTAATATCAAAAGCAAACAACCCCGTAAACAAGATGATAGACGCTATCAACGCAGGTGATTATGATACCGCGGAGAGCATCTTCTACTCAAACCCGGGTGCGTTCACAGGAAACACAGAAATACAGGAACTCATAAACAGCAAGGTTGACGAGGTAAAGAATGCGTACAGGGACGGCACGTTCGACTATGACACCGCTTCAGAAAAGCTTGACGATCTCGACGGGCTTCCGCTCTCCTCCTCAAAATATATCAGCGATGCAAGAGAATATATGTCAAAGCTTAGCTATTCCAACAAGTACTTTGAAGAGGCCGAGTCATACCTCAATAATAAAGACTACTCCAACGCTATATACTACTATGACAAGGTCATAAAGGACGATAAGAACTACGAAACAGCTCAGACTCAAAGAACAAAGGCTATCGACGGAATCAGACAGAACTACCTTGACAACGCAAAGAAAAACTTTGACGATGGCGAATACGGCTATGCTTTCAGTTATCTCTTCTCAGGACTTAAAAACGATTACCTCAATGATGACGAGAAGCTCAATAAGCAAATAGATACATATGTTGACGAGGTCATAAAGGCGTCCGATAATCTCTTTAACGAAAAGAAATACAGCGAGGCTGTAAATACTATCGAAAACGTCCAGTCGTATTTTGAAAACAACAGCGCACGCTATGAAAAGCTTGACGCTCAAATCGTAAAGTTCAATACTGAAATGCCCACCCTACTGCATGAAATGGATTATCACGATTCGGACTATTTCAGCAGATACCAGAGCGGCTCTAAGGATGCTGTAGGCAATTCTTATGACAGTGACAATGTATGCACCATTACCACCTCTAAATACTCCGGTGATGACGATTCATTCGTCGAGATATATGCTAAGGACTACAAGAAGATAATGGGCACACTCGCTGTCAAGAACACCACCGGTGCAGACGCAAAGGGCTATATCGAGATTCTGGGCGACGACAAGGTCATTTACAAGAGCGATACATTCACAAGCAAATCTAAGCCCGTAAACTTTGAAGTTAATATAACAGACTACGAATGGGTCAAGATCCGTGCTGTATCCTTGGAAAAGAAAGAATACGATTATCTGCACATCATTCTTGCTGATGTTGAGCTTTACAAGATAGGCTCAAGCGCGCCCGATGCTCCCAATACCGTCTCATCAGAGCCTGCCAGTGAACCCGAATCAAGCAAAGCCGAAGAGTCAAGCAAGGCAGAGTCTAGCAAAGAAGAAAGCAGTAAAGAAGAATCCTCAAAGTCTGAGACTGCTTCAAAGACCGCTGAGGAATCATCAAAGAAATCTTCTTAACATTCTATTAAGCATCTCAATAGCAAAAAGCACGGTTTTTGCACCGTGCTTTTTTTGCACCCATACTCAGAGGAAAATGTGCAGCCGTTCATAATACTCGCATAACTGTCGATTTGCAAAGAGATCCAAAAAAGGAATTGAATGTTTATTCGCATTTAAATAATTCTTAAAGCCTTTTTTCAACAGTTGAGTAAAGAGAAAAGTGGAAATTCACACGCAAGTCGATCAAGTGCCTTGACAAGCAAGTCGCGTAATCGCTCGTTACCTCGCTCGACACTGATAAGGGAAACCTGTGTCCGCGCAGAGACCAAATTTCCAATGAACAACATCACACATTGTGCCCCGCCCATTGCGCCCCGCCCATTGTGCCCCGCAACGCAAGTACAGTGCTAACTAAGTCCTGAGCTTGCGGGGTAACTGCGGGAATCCCTCCCCGACTTTATAATATTATTAGGGAAACAAGATATACCAACCCGAATATAACGGGTTGGTGGAGTACATATATTATTAGGGCATGACGGCCGAGAAAAGAAAAAAACGAAATATGCTTTTTATAGGTGAACTTCGGAAAACGTTCCTCAGCGGCATATCTCCCGAGAAACGTTCCGAACAAAAACGCAAAAAGCCACGGGAAAAGCGGAAAATAGTCGGAGGATATAAAGGAAGCCTTCGGAAGCCCAAGCGGAAATAACCAATCTGTTGAATAAAGTGCTGATGGCAGCTTTATCCCGAACAAAGCCTTTATACCTAAATAGCCGCTTGAAACATCATATGTGGCGAAAAACACCACCGCGCTTGTAATCATACCCAAAACAGTGGGTACCTTCGACAGCGGCTTTTGAAAAACACCATACAACAGCATGGCTGCGGAAAGCATATGCAGTACCCCGAAAAGTATCACAAAGCTCGGCTCGACAATGTATGTGACGAGCGATACAGCAAGAGCTACACAAAGCAGCTTTGCGCCGCGGGCAATGTTTGAACGGCTGAGGTTTGAGGATATTCCCGAAATAACTATAAACAGCGCAGCGAAAAACGGCTCGGCAGGCATAAAAAACTTTAAAAGCATTGTAAAAAACTGTACATTAAATATCACGCCTATTGAATAGAAAGCATGATAAAATACCATACAAAAAACGGAAAGCCCTCTAAGCTCATCGAGGGCGTGGATTCTTTTTCGTGTTGACTTTGAATTTTTCTGTCTGTTTATATATGAAGTCAGCTTCATTGTTTACCTCCGCCCGCAAAACAGGAAAATTTGCACTTTCCGTATGGAATAGTATGTGTTACAATTATAGCAGACAGTATGGGAATTTTCAACTTAAAGGGGAATAGTATAATGAAAAGCTATGACACTGTATTTTTCGACCTTGACGGAACGTTGAGCGAGTCGGGAGAGGGAATACTTTATTGTATAAGAAAGACGGTAGAGGATATGAATATATCAGTCCCGGAGAACTTTGTGATGGGTTCGGTCATAGGGCCTCCACTTTCCGACAGCTTTTACCGAATGGGACTTGATGATGAGAGAGTAAGTCTCGCCGTCAAAACGTACAAGAGCTATTACAACTCCAAAGGCAAGTATATGAACAGGGCTTATGACGGAATAAAGGAGCTTTTGAATGAGCTGCGTGACAACGGAGTCAAGTTAGGCGTAGCCACATCGAAGTACGAGCGCTTTGCAAGGGAAATCGTCGAGTATATAGGGCTTTTGCCGTATTTTGACTTTATATCGGGAGCTACCGCAGACGCGCAGCGCCAGAAAAAAATAGACGTGCTTAATCACGGGATAAAAAATCTCGAAGCAGTACCCGAAAGAACGGCTTTGGTCGGCGATACAAAGTTCGACGCAGAAGGCGCAAGGCTTTGCGGCTGCGGCTTTATCGGTGTTTTATACGGTTACGGAACTCGTGAGGAAATGCAGGCAGAGGGTGCGGTTGATTTCGCAGAAACAGCAAAAAATATAAAAGAGTTTATTTTATGATCGCATTGCCCGTAAAGTTAAAATATTTAATAGTACGCAGAATGATGTGAACAGAAGCATCTGTAAAATATAAAAAGCAGCTTTATTTGTTGACCGCAGTTTTATATTATAGAGTTATTCTTTCTCTCCGACAATTACTAACGGTTTTATAGAGGGCGGCGACCAACATGATAAAAGTTTTGAGCGCTGTCGCTTGTTAATTTTTCGGTTTACATAGATTATTACATTAAACCTAAAAACAAGAGGGATATTTGCACCGCAAAATAGGGATAAACCATAACGGCTTATCCCTATTTTACTAAGTTTGTTATCGGCAGGGCGGTGTATCCTGCATCTCTGATACCCTTTCGGATGTTTCTGAAACCATTTCCTACATCAACAACCGACTATAAATTATCCGTTTCCTGTTCAAACGCAGCTTTAACAAACTGCCAAAATCGTGAAGCAATTTTAAGGAATGCAGTGGCGTCTGTACCCACACTGAAACATCGTGCATCTATTATATCTAAATTATACCGTGAACAAGCGACGATCAACATAGTTATAATATAAAAATAAAAGATATTAACGTAGTATACTGCAAACAGTCAAGAAGTTAGCAAAAACAGAATGCGGAATATATACTGAGGGTGTTAAACCGCTCTATTATTTGCAGGATAGTCAATGATCCCCAAAAGCCTGATTCCCCCAAACAAAAATCAAGCCCCTCACTAAGAAAGGCTTGATCAACGGGTTATTGTGGAGCTGATAGGCAGGCTCGAACTGCCGACCTCATCCTTACCAAGGATGCGCTCTGCCGCCTGAGCTATACCAGCATATGGCGACCCGAATCGGGCTCGAACCGACGACCTCTAGCGTGACAGGCTAGCGTTCTAACCAACTGAACTATCGGGCCATATGGCAGGGGCAGAAGGACTTGAACCCTCGGCACGCGGTTTTGGAGACCGCTGCTCTACCAACTGAGCTATACCCCTACATAAGACGAATATTATAATATCATATTCGCTCATATTTGTCAAGGTTTTTTAAGAAAATTTCAGAAAATGTAAATGTTGTTTCCGTTGGGGATCCTTATGATGCAGTTGAATAGTCCATAATTCTGCGTTGAAATTTGAGTTGTATCTAGGATAGACGTGAAACAATAAATCGGTATTTGGTGTGTAGTATAAACGGAGCATATATGAACAGACCTGTTTTAGATAGGAATTTAGATAGCAAAACATTTCGTGATAACCATTATTTGAAAGAGGAATTAGTAAACTTTTGCAGAGAAAATGGTATTCCTGTTTCAGGGGAAAAATGGAAATTACAGATAGGATTGCATATTTCTTGAAACCGGAAAAATATTGTCTGTTTCAACTGAAAGGAAAAAATCAACGGCAATATATACCATTAGTAAAGATAAAAAAATTGAAGCAGACTTTGTTCGGAAAAACATAGAATATTTTTTAAAGAACATACGGGATATGGTTTTCCATTCAACGTACCTTTTAAAAAAAGGTTAAAAAATAATACGGGTAAAGCTTATAAAGAAGCAATTACAGGGACATGATCGCTATGAGAGAACAGAGCTTATAACAATAGAATGATATTACCGTATATCAATCAGGACAACAAAATAATATACGAACACGTCAATCTAATTTATCAATAATTCTGTAATTGGAATTGCAGCAATGAAATTATAAATAAAATTTGTCAAGTTATCAATATTGTACATATTTCGTTTCGATTAAAATAGTGCTAATAGCCTTGCGCGACAAATAAACGCCTATATCATTGTAGAAATTTTTCGCCGTACGGCGAAAAATGATCTCGCTTCTTGC
Organism: uncultured Clostridia bacterium; assembly: GCA_947627055.1. Lineage (GTDB taxonomy): Bacteria > Bacillota > Clostridia > Oscillospirales > Acutalibacteraceae > Pseudoruminococcus. Next base: position 8,357 of record CANQUS010000034.1, on the reverse strand, counting down.
CTGCGGGTGGCACACCGCCGCCGTATAGGACTTAGTTTGTAATTTACCTATGATTACAAAAAAGCTCAACACGATAAAGGATCTTCATGCCGAAAATGGTATGTCCGATGATAATATCTTATCATAGCGGACATAAACCTATCACTATAAGTGTTGAGCATATTTTACGAGTGACTGCATGACTTGCAAGCGGGGCACTCCTCCCGCAAGCCGCTAGGTCGTTTTTTCATGAGCCTCTACAGTATACCGCACAGAAAGCTTGCATTCGATAAGCATACGTTAGCTTATTGGTAATTACATCACTACGCGGACAAAAACATACCTTGCTAACGTCGAGCGAGGCTTGCCGAGCGATTACGCGACTTGCGAGCGGAGGCACTCCGCTATTCTACAGAGATCAGGAAGTAGTAGAGAGGCTGACCGCCATTAACGAGCGTTATATCTATCGAGGAGCTTATTCTTGACTTAATGGCATCAAGCGCAAGGCTCGCCTGAGTTTCAGTTATATTCTCTCCGTATATAATAGTAACGAACGATGTGTCCTTCGATACCATATCCTTAGTGAGCTTGATTGCCGCCTTAACGGGGTCTTTGTCCTTGAACATAAGTCTGCCGTCGTTGAGCGCGATTATATCACCCTCATGCAACTTTGTTGAACCAAACTCAGAATCTCTCGCAGCAAATGTAACCTGACCCGTCAGGATCTTCCTTGCTGCTTCTTCCATATATTCTAAATTAAGCTCCGCCGTTGCCTCGGGATCATAAGCAAGCATTGCGGCGATACCCTGCGGAACGGTTCTCGTCGGGATCATAATGGTTTTCCTGTCTGTGATAAGCTCACACGCCTGCCGAGCAGCCATGAGTATATTCTTGTTATTCGGAAGTACAAATACGACCTTTGCCGGTACAGCCATTATCGCATTGTATATGTTTTCCGTGCTTGGGTTCATGCTCTGTCCGCCGCTGACAACTCTGTCACAGCCGAGATCCTTAAAAAGCTCATTAAGTCCCTCACCTGATGCAACAGTGACAAAACCGACTGCATTTTGAGGCTCAGCGGGTTCGGGAGTTTCCTCAAGCTTTTTGAGCTCCTGCTCGTGCTTTTCGGCAGCCAGACGGTGCTGTTCTCGCATATTTTCGATTTTAACATTGAGCAGTTGACCGAATTTGAGAGCCTCCTCAAGCGCCATGCCGGGATTCTCCGTGTGAACGTGAACCTTTATTATCTCGTCATCATCGACTACAACAACACAGTCGCCTATTCCCTCAAGATAGGAACGAAGCTCAAGCGGGCTTTGTGTTGTCTCGGAATTTCTTCCTACTATAAACTCCGTGCAGTATGTGAACGTTATATCACTGTCAAATTCGGCGGCGGCATTTTTGAAAAACTCATCGGTATCATTGGACTTTATCTCGACAGGTGCGTCGCTGTTTATCATAACACCGTCACGAAGCAGCGAAAGCATACCCTCAAGTATCACGCAAAGTCCCTTTCCACCGGCATCTACAACCCCCGCCTTTTTCAGAACGTGCAAAAGCTCCGGCGTCTGGAGCAATGCGTCCTCAGCGGCGGCATGGATAGCGCCCAGAGCTATTATCGGATCGTTCTCGACATCGGAAGCTATTTTCCCCGCCTCCGCGCCAAGTCTTGCAACGGTAAGTATAGTACCCTCAGTGGGATTTGTTACAGCGCTGTAAGCATACTCCACGCCGAGAGCGACAGCATCGGCAAGCATCCTGCCATCCGCCCCGTCACTGTCCTTGAGAAACTCCGCGATACCCTTAAACAGCAGCGAAAGTATTACGCCTGAATTTCCCCTCGCGCCTCTGAGCATTGCCGAAGCCGCGGCAGACGCTATCTCGCCGATCGAACTGCTGTTATTTTCCTCAACGGCGTTTGCGGCGGCGGATATTGTCATAGACATATTCGTTCCCGTGTCGCCGTCCGGCACAGGGAAAATATTCAGCTCATCTACTTCCTTTTTATGACGTACAATATTATTTGCACCGGATATTATAGCATTTTTAAATAGGATACCATTTATCATCTCTAACACTTCCTTACGAACAGTTTATTTTTACCAAGCTTGCACGAACACAAAGCGTATAGTTTATTTTTACGTCAGTTATCGTAAAAATTCATAAATGCCGAATATTGAATCGTAAAATAAAATTTACATTATAATAACTGAGCAGTAAATATAAAATTATTTACAACACCACCGCAAGTCTTAAAAGTCAGCAAAGCTGTCAGCGAATCTCGACAAGAAGCTTTATCGCGGTACGTTCCTCTCCGTCAATATCTATACTCGTAAAAGCGGGAATACATATTATATCAACACCCATCGGTGCAAGGTATCCCCTTGCGACGGCAACCGATTTAAGCGCTTGGTTAGCCGCTCCCGCACCAACCGCCTGAACCTCGACACAGCCGTAATCCTTTATAACTCCCGCAATAGCACCTGCGACTGAATTTGGTGAAGACTTTGATGAAACCTTTAGTATTTCCATTTTGTTACCCCCAACATTGTTTAAGCATAATCACAAATTTGTCAATTATTATAATATAGCAAATTAACATATTTTGCAAGTGTTTTGATAAAATTTTTGTTAAAATATTATTATCTAATTTCCATACGCTCAATTTGCAGCGTTTTTCCGGTTTTTTCATCTATACTAAACAAAATGCAGTCCATTTTGCATTCGCCGTCCGCATTTTCAAATCTCACCGGAAGCTTTTCACGCTGTTTGCGTACAGCAAGCTCCGGCTTAACGCCCAGAACCGATCTTACCGGACCTGTCATTCCGACATCGGTGATATATCCCATACCGTTTTCAAAGATACATTCGTCGGCGGTCTGCACATGAGTATGTGTACCAAACATAGCGGATATTCTGCCGTCAAGGTAATACGCGAGGGCAAGCTTTTCTGCAGTTGCCTCCGCATGGAAGTCGAGAATCGTGATCTTAGCCGTATTACTTTCGAGAAGCTCGTCAATGGTATCATACGGGTCGCGCAGGCTGTCGAGGTAAACACAGCCCATTAGATTTATGACGCAAATCTGAAGTCTGCCCATATCATATATAAGCATACCCTTTCCGGGCGTAGTTTTTAGGGGAAAATTGGCAGGGCGGAGAATATACGGCGCTTCATCATAGTACGGGTATATCTCACGTCTGCGGAACGAGTGGTTCCCTGTGGTTATCACGTCTACGCCGCTTGAAAAAAGGTATTCCGCTGACGCCGGAGTTATTCCGTTTCCGTCTGATGAGTTTTCTCCGTTGGCGATGACAAAATCTATATTCTTAAATTTTTTCAGCGCGGGAAGTCTTTGGCGCAAAAATCGGCATCCTATCCCTCCCACAACATCTCCAATAGCAAGTATATTCATTTTAAAAAATCTCCTCCAATCCACTGTCGAGTGCCTCAACTGCATCCCCTCGCGCACGCGAGCCACGTAGTTGCAGCACAGCTATCACGCGACTTGCGTGTCGAGGCACTCGACCGCCGCAATATGCTTATCTTACGCTTAATTTGCGCAGGGTAACTCACTGGTAATTACTCACCATCGCGGTCACGGGCGTGCCACTCTGATGCCGAGCGGAGCGATTACGCGACTTGCGTGTCGAGGCACTCGACCGTGTCGATGCACTCGACCTGCTGAGAAAAGGCAGACCTCTTAGGAGAGTCTGCCTTTTGAGTCATTATAATTCTGTTGTTTCAAAATAGGCTTATGAAAGCTTCCAAAGCTCCTTAGCATATTGAAGTATTGTTCTGTCACTGGAGAATGTGCCGGAGTTTGCCGTATTCTTCAAGCACTTTGTACCAAATGCAATCCTGTCCTTATAATCTCTGTTGGCTCTGAGCTTAGTCTCGATATATTCGGGAAGATCTCTGAGAATAAAGTAATGGTCAGGCTGATGCCAGCTCGCACCCTCGAGAATAGACTGACGAAGCTCTGCAAAGCTGCCCTCGCCTGTCTTGCCGCCGTCTGAGAAACGACCGTCAATGAGAGTATCAATGACCTTCTTGACCTCGGGATCAGACTCGTAGATAGCCTTGGGATCATAGGTACTCTTGATCTCATTGATCTCCTCAACTCTTGCACCGAAGATGTAGTTATTCTCCTCGCCCGCCTGCTGAACGATTTCAACGTTTGCGCCGTCAAATGTGCCGAGAGTTACAGCACCGTTTATCATGAACTTCATGTTGCCTGTACCGGACGCCTCTGTACCCGCTGTCGAGATCTGCTCTGAAATATCAGCCGCAGGCATGATCTTCTCAGCATAGGAAACATTATAGTTGGATACGAATACGACCTTGAGCTTGTCATTGACATCAGGATCGTTGTTTACGAGATTAGCGATCTCGTTGATATACTTGATGATAGCCTTTGCTCTCGCGTAGCCCGGAGCAGCCTTTGCGCCGAAGATAAACGCTGTCGGTGTAAAGTCGGGGAGCTTGCCCTCCTTGAGACGGAAGTAAATGGCCATAATGGAGAAAGCATTGAGAAGCTGCCTCTTGTACTCGTGCAGACGCTTTACCTGAACATCAAATATAAAGCTCGGATCAAGCTGTACATTGTCATGCTTTGCAATAAAGTCGGCAAGCTCTGTCTTTTTCTCGAGCTTTATATCGTTGAAGCGTTCAACAAGCTCAGGGGTGATCATGTCGTTTAGCTTTGCAAGCTCGTCAAGGTTTCTTATCCACTTGCTGCCGATCTCGTCAGTAATAAGCTCTGAAAGCTGCGGGTTGCAAAGTCCGAGCCAACGGCGCTGTGTAACGCCGTTTGTCTTGTTCTGGAAGCGTTCGGGATAGATAGCATACCAATCCTTGAGAACATCATTCTTGAGTATCTCCGTGTGTATCCACGCGACACCGTTAGTATAACTCGATGCGTAAACCGCAAGTCTCGCCATGTGTACGAGGCTGCCGTCGATAATTCTCATGCCGTCGAGCTTGGTCTTGACAGAAGCTGCCTGCTTTTTGCTCTTCTTGTCCTTCTTGTCCTCTTCCTCGTCTGCTTTTTCCTCAACCGCAGATTCCTCAACAGGAACATTAAGACCTTTAGATGTGAGGTCTGATACAAGGCGGTCGTTGATTTGTTTGATTATCTCGACAACATCGGGAATAACATCTGTGAGCAGGTTTATATCCCACTTTTCAAGAGCCTCTGACATAACAGTGTGGTTAGTATATGAGAATGTCTTTTGAGCTATGTCAAACGCTGCATCGAAAGAAAGACCGTCAAGCTGCAGCAGCCTGATAAGCTCCGGTATAGAAATAACGGGGTGTGTATCATTGAGCTGAATGGCGCAGTGATCAGCAAACTTTGAGTAATCGCTGCCATTCTTGAGCTTATATCTCTTGATTATATCCTGGAGTGACGCACTGCAGAAGAAATACTGCTGCTTCAATCTGAGGACCTTGCCCTCATACCTGTTGTCGTTCGGATACAGAACCATTGTAATGTTTTCAGCATCATTTTTTTCCTTAACCGCATCATCATATCTGCTATCATTAAAGTCAAGGAAGTTAAAGTCGTTTACAGCCTCTGCCTGCCACAGGCGGAGAGTGTTTATGTTATCTGTACCGTAGCCGATAACAGCCATATCATAGGGAACAGCCTTAACGACCTGATCTGCAAACTTGACAGTAACCGTATCCTCATTTCTTCTAATACACCACGGATCGCCGAAGCTCGTCCAGTCGTCGGCTCTCTCTATCTGGAAACCATCTTCTATGCTCTGCTTAAACAGACCGTACTTATAGCGAATACCATAGCCGTCGAGAGGAATATCATGAGTCGCCGCAGAATCAAGGAAGCACGCCGCAAGTCTTCCAAGGCCGCCATTGCCGAGAGCAGCATCGTCGACTTCCTCGAATACATTTATGTCAATGCCCTTTTCGGCGAGAAGCTCCTTGACCTTGTCAAGAGCGCCCATAGCATAAAGGTTGTTGTACATCATGCGTCCCATAAGGAACTCTGCCGAGAAATAATAAGCGCGGCGGGAATTTGCGTGATTCTTCTTAGATTTTGCCCATCTTTCCGCGATCTCACCCATCATGGCTCTTCCGAGACATTCATGAAGCTCTGCGGGAGAAAGCTCCTCAAGCTCCTTGCAATACTCGTCCTTTGCTGTCAAAATAAGGTTGTCGATGATACTGTTATTCATTTTTTTGTCGTCCTCCAGCCTTCTGTATATTTTTGAAAACCTTTTAAGTTTTTCTGCTATTTTAAATGTGTTAGCGCCCTTTTTCATTCTCCAAACCCAGTTGCCGCCAAGCGTTGAAGGAGTGTTTATACGAGCCGCGGGACCCAATCCGAGAATATCCTGCATTTGTACTATAGCATAGTCGCTAACGCTCTGATAAGCCGTGCGGATAAAGCCCCAGTTTATGCCCTCATCCTCGCTAAGGTTGCAGTATTCCTTCGCGAACTCCCTGTCCTTAGTGCTTGCAGACGCATACCAGCCGACAACGGTATCGTTGTCGTGAGTTCCGATATAGCAAACCGAATTTGAGGTGTAATTATGCGGGAGATAATCATTGTTCGATTTTGAATCAAACGCAAATTCGAGGATCTTCATTCCCGGGTAGCCTGTATCCTTGAGGAGCTTGACAACATCGGGCGTCATAAGACCAAGATCCTCCGCAATGATCGGTACGTCTCCGAGCCTTTCCTTGAGCTTATTGAAGAATGCCATTCCCGGACCCTCTATCCACGAGCCGTCGATGGCGTTTTCAGCGGGATACGGTATAGCATAGAACGAAGCGAACGCTCTGAAGTGGTCGATACGCGTAACATCAAACATCTCAGACGCGCTTTTTACACGCTTTATCCACCAGTCATAGTTTGTTTCCTCGAGATAGATCCAGTCATAAAGAGGGTTGCCCCAAAGCTGACCTGTTTTAGAAAAATAATCCGGCGGACAACCTGCAACACATACAGGGCGGCGATTCTGGTCAAGCCAGAATACATCGGGGTTAGCCCAAGTATCAGCGCTGTCCATGGCGACATATATCGGCATATCGCCGAAAATAAGTATGCCGTTATCGTTTGCGTATTTTTTGAATTTTGCCCACTGGCTGTAAAACTTGTACTGAACAAATTTCCAGAAGCCCACATAATAGCCGAGCAGATCATGATAATACCGCATGGTGTCGGGTCGGCGCATCTTAATGTTTATATCGGGCCATTCAGACCATGCCTTGCCATCAAAGTGGTTTTTGATAGACATATACATGGCGTAGTTTTCAAGCCATTCATCATTTCTGTTACAGAAGTTCCAAAAGTCTCTCTTGCAGTCATCGGGACGCGCCATGAATCTGTCATAAGCGATCCTCAGGACCTCAAAGCGATTGTTGTAGATTTTTTCGTAATCTACCTCTTCCTCGTTATCACCCCAGTCAAACGCTTTGATCTCCTTGCGTAGGAGCAGATCCTCATCACACAGTAAATCAAGATCGATAAGATAGGGATTGCCTGCATAAGTGGAAAACGACTGATATGGCGAATCTCCGTAGCTTGTCGGTCCCACAGGAAGAATCTGCCAATACTTCTGACCTGCAGATTTCAGAAAGTCAACAAAATCATATGCCGCCTGCCCTATCGTTCCGATACCGTACGGCGACGGAAGAGCGGTAATGGGCATAAGAATGCCGGCACTTCTTGCCATGAAATCATCTCCGTCCATATTAAATTTTCTTCACCTTTTATTTTAGGCGAAATATCCGAAAATAGTCTTTGGCTGTCAATAATACAAATTCAAGAGCTAAGACGGTTTAATACAAAGAAATCAAGACATCAATTAAACCTGTGCCGATTTTATGATGGAAAAAACAGCCTGCAAATAAATACTAACATAATTTTTTGAAATTATCAATACATTTCAGCAAAATTCATAAAAAAGGCGGCGGGGTGTCCCCGCAGACAAGTCGCGGCGGGCAGCGCCCGCAGTCAAGTCGCGAGGTCGTTTTTTGCCATACGGCAAAAAACTTCGACGTCGTTATGGGACTATTGTGTACCGCGCAGAAAGTATTTAGCACTGAATTTGCATACGGCAGTCCATTGGAAACTTAGTATTGACGCGGACATAAACAACTCTCGCTGACGTCGAGCGGAGCGTAAGCGAGCGACTACGCTGCGGAGTGCCTCCGCAGGCAAGTCGCGAGGTCGTTTTTTGCCATACGGCAAAAAACTTCGACGTCGTCAGGGGACTATGACGTACCGCGCAAGCAGTATTTAGCACTGAATTTGCATACGGCAGTTCATTGGTAACTTAGTATTGACGCGGACATAAACAACTCTCGCTGACGTCGAGCGGAGCGTAAGCGAGCGACTACGCTGCGGAGT
>CANQUS010000033.1 GCA_947627055.1 uncultured Clostridia bacterium | reverse complement strand
ACAAATATATTGTACACCATATCAATTAAAATTACCACTGGAAATTTCAAAAAAATAAGAACTTCCGACCCGGTATACACATTTTGTGAGTTTTTTGAACATATCGACCTAAAAATATCTTGCCGTTAAGGAAAGCAGGACAGGTCGTAAAAGATATGATTCACAAATCTTGCTTAAAGTTATACTGTTTGCGTTTATGGAATACAGCTATGTTTCGACAAGAGAGATAGAAAAACTCTGTAACAACGACATAAGATTTATGTGGTTGCTACAGGACAATCCTGCCCTGAGTCATATGACGATAAACAACTTCATGAAGAACTATCTTGTTGATTGCATGGATTCTATTTTAAAAGAAATCAACTCATATATCTTTGAAAAGGAATCTGTTGACTTATCCCATATCTACATAGACGGAACAAAGATAACCGCCAATGCGAATAAATATAGCTGGATATGGAAGAAAAGCAGTATTAAGCACCGTCAGAACGTGTTTAAAAAAATAACCGGATTGCTTAAAGAAATCAACGCCTCTCTTGTATACTTAAATATTAAATTTGAGTATCGTACAGAATATGCCGTAGAGTATATGGAGCAGATAACAAGGCAGTATGTCAATCTAACCGACATTGATCCTAAAAATATTATCAGAGGCAGAGGGCATCACAAGACACTTGAGCAAAGGAATTATGATAAGCTCGTTTAATATACCGAAAGTCTAAAGAAATACGCAATACACATCAATACTTGCGGTGAGCACAGAAACAGCTATTCCAAAACAGATAATGACGCGACCTTTATGCGTATTAAAAGGGACTATATGGGCAACGACCAATTACTGCCCAGTTATAATATTCAGCTTGGAATATGTGATGAATACATAGCCGTTTGTGATGTTAAGCAATATGCTTCGGATATGGATTGCTTCATACCTCTTGAAAACAAAAAGTCGGGCAATAACGGCATAAACAAAAAGTTATAAACATCAAGGTGTGAAAGATACAACACCTTTGGTAAATTATGCTCAAAAACGCATAGCCGTCCACAAAATTTTAAATATTGCCCATTTTTTAACCCAAAAATTACCGGGACTCACTAAATCGTGATTCCCGTTTTGTTATTTCGCTGTTTTTTACAACGCATTTAAACTCATATTTTCTTTAGGTATAAAGCAACCTATCTTGTTTGAGAGCAATTTTTCTATGCCTTAGCGGAGATGGCAGTTTAATATGTCCGTACAACAATAAATCTGAAACAAGCTTTCAAATCTGGAATCAAAACAATGATGAAAGCCAGACCCTTACCGACGGCAAAACCATAACGAACAGTATATGAGCCTATGGAATGTCTGGAGGATAAGGATGCTTTTTGGATTTACATAATAAAATCGTGTACGAAAAAATAAAACCCGCTCAAACACAATGTTCAAGCGGATTTTAATAGTATTGGCGGAGAGCAAGGGATTCGAACCCTCGAAACGCTTTTGACGTTTACACGATTTCCAATCGTGCTCCTTCGACCAGCTCGGACAACTCTCCGTGTAATCAGCACTATAATATTATATACTATTATTTAAGAAAAAGCAAGTGTAATTTTAAAAATTTTATATTGTTTTGTAAATTTATAAATTGAGAGTAAATTGCAATATAAAATTTCCGCAAAATCAAGCGACAAAATCACTGATATTTATTTTTTCGATAAGTTGATAAGAGGACAGCCCATTTAAAATACGGCGTGGGTAGTTATTGATCCAATGTTAATGAATTTAATGTTTTTGTGCTGTCATATACTTGACTAATATTGTTTCCTCCGTCATTGTTTTTTGTCTTAACATTGTGCGCAGGCTCTCAACATGAATCTATATTTTTTCCTGTTCGATCATTTTACTATACGACTTGGCTTTTTAAGGCAATTTGCAATTTTCGCTCTTATTAGAATTGCAATGATAATATTTACAATTTTTGTCTAATGTGGTAGAATAATAATAAATTGTCATGAAGGGTGATATAATGCTTTTAGAGGGAGAGAGGCTGGAGCCGCTCGGCGGCGGAATTGAGGTTATCGTTTCAAAGCGACATATATTTTGGACGGATACTGTGTTGCTTGCCGATTTCGCACAGCCGAGAAAGAACGATATTGCCTGTGATCTCGGCTGCGGTTGCGGAACTATTCCGCTTATTTGGAGCCGCGAGGTTTTGCCCCAAAGCACTTTAGCCGTTGAGATTCAAAAGGAAGCATATGATATGGCGCGACGCAGCTTTTCTCACAATGCCCTTGAGAACAGGATCACAGTTGTAAACGGCGATTTAAGAAGGCTTGAGGGCATAGCGCCTGCCGGAAGGTTCAGTCTCGTCGTATGCAACCCGCCTTATAAGGCTGAGGGTACGGGTATAGTAAACCCTGACGCCTCTCTGAAGACCGCGCGCCACGAGGGAGAATGTACACTCGATGATATTGCTGCCTGCGCATCAAGACTGTTGCAATTTGGCGGCAGATTTTGCATATGTCAACGCCCCGAACGTCTTCCCGATATAACTGAGGTAATGAGAAAATACAAGATAGAACCGAAACGGCTTCGTTTTGTTCATCTCAACGCTGGCAGACCGCCAAAGCTTCTTTTGATAGAGGGCAGGCGCGGCGGGAAACGCGGATGTTTGAAGGTCGAAGCCCCACTCTTCCTTGAGAACGAAGACGGCAGCTGCAGCAGTGAAATGCTTGAGATTTACGGTTCCTTTGCAGATGGGCACGAGAAGTAATTTTTTGCTTTATTTTAATGAAGGGCGTCTTTTATGAACGGAAAATTATATGTTGTTGGCACACCAATCGGAAACCTTTCTGATTTTTCTCCTAGGGCAATAGAAACCTTGAAAAGCGTTGATTTTATTGCTGCCGAGGACACACGAGTAACACTAAAGCTGCTAAATAAATTTCATATAAAAACACCTATGATCAGCTATCATGAACATAATATGCGTGAACGAGGCGATATCATATGTACGAAAATCAAAGAGGGTGAAAACTGCGCTCTCGTGAGTGACGCAGGTATGCCTGCTGTTTCCGATCCTGGTGAGCAGCTTGTCATGCAGTGTGCTGAACGCGGTATCGAGGTAAATGTTGTTCCGGGACCTACCGCAATGGCATCTGCTCTTGCGATTTCGGGACTGCCGACAGGCAGATTTACATTCGAGGGCTTTCTCAGTATGAATAAAAAAAACCGCCGCGACCACCTGCTTTCTCTGCATGACGAGCATAGGACTATGATATTCTATGAAGCCCCGCATAAGTTGCGCGCGACACTTCGTGATATGACTCAAGCCTTTGGAGGCAACAGACGTGTTTCAATAGTCCGAGAACTTACAAAGATTCATGAAGAGGTTATTCGAACCACACTCGAAGAAGCGTACAATAAGTACAAGGACGATTTTATTAAAGGTGAAATAGTTATTGTGATAGAGGGTGCTCCGAACAAAGAGGAAAAGGAAATTTCCTTGGAGGACGCCGTGTCGTTTGCTCTTGAGCTTATAGAAGGCGGAGCAAAGCCGTCGGAAGCTGCCAAAAGAGCATCGGAATTTTCGGGACATAAAAAAGGTGAAATATATAAAGCTATTATATAATAGTGATTTTGGAGGAATGCTGTAATGGATGTAATTTTGGCTTCTGCTTCTCCCCGCAGACGTGAGATCATGGGAATTTTAACAAACGATTTTTTGTGTGTTCCGCCGGATATAAACGAGAGTGCGCCATCCAATATTTCTTTAGAAAGTCATCCTCAATATATCGCAACACAAAAAGCAAAATATGTTTCAAAGGGCTATCGCGGTTCTTTGGTGATTGCCTGTGACACTTCAGTGATTATTGACGGAAAAATCCTGAACAAACCGCAGAATACAGAACACGCTCGACGTATGCTGAAGCTGCTTTCCGGCAAAACGCACAAGGTCATAACAGGCTGTTGTATCAGCTATGGGGAATTTGAACATTCCTTTAGTGTTTCGACCGATGTTGAATTTTTCGAGTTGACCGATAATGAGATAGAAAGCTATGTCCAAACGAATGAACCCTATGATAAAGCCGGAGGCTACGGTATACAGGGACACGGAGCTCTGTTTGTAAAAAGCATTACGGGTGATTATTATAACGTGGTCGGTATGCCTATCTCGAGGATAGCGCGAGAGGCAAGCGAAATTTTGAGAAAAAGTGAAGAATCTAAGCAAAGGGAAGAACCGAAAACGAATTATTTTTCTCACTGATTAAAACTCTTAGGAGACATAATATATGCAAAAAACAAAAAGAAAGTCTGGTATTGAGCTTTTAAGAATAATATGTATGCTGTCAATCATAGTGCTTCATGTTTACAGCTATGGAGGTGTCCATGATTTATCTGTAGAAAACGGCGGGATGTTTGAGACTGTTTCCAATCTGGTTTGGACATTTTTCCGAACTCCTGTTAATGTTTTCGTTATAATAACGGGTTATTTCATGAGCAAAAGCTCCCTTGACTTTAAAAAAAGCTATAAAAGGCTTCCTAAGGTTTACTTCACTATGCTGTTTTACTCAGTTTTCATTGTACTATTTGCCTTGATAGTTTACAATAACGGTGGATTTATTCTTGCAGGCAACGAGGCCGATTATACGAAGACATTGGTAAATCTTAATAATTATTCCTCCGAGATGCTTTCCGGAAAAACCTTAATATGCACTATAATAAAAATGTTCTTCCCTGTCATGTCGTCACAATGGTATTTTCTCACAAATTATATTATTATTCTGCTTCTATCACCTTTCATAAACTATGTACTCAATGCCCTTGATAAAAAGCAATTTAAGCTTCTGCTTGCTATTCTGTTTGTCTTTCTGTCTATTTTGCCGACTCTGTCCTCAATGGACGCACTTGATGGGATTTTCTCAACACATAAGGTCGTCCCGATTGAGCACGGCAAGTCGCTTATCTCGTTCCTTTTTATGTATATCATCGGAGCTTATCTTAAACTATTTGTCAAGGATGACGAAAAGATCCACTTCAAATATCTTATATATTTTATAGTGTTTTCACTTATTGATTTCTCAATTTATAGTTTATGCGATATTTTTAAGCAGTTTGGCGATGACACTATTTACAACTCTTCTGTTTTTGGTCAGTTCTCGAACCCGTTTGTCATACTGGCGTCTGTATTCATATTCCTGTTCTTCAGAGGCTTTCAGTTCAAATCAAAAATCATAAATTATATTGCAGGAACAACAATAGGAATCTATGCAATACATGAACACCCCCTGCTCAGAGGCTATATATGGTCGCACAATAATTTTGCCAATCCAGATCTATACAGTGAGCCGTGGGGATTTCCCATGATGCTTTTGATGGTATTTGAAATATTTGCTGTATGCTCACTTATTGACATAGTAAGGCAAGGCGTCTTTAACGTTGTTAAGCTTATGTACGTAAGGATAAGAGGCAAAAATCAAAAATAGTCCTGCATACTGGCGTGTACTGCGCTAAATGGTTGAGTAAGCTCCATATTGAACACTGATTTTTATTCAAGGTAATTGTTGTATATCACTGAATTTTTATGGAATTTCATATAAAAAGGTTGATTTTTATAAAAATTGTGATAAAATATATTTATCAATATAAGGAGGTTTTTATTATGGCATATGTAATTTCAGATGAGTGCATCGCTTGCGGTGCTTGTGCTGCAGAATGTCCCTGTGAGGCTATCTCTGAGGGCGAGGGTAAATTTGATATCAATGCAGATGCTTGCGTAGAATGCGGTGCTTGCGCTGATGTATGTCCCGTAGGGGCACCTAAAAAGGGCTAATCTCTCAGATTTATTTTACATAAATCATTCGTATTAGCTTAATTGATTTTATTCTATTTTAAACAGAAAAAGGCGAGGCTTAACAGCTTCGCCTTTTTTTAAAGTGCAGTCGTAACATTGTATGGAGGTTATATCTGAGGAATGACGTCCCGCCTCTCAGCCGGCTGTTTTACATCACCGTAATCAGCAGTGGGTTGGATCCCCGACTGATTACTTACACAGCTTATGTTGTGCCTGCCACGCCGCATGATGGGGCAAGTTACTTATTGTATTTAACCTGCAACTCAAACATTCAGATACATAATACAAGCTCCAAACACACACAGCGCTTGGAGCTTGCAGCAAAGACATAAAATATAAAAGTGCCAATAAAAGCTAAATAATATTACATTGGAATCATGACCTTACAGTTTAAATTACCAACCATCGACTTTTTAAAAAATATATCTTACAACGTAAACAAAAACGACTATTGCTAAAACTGATTAAAGTCGATAAAACTTTTAGTACATACATCAAAAGCAATAATGTTATTTTATCAAATAGGAATATATGTAATTACTCTTCCTTGCGCCGACAACGCCCCGCAGCCTCAAGAAACGGCATCAACAAAACAAACCTAAGTAAAACAACATAAAATTATTTATACCATTGGATTCGTTCCTTCTCACAAATTTGAACTACTCACTGTTGCCTACATTATGTCGCCTAAATCTGACAGCACACAAAAACAACCATCCATGAATAATCCATAATTCCAGAAAATATATCTTATCTCATCGGAGACATTCCCTTACATAAAATCTGGGTTAAAGAAGCCAACCGTCAATAAACGGACATCCGATAAATAATTCGATCAGACGTATCCATTGCCAACAGAAGGACAAATCTATAATAAACAGCAACCACTCCTATGGAGCTTCCCGACAAAACGGGCATTCACCGTCTGCAAAAACGGCACATCCGGACCAACAAATCCGAATATATTAAATTGTGTTTTGCGTCAACCAAGCATTGCCATCACGGCAGAACTCCAACGCACAAACCCGAAATTGAAATCGTTTTCAAAGCATTGCCAAAACATCGGCTTAATTATAACTTATATACATAAGAGCCATAATAAATATGGAGTAATGTACAACTCGGTCAAATAAAAAGATTGCTTTTACTGAGGATCTCTTATTTCGGAGACCTCTATCCACGACGGTTCGAGGTCGATAAAACTAACGGGTTCCGAATCGCCCATAGGACTTGCCTCCTTTCAAAAATTAAGCAAGGAAAAAGTTTCATGCAATCCCGAATGAATCCTTTTACAATGGTTTTGAATAAAAACAGATCCGAAATCTTGTTACTGAAGCCAAATCACTAAGAAACTGAAACTTTAAAAGAACCATTCGTAAGACATCTACAGGTAATCAATGATACATGATACCTTAATATAAGCTATGAATCCGAACCATTTCCTTTAGCTTGATTATATTATACCACGGTTTTGGCGAATGTCAATAGTTTTTTTTAACTTTTTTTATTTTTTGTGGATTTTATAAACATTGAATAATTACTTGACTTATTCCGGATTTTGTTGTAAAATATCATTGCAATCAAGATGCGTAAGCTATCCCACAAATTATGTTTATAGAAAAGAGGCTGTGTCTATGGACAATGAAGATTTTATTGGCTACGAGCCTGACCTTATCTCACTGCTTGACGAGGACGGAAACGAGTACGAATTTGAAATTTTAGATGAGCTTGACTATAAAAACTCGCATTTCTATGCACTTCATCCTCTCTTTGATCTTCCTGATCAGGAGTTAGACTCAGAGGACACATATATGATTTTTGAGGCTGTCGAGGATGAAAACGGTGAACCTCAGCTTGCTGAAATCGAAGATGATCTTCTTATTGACGAGCTTGCTGAAATGTTTGAGAGTCGTTTTGATGAAAGTGACTCTGATGTTTTAGAAAGCAGCGACGACGAATAATCCTGTTGTTGTACAATATAATAATAATGCAGCCGGTTTTGAGACCGATTGTTTGATAAATGTCTGCCCGATACGTGGACTGTGTCTAAATAACCCTACAACTTTTTTCTCGGGAGCTTATCTCCTTCGGCGGATTGCAGACCTCCCGCTTTATGCGGACGAAGGGAGCGTGAACCCGCAGGGAAGCACCCACCTGTCTAATTCAGTAGGCAGGTTATTATTGGCACAATACGGTCGGGCGGATTTTTATTGTTTAAATGAACTTCAGATACATTATTATTTTAAAAATTTGTTAATTTGTATAATAAATGACAGAACAGGGCAAAAAATATAGACTCATTTCTTGAGGTACTTGAAAAAGCATCCCTATGACAGCATTGTCATAGGGATGCCCATTTTTGGAAAAGGATCGCACCATATGCGACCGGCTCAGTTCTTTTCGGAAATCGGAGGCGATAAACCGTAGACTGCGGTCCGTGTGAAACATGACGCCAACAGACACACCTCTTAAGTATGCAGCATCATGAAGTGTATCCGATGTCAAGAAAACGGTCGATTTTGTTACAAACCCGACAGGCTGACTTTTCGAGAATACAAGTCTATGATGGAACGAGGGTTGGTTGCTCTTAAATCCGAACTTTCGGAGGCTTTGCTGTACTCATTTTATGAAGATTCATCTCTTTCATCAGGCGGTACACTCGACCTTCACAGATGAATATGCAATCATGACAGATCTGTACTTAACGAGCGCCTAGGCGTTTGTCGCCTTTAGCATAGATGTCTAGGATCCTCCGCTTGATTTCTACATTTTCCTGCTGTCTCCGGGAATACTTTCGTTTTATCTACTGGTAGTATGCTCCGATTGACGTTCAAGAACCGACAGAGGATGGAGAGGCGGTGCTGATCGGACAGATACCGGATAGCTTCCGGTATCTGTCTGAGTGTGGCGTGAAGATTGCAATCGCTTTTTAGTATGAGGTTCTCCTCTTCCGATTCAGCGTTGCGGTGTTGAGCGCAATTTGATCTGTTGGGCGGTCAGAACGGTGTCGTCGTCCATTTTAACTTGGGAATATTTTCTTACTCAGTCAGATAGGGCGGAAGACGAAATGCCATACTCGTTCTGGTTTTCCGCATAGGTTTTTCCGAAATGGTACAGGGTGATAATGATTTTCTTTTATTCCTCGCTATTGGACCGTTTTTAGTAGATATAGTATGTTTCCTCTCTGCTTTTTGCTTGTCCTTTATTTATCATACTTGTCCACTTTTTAGTATACATCCGATCCGTACAGAAGCAGGGCTGACACAAGCCGTACTTGATGACAAGGTCGAGGTTGGTCGTTCCATGTTGACACAAATCGAAAGAGGTACAAAGACGTTATCTCTGCCCTTGACAGGGAATATCTCAGCAGAATTATTCTGCGCCCGCTTAGGCTTATTAAGACTTAATGCGATATGCCCGACGGCAAAGCATTTATTTTGATGTAAGTTTCAAATTTAAAAACAAACATGAATTATACGTTTTTTTGCGTTACTAAAATGATTGTATCTAATGAAATGAGCAAAGCTATTGCAAATAAAAAGGGAATTAAAAATGTAATTTATTTTGCACCACTTGACATCACTGCCATACCTCGCAGAATTACTGTTTTCTTTTGCTTATCACTATCTCTTTTTCTTTGAAACGACAAGAATACCAAGTATATAGAATATAGCGGAAGTGGCGATGAGTATCAGTATGCTGTCGAGTGTAGAGACTTCCCACGAGCCTATTGTGAAATTAACGCCTAACTCTGTGTTTATTTCCTTAATGGCGCTGTCAGCTATTTTGTCGGGTATTCCGTCAAACGCTTTCTCTGTTGGTATCTCCATGAATATCTTACGGAATACGGAAGCGGCATGGGAGATGGGGAAGACCTTGACAACTATGGCGACAGATTCCGGCATTGAGCCTACCGGAAGATATATTCCCGTGATAAAGCCTATAAGGGTTCCTATTACGGTGCTTGCTGTCGAGAAAGCGTTGGTGCTGTTAAAGAAGGATACTATAAAGAACATCATAGAGGAACCCGCGAGAACCGTCAGTATTATCATTCCCAAAACCTTGAGCATCGACATGAGCGGCAGCAGTTCCCCGCCGCTCATTACTATATATGCCTCTCCGAGCACAAACGCGAAAAGGCTCATTATTACACCGACTACGAACGAGCTGATTATGTATCCGCCTGCTATGGAACTTCTCGATATAGGAGAGCAGCGGAAGTCCTTTTCGATTTTATTTACCTTGTCGTCAACAATAACTCCGAACGCTCCGAGCGTTGTTGATATAGATGTTACCGAAAGTATACCCGCTATCAGCCAGCTGTTCATCATAAATTCCGCGTTTTCGATTTTTAGTCCCTCAAGTCCCTTTATAAGCTGATCACCGAGGAAAAACGCGTAAAGCCCTATGACTATGATAACAGCAAGAAGTGAAAAAAACACCGAACTTTTATCGCGGAAAAACAGCTTTAAATTTCTTTTTGCAAATAAAATCATTCTCTTATCTCCTTTCCGGTTATAGCTATGAACGCGTCGTCCATAGTGCCGTTGAGAACCTCGAAGCCCTCTATTTCATTCCTACAGGCATTAAGTATAGGCAGCGAATCCATCGTAGACGATATATTGACTTTGATAGTTGAACCGATCTCTGTGAAGGCCAGCTTATTATTTTCGAGATATTCCTTAACAAAATTACTGCCTTTTTTCGTTGTCAGCCTTAAAATATCGCCCGCATACTTTTCTTTAAGCTCTGCCGGAGTTCCTTTGGCGGAGATCTTACCTCCGTCTATAAGCACTACATAATCCGCTTCGGCTGCCTCTTCCATATAGTGTGTGGTGAGAAATACCGTCATATGGCTCTCACTTTGCAGTTTTCGGATAGTTTCCCAGACGGATCTTCGTGTCTGCGGGTCAAGACCTGTTGTAGGTTCGTCGAGAAAAAGTATCTTAGGTGTATTTACAAGCGCCCTCGCGATGTCTGCTCGTCTGCGCTGACCGCCCGAAAGCTTGCCGTATCGGCGGTTTTGTATTTCCGTAATGTCGGCTGCCTCCATAGCTTTTTCTGTGTTTTCTCGCAGCTTGCTGCCTTTTAAACCATAGAAGCTGCCGCGGATCATGATATTTTCCTTGACAGTGAGCAGCGGGTCCAGCATACCGTCTTGAAAGACAGCGCCTATCAGTCTCCTTATCTCATCATCATCATGCCCCAGCCTTTTGCCGCATATTGTGACTTCACCACTGTCCGGCTTTAAAAATGTTGTTATCATGTCAATAGTGGTTGACTTTCCCGCACCGTTAGGTCCCAGAAAAGCAAACAGTTTTCCGCTTTCAACATAGAAGCTGAGACACTTTACCGCTTCAATGCTTCCATAGGACTTTTTGAGATTTTTGACATCAATTATCTTTTCCATCTTTGTTCCTCCTGCTGTTAAGTTTATTTTTTCTGCTGTTTTGAAGGATCTTGTTTATGTTGTCAGCTGATTTCCTTTCACCGATGTACATTATTCCGTATACCAAAAAATATATTACTATATCAAGGACTGCTATTGTTAATATCCCAAAAGAATTAAACGGAAACCATCCAAAGCACAAACCGCCTAAAATGAATACACTTAGCAAAACCTCGGTCAAACCTGTCAATATAAATACCCAAACAGGTGTATTTTTGAAAATTTTTTCAGATAGTATTCCGGTTATAAACATTAGTATTGTAATGACCGCACACAGAACAGCCATTTGAAAAACCCAAATATATGCGGTTGGCACTTTGTCAGATGATAAAATATTGACCAATGATATAACAAGCGTGGCTACTGTGAACGATGAACAGAATATATTCAAATAATAATTAAATTTTTTCATGCTTACACTCCTCACAGACCGAATTTTTTCTTGAAATCGGGCACATAGTGCCGATTTATTATGAGCCGCTCTCCGTTTAAGAGCAGCGCTTCATATTTTCCGTTTAAAAGCGGACGTACACTCTCTATGAAATCAATATTAAGTATACATGATTTGCTTATTCGGACAAAGGTTGACTTTACAAGCTTTTCTTCAAGTTCATAAAGCTTCATTCGGCAGTCATAGACATCGTTTTCGCAATATATAAAGGTTTTTTCATCAACACTTTCTATGTAGCAAATAGATTCTCGATTTAACCTTTTGATAGAACCGTCCTTGTATGCGTTTATTGAGAACGTACATAGCTGTATCTCGTCAATTATTTTTTGCAGATCAGGGCTTATATACGAGCATCGTATAACTATTTCAGTTTCATCGCAGTCGGTTTCCTGATGAATTATCAGCTTCATCCTTCCCCCCTCCTCATGAACTGAATATATCATATAATCGACTGCGTGTAAACAGAAAATCGGTAAGGTGCATATTAGGGGAGGTGTAATGCAAAATTTAACGCCATTACAAATTGTTCATAGTTAGTTAATTTTTCTTGTAATTTTTAGCCAAAGAATTTCTTGAGTATTTAGTCAAACATACGAAAATTCTTTATACAGGCGAATTTATGTTTTTAATTCGCAAAAGGAACAAAATTTTACAAAAAAAAGTATATCTTTTATATATAGAATTGCAAAATGATTCATTTTGCAATTATAGTCATATCCATATTAAACGGCTGAGACGGAGGTGAAATATTTAGCCGAGTTCAAGAAACATATCCACAATTATATTTAAAAAACAGAAAGAAGGAAAAGCTTTGTTAAAAACAAAAACAAAACTTGGGACAAAAGCGTTGAGCGTTTTCATGTCGCTTCTGATGGCGTCATCAATGCTCACCGTTCTTGTGTCAACCGCTCCTACCGAGGAGGTTTCCGCCGCGGTGGATTACGGTCTGGCGGATAACATTCAGGACGGCGCGATTCTTCATTGCTTTGACTGGAAGTATAATGATATTAAGGATGAGCTTCCAAACATAGCTGAAGCAGGTTTTACCGCTGTACAGACATCACCGGCACAGGTGGGATACGATAGCGGAGTATGGTGGAAGCTGTATCAACCGTTAGGCTTTTATGCGGGAAATAATGATCTTGGTACAAAAGAAGATTTAAAAGCACTGTGTGATGAGGCGGACAAATACGGCGTTAAGGTTGTAGTCGATGTTGTCGCAAACCACTTTGCAAGTGATCACTCAAATATTCAAGCGGATTTGAAAGACTCGCAATATTGGCATAATGAAGCCGGTGGTATTGACTATACCAATCGTTGGCAGATACATCATCGTGACATTGGTATGCCCGATATTAACTCTGAACATTCATATGTTCAACAGTGCGCCCGCAAATATATTGATGAATTAAAAAGCCTGGGTGTTGACGGTATCAGATGGGATGCGGCAAAACATATTGCTCTGCCAAGTGAAAGCTGCAACTTCTGGCCGGCCGTTACAGAAGGAACCGGTTTGTGGAATTATGGTGAGATTCTTGATGATCCGATCGGTTCGGACGATAGCAGAGGTATTGACAATTCAGCACAGGCCAATGCCCTAATGAAAGAATATTCAAAGTATATTAGTGTTACTGACAGTGGATACTGCGCAACTGTAAGAATGGCGTTCAGAAGCGGTCAAATCACAAACTCTATAGGTAACTATTCCGAACGTGGTGTTTCTAAGGATAAGTTGGTCTATTGGGCAGAAAGCCATGATACTTACTCCAATAATAATCCAGACGGTCAATGGGACTCATCACAGTTTATTGACCAAAATAAGATCGACCGTGCTTATGCGGTTATTGCCGCCCAAAGTAAATCAGCAGCATTGTATTTCTCTCGTCCAAGCCAAACAAATAAAGATTCCATTATGGCGGGTGTAAAGGGCAGCACACACTTTACAAGTAAAGAGGTTGCTGAAGTAAACAAATTTAAAAATGCTATGATTGGTGAGCGTGAATATGATACCACCGGCGACAACTGTTCAGTTATATGCCGTGGAAAAGGCGCTGTTATCGTTGCGGGCAGTGGCGGTAATAGGTCTGTCACAGTTCCTAACGGCGGTGGTACAACGGCTCCGGGTACTTATACAGACCAAGTTTCAGGCAGCACATGGACAGTTACATCAACAACTATCTCAGGTCAGATCGGTGACACAGGTATCGCTGTTATCTACAACCCGAGCGATACTCCTGTTCCGTCCGGCAGCGTATCAGCTTCTCCGGCGACAGGAACAAGCTTTACGGATACCCTCACAGTGACACTTAATTGTAAAAATGTTACAAATGCAAAATATACAACATCCGAGGGTGCATCGGGTTCCTACAGTGACGGTCAGAAGATCACAGTAGGTGCTTCAACCGCAGCAGGCTCAAGCGTTACTGTTACTCTTACAGGTACGAAAGAGGACGGCTCGCAGACAACCGCAAGCTATACATATAAAAAGACCGAGCCAAAGCAATACCCGTCACTCGAATCCGGCGGATTTGTTTTCGACAATTCAACACAGAATTGGTCGAGTGTTTACGCCTATGTATATGACGAAAGCGGAACAAAGATAGAAAACGCAGGTTGGCCGGGAGTAAAAATGACAGACTGCGGCAACGGATATTGGAAATATCTCCTTGACTCAAAGTTCTCGAACAGCACAAGTATCAATGTTATTTTCAATGACGGCGGTACAAATCAGCTCCCCGGAGCTATGCAGCCTGGATTTACAATGTCTTACAAGGACAAGAAGCTCTATGAGAACGGTTCATGGCAGGATCTTCCGAATGCTCCTGCACCCTCAAAAGATCCTACCGTAACGGTAGATAAGGCTTCGGGAACCAGCTTTACAACGGAAACACTTGACATTACTCTCGGACTTTCAAACGCCGTATCCGGCACATATTCAGTCGATAACGGCCCGACAAAGAGCTTTACAAAATCAACAAAGGTAACCATAGGCGAGGGCAAGATAGGCGACTCTGTTGTTACAGTCAAAGCAACCGCAAAGGGCTCAGATGGTACAACAAAGAGCTATACCTTTACCTATAATAAGAAATATGTCAAAAATACAGGCTCAACGTTTTCAACAGTATCCGCTACAAGTAATACTGCAATAAACACGGTAGCCGCTTCATCTTCTGCGGCGCTTGGCGGAAAGTACGCAACTAACCCGAGCGGTCAAGTTGGTAAGCAGAAAACAATAACGGGTCCCTCAGATTTCACTGAGGATATGATCATAGCGCAGGGTGTAGCAAATGATGATCCTCGTATATTCAGAGGCTCGCATGAAGCTCCGGTATATGATACATATGCACTCTACGGCGCATGGGACAGCACTAACCTCTACCTTGGCTGGCAGTTTACAAACGTAACAGATGTCGTTGACCCAATACAGGGATATCCGACAAGTGATAACGGTAAGCCGTGGAACGGCGATATTCCGCAGATGCTCGCATTCAATCTCGGCAAGGGTTCCTCTGCCGATATGTCAAGCGGCACAATGGCAGGCGGCGATTATGTCTGGGGTCTTAAGGTAGGCTTTGATACGGATATAGACGCACTTATGTGTTTCTCCTCAAAGCCCGGTGTAGGTCAGCCTGCACTCTTCAAAACAGGCTCAGACGGATACTTTAATTATGATGATGTAACATCCTTCACAGATGGCGGCATTTCATTCAAGTATGAGGACGGCTTCTTCGGTTCAGAGATCACAGGCATAAATTCTAACGGATTTAGTGGCTATACTCCTGCCGATCTGACAAGCTCATCTTCAAAATGGGTAAACTTCCTCTCACTTGGACATGACAAATCTCAGGATACCTTCTACTACATGACGATTCCGCTTGCAACTTTAGGAATTACAGAAAGCTACCTTGAAAGTAATGGCATAGGTGTTATGCATGTATCCACATTCGGCGAAGGCGGCATCGCTTCTATCCCGATGGATATGACAATGCTTGACAAAGCAACTTTACCTTATTCAGCTGATGAATCGACCTCGGCTGAAAAGGAAGACACAGATATTGTCACTGTTCCCCTTGCGAGAATAGGCAATAGCCAAGGATCTGTAATTGATCCCGATCCCGATCCCGATCCTGACCTCCCGCTTCAGGTCAACTTTGGTGCTGATCGTTCCGCTCCGCAGTCGGCTGGTACCGCACTTACATTGAAGGGCATTGGCTATGGCGGCTCGGGCACAGGCTATAAGTATACTTTTATTGTAGACGGCAATACGGTTCAGTCAAGCTCATCTAAAGATACTTATACTTGGAAGCTCACAGGCGGTTCTCATACCATTAAGTGCATTATTACAGATTCCACCGGTAAAACAGCCACAAGCACTAAAACATACACTGGAGAGGGCGACAGTCCTGCTCCACAGCTTGTCAACAACTCGACAATAAGCGCTACATCTATAACTCTCGGTTCGTCTGTCAAGCTGACAGCTAAGGCAAGCGGCGGCACAAGCCCGTATCAGTATCGCTTTGATGAAAAGGTCAGCACAGCGTCCGAATACACTATACTCAAGGATTTCAGCACAACGTCAACGTATACATGGAAGCCGACCAAGGCGGGTACATATAACGTATGTGTCAGGGTAAAGGATTCTGAAGGTAAAAATGTTCCAAAGACATTTACGCTTACTGTTAAGTCCGCGCCTGCCGCGCTTACAAACAATTCGACAATAAGCGCGACGTCTATAACTCTCGGTTCGTCTGTCAAGCTGACAGCTAAGGCGAACGGCGGCACAAGCCCGTATCAGTATCGCTTTGATGAAAAGGTAAGCACAGCGTCCGAATACACTATACTTAAGGATTTCAGCACAACGTCAACGTATACATGGAAGCCGACCAAGGCGGGTACATATAACGTATGTGTCAGGGTAAA
>CANQUS010000032.1 GCA_947627055.1 uncultured Clostridia bacterium | reverse complement strand
AACATTGGAGTATATCCTGCCGCCTTTATTGCATCGCAGAACGCAATAACTATGTTTGTCAGAGTATCTTTTCCGAGGTATGTCTGACTGCTGTCCTCGATGTCAAAGGCAACGGGCAATGTTATCTTGTAGCCCTTTATCGTTTTGAGGCAGAACTCAGCCTCCTTTTTCGCGGCTTCGATCGACTGCGCATAACTGTAATGATATACTCCGCATTTCACACCTGCTGCAGTAGCGTTTTTAATGTTTTGGACAAATTTGTTATCTATCTGATTCGGGTTTTCAACACCGAAAGATGAACGGATCATAGCGTACTTAACGCCCGATTTTACGACCTTGTCCCAGTCGATATTACCGTTCCATGTGGAAACATCAATACATTTTTCCTGCAAATCATTTCTCTCCTTTTCTTGTTATCATTTGTTTGTATATCTGGTTAGCATAAACGCTTGCTCCCGCACAGAGTATTCCTTGAGTAACGGCGACAAATATCCCGTTCAAAATGCTGCGGTAGCTTGCTATTTCGCTTGTTGCCAATATCCATACGCACGAAAGCAAAATTGACGCTCCGCCCAAGATAAGCGGAATGAGTCTGTCGGGAATGGGGTATCTTTTTAGCAGTACACCTGCTATATAAAGTACGGGGACAAGAACCAACAGCTCAGGCTTTATATAATTCGTCACATCCTCCATATAACCGCCTCCTTCACAATGATTTTATTTCCTGTTCAAGCTCGTCTAAACGGTGGTTGATAGAAGTAACCTTACCATCGTAAAGACAAGCTGCGGTATCAACCTTTTTTTCTACAGCGTACATTCGTTCTATAAGGCTGTTATGCTTGTCGACCTTTTTTTCAAGTTGCTCGATACGATACAGATTCAGCTTTGATGTTACCATGATGCCGCCAAGTGTACCGATAAGCGAGCACAGTGCAGAAAGCATACTTGACATTACTTCTATATCCATTTTATGCTTTTCACCTGCCTTTTGTTAATTATGTCCGTTGATGAATACAGAGCCGTACTCCGATTTAACGAGAACGTCTCGGTTTTGGTTTTCAAACTCTACTCTGCACCGCACGTTTCCCTCATTTTCATAAAAGTCTTTTTTCATACGAAATTCAAAGACAAAGTAACTGCCGAGGCGGGACGGCTTGCCGCCGATTTCATTCAGCGGCAGAGTACAGACCTTGCCGTGTGGAGTTATATATTTAAACGTTATCAGGGCATTCTCAGAGCAAATTCCGTTAAAGTTGTACGGCACAAGTATTCGGAAGATGTCAGGCTTACTTTCGCCTCTGTAGTTTTTTTGGTTTTCCGCAATATAGATCTTTTTGTCTGCTGTGACGATGATTTCGGTCATAAAGTTCTCCTTTCTGAAATAAAGCTTTTATCAAACAAGCTGTGTGATAAAAGCGCAAAATAAAGTTGCTCATTTATTTTTAGAGCAAAACTTAAAACAAAGATACTAAGCATTAAACGTGATTCGGCACTTGCGCAGAACTGACGGAGAGATAGCTCTGCACAAAATCACACTTAATGTGTAGTACCTATATATAATTATGGAATGTTTGTTCGATTTTGTCAATGCGATTTTATAATAAATTTTAAGTAAAATAGCTTTAGGGCAATTTTCTGAACACTTTACCCTAAAATTTAAAATATACCAGACAGGCTGAAATCGTGCCGAGGGGTCGGGAGATTAGCTTTTGACTCTTTACTTTCACGCTTTTATATGCTAAAATATTATTGCATTAAAACAGAAAATGATTATCGGAGGAAAGATAAATGAACCCGAAAATTGTGAATGAAGATACGGAATTTCTGTGCAAGGCGATCCTCACACTTAACACGGTAGACGAGTGCTACAGCTTTTTTGATGACCTTTGTACCGTCCCCGAAATCCGAGCGATGGCTCAGCGGCTGAAGGTTGCATATATGCTCTCTAAACATGAGATATATACTGATATTGTCAAGGATACGGGTGCGAGTACGGCGACGATAAGTCGCGTGAACCGTGCGCTGTCCTACGGGAGTGATGGCTATATGATAGCCTTTGAACGCCTTGACAAAGAAAAAAATAAGTGATTTGTCGGAGGGCAGTATGAGCTATAATACCTTTGCGGAATTTTATGACAAACTTACGGAAAATGTTGAATACAAAAAAAGAGCTGACTATATTGAAAAGCTGATAAAGTTATTTGATAGGAAGGCGGGTACTACACTCGACCTTGCCTGCGGAACAGGCTCCTTGACGCTTGAGCTTTACAGGCGGGGATTTGATATTTTCGGCGTTGACGCGTCGATCGATATGCTCTCCATCGCGCAGCAGAAGTTTGCCGAGGAAAACAAGCAGGTCCTTTTTATATGTCAGAAAATGCAGAGACTTGAGCTGGCGGGGAAGATAGATACCTGCATATGTACCCTCGACAGCATAAATCATCTGACGGATCCGAATGATGTCAGAGAGACCTTTAAGCGTGTCGGAAAATATCTTGTCGATGGAGGGCTTTTTATTTTTGATGTAAATACTGCTTATAAGCATCGAAAGATACTTAAAAATAACTGCTTTATTTTTGATACGGACGATGTTTTTTGCTCGTGGCAGAATGAACTTTATGAAGAAAACGATATTGTTGCTATTGCACTTGACTTTTTCATCCCTGATGAAAGCGGACTTTATTTCCGCGAAACAGAGAGCTTTTCCGAGCGTGCATACAGCGACTCCGATCTGACGGAGTGGCTGAGCGGAGCGGGTCTGACTGTCAAAGCTGTTTATGGAGATATGACGTTTGCAGATCCGGGGGAGGATTGCGAAAGGAAAATTTTTATTGCGGTGAAAGATTAACGGTTCTTGCTGAAAAAATTATTTGTAATGTGAAAAACGGAAAAAATTTATAAAATATATAACGAAAGGTGAAACTATGGATAGGATAATAAGATGTATAACAAATGACGGTTCAATAGTTGTGACCGCCGCAGAAACCTCCGATATAGTCTTTACTGCACAGAAGCTTCACAAAACCTCGCCATCAGCCACGGCGGCTCTCGGCAGACTTTTGACAGCTTCATCACTTATGGGGGCGCAGCTTAAAAGCAAGGAGGGGACTATCACTCTCAGAGTAAACGCTGACGGTCCTATCGGCGCGGTTATAGCGGTTGCCGACAGCATAGGCAACTGTCGCGGATATTGTGTTAATCCGAACTGCCGGACCGCATACTATGAAAACGGAAAGATAAATGTCGCTGATGCTGTCGGCAGAAGCGGCATTCTAAATGTTATGAAGGATCTCGGTCAGGGCGAGCCGTATCTCGGGCAGACAGAGATTGTTTCCGGGGAGATTGCAGAGGATATTACAAGCTACTATGCAAGGAGTGAACAGCTTCCTACGGTATGCTCTCTCGGCGTCCTTCTTGACAAAGAAAACCACGAGGCGATGCTTTCGGGAGGATTTTTGATTCAGCTTCTTCCTGCGGCTGATGATGACGTAATCGACAGGCTTGAGGAAAATATCCGCGCGCTTGAACCCATGACGACAATGCTTGCCAAGGGGATGAGTATACTCGATATTAGCAGGAACGCGCTGGACGGCTTTACGCTTGAGATCCTTGACGAAAATGAGATAAGCTATGTCTGTACCTGTAGTCGTGTAAGAGTAGAAAGCTCTCTCGGCACCCTGACGGATGATGAGATACTCTCACTGCCGGATGATAGAGGATATATGGAGGCATCGTGCCAATTCTGCAATAAAAAGTACAGATTTACAAAGAATGAGCTTAGAGCTATAGTTAAAAAAAGGCACGGCAGATAATTATAATATTGTTTTTGAAAGGAAATAATTATGTTTGCAGATACAGCTAAAATTCAGATAACCGCTGGGGACGGGGGTGACGGCGCGGTCGCATTTCACCGGGAAAAATACGTTGCGTCTGGCGGACCTGACGGCGGTGATGGCGGCAGGGGAGGAAACATTATTTTCAAGGCTGATGATAACCTTTCTACGCTTTCCGATTTTCGCTATAAAAAGAAATACAAGGCATCAAAGGGCGAAAACGGCAGAGGTTCCCGTTGCAACGGGAAAAAGGCTGAGGATCTCGTCATTCGTGTCCCGAGAGGTACTCTCATCAAGGATGCGTCGACAGGCAGAATAATCGCCGATATTTCCGATGACGAGCCTGTGATAGTTGCCAAGGGTGGCAGAGGCGGCTGGGGCAACACGCACTTTGCGACGCCGACAAGACAAACGCCGCGTTTTGCAAAGCCGGGGCTGCCTGGCGAAAGCATGGAGGTATTGCTTGAACTGAAGCTGCTTGCGGATGTAGGACTTGTCGGCTTTCCGAATGTCGGAAAGAGTACGCTTATTTCCGTTGTCAGCGAGGCGAAGCCTGTAATAGCGGATTATCACTTCACGACTATTACGCCTGTTCTCGGTGTTGTGAGAATGGGAGAGGGCAGTTCGTTCGTTATGGCTGATATTCCCGGACTTATTGAGGGCGCGGGAGAGGGCATAGGATTGGGACATCAATTCCTGCGCCATGTAGAGCGCTGTCGTATGCTCGTCCATGTTGTTGACGTCGCGGGGAGCGAGGGGAGAGATCCGAAAGTGGACTTTCGCATCATAAACGAGGAGCTTAAAAAATTCAACTCTGAGCTTGCCGACCGTCCTATGATAGTTGCGGGAAATAAGTGTGACCTCACAAGCGATGAGGCAGTCGAGGATTTCGGAAAGTTTATACGAGAACAGGGCTATGAATTTTTTCCAATAATGGCGGCTATCGCCCATGGAACAGAGCCGTTGTTGAAGCGGATATTAGAGATGCTCTCAAAGCTGCCTCCTATAGCGCGGTATGAGCCTGAGCCCGCACCGCTTATTGAGGAATCCGAGCTCGGAAAGCAGGCGGTCAAGGTCACTGCTGAGGACGGAATATTCTTTGTCGAGGGAGAATGGCTTCTTACTCTTATACGCTCCATTAACTTTGATGACAGCGAATCCGTGCAATATTTCCAGCGTATGCTTATTAAGACGGGCGTTATTGACGCGCTCAAGGACGCTGATATATCCGAGGGCGACACGGTCGATATTTACGGGATCGAATTTGACTATATCGAGTAAATTCCCCGCGTATTTTTCGAGATTATTTTGGAATGCTATTCATGTCAACCTATATTGAAAGGAATCGTGACTATGCCCAAAAGAATCGGAAAATATACAATTCAACTCGAAAATGATGTCAGAATAATCGAAAGCGCGGCTATTGTAGGCAAGAAAGAAAGTGAGGGTCCGCTTTCAAATTATTTTGATAAGACAAGCAGCGATGATAAATTTGGAGAGGACTCATGGGAAAAGGCGGAGAGCTTTCTTCAGAAAACGGCGGTGGAATTATCGCTCAAGAAAGCGAATCTTGACTCGAACGATATTGACTGTATTTTTGCGGGGGATCTGCTTAACCAGTGTATATCCTCGACATTCGGGCTGCGCGCGCTCGGTATTCCGTTTCTCGGACAGTACGGGGCCTGCTCGACTATGGCACAGACAATAGCCATGTCATCGGTTTTTACGGACAGCTTTGCTGCCGACAGGTGCGTTGCTGTTACATCATCTCATTTCTGTTCTGCGGAAAGACAGTTCCGCTTTCCGCTTGAATACGGTGGTCAGAGAACGCCCACTGCACAGTGGACAGTAACTGGAGCGGGTTCGGCTATCCTGCAGAGAGGCGGCGACGGTGTAAAGGTCAACCGTATCACGATCGGCAGGATAAATGACATGGGCATAAAGGATGCGAACAATATGGGAGCGGCTATGGCTCCCGCGGCGGCGCAGACGATACTAGACTACTTTGGCGATACCAAGGAAAAGCCCGACAGTTTTGACCTTATCCTTACAGGTGACCTCGGGATGGTAGGACGAACACTGCTTCTTGAACTGCTCGAAAACGAGGGACTCAAAATCGGTGAAAAGCATAACGACTGTGGGCTGATGATTTTTGATATTGATAATCAGGACGTTCATGCGGGAGGCTCGGGCTGCGGCTGCAGCGGCTCAGTATTTTGTTCGTATATTTTGCAAAAGATGAAGGCTCACGAGTTGAACAGAGTTTTATTTATCGCAACGGGAGCGCTGATGTCCCCAACCTCGTCGCAGCAGGGCGAGAGCATACCCGGGGTAGCACATCTGATAGAGCTTTCATCAACTTGAATTGTATTATAACTTGGGCAGGAGCCGCGCCCCATGACGGGGCAAGCCCTTTCAAGCCCTTAATTAAAAAAGCGGTTTATATGTATCATTTATTTAGTGAATCTCCGACAATTATTTGTGCAATTTGATTAAAAATTTTTTCTTGTTTCTGTATCTATTTCAAATATTTTTCTCTACCTCTTTTGAGGAAAATGTGCTATAATTATTGTAAATGCGAAGACTGTGTTTATGCTGTACTGCTTATAGGTTTTACTGAATTTATGTCGGAGGTGATTTATATGTTAAGCCGCATTCAGGATTGGGATGACCGTATGCTTGACAGAATTGCTAAGCTACGCACAAAGCGGCTCAATAAAATAATGGTTTTTGCCACGACATTAGGGAATAACGGGTTTATTTGGTTTGCCACAGCTATTGTATTTTTATTTTTTCAGCGGTTTCGCACATCGGGTATCGCCATAATTATCGCGGTCTCGTTGTCGTGGTTTTTTGGTGAAATAGCCATTAAAAATTTGGTAGGCAGGGTACGTCCCTGTCACAAGCTTGCTGAGGAGCAGCTGCTTATCAAGAATCCTCCTCACTATTCGTTCCCGTCCGGTCATACTACGTCATCATTTGCGGCAACGACAGTGATGATTCTGCTTGATCCTGTGGTTGCGATCCCCATGCTTATTCTCGCCGTTTTGATTGCGTTTTCACGTACATACCTTATGGTGCATTATCTTACTGACGTATTGGCAGGTGCTGCGCTTGGTATAATATGCGGGTGTATTGTTGTGCCTCTTGTTTTATCTGTACCTGTTTTTAGGTTTTAATGCTTCAACAGTGATTTTAACGCAAAAAGCCGTATGACATGAGCGCCAGCTCATGCATACGGCTTTCAAGGTATGTAGTATTTTTAATGGTCAAACTATGATTTCGCCATCAACTGTTCCGGGAAGACCTGCCGCGTTGGATTCGTCAGTATCAATGTGCATTGCCGCGGAGTAGCTCTCACTTACTCTTACGACGACATCTCCGAATGTGAGCTTTCTGCCTTCTCCGCCGACCTCGACGCTCACGATCTGCTTGTCCTTTACGCCGAATTTTTCTGCGTCGGCAGGTGTTAAGTGGATATGGCGCTTTGCGGCGATGACGCCCTCTGCTATCTCGACCTCGCCTGCCGGACCTACGAGCTTACAGCCCGGAGTACCCGCAATATCGCCGGATTCACGAACGGGGGCGGTGATTCCGATTTTGCGGAGATCTGTAAGAGAAAGCTCGACCTGATCGGCTTTTCTCACAGGACCGAGAATTGAAACGTTCTTCATCTCACCTTTGGGACCGATAATATCTATTCTTTCCATACTTGCGAATTGTCCGGGCTGGGATAGATCCTTTTTCTTTGTAAGTGCTGCGCCTTTTCCAAAGAGCTTTTCAAGTGTTTCCTGTGTTACGTGTACATGACGTGCAGAGGTTTCTACCATTACTTTCATATTATCTACTCCAATCGTATTTATATTACTGTTATTATTTTATACCCGTTTTTAATGAATGTAAAGTCTATTGTGAGCGTTTTTTATGAAATTAACGATTTTTCGTTTTATTCATTCAGTTACTTGACAAATATTATTTCCAAATGTAGAATTAGAAAATAATGGTATTTACTGAGTGTTTCCTTGAAACATTGTGTAGTGAACAGACAGGAATTAAGCATGGATAAATATTTATTTCCGAAAGCGAAAGGGTGCGTATATGAGCAACAGTGAGATTGCGGCAGCAGCCGAACCTATCATCGAATTTGAAAACGTTACTAAGGTTTATACATTATATAAGGACAGCAAGCAGCAGTTTGCGGCTCTTTTTTACCGCTCATCAAAATTGCAGAAGCACACCGCTCTTGATAATGTGAGCTTTAAAATATACCCGGGTGAATCTGTCGGTATTGTCGGAAATAACGGAGCGGGCAAATCAACACTGCTGAAGATGATCACGGGCGTTACCTTTCCCGATACGGGTACTATTACCGTTCGCGGACGTGTTGCCGCACTTTTGGAGCTTACTGCCGGCTTTTCAAACGAAATGACGGGCAGAGAGAATATATATCTCAAGGGCTATCTTCTTGGGCTTCAGGATAAGGAGATCAAAAGCATGGAGGACAAGGTGGTTGAATTTGCCGACTTGGGTGAATATATCGATCAGCCTGTGAGGACGTACTCAAGCGGTATGAAGATGCGTCTCGGCTTTGCTATAAATATCAATATTGAGCCGGATATTCTCGTCGTTGATGAGGCGCTGAGCGTAGGAGACGCAAGCTTCAAGAAAAAATGCAAGGATAAGATAAAGGAACTTATAATAGCGGGCACGACGGTTCTCTTTGTAAGCCATAACAAGGATAATGTCGAGGAGATCTGCGACAGAGCGATCTATTTGAGAAGCGGTAGAATTATTTGCGACGGCTCTGTAGATGAGGTTCTCAAGGTTTACGAGGATAAAAATAAGCAGTCGAAATCAAAAAAATAATATAAAATTATTTCAAGTCATTTATCTAAGAATCGTGGACAACTTTATAGCAAAAATAAATATTTATGAAGTATTTGCGCGGATTTTTAAGCACAATGTTAAAATTTAGAAATATACTTGAAAAATTTTTTTCAATATGTTATCATACTATTTACGAGAGCATGAATAAAGGAGGTGCAATATATGCCTAATATTAAGTCGGCTAAGAAGCGTGTCAAGGTTATTGCAGTTAAGACTGCAAGAAACAAGGCGGCTAATTCAGCACTCAGAACTTCTATCAAGAAGGCAAATACTGCTATCGAAAGTAATGCGGCAGATAAGGAACAGGCTGTTCGCGCGGCTGTCAGAAGCATCGACAAGGCCGTCGCAAAGGGTCTTCTTCATAAGAACACCGCTGCGAGAAAGAAGTCAGCGCTTGTTCGCAGAGCCGCTGCGGGTTGATTATTTCTTTGATTATAATACTCCGCTTCAGGGCTAAGTTAAACGCTGTTTCGGTAGTTTCCGAAAGGCGTTTTTTTTATGTTTTTTATAAATTTTTTCTCGTATATTTTTTATATAAATAATTACGGTAACCTGTTTAAAGCTGCGGACGCGCTGCACATACAGACTACTCCATAAATCTTCTGTCTTTTGGCATTAAGAGAAACTAAAAAATATCAAACGAATGATAATAATTTAGATGTTGTGATTTTTCATTTTATATGCTATTATTAGTTTGTCGATATAACAGTTGATATATTGAAAAAAGTTATATTATGATAATTGTTCCTGATAAAACTAATGTCTGATGGTAAAAGGATGAAAAAAGTATGAACGTTTTAAGCGCTGTCCTGGATATAATGGTAGCAGTTACAATTATTCTTGTGACTGCAACGAGCATCAGGAGAGGTATGATCGTCTCGATTATTGAATTTGTCGGTATGATATTATCGACAGTTGCTTCGGCTTTTTTGGCATCTATGTCTTCGTCGCTTATATATGCTCAATTTATTAAGAATAGTATTGTAGAAACAATATCACGGGCTATTTTAGATACTGATAAAGCAGCGTCGGTATCGGCGTTTAATTCACTGCCGATATATGTGCAGAGCGACCTTTTGAGCAGGGGGATCAATGAAAAAAATATTCTTTCAAATATAAACGGCTCCGATATTCCTTCGGCTGTTGAAGCGATAATTCGTCCGACTGTAGTTTCACTTATAACAAAAATAGCCGTGACAGTAATATTTACTATTTTATTTGTTATAGTTATTGCTTTAACAACAAAATTTTCCCAAAAAGCCCATATGTCCGAGCTTTCCGCACCAGAAAAGCTAATGAGCGGTGTTTTCGGATTTTTGAAGTCTGTGATTATTCTGATGATAGTTGCGATTTTGATTCAAATAATAGTATTGCTGATTTCTCAGGAATCGGTCAATGCGGTTAATTCAGCGATCGACAACAGCTTTTTATATAAACTTATAAATGGTGTTAATATTCCGTTGTTTGTTATAAATCTTACAATGGGAATATGATCGACTTAGCAGGAGGAGATTATGAGCAAACGTACTAATTTCTTTAAGGAAAATCTTACCGTACCAAATTTGCTCTCCGTGATAAGACTGATAGTTATAGTGCCTTTGATAATGGCTCTATTAAACCAGAGATACATTGACGCGGGGATCTGCCTGCTTATATCCGGTTTATCGGATATGTTTGACGGGGCGATTGCCAGAAAGTTTAATCAGGTGACGCAGCTCGGCAAGATGCTTGATCCTGTTGCCGACAAGCTCACGCTTATAGCTGTTCTCGTCTGTATTGCCATTATGTTTCCACAGGTTGCCGTTGTAGTTATAATTCTTCTTTTAAAGGATGTGATTATGCTTATCGGCGGAGCGGTACTTCTATGTTTGAAGATAAGGCCGCCTGCGGCAAAATGGTACGGAAAGGTTGCTACGGCAATATTTTATACAAGTATTATATTGATTATTTTCCTAAAAGCTGTGTTTCACTACGAAAATTATATTTTGACGGTAGTTTTGCTTTTGTTGACGGCTCTGGCTATGGTCGTGGCGTTTATAAGCTATGGCTTGATATTTATAAGGCTTATTAAGGACAGAAAAAGTAAGGACAACCGCGAGGAGAAAAAATAAGTGAATATTTGGCGTTCAACATAAAACCTCGTAATCCGATTGACTTTTTGATTAAAATACGTTATAAATAGGTAGTATGGAGGCATTGACCACATGATGCCGCTTTAACTAAATTAGGATGTGAAACTGTATGTTATGTATAAGGTGTAAAAAAAGACCTGCCGTTGTATTTATCAGCACGTCTGCGGACAGCAGTGAGACACAAGGCTATTGTCTCACTTGTGCAAAGGAATTGAATATAAAGCAGGTATCCGATATAATGAACAAAATGGGTATCTCTGAGGATGACTTTGATGCGATGCAGGATCAGATGGATGAGCTTATGAAGATTCAGAACGATATGGCTGCCGAGTCTCCCGAGAGTGATTATGTTGAGGACAGTGATGACGGATTTACCACCGGCGGCGCGCCGACATTTCCTCCTTTTTTCAAGAATCTTTTTTCTATGAGCAAGCCGGAGGAGGAACTTTCCAAAAAGGACGAGCAGAAGCCTTCCGGAGATAAGAAGTCAGAAAAGGAAAGAAAAAGGGAGGATAGAAAGAAGCAGAAGAAGAGAAAGCACATCGAGCTTTACTGCGACGACCTTATACAGAAAGCCAAGGATGGGAAAATCGACAGGATCGTCGGACGCGACAAGGAAATCGAGCGCGCTATACAAATAATAAGCCGCAGAACAAAGAATAATCCCTGCCTTATTGGAGAACCAGGCGTCGGCAAAACGGCAATAGCTGAGGGACTTGCGCTGAGAATAGCAAACGGAGATGTTCCGTTCCGTATTAAGAACAAGGAGATATTCCTGCTTAATCTCACTTCTCTTGTTGCGGG
This sequence comes from uncultured Clostridia bacterium, assembly GCA_947627055.1. GTDB lineage: Bacteria > Bacillota > Clostridia > Oscillospirales > Acutalibacteraceae > Pseudoruminococcus. Next base: position 5,309 of record CANQUS010000032.1, on the reverse strand, counting down.
GACTCAATTCAGAGGACAGTTTGAGAGCCGCATCAAGGGTGTTATAGACGAGGTCCAGGAGGACGGAAATATCATACTTTTTATCGACGAGATACATACCCTTATCGGAACAGGCTCGGCAGAGGGCTCGATGGATGCCGCAAATATTATGAAGCCCGCTCTTTCGCGAGGGCTTATACAGGTTATAGGCGCTACGACATTTGACGAATACAGAAAGTATATTGAGAATGACGCGGCTCTTGAGAGACGCTTCCAGCCTATTACGGTTGCGGAACCATCTATTGCTGAAACGGTAGAGGTTCTTTTGGGCATCAAGAGCTATTATGAGACGTATCACCGCGTTACGGTAACAGATGAGATAGTTCGAGAGACGGTCAGACTTTCAGAAAGATACATTACCGACCGTTTCCTCCCCGATAAGGCTATCGACCTTCTTGATGAAGCGTGTACATATGCTTCACTCAGGAATACGAGACTTGAGGAATACGACCAAAACAAGAGCAAGCTTGAGGATATGAAGCTTCAGGAGGAGGAAGCCGGAAACGAAAGCGATGTGGATTATGAGCAGCTTGCAAAGCTGAAGTATGACATATCTGTTATGGAAAAAAATCTCGCGAAAATATCAGACGAGGCTCTTGGAGCAAATGTCACAGACGGGGATATTGCTCATGTTATCGAGCTTTGGACAGGTATTCCCGCATCAAAGGTTCAGGATAACGAGCTTAACAAGCTTGCCGGCCTTGAGGATAAGCTTCGTGAAAAGCTCATAGGTCAGGATGAGGCTATCAAGGCGCTTGTTGCGGCTGTTAAGCGTACAAGAGTTCAGATAAGTCCGCGCAGGCGTCCCGCTTCGTTTATATTTGTCGGCCCGACAGGCGTCGGCAAGACAGAGCTTGTAAAGGTTATGTCAAAGGAGCTTTTTGACTCTCCGGAAACGCTCATCAGGCTCGATATGTCAGAGTATATGGAGAAGCACTCTGTTTCTAAGATTATCGGCTCACCTCCCGGATATGTCGGATATGAGGAGGCGGGACAAATTACAGAAAAGGTCCGCCGCAGACCATATTCTGTATTGCTTTTTGACGAAATAGAAAAGGCTCACCCCGATGTATTGAATATTCTCCTGCAAATTCTTGATGAAGGTGTTATCACGGATGCGCATGGTAAAAAGGTCAACTTTGAAAACACTGTAATTGTTATGACATCGAACGCGGGAAGCGATAAGAAGGAAAACGCTCTTGGCTTTGGTAAGACTGAGGAGCAGGCTACTCGTGAAAAGGTTCAGAAGGCTCTCTCCGAATTTTTGAGACCTGAGTTTATCAGCCGTATAGATGAGATAATTGTATTCCGCAGTCTTTCAGAGGATGACTTCGTCAATATAGCAGATCTTATGCTTGGCGAGTACATTGATACTCTTAAGGAAAAGGGAATCGAGTTTACATTTGATGAGGAAGCACAAAAGGTTCTCGCGAAAAAATCTTATGGAGGCAGGAGCGGCGCACGTGATCTGAGAAATCTTATCCGCAGAGAAGTTGAGGACAAGATCGCGTCAGCGATAATTGATAACAGAAGCACGCCAATAGGGAGGATACACCTCACAGCTGATAACGGCGAACTGAAGATGGATGTATTGTAGCTTTTGCAAGATTTTCCCTGACTCTTAGTCGGCGGGCAGCATTTGAGCAGGATGTAATTTTCTGCCGACTGCTTACGTTGCTTGCGCTGCGTTTACCGCGTCGAATAACGATGCAAACACCTTATTGAAAATATTTAAGAATAAGGCAGTACCGTATAGGAGATATTCGGCGCTGCCTTTTTTACTGTATAAATGAACAGAATTGTAAAAAAATTTAAAATATGGAAATTAGTACTTGATTTTTTTGAAAGAAAGATTTACAATATATTTAGCGCTCAATACCAGAGAGTGCTAAAATTTAGAATTGTTTGCTATGAAGGAGGAAATATTTATGACTATCAAACCATTAACTGACAGAGTAGTCATTAAGGCAGAGGAAACAGAGGAAACGACAAAGAGCGGTATCGTTCTTACAGCGTCCTCACAGGAAAAGCCGCAGTTTGCGACTGTCGTTGCGGTAGGTGAGGGAGGCGTCGTTGACGGCAAGGAAGTAAAGATGTATGTCAAGGTCGGCGACAAGGTCATCACAAGCAAGTATTCGGGTACAGAGGTCAAGCTCGACGGCGAGGAGTACACGATTGTCCGTCAAAACGATATTCTCGCAATCGTTGAATAATTTATAATATAATATTGGAGGAATATATTATGGCAAAGCAAATCGCATATGGTGAAGACGCAAGAAAAGCTCTTCTCAACGGAATCAACCAACTCGCTGATACTGTTAAGATAACACTCGGTCCTAAAGGAAGAAACGTAGTTCTCGACAAAAAGTTTGGCGCTCCGCTCATCACAAACGACGGTGTTACGATAGCTAAGGAGATAGAGCTTGACGATCCGTTTGAAAACATGGGCGCACAGCTTGTAAAGGAAGTATCTATCAAGACAAACGACGTTGCGGGCGACGGTACTACTACTGCTACGCTTCTTGCACAGGCTCTCATTCGCGAGGGCATGAAGAATGTCACATCCGGCGCTAACCCGATGATGCTCAAGAGAGGTATCCAGAAAGCTGTTGACATTGCTGTTGAGGCTGTCAAGAACAATTCTAAGGTCATTTCCGGTACAAACGATATTGCAAGTGTTGCCGCTATCTCATCTGCCGACGACTTCACAGGCAAGCTCATTGCTGAGGCTATGGAAAAGGTAAGCAAGGATGGTGTTATCACTGTTGAGGAGTCCAAGACTGCCGAGACATATTCCGAGGTCGTTGAGGGTATGATGTTCGACAGAGGATATATTGCTCCCTACATGGTAACTGATACCGATAAGATGGTAGCAGAGCTTGACAATCCTTATATCCTTATTACGGACAAGAAAATTTCAAATATCCAGGAGATACTCCCGATCCTTGAGCAGATAGTTCAGGCGGGCCGCAAGCTGCTTATCATTGCTGAGGACATCGAGGGCGATGCTCTGACAAACCTTATTCTCAACAAGATCCGCGGAGTATTCACCTGTGTTGGCGTAAAGGCTCCCGGCTTTGGCGACAGAAGAAAGGAAATGCTCCGCGACATAGCTATCCTTACAGGCGGTCAGGTCATTTCATCGGAAATCGGTCTTGAGCTTAAGGATACGACCCTTGATCAGCTCGGTGAGGCTCGTCAGGTCAAGGTCGACAAGGAAAACACGATAATTGTTGACGGCGCGGGCAGCACAGAGGAGATCAAGAGCAGAGTAAATCAGATCCGCGCTCAGATAGAGACAACAACATCCGACTTTGACCGTGAGAAGCTCCAGGAGAGACTCGCTAAGCTCGCGGGCGGCGTAGCTGTTATCAAGGTAGGCGCAGCCACCGAAGTCGAGATGAAGGAGAAAAAGCTCCGCATAGAGGATGCTCTTGCCGCTACTAAGGCTGCTGTTGAAGAGGGTATCGTTGCCGGCGGTGGTATCGCTCTCATGAATGCCATTCCTGCTGTTGAGGAAGAGGTCAAGAAAACATCAGGCGACGAAAAGACAGGTATGCAGATAGTTCTCAAGGCGCTTGAGGAGCCGCTCCGTCAGATCGCTGAGAATGCGGGTCTTGAGGGCTCAGTCATAGTTGCCAACATTAAGTCGGCTAATAAGGTCGGATACGGCTTTAACGCATATACAGAGGAATATGTAGATATGATAGACGCGGGCATCATTGACCCGACCAAGGTCACACGTTCAGCCCTCCAGAATGCCGCTTCAGTCGCAGGCATGGTTCTCACAACAGAATCGCTTGTCGCGGATAAAAAGGAGGAAACTCCTGCCGCTCCTGCAGCTGACCCGGGCATGGGCGGAATGTATTGATTTAGCGTACGACGTTTTTCACAATATTACTCCTAAAGCGGAAAGGACTCTCGGTTTTTCGGGAGTCTTTTCCGTTTTAGTGTTTACGTTGTCATATGAACTAAATCATTTTAACATAATAGTGCTAATTGATTTTTTCTCTTGTAAAAATATATGATGTGGATCAAATTACGCTGTGCTTGACCTCAAAAAGTCGGATAGCAAAAGGAAAATCCTGATATGATATTATCAGGAGGTAAACACTATGGATATTATAAAACAACTTAACAACGCAATTGCATATATTGAGGACAATCTGTGCAATGAGATTGATACAAATGAAATAGCCCAAATTGCTCTCTACCCTTATGATAAATTTAAGCGCTTTTTCAGCTATATGACGAATATGTCGGTGAGCGAATATATTCGCAAACGCAGGCTCACGCTTGCGGCGTATGATTTGCTGAGCGGACAAGCAAGGATCATTGATCTTGCTGTTAAATACGGTTACAACAGTTCCGATTCATTTTCAAGAGCATTTTCAAAGCAGCACGGAGTATTGCCAACGGAAGTGAGCGCAGATACGTCATTAAAGGTTTATCCGCCTGTGTCATTCTATGTTGCCATAAAAGGTGCAAAAGTGTTGAATTTCAAGATCGTAGACATTGACGAAATTATGTTGAAAGGAATTTCCAAACGATTTATGGGAAAAGCTGCTGACCGCTTTGAACAGGAACATATTATGTGGTCAAATCAACACGATGATGTTCAAAATAAAGTTTGTCGAACCATAGAGGGAGTATGGTACGGTATTTGGAACAATGGTGTGTATTCTATTGCGAAGAAAGATAATGAGGCGGATGACTTTACCCTCGACAGCATCACTATCCCGCAAGGTAAGTATGCAGTATTCTCAACCGACTTTGGCGGATTTGCAGGAGATGTCCTGCCCAAAATCCGAGAACAGATATTTGATTGTTGGCTTCCTGATTCGGATTATACACAAACTGATGATTACGAAGTCGAGGTTTACTATCTTTACCCCAAAACCGAAAAGCATAAACGGCATTACGAGATATGGATACCAATAGATATGAATTTTAGGTAATGACACCGAGCCAACAGGGTGTAAATCTTGCCTGAGATGTATTTAATACTTTCCAAAAGGAATTTGTGAAAATTTTTTTAATTTAAATTGAGAAATTCCGTAAATTACCAAAGTGCATACTACAGTAGGACAGAGATTGAATTTACTAATTTTATAAAATAAGAAGAAAATATAATAAATGCACTTGTAAAAATCTTTACAATGTTATAAAATAATATATAGCAAAATTTACCGTACCTTATACGGTGATAATGAATTTGAAAGGGTGTACAAAATGAACTACCTAAACAAAAAGACAGTCGAAGACATCGA
>CANQUS010000031.1 GCA_947627055.1 uncultured Clostridia bacterium | reverse complement strand
AAGGTATCCTACCATTGATCGAGCAAGATAAGTCTGCATAACCGTAAACAAGCAGAGACACCGAAAGGAGATGATATCGGATTAAGTGTACAAGCCCTCTACCGCCCGTATAAGATGCCATACTCTTCATAGGGGTATGTGGATTGCAAGAAAGAAACAAAGAAATAGGTCAAGTGTACAAGTGGGAAAATCATAAATATTATCGGAGGTGTTAGTATGGCAATCGTAGCTACTTACAAATTTGGCAAATGCACGGCATATGTTGATGACAGCTGTGTGGTCAAGGATAAGAAAGAAATTGACAAGATCCTCAGCAGGATTTACGAAATTTACATGGAATCCGAGCTCGCAAAGGCAAGAGAAGCTATAGAACTTGAAACGGAGCAGAATAATTAAATGTATACCACCCGAAGCAATTCGGGCAAAAAGGAAGTGGACAAGCCGTGGACTACAAATACCGCGTCTTGCCAATACAAAGCCGAAAGCAAAAGATCAGTGACAGTGTGAAAGGAGTAAATCAATGAAAGGCGACAGGAACAGTGGCGACAGGAACAGTGGCAATTGGAACAGTGGCGACAGGAACAGTGGTGATTGCAACAGAGGCAATTGGAATAGTGGCAACAGGAACAGCGGCAATTGGAACATCGGCAATTGCAACAGCGGCAATTGCAACAGCGGCAATTGGAACAGTGGCGATTGGAACAGTGGCGATTGGAATAGTGGCAACAGGAACAGCGGCAATTGGAACATCGGCAATTGCAACAGAGGCGATTGGAACAAATGCAGCTTTTCCAACGGGTGCTTCAATACCACCGAAAGACCGAAAATTTATCTGTTCAATAAACCGCATATGCTCCAAAAAATGGAACGTAAGCTGCAATGCACCGAACACCAAAAAATACATATGCCCCGTATGTGCGGGGCGAGAAAAAAGAGGTACAAAATTATCATAAAAATTTATCGTGAAGAACCCATAACGGACAGACAAAAGAAAATCCGCAAGGTGCTAAGACGGCTCGGCAAAAATGACTGGCAAGCGTGGGCGGAACTCGTCGGCGCGTGTAATAAGGAGTTTAAAGAAAAAGAACTGAGAGGAGAATTAGTAAGATGAATATTACAATAGAGAAGATCAACAAGGGTGTTATTCCAATATAAACATTTAATGCAGACGGCAACCGCCGAAAGGCGGTTACAAGCCCTCTGCACACTGAAAGGACGAAGTGAAATGACAAAAGAAAAATATTTTCAGACTGCACAGAAACTTTTCGATTGTGGTGAAATAAGCGGTGAAGTCTATGATGCTATGATAATGAACGCTGATTGCTTTTGCGATGAAGAAGATGAAAATCGGTATGGACTTCCTGATACTTATGCGGAAATCGAATATAACGATTTTGATGATCCTGAAGCGATTTTGGGCGCACGTTTTGACGATTGGAATTATTTAAGATACACGGAAAGATAACAAGAAAGTAGACTGTCGCTTCGCAAATGAAATCCAAGAGCGCGTTACACTGGAGGACAAGCTCAATGTATAAAAAGAAAAAAAAACCGCCCGCAACGCACCAACGCTGCGGACGAAAAAGAAGAATCACTATCTATTAAAAGTATAGCAAAACCTAATCCGCCTGTCAAGTATTAAAGAAAGGATGTTTAAAATGACAGTAAATCTTACCCTTAATGACATCTCCGCGAAAGGAGCGGGCGAGGTGCTAAGGCTGATTCAGAGTATTGAGACACAGCTGACAGCAAGAGCCGAGCCCGCAAAACATGAACAGCAAAAAACAGAAGCTGTGGAAGATTTTTTACCCGTTAAAAGACCGGCAGCCGATACGGAATCCATAAAACAACCTGATGAATCTAAATTCACTATTGAGGATGTAAGGTCTGCTTTTGCTAAGTTTGCTAAAGCAAACGGTAAGGACGCCGCTAAGAATACTCTTGCGAGGTTCGGCGCAAATAAAGTTACGGAACTTAAAGAATCGGACTATAGCGCCGTTATGAAGGCGCTCGAGGAGGAATGAAAATGCCGGATGCTCATGCGAAGCTGTCCGCCTCTGGCAGTAAAAAATGGTTGAATTGCCCCGGCTCCGTTAAACTTGAGGCCGAGTTCCCCGATACGGTCTCCCAATACGCGACGGAGGGTACAACTGCTCACGCTTTGGGAGAGGCAAAGCTAAATTTAGCCCTGAAAGCAATCAGTAGAGTAGGCTATCATAAACGGACGGCGGAGCTTAATATAACCGAAGATATGGACGAGTATACCAACGATTACAGAGATTTCGTGCTCGAACGCTTCAGCGAGGCGCTGCGAAATACTAAGGACGCAGTTATAGCAATAGAAAGAAGGCTTGATTTTTCTGCTTATGTGCCAAACGGCTTCGGTACCGGTGACGCCGTCATCATCAGTACGGGCGCGATAGAAATTATAGATCTCAAGTATGGTAAGGGTGTCCCGGTATCGGCAATAAATAACTCTCAACTCCGCCTGTATGCCCTTGGCGCGCTCGACTACTATGATTATCTTTACGATATAAAAACAGTAACTATGACAATATATCAGCCGAGAATCGACAATATAAGCTCGGAAACGATCTCGGTCAATGAACTGTACGAGTGGGGGCGCAAGGCTAAAGAAAAAGCCGAACTTGCAGACAACGCGGATAATCTTGAATGTATCGCAGGAAAACACTGCGATGACGGATTTTGCAAAGCAAGGCCGATTTGCAGAGCATACGCGGAGCAAAAACAGAAATTAGCCGTATATGACTTTAAGCCGCCCGAAAAACTGTCAGTTGGCGAGATAGTGGAAATAATCGACCAGGCCGACGATCTGTGCAAATGGGCAAAGCTTGTAAAGGACTATGCTCTTGATCAGGCCATAAACAACGACGTAAAATTTCCCGGCTTTAAACTTGTGGAGGGCAGAAGCAATCGTACATATACAAATGAAGAAGCGATTGCCAAAAAGCTTATCAAAAACGGCTATTCGGAGACTGACATCTATACAAAAAGGCTCAAAGGCATCACAGACATGACCTCGTTACTCGGTAAAAAGAGGTTTGATCAGCTGCTTGGCGAATTTATTATAAAGCCGCATGGCGCGCCTACGCTTGTGAGCGTGGAGGATAAACGCGAGGAAATAAACTCGGTACAGAAAGCAAATAAAGATTTTAAAGAATTTATCGAAAAATAAAGGAGATCATAAACTATGACAAACAACAGAGAAAACTTAACAAAGGTAGTAACAGGTAAGGTCAGATTCTCGTATGCTCACGTTTTTGAGCCTACAGTTGACGATGACGGCAACGAGAAGTATTCAGTGTCTATTTTAATTGATAAAAACGATACAAAGACCGTTAGCGCAATAAATAACGCTATTGAGGCTGCAAAGCAAGCAGGCGTCAACAAATTCGGAGGTAGGATCCCGGCAAAGCTCAAGCTTCCGCTTCGCGACGGGGACGAGGAAAGAGAAGACGACGAGAACTACAAGGGTAAGTTCTTTATAAACGCAAACTGTAAGCAGAAGCCGGGGCTTGTAGATAAGAAGGGCAGATCTATCATTGACTCTACAGAGTTTTACAGCGGCTGCTACGGACTTGCGTCCGTTACATTCTATGCTTTCAATACGAAGGGCAATAAGGGCGTCGCTTGCGGCCTCAACAACATCATGAAAACCGAGGACGGAGAGCCCCTCGGCGGTCGTTCAAGAGCTGAAGATGACTTTGCGGAGTATATTGAAGCCGACGATGACGACTTTTTGGGATGAGAGAGCTGAGTATTGACATTGAAACATACAGCAGCAAGGATTTGACAAAATCGGGAGTATATGCGTATGCAAACGCTCCCGATTTTCAAATATTGCTTTTTGCGTATGCTTTTGATGATGAGGAAGTGAGGGTCATTGATATTGCAAGAGGGGAGAAACTTCCCGCCATGGTAAAAGACGCGTTGACCGATAAAAATATCAGAAAAACAGCATATAACGCAAATTTTGAAAGGACCTGTATCGCAAAATATTTCAATTTGATCTTGCCGCCTGAGCAATGGCAATGCACTATGATCTGTGCCGCAGAGCTGGGAATGCCGCGTTCGCTGGGGCAGGTCGCAGAAGCGTTAGGACTGTCAGAACAGAAAGACAGAGCAGGCAAGGCTTGTATAGACTACTTCTCGAAGCCGTGCAAGCCGACAAAAATCAATGGGGGCAGAACACGAAACTTGCCTGAACACGATATTGAAAAATGGGAGATTTTTAAGGTCTATTGTATTCAGGACGTAGTGGTTGAAAGAGAAATAAAGCAAAAGCTAAGCCGTTTTCCTCTTGCAGAAAGCGAGCAGAAATTATGGGAATACGACCAGCGTATAACGGACAGGGGCGTAAGAGTTGATGTGGTTATGGCTCAAAACGCTATTAAGTTCAGCGAAGCGCACAAAGCAAAATGCACCGAGCTTGCCGTAAAATTAACGGGACTTGAAAATCCCAATTCCGTTGCGCAGCTTAAAAAATGGTTGTCGGAAAGAACTGGCGAAGAATTTGACAAGCTTGATAAAAAAACAGTTGGTAGGCTGTTAGAGACAATGACAGACCCGATCGTTAAAAAAGTGCTTTCCCTACGTTTGCAAATGGCTAAGACATCAACAAAGAAATACGAATCTATGACTAACGGCGTATGTTCTGACGGCAGGATACGGGGCATACTTCAATTTTACGGCGCAAACAGAACAGGACGCTGGGCGGGAAAAATGGTACAGGTGCAGAATTTGCCGCAGAATCATTTGAACGACCTCGCGCTTGCCCGAAAAACAGTCCGTGACGGCGACTATGAACTGTTCGATATGCTGTACGAAAACGTCCCCGACACGCTGTCGCAGCTTATCAGGACGGCTCTGGTACCGTCTGACGGCAGACGGTTCATAGTGTCGGATTTTTCGGCGATCGAGGCAAGAGTTATCGCGTATTTAGCGGGAGAACAGTGGCGGCAGGAAGTGTTTGCCAAAGGCGGCGACATCTACTGCGCCAGCGCAAGCCAGATGTTCCATGTTCCCGTGGAAAAGCACGGTGTCAACGGGCATCTGCGGCAAAAAGGAAAAATTGCCGAACTCGCCCTCGGTTACGGCGGTTCGGTCGGTGCTTTAAAAGCGATGGGAGCTTTGGAGATGGGCATACCCGAAGAAGAGTTACAGCTTCTTGTCGACAGCTGGAGAGATTCAAACCCAAATATAACGGCATTTTGGAAAGAGGTTGAGAGAGCCGCCATAAACGCTGTAATGGACAAGCCGACACAACTGAAATGCGGAATTTTGTTCTACAAAAAATCCGGTATCCTGTTTATCAAACTGCCATCGGGGAGAAGTATAGCCTACGCAAGGCCGCAACTTCGGAAAAATAAATTTGACCGAGATGCACTGACATATATGGGAATAAATCAGAGCCGAGGTACTTGGGAACGTATAGAAACCTTCGGGGGGAAATTAACCGAAAACATAGTGCAGGCGTTTGCGAGGGACTGTCTTGCAGAGTCGATCATAAGACTTGAGGATAAAGGACTTGAGATCAACTTTCATGTTCACGATGAGGTTATCCTCGATGTTCCGAAAGGCGCATCAAGTGCGAAGGAAGTCGCTGATGTTATGGGTGAACCAATACCATGGGCAAAAGGTTTGCTCCTTAAAGCAGAAGCCTATGAAACGGAATTTTACATGAAGGATTAGCTTGGGGGGGGAATAAAACATTGAAAGAGTACAGTATAGCGACAGGCTTAAGCAGAAATACAAAGATCTGGAAAAATATTAAGATCACTTGGAGCGAACTTATTAAAAGGCTTTCGCAAACCCAACGAACGAGTGAAACACAGGGCGAGTTTAAGAACATGACAAAGACACAGCAAGATAACATAAAGGATGTTGGCGGATTTGTCGGAGGGAGACTTAAAAACGGTATTAGAAAAAACGGGTGTGTCGAAGCTCGTTCGCTGCTGACACTTGATGCGGACTTTGCAAGTGGGGATCTCTGCGAAACAATCGAATTGTTTGCGGAATACACCTACTGTATTTATTCAACACATAAACATACGGCAGAAAAGCCGCGACTGAGGCTTGTGATACCCCTTTCAAGGGAATGTTCGGCGGATGAATATGAGGCCGTTGCCCGAAAATTAGCCGAGAGTATAGGCATTGATTTGTTTGATGATACAACGTATCAGCCGCAAAGGTTAATGTACTATCCGAGTACGAGCATAGACGGCGAGTATGTATTCAAGCACAGCGAGAACAAACCCCTTGACGTTGACAAGGTGCTTGCCTTATACGACAACTGGCGTGATGTAACACAGTGGGCTTATTCGTCAAGAACCGTAAAGACAAAGGAAAGACTGCTTAAAAAACAAGAAGATCCCACTTTGAAAAAGGGCGTGATCGGAGCTTTTTGCCGCATATATGATATACACTCGGCAATAAATAATTTTCTGTCCGGAGTTTACACAAAGTGTGTCCAACCCGAAAGATATACATATGCAAACGGCAGTACGGCTGCGGGTCTTGTCGTATATGACAGCGGCAAATTTGCATATTCCAACCATGCAACGGATCCTGCGGGCGGACAGCTTTGCAACGCCTTTGACCTTGTCCGTATCCATCTTTTCGGCAATAAGGACGAGGATGCAAAAGACGGAACCCCGACGGCAAAGCTGCCGTCATATATAGCCATGCAGGAATTTGCCGCGCATAACGATAATGTCCGCAAGCTTATGTACAAGGAGAGGGCAGCCTCCTGCGCGGAGGATTTCAAGGGTTTAGTTGAGGTCGGGGAGGAGAATACGGATTGGATACTCGAGCTTCAATGCGACGGCAAAAATAACAATTTGCCGACTATTGATAACTGTCTGAAGATATTTAAGAACGACAGCAGGCTTAAGGGAAAAATTGCGTACAATATATTTACTCAGAGACATATGGCGACAGGCGCATTACCCTGGAGTGAGGATACCCGCGAACGAGAATGGACGGATACAGACGACGCCGGACTCAGACACTATACCGAGAGTATCTACGGAATTAAAAGCAAGGCGGCGGTTGCAGACGCATGGGCGCTTGTAAGCATGAGTAATCAATATAACCCTGTTTTGGACTATCTTAACGGGCTTAAGTGGGACGGAAAAAAGAGAGATGAAACACTATTTGTTGATTATCTCGGCGCGGATGATACCGAATATGTCCGCGCCGTTACAAGAAAAATGCTTGTCGCGGCAGTTTCACGGGCATTTGTTCCGGGAATAAAGTACGACAGTGTGGTCGTGCTTGTAGGACCTCAGGGCTGCGGAAAGAGCCACATGATATATAAGCTCGGGAAAAACTGGTTCAGCGACACTATTACGACTATGCAGGGTAAGGAAGCCTATGAGCAGCTGCAGGGATTTTGGATAATTGAAATCGGAGAACTTGCCGCTATGCGTAAAGGCGAAGTTGAGATCATCAAACATTTTACGGCAAAATCAGAAGACTCATACAGAGCCGCATACGGGCATCATACGGAAACAAGAAAGCGTCAGTGCATATTTGTAGGCACGACCAACAGGCATGAATTTCTCCGAGACGAGACGGGCAACCGCCGATTTTTTCCGATAGATCTAAATCCGAAAAAAGCTGTAAAAAGTGTATTTTCAGACTTGACCGACTATGAGGTCGACCAGCTTTGGGCGGAAGCCGTGCAGATGTACAAGGGCGGCGAAAAGATATATATGGATACTGATATTCTGCGGGAATTGTCTGCATTGGAACAAAACGCACACTTTGAGGAAAGCCCGCTGACCGGTGATGTAGTAAAGTACCTTGATACACTTTTGCCCGAGGACTGGGCAAAAATGAGCCTGTCCGACAGAAGACTGTTTTTGAACGGGAGCGACTTCGGCGTGCAGCCGAAAGGCACTATCCGCAGAGATAAGGTGTGTCCGCTGGAGGTGTGGTGCGAGGCCTTTGGCGGCGACAGGAGGGACTTCACATATCAACGATGTAAAGAGATAAAGGACATTATTGTACGCATTGGAGGGTGGGAAGCTGTAAGAATAAGATTCGGAAACTATGGAGTGCAAAGGGGTTTTATTAGAGAGTGTGACAATTATGACAATCAAAGTGTCACGTCTAAAACACCGTAGCAGCGCGGCTTGCGAGACTATTGTGACAGTTGTGACACTTTTTCTTATAAAGTATATTCAATTATACAATTTATAGAAATCACAGAATTAAATAAATCCTATAAATTCTATATTAAGAAATAATTTATAGGATGCTGTCAAAAATGTCACACCACATTGCGGCGCCCTCAAAAAAACCTGATAATTACAGGGTTTCAAGATGTGACACTTTTTGTGACAGAAAGGAGAATTATAGAATTTTGAGTGAAAAAGCGATAGAAAATTACCTCAAAAAAGAGGTTGAAAGGCACGGCGGCTTATGTCTAAAGTTTATCTCCGCGAGTATGAGAGGCCTGCCGGACAGGATCGTGCTATTTTCGGGCGGAAAAATTGTTTTCGTGGAGCTTAAAGCACCGGGCAAAATGCCTCGCCCCGAACAGCTTAGAGTCCATGACATATTTAAAGCTTTGGGTGCGAGGGTATATGTGATAGACAGCAAGAGTAAAGTAAAGGAGCTGATAGAAAGTGAAGTTTGTACCTCATAAATATCAGCAGACGGCGATTGACAAAATACTTCGGACACCTCGCTGCGGACTATTTCTCGATATGGGACTCGGCAAAACAGTAATAACACTTACGGCGATCGAGGACTTAATTTATAACTGCTTTGCTGTCTCAAAGGTACTTGTAATTGCGCCGTTACGAGTGGCCGAGGATACATGGAGCAGGGAGTGTGATAAGTGGGAGCACCTTAAGAGCCTGAAAATTGTCAAGATTTTAGGCACGCCGAGGCAACGCAGACTTGCACTGTCACAGGAAGCGGATATATACATCATAAATCGGGAAAATGTCGTATGGCTTACAGATGAATTGTCGGGCATAGGTAACGGATGGTTTTTTGACATGGTAGTCATAGACGAGCTTTCGAGTTTCAAGTCGCCAAAGGCACAACGGTTCAGGGCGTTAAAAAAATACATAATGCGGAGCGAGCGGGTCGTTGGCCTTACGGGAACGCCGGCACCGAACGGCTTAATAGACCTTTGGAGCCAGATGTATCTTATAGATGGCGGAGAACGTTTGGGAAAAACGGTCACAGGTTATCGTGAACGATACTTTACGCCGAACCAGCGAAATCAGACAACGATATTTAACTACAAGCTGAAGGAGAACGCCGAGTCGGCTATCATGAATAAAATTTCGGACATATGTATTTCTATGAAAGCGGAGGATTGGCTCGATATGCCGGAAAGGATAGATTTGGTCATAAGCGTACATATGAGTGAGAGTCAGCGAAAGGCGTACGAAAAGTTCGAGAAAGATTGTTATATACAGCTCATGGAGGGCGAAGTGACCGCCGCGACTGCGGCTGCACTCACAAATAAACTCCTGCAGTACAGCAACGGCGCGATGTATTTGCCGGACGGTACATACGCGGAGACGAGCGACAGTAAACTTGATAAGCTTGAAGAGATCATAGACACTTCAAACAGTAAGCCGATCCTGTGTTTTTACAGCTTCAGGCATGATTTGGAACGTATTAAAAAGCGCTTTAGATTTGCAAGGAAGCTTGAAAACTCTGCCGATATTGAAGATTGGAATAATGGAGAAATACAGCTTTTATTGGCGCACCCCGCAGGAGCGGGTCACGGACTTAATCTTCAGGCCGGAGGAAATATTATCGTGTGGTTTGGATTAACTTGGAGCTTGGAGTTATATCAGCAGGCGAACGCGAGACTGTATCGACAGGGGCAGGAAAATGCTGTGATCATACATCATCTGATTACGGAGAACACCTGCGATGAGAGAGTTTTGCAAAGCCTGCAGGGTAAAGCAAATGTGCAGGAAGATTTATTAAACGAACTTAAGGCTAAATATTCGGGGGAGGAATCAAAATGACACATCATGAGGCGGTGGCACAGCTTAAAGACTTGATTAGGGATCTCAAGTCGTTATTGGACGGCGACAGTGAGCATGACGATATAATACTGCGCGATATAGAGGCGCTGATGATTGCTGTTTATGTAATGGAGCGCGATTAGGAGGTAAAATATGAGTACATATAAAAACAGAGATCCTCGTGAAACGCTGTGTTGGTACTGCAAAAATGCGGTGCCGTCAAAGGGCACAAGAGCGGGGTGCAGTTGGAGTAGAAAGTTTGAGCCTGTCAGCGGATGGAATGCGGATGAAACAATTCTTAAATGCCACGGCGGGTATGATGAAAAAATAAAATCTTATTTGGTGAAAGAGTGCCCTGAGTTTGAGAAAGGTCGATGAAGAATGAACAAATACATAGACGCGGATGAACTTAAAGAGAAAATAGCACAGCAGAAATTGCTGTCAAGAGAACCGGCAACTAAAAGAATCGTTGAAATTATTAACAGCCTGCCGTCTACGGATGTAGAAAATCGCGGTGAGTGGATAGAAGATTGCTACGGGTATAATCACTGTTCCAAGTGCGGATATGAGATGGATCACATGGAAGAAGTAACACCGTTTTGCCCGCACTGTGGCGCGAATATGGAGGTATCAGAATGAAGCCAATTGACATGAATGAACAATTAAAACCTTGCCCGTTTTGTGGCTGCGAAATGCAATTGCAAAAATGTATGATGGCAGACGGCAGAACAATTAGATATGAGCCGCGAGGACATCATAAATACGGCTGTCAATTAAGATTTGCAACAGGTTGTTTTGTAGGCAACCCCACAACGATTGATGGTGCAATTAAAAAGTGGAACAGGAGGGCGATTGATGTACCCGTACCACAACATGATAAAGAAAAGGATTAAAAACGGCGAGCTTATAGGTTACGACTTTGTAGATAACTACAAGAGCATTGGCGAGTGCCTATTGCTGCATTTCCGTACGCCGCCGGTTGAAAGACCTGTTAGGCCGCATAAATATCACGAGTATGTCGATATTCTTGCGAATTGGAACAGACAGCGCAAAAAATCAAAATAAACGCCCTGTAAGACGTTTTAGTGCCTTGCAGGTAAAACTATACTCCAAAACCGCAAAAACGGCTTGTAGGGGCATTTATGGCGAAAAGAAAGTGATATAAAGGGGAGGAGATAGCTTGACAGCGAAAGAATACTTAAATCAGGCGCGATCACTTGATATGTTGATCAACGCGAAACAGGAGGAGCTGTACAGGTTGAAGCTAAATGCGGCGTCGATTACAAGCCCGACAATTAGCGACAAGGTGCAGTCGGGCAAACAAAACAACTCGATGAGGCTTGTTGATAAGATCGTCGATTTGCAGGAGGAAATTAACGCAGAGATCGATAAACTTGTAGACATAAAGGCTGAGATACGAGAGAGGATACGCTACGTCTATAATCGAAAATTTATAGCGTTGCTGACAGACAAATACATAAACGGGTATACTCTGGAGCAGATAGCGGAACGTATGAATTTGACACCCAAGACAATATATCGTTGGCATGGGATAGCATTACAGATTTTCAGAAAAGAAACAGGCATGAAGTAATTGTGAAATATTCACAAAAAAATATTTGCTTTTTTGGCAGCCAATGTCCTGTAATGTCCCATTAGTTTATCGTAAAATGGTATTATGCAAATGGGCGGGATCGAAGGACAGCCTTTCTCGGCTCAGTCCTCCACCGCCAACAACTTGCATTATAGTCCTCCTGATATTTTGATTTACACGATAGCCGTCCTATATGGGCGGCTTTTGTGCGTAAGAAAGTAGGTGTTATCGTGAAAGAAAAATTGAATATACGTCAAAGGAAATTTGCTGAATTTTACGCTCAGAGCGGTAACACTGTTCAGAGTGCGATCAAGGCAGGGTATTCGGAAGCCTATGCAAATTCCAGAGGGTACGAATTGTTGGGAAATGTGGGAGTTACAGAGTACATCAGGGAGATAACCGACAAGCTGAAAGAGGAGAGAATACTCACGGCAAAGGATCGGCAAGTCATGTTGTCTGATATTGCAAAGGACGAAAGTAACGAGCCGGGAGACCGAATACGTGCCGTAGACACACTTAACCGAATGACAGGCGAGTATACAGTCAAAGTCGACACAACCGTTAGAACCTCGGAAAAGCTCTCAGACGTTTTCAATCAGTTAGGCGGTGAGGGACTTGAAAAGTAGGTTTCCTCTGTCGCAGAAGTATATTGATTTCATAAATTCCGTGCATAATGTTTCCGCTGATTTTCTTGAGGGTACGACCGCAAGCGGAAAGACAACGGTCGGAGCAGGAATTAAATTTATGCGTATGGTATCGGCAAGTCGCAAGAAACTTCATGTTATAGCCGCAAAGACAACAGGTAAAGCGGAAGAAACGATTATTCAGCAGGATAACGGAATACTCGACCTACACCGTAACGCTCGTTATTGTGGCAACGGCGATAAAGATTACAAGCTTCCCCATATAAAGTTTGAGAGCAAAATAATCTATGTTTTAGGCTATGACAATAAAGATAAATGGGAAATGGCCCTCGGTGCTCAGTTTGGCTGTGTGTACATTGATGAGATTAACACCGCAGACATTGAGTTTGTGCGTGAGATATCGACCCGTAATGATTATCTTATGGCAACACTCAATCCTGATGACCCGAATTTACCAGTTTATAAAGAGTTTATTAACCGTTCCCGACCGTATCAAAAATATGCTAAAGATGTTCCACAAGAGATCATGACGGAGCTTACTGAAGAACCCGTACCGAATTGGCGGTATTGGTTCTTTTCTTTTAGGGATAATTTATCATTGACTGATGAAGATATACAGCGAAAAATGCTTGCCGCCCCGAAAGGCACAAAGCTTTATAAAAACAAAATTCTCGGCTTGCGAGGCAGAGCGACAGGACTTGTATTCAGTAATTTTGACAAATCAAGGCACATTGTGCGAAAGGAAGATATTCTTCCGTTAAAGCAGGATAGCAGAAGTAAGCAGGGGGAGTATTTTGAGTATTACTCCGCAGGTCTTGATACGGCCTATTCGCAGAAAAGCCCCGATACGATAGCGATGTCATTCATCGGAATAACCGACAAAGGCAGGTGTGTGGTACTCGATGAGCGAGTATATAACAATGCCGAATTGCAGACACCGATCGCACCGAGCGATACGGTATTAAACCTCATAGATTTTCTTGAACGTAATCGGCAGGATTGGGGCTTTGCACGCAATGTATTTATAGACAATGCGGATCAGGCAACGATAACGGAACTGAATAAATACAAGCGTCAAAGCGGCTGTATTTATGTTTTTAATAATGCATGGAAGAAAACAACGATAATTGACCGTATCAATTTACAGCTCGGCTGGCTTGCAAACAGTCAGTTTTATGTGCTTTCCGATTGTGTAAATTATATCCGAGAGCTTGAAATTTACTCGTGGCAAGAGGATAAGGACAACACTCCCGAAGATAAGAATGACCACATGATAAACAGTGTGCAATACGCATTTTTGCCCTACAAGGCACAGATTGGAGCAGTAAATGATAGCAGATAAGGTGAGAAATGCTTTGAGAAGTTTTTTGAGAATAGAACCTCCGCAGACAACGGCCGTAACGATCACACAACAGCTTGATTTTACGGCGAATGCGGCAAAAAATCGAATATGGTATCGGGGCAACGGCGAGGAACTGTCGGAGTTGTACAAGCAACTTCCCGAAAACCGTACATCATTCTGGGCGGCAGTACCGACCCGAGGTATGGAGATACGCAAGGTGCATACCGGAATACCTAAGTTGATTGTTGATACACTTGTAAGCATTGTTCTTTCCGATATGAATGACATCAAACTTCCGTCAGAGTTGTCGGAAGTTTGGGATAAAATCGCAGAAGAAAACGATTTCAAAATTGTTCTGAATAAGGCTCTTACTCAAACACTTGTTGTCGGTGACGGAGCGTTCAAGATAAGCATAGATAGCGATATTTCCGAAGAACCGATTATAGAATTTTACCCAGGAGATAAGGTCGAATTTATATATGAGCGTGGGCGGCTCAGGGAGATCGTATTCAAGACGATTTATGAGAACCGACACGGTACATATACGTTGCAAGAATATTACGGCTACGGTTATGTACGATACAGCCTTTATCGCGGCAATAGCGAGGTAAGTCTTGACGCAATACCTCAGACGGCAGGACTGAGAAATGTAGAATTTGATAAATCCGTAATAATGGCAGTGCCGCTTATGATTTACGGCAGCGGAGTATATGAGGGCAGAGGGCAGTCGCTTTTTGACGGAGGCAAGACAGACAGCTTTGACGCGCTTGATGAGGCATGGTCACAGTGGCTTTATGCCGTGCGGATGAGCAGACCTACAAAATATCTTCCGCCGAATTACGTTCCTCGGAATCCGTACAACGGTGAGCCGCTTAAGCCGAATTTTTTCGATAATGTATTTATCGAATCAGACGGAGCAATGCCGGAAAACGGAGGGAATAACCGACCCGAGCTTATTCAGCCGAGCATACCGCACGACAGCTATTTGAGTACATACATAACAGCGCTTGACCTTTGTTTGCAAGGGATTATATCCCCGTCAACACTTGGTATCGACGTCAAGAAACTTGACAATGCCGAGGCACAGAGGGAAAAGGAAAAAACCACACTGTACACACGCAATAAAATTGTAGGTGTTCTGCAATCGGTCATTCCGAAGCTGATACAGACTGTTTTCAATACTAAGGCTCTGATGAGCGGTGAAGCGCTGCGAGATATTGACATTGAAGTGCCGTTCGGCGAATACGCGAATCCGTCATTTGAAAGTCAGGTTGAAACGATAGGAAAGGGACGAACTCAGAATATTATGAGCATTGAAGCCTGTGTAGACGAGTTGTACGGCGACACAAAGACCGAGGAATGGAAGTCGGCAGAGGTAAGCAGAATAAAGGCTGAAATGGGCGTGGAGAGCGTTTCCGAGCCTGTTTTTACGGAGTGATGATATATGCCGTATGATTTGTCGGAGGTCTTTGAAAAAATAGAAGATGAGCTTATCGGATCAATGATGAGAAATCTTGACAGACACCGTGCCGAGGAGACAAAGCTCGGTTATAACTGGGAACAGTGGCAGGCAGTACAGTTAAAAGCCTTGGAGGATTATCGGAAAACGAATGCGAAAAAATTCCCTCCGAGATACAATAAGCTGAATAATCAGATACGCACGATTTTGCAGGACAGTTTCAACGACGGCAGTACAAAGCAGGAACGCAGAATTTTGCAGGCAATCAAGCGGGGATTTAAAGTATACGGCGCAAATGCTCCAGCATTTGCGGGTAACGTGCAGACACAGGGGGCATTTTTTACGGTAAACGACCGCAAGCTGAATGCACTTATCGAATCAACTCTTCATGATATGGAAAAAGCCGAATATGCCGTTTTGAGACGTGCGGACGACCAATACAGACAGATAATATATAATGCTCAGGTTTATGCGAACACAGGAGCAGGAACGTATGAAAAGGCCGTTGATATGGCAGGCCGTGACTTCCTCCGTGCCGGAATTAACAGCGTAGAGTACAAAAACGGCAGTCGTCACACAATTTCGGATTATGCGGATATGGCAATCAAAACAGCCGCAAAACGGGCATATTTGCAAGGCGAAGGAGAGATGCGGAGAGGCTGGGGAATATCAACGGTCATTCTGAATAAGAGGAGTTGTCCTTGTCCGCTGTGTGCACCGTTTGTCGGCAAGATATTTATAGATGATGTGTGGAGCGGCGGAACGGCTGAGGAGGCAAAAGAAAAAGGTTATCCCCTTTTGTCGGAGGCGATTGCACAAGGGTTGTATCATCCGCGCTGTAAGGATGTGCATACTACATACTTTGAGGGCATAACGACATCGGAAGAAAGTTACAGCAAAAAGGAACTTGACGAGCAAAAGGAAAAATACACCGCGGAGGAAAAGCAAGCCTATTGTAAGCGGCAGGAAAAACGCTTTTCACGCATGAGCAAATACAGCCTTGACGCCGATAACAGGCGTATGTATGCGGCAAGGGCAAAGGAGTGGAACGAGAAAGCAAAGGCCGAAAATTCTGTTAAAACTGTTGAAAATGCGGGAGAAAGTGGTATAATAGTATCAGGAGAGGTGTCGCAGATGTCTATACACTCGATTGATTTGCCGATTGAACAGCGAAATACCGGAAAGGGAAAGCCTAATGCTGTTCTTACCTTCGGTGTGGAATTGAATAACAGACAAAAGCGACTGCTTGAACTATTACCGGACTTTGACAGCAGGGCTGTTGTTCCTAAAAAGTCAGTAAACATGAGTGATTTGTCTGCTTTGACAGCATTTACCGGTGACGAGTTTGCTATGTTTACGAAAGACGGAAAAAGATTGATTGTCCGAGGAAATGCTGTCAGCGTCAAAATCAACATTGATGAAGCTAAGAGAATGTCTGATAATGGTTATCGTTGGAGTGGTCATACGCACCCCGGAATTGATTTTCTTAGTATGCAGCCGTCTGACGGTGATTATTCAATCTTAGATTGTTTTGACCAGATGAATGCTGTGATATACAATTCAAAGGGAGATTACCGTACATTTGAAAAAAGGGGTTGAGTTTATGTGTAAATTATTTGATATGTATAAAAAAGAAATACAGAACTACTGTATAGCTAATTCACTTGATTTTGAAAAAGCAAAGAATATGTCGCAGTGTTGGGGGAAAAATGATGTTTGGTTGCAATATCATGACCCTAAAAAGGGGGAAAGTGGTCTGATGGATGAAACCCCCGCACCAATTGTATTAAAAATTATTGTTAATAACGGTTCTGTAGAATTTGAACAAACAGAATATACTATGAAATATCTCGGGGTCGTTACCTGATATTTTGACCGCTCTTACATGAGAGCGGTTTTTCTGTATATGACAGTGAGGTGTTATAATGGATAATTTTACAATAATTTATAATATTTTAAAGACCTTAGAAAAGGCGATGAGCCTTGAGGAGTTTGATAAGG
>CANQUS010000030.1 GCA_947627055.1 uncultured Clostridia bacterium | reverse complement strand
CCCGCGACATTCCGTATCCTAAGAATCCGCCCGCTGCGGAGCTTATATCGAATGCCGACGAAAAAATCTCCCCGAATGCTTCGGGGACTTTTTTTATATTGACAAAAACTATCACCAATGCTCCGATCGTATAAAGTACCGACATGATTGGTACGACTTTTGCGGTGAATGACGATATGCGCTCGATTCCTCCGAATATTACAACTCCGACAAGAGATGTGAGAAACGCCCCTGTAACTGTCGGAGATACATCAAAGCCTACATCAAGTGCGCCCGATACTGCGTTTGACTGTGTCATGTTTCCCATACCGAGAGAGGCAAGTATGCACGATACCGCAAAAACAACTGCGAGCCATTTACAGTGAAGCCCATTTTTTATGTAATACATAGGACCGCCTACAAATTTGCCGCTGCGCTTTTCTCGATACAGGACGCCGAGAACATTTTCAGCAAATATAGTCGCCATTCCGAAGATACTCGATATCCACATCCAGAATATTGCCCCGGGTCCTCCGAGAGTTATCGCGGTCGCAACTCCGACTATGTTTCCCGTTCCGATAGCTCCCGCGAGTGCGGTTGACATAGCGCGGAACGGGCTGATTTTTCCACGCTCTGTTTTTTTGGTCTTCCCTGTGAAAAGTGATCCTACTGTTTCATCCCACCAAAGCCTGAATTTTAAAATTTGCAAAAAACCGAGCTTATATGAAAAGAATATACCTATACAAAGCAGCGCGATGAGTACGGCGGGACCCCATACAACGGAATTTATCGCTTTGTTGATCCTTAATATAATATCCACACATATCACGCTCCGAAAGCATTTGTAAAGCATATGCTTGTACAATATGGAATATGACTGACTGTGGATATGTCAAAAAAGCCTTATGGACCTCTATATGATCCATAAGGCTTTTTCAGGTGTTTTTGCGTTTATTGCCGAGACGATGTATTTGCTTTTCAAAGTAGTGTGACGCTATACCTATAATGATCCCTAAGAGCGCGCCGCATATAACGTCGGTGGGAAAGTGTACATAAAGATACAGCCTTGACAGCCCCATGAGTACAGCGAAAATCAAAAAGAATATTCCGACCTTTCTGTATCTCATAAAAATCACTGTTGCGCTCGAGAAAGCAAACAATGTATGCCCCGAAGGGAACGAATAGTCCATCTCCGGTCTGACAATAAGCTGTATCGCGGTATTGACATCATAAGGACGTATTCGTGCGACAACAGGCTTTATTATACAACTGCCTATTATGAATGAAAGGGCAAATGATATAAGCATAGCTATTCCGAGACGACGAGTCTTTTTAATTATCAAAAAAATAACGGTCAGAACCGCCCAAAGGATACATAATGTGCCGAACGAGCTTATCAAAATCGCAATAAAGTCCAAAATCGGGTTGGAAATGTTGTTCCTGATAAAATCAAGAAAAGCAAATTCCCATTTCATGGGATTCCTCCTTTTGCTTTTTAATATATTTCAAATCGGTGTGTGGTTATTTATTCTTATCGCCTCGGCAAAGCACTGCCTCGGCGCATTTTATGCCGTCTACTGCTGCTGAGATTATTCCGCCCGCGTAGCCCGCACCCTCGCCGCAAGGATATAATCCTCGCATAACAGGCGATTGTAAATCATTATTACGAATTATCCGCACGGGTGATGAGCTGCGGCTCTCAACAGCGGTCAACAGAGCATCGTTCGCCGCAAAGCCGTGAAGCCGTTTGTCCATTTCTAAAATCCCCTCACGCATCGAATCCGCCACAAATTCCGGCAGACAGTCGTCAAGCACTGCAAATGCAGTATCAGGCTTGTAGGTCGGGAGAACATCACCGAATCCTGTGCTTTTTCTGCGTTTTAGAAAATCTCCGACACGCTGGATCGGAGCGCTATATCTTCCACCGCCGAGAGAAAAGGCGGCGCTTTCAAGCCTTCGCTGAAATTCTATTCCGGATAGGGGAGAGGAACTGCCGAAATCTTTCGGAGATACGCTTACAAGCAGCGCACTGTTAGAGTTTATATTACCTCTGTCGTACAGGCTCATTCCGTTGGTGACTAAGCGGTTTTCCTCGCTTGCTGCCGCGACGACGCAGCCGCCCGGACACATACAGAAAGTATAAACGCCGCGTCCATTTTTGAGGTGGACAGCGAGCTTGTAATCAGCAGGCGGAAGTCCGAGGGCTTTTGCTTCTCCGCCGAACTGAGCTATATCCGTCGCCGATTGCAAATGCTCTATTCTCGCGCCGATTGAGAACGGCTTTGACTCCATGATGATACCATTGTCAAAAAGCATCTTGAAGGTATCTCGCGCGCTGTGACCTATCGCAAGAATAATATCGTTTGTTTCCATTTTTTCGATTTTTCCGCCAAGCTCTATCTCAGCGCCCGTCACTGAGCCGTTATTTGAAAGTATTTTTGTGAGCTTAGCTTCAAACATTACAGTACCGCCGAGAGAGATTATCCTTTTACGGATATTCTTAACAGTGGGACGCAATTTATCCGTACCGATATGTGGCTTTGCGAGATAGAGTATATCGTTCGGCGCACCGTTAGCGACAAATTCCTCGAGAACCTTTCGTGCGCGGCTGTCCTTTGTACCCGTGTTGAGCTTGCCGTCGGAGAACGTTCCGGCGCCGCCCTCACCGAATTGAACATTTGACTTGGTATCAAGTACACCTGAAGCCCAAAAGCGTTCAACATCGTTGATTCTATTGTCGACGTCTCGGCCGCGCTCAATAAGTATAGGTCTTTCACCCGCCTGCGACAGTATAAGAGCCGCAAAAAGTCCTGCCGGACCGCTGCCGACAACGATCGGGCGTAGGTTCAGTCTTTGCCTGCTTTTGGGGAGCTCATAGCGATACGGCTCTGCATGAAAAACGTTTGAAGAGCCATATCGTTTAAGCGTGGTGCTTTCTCCGCTTGTCAGGTCAACATCTATGGTAGCGGTGTAGTGTATATTTTCCTTTTTGCGCGCGTCTAAGGAACATTTAAATAGTGATGCCCGCTTTATTTGCACTTCATCAATTCTCAGCTTCTTACAGACAGCTTTTCTGATCGTTTTATCCGTAAAGCCTATCGGCAGGGGAACGGATGTGATTCGTATCATGCGATCGTACCTTTCAAAAAAGTATGTGAAACTTTTAGGACATATAAGCATAAACACAATGCTGTGGATTTAAGACAGGGACACAGAATTTTATACCGAATACATGAAAAGATGTGTTTATGGCTCTAAGTTGACACGCCACGGTATAAGCCTCCCGCGATCATTCCGCTTGCCCACGCAAAGGACAGATTATAACCGCCGCAGTCGCCGTCAACATCGAGAAGCTCTCCACATAAGCGTATTCGACTGTCGCTTTTAAGAGCGAGCGTATTGAGGTCAAGAGAGCGGCTCGTTACTCCGCCCGCCGTGACCTGAGCGTTGTCAATTTTATCAGACTTTACAGGTGTAAAGTTCATGCTTGAAAGCTCATTTGCAAGCCGCTTTATCGTGCTGTCGTTTACGATTTTGGCATTGACCCTGCCGGATATGTATTCTGCGAGTCTGCTGTCAATGATACCGGATAAAAGCTCCGCGGCTGACGCTTCCGAAAAGGCTTTTTTCCTGCCGGACAAAATGGCGCACTTTTCCGTGAAAGAAAATTCGGGCATAAGGTCAATTTTAATACTTATATCCTTACACGATGAGCCGTTGACTGTATTTAGTCGGAAAAATTCGCCCGCATAGCGTGACAAATTGAATACGCATATCCCCGAAAGAGCTGTGTCGGTAAACTGGATCTCGCCCGATTCACTTTTGATCCCCTTTCCGTCGGCGATTAGTGAAACTTCACCTCTCACTCGTATGCCCTTCAGCCGCTTAATGTTTTCGGAAACCTCGATGCTCGTAAGTGATGAAAACAGCGGGGAATATGGCACTCCGAGCTTGTCGAGCAGTCTGTACCCCAGTCCTGTTCCTAAGCCCTTGCCTGCCTTTGAGCCGCAAGCGATTATTACCTGTGAAGCCGACACAATGTTTCCTTCGGATATGATTTTAAGCTCATGTACTGATCTCTCTATGTCAATAGCGGTAAAGTCCGTTATGATTTCTATTCCGTATTTTTTGCAGGCAAGCAGCAGTGTTGATAATACAGTATCGGATCGGTTTGAATATGGATAAACGCGC
Source organism: uncultured Clostridia bacterium (assembly GCA_947627055.1). Taxonomy (GTDB): domain Bacteria; phylum Bacillota; class Clostridia; order Oscillospirales; family Acutalibacteraceae; genus Pseudoruminococcus. The sequence continues at coordinate 12,898 of CANQUS010000030.1, read as the reverse complement.
CCTGCATCATCAGTCCTTGTTAGAAGTCCTAAAGATAAAAAGAAATCAGTAATTTCGGCAAAGCCGCACCTTGAGAAAACACTGTCGGCTATCTTCATGTCACCGTGAAAAGACTGTATTGAGAGATTCTCGTTTGTCAGATTGCATCTGCCGTTACCGGTTGCCAGTAGCTTTCTGCCTGCTTTATGAGCCTGTTCGAGTATAATGACTTTACCATGATTTCCTTGCTTCCTGAGGTGTCGTGCGGCGCTTATCGCGGCGCACAGCCCGCTTGCTCCCGCTCCTATGACTGCGGTATGAGCTTTTATGCTTTCCATTGGAATCACCGTTTTTTAATGCTTATATCAATTTATGTCACTGTTGCGTGCTATCGTATTTTCAAGCTTTGCGGCGTTCCAGTCATTGCCGTTGCGCTTGTCAAATTTGTTGCAAAGGTCGAAAGCCTTTTTGTAGTAATAGTCGGCAAGTACCTCAGTGTCGTAAGTGTTGTCTTCTCTATAAAGCTCAAAGTCGTTCGGCAGGTGCAATGTAACAGTTTTCTTTTTTGCTTTAATACGGTCAAAAAGAGCCGCAGCGCCTATGTCAAAATCCATGTTCATACTCATGTTTTTTGACTTCAGTTCCCAATCGAGGTGCTTTTCAAAAAGCTTTATGCCCTTGCTCGTATCGGTCAGTGTATACAGCTTTAGCATATCTCCTATTACATGGAGAAAGCTGGATTCCTTTGAAATAAGGCGGTAGCACTTTTTACGGTAAACCTCTGCGTTTTCAAGGTCGTCATGCTCATAGAAGTAGTTCATGATCTTTTTATATGTAATATGTGGGATCTCACCGCACTTTGCCTGTCCTGACAAAATCGGATATGCAGTTTCGAGTGCGCGGCTGAGTGACGCATTTTCCAACTCGTATCCAACACGGGTATCCATTTCACAGGCATAACAGTCTGACATGGAATCCCTCGTGGAAATAACAAACTGCTGATATGCTCTCTTTGCTGATTTTTTGTCTATATCGTTTTCAAATTGGTACAGATGCTGGTAATACGGGCGAAGCGAATATCCGTACCGCTCACAGCGGCGTCGGAACTCATCGAAAAGCTCATATGCCTTTTCCTTTGAGACCTGGTAAAAGTCACTGGCGTCATTCAGAATCCACTTGAAATGCCATATGAGTTCCCATTGTTTTTCCGCCATCTCGCTCTCATGCTCATCAAATATTTTCAACATCTCGGGAAATATGAGCAATGACTGAAGACTATCCCCATGAAATTCATCTTCTTTCATCAAATCTTCTCGAAAGATAAAAGAGAATACATAGTCATCTGCGTCGTCGGCAATGGTTATCGCCTTTTTTATTGCGGATTCTTTTGCTTTACCGTGAGGAAGCTTGTCATACTCGTTTTTTATTTTGTATCCGTCTATCATTTTACTATTCCTCCGTCGATCAGTCCCTCTATGCTCTTGTTCATTATCGCTATTTCATTGTTACGGAGCGGGTAATGCCCCAAAAGCAGGGATTGAACGTATAATATTTTTATTATGTTTTCAAGCTGGCTGCCGCTTATGTTTTTTAGTTTTTGTACCAGTGGATTTTCCGAATTAAAAACAAGTGTGGTGGTAGCATTATCCTCTATTTCCTCGGCAAATGCGGCATATATATCTGAAAAAAGCTCGTCGGTCGTTTCCTTGGCTCTTATTATCTGACGATAGAGCTTCGCCTGTTCGTCCATTATGTACAGTGCTGTAAGTTCATAAGGCATAAACGACTTTATTTCCGCTTCACAGTCAAACGCTTCAATGGCGTCGTTGGCTGTATCAATAAAGCCATTGAACTCATCTCGTTCTTTTTTTGTCAGTTCTTCGAGATTATCGAGAAATTCGTCCTCGTTAAGCTCTGCCGCCGTAAGCTCCGCGGAGTTTATCAGCTTCATCATGAGCTTATCGTCATAAACATAGCCTGCGTTGACGAGCAGCTTTTCTTGAGCTGTAAAAATAGGGGAGTACTGCTTGAATTTGTCAACATCAAATGTAAAGGTAAACGGCTCGTCTGTTTTCTTGAGATTGGAACCGCTGAGTATGCCCCGTGTGGTTTCAAACTCAAGATAGTCGATAAACACATTGAAAAGCTCATCGTTGTCTATTGCCATACTCTTTATCGCGAGATTATGAATGTCAACGAGCTTTTTCAGGATTTCGGGATTCTTGTGTGACATATCTATGAGATGAGCCTCAATACACTCTCCGATTTCCTCTCTCGCGGCTTCGAGCATATCGTCGTCGTAAAAATCCTCTCGTGAAGCGGTCGGACGCAGAGAGTTGGTGTTGATAAAGCACCGCAGGAAGAACGCCCACTCCGGCAGTAGGTTTCCTCCGTTTTCGGTTAGGAGCATATGCTTTAAGTATATTCTGTGATTACCTTGGGTTGTCGGGGCTATTCTGTATGGCAGAATATATGCAACGCCGCTGAAAAGTCCCTTGCGGGAATTGAGCGGGATATAGTCTATAAACTCTATTCCAAAAAGGTCATACCCGAACTCCATTATAGAGTCGTGCATATTGCTGTTGTAATCGACGACTGTATTTATCCTGTGCGTATCGTTTTCGGTTTTAAGCATTATGGGAAATGGGAGCGGCAGACCGAAGTACCGCACAAGCTCCTCGATCCTTTCTGCCTCAAAATATCCGATAGAATCCTCCTTTAACTTAATGTAGAAGGTAGTGCCGTCAGGACAGGAATCAAGCCTGTTTATCTTGTAAACACCATCGGGAGTCCCTATCCACTCGAGATATTCTCCGCTTTTAGCTGAGTGAGTGGTCATGCGTATCTCGTCGGTTACCATGAAGCATGAGAGCAGACCTATTCCGAAGCGCCCTATGTATTCCTCAGAAATGCGTCCTGTCATAATGTCACGCTTTGAGGACTGTCCGATAACCGCGAGAAATTCGTTGATCTCATTATAAGACAGACCTATTCCGTTGTCGGTGAAAATGATAGTTTTTTTGCCGTCTGTGATTCTCGGCTCAATGGTGATCATTCCGTTTTTAAAGCTCTTGTCATAGAGCTTGCGCGCGGAAATGGCATCCGTGCCATTTTGAAGAAGTTCTCTTATAAATACATCGGGTGAGCTGTAGAGGTGGTTTGCGAGTATATCGATCATGCCATGCAGGTTGACTTTAAATCTGTTTTCTTCCGACATTTTATCGCTCCTAATATAAAATATTTAAATAGCGGCGTGCTCCTTTGCAGGGCGTGTTATGATCTGCGTGAGTTATCGGTCATATGGTTTGTTGTGTCAGCCGAGAGGAGTATGCGTCTTTATAAATTATAAAAATATAATAACATATGAAAGTATGTTTTAAAAGAAAAAATATTATTTTTTAAAAAAATTTTTTATAATTTCGCATGGGATCAGTATTAAAACACCCTTCTGCTGATTGACAGTCTTTGTAAACCCGCATAAAATGCGGCATAAAGAATATTTTATAATATTTTTGAAAAAATTTTTAAAAAAACCTTGACTTTACCCGTGGGGTGTGGTAATATAATACACGTCGCTGAGAGAGACAACTAAGCGACGCAGAAATGAATGGGAGCATAGCTCAGCTGGGAGAGCATCTGCCTTACAAGCAGAGGGTCACAGGTTCGAGCCCTGTTGTTCCCACCATTTGGCCCGGTAGTTCAGTTGGTTAGAACGCTAGCCTGTCACGCTAGAGGTCGTCGGTTCGAACCCGATCCGGGTCGCCATTTTTGCCTCTGTAGCTCAGTCGGTAGAGCAGGGGACTGAAAATCCCCGTGTCGGTGGTTCGATTCCGCCCGGAGGCACCAATGTTGCGGATGTAGCTCATCTGGTAGAGCGCCACCTTGCCAAGGTGGAGGTAGCGAGTTCGAGCCTCGTCATCCGCTCCAGTTCTTAACGGAATGCTAAGTACATATAATATATTAAGCTTCCGTATGGGTGCTTATGATTTAAGCACCTTTATTTATTCGGCGCCATAGCCAAGTGGTAAGGCATGGGTCTGCAAAACCCTGATCCCCAGTTCAAATCTGGGTGGCGCCTCCAAATAATGGCGAGGCTGTCGCAATAGCAGCCCGACAAAAAGAAAACCCGGCAGCCATTTTGGGCTGTCGGGTTTTCTCATACTTTTGCATACACTACGGCTCATCGGTAAATGCTTACGGACGTAGCCGCAGGTAACCCCTTTTCGTGTCAAGCGAGTGTGCATATTTAATGTGCAGACATTCACTAATGAAATTTCTTTTTGCCTATTATGAATGCGGTTATACTTATTGCGAGAAGTGCGGCTACCATAATAAGAGCATAGACAGAGTATGCCGCATCCTCCGGCTGCGGTTCTTTCGGATTTAGCTCGTTTCCGGGTTTTTGCTCGGAATCACGTAGACTGCTGTCGGAAGAAGGCGATGATGCAGTCGAGCTGTCAGAAGATGTACTTTGATATGTTCCCTCCGGCATCAGAGTGACTGTTTTAAGTAATTCGCTCGTGTTATCACCGATGGTTATAATAAACGGATTTTCTTTTACTGAGAGCTTGTTCGGAATTTTAGTCAGCTTGACTTTGTAATCTCCGGCAGGAAGATTTGCATAGATTATTTTACCGTTTTTGTCAGATGTAAAGCTTCGCTTGTTTATCTCTACAGCTACACCGCTTATCGGTTTTCCGTCCTTATCGACAAATTTAAGAGTAAGGTCGTTATATACTACAGTGTCACAGAGCTTGATTTCCGAGTAGTTGTATGCGTAGTCTACCGCCGCAAATGCAACCTTGTTTTGTGAGATTTTAAGGTCGTCCTTGTTATAATTATCCGCAAGGCGCTTCAGTGCGGATTTGAGCTTAGTTATGTCGTAGGTGAATACGGTACTTCCGTTTTCTGCAATATGGTGTTCAACAAGTGTTATCGTATCGCCGTAAATTGGAATGTCCGTATCCTTTATAAGGTCAAACAGAGAACTGCTGTATTCGTATTTTCCCGTTTTGCCGTTATAAACAGCCACATAAATGTCGAATCCCTGTATGGCATTATTATCCTTTCCGATGACCTCAAGGTATGTTCTGTCGTTGTTATAGTAGGTTTTGTATGAAGTGTTATTCGGCCTTTTGCTGTCAACGGAAAACGAAAATGTCCTTGACTGCTCATGCTGAATATTCGGAAGCTCCTCGATCTCTCCGCCTATTGTCAGTGTGTACTTTCCGTCCGAAAGATTTATCAGCCCTGTATTTATTGAGGTTATCTCATCGCCATATGTAAATTTATCAAGATCATGTGGCTCTGTCTCAAAGAGAACAGAACCGCTCTCGTTTTTAACGGTACACTTGAATCCTTTGACGTTTCTTGCAGCAATGCTTCGCAGATATAACGATATATCATTAGAATCATTTTTGCAGCCTGTTATCTCCGAAAATGTTTTAGAGTTAAACGAGATATTTTTTTCGTCATATTCCTTGAGAAATTTGTTGTAGCCGAGAATGACGCCGCTTTTATTATTGCCGTTGTTTTCCGCAAGATAAACATAGCTTGAAATACCGGTCAGCGGCTTGTCCTCGTCATATATAAAGCTGTCAAAGGCGCTTTGACAGCAGTAATCTCCGATAAAGCCCAAAATCGGTGCGGTAACAGCAGTACCGTCAGCCGCAGCTGCGGAAACATAGCCGTCAAGATATGTGCCGTTTTTGTATTCTGAGAGCTTATCGAGGATCAGGAGCGGGTTGAGCTTTATGCTAAACGAAATATTAACTTTTTCGGAGGCTTTGACTGTTACATTGTCAACGGTTTTGCCATCAATTTTAAACTCAGCGATACGATCCGCTGTCGGAATCTCCGTGTGGACTGATGTGCCGCTTTCACTGTCAAAGCTCTCGGTCATTATCAGGGAGGAGAGGGAGAGAGCTATGTCGCTGTCGGAAATGTTTGTTATTTCAAACGAAGAGGAGTATTCACCGTCGGCGCTGCTCCCAAGCTCCAGCTTAGGTAAGCCGTCGTTCACACTGATGAAAGTATCGGAGGCTATCGCTTTGTTCAGATTGAAAAGTCCCGCGCCCTGAATACGTACATTTTCGGAAGTGCCGTTGTTGGTGATGATGTCTGCGGTATTCATTATCAGGCTGTATATTAAAGTGTTTTTTTGAACTGGAGTGTACTCCGAAAAGCGCTCGTCATTATTTATATATTGTTTTAAAACAGCGATTTTACCTGCGGTCAAAGCTGATGAGAACGAAGAACCCTCGGCAGTACCGTAGCGGTTATTTAGAGTCGAGGAACAGTTTGGCGCCGCTTCGGCTATTTCGGGGCATATCGTAAGAGAGCCGCTCACACCAAACGACGCCGTCGCGGAAATTTTCCCCGAATTTTTATTGTCGGTTTCAAGTATATATTTGGAGGAAAATGTAAGCTTACCGGTTTTATCGAATGAAGATGGCTTCGCGTCCGATACAAATGCACATGGAATGTCACTTTTTTCAAGCGCTTCTGCTTTATCTCCGAAAATCACAGCGGCAACAGCGCCGTTTTTGCCTGCTGATTTTATGCGTTCGTTTACATCGGAGTCATTATCCAAAAAGACTATTTTGCCGTTAAGGTAACTTCCAATACTGTCTGTAAGACCAAGTACGACATATTCATAGCTGCCGTCTGACATATCACGAAAGGAATAGTCGTATTTTCCATCAGGATTTTTAGGATATGAGTACAATATTCTTTTTCCATTGCAGATAAAATAGCCGCTGTAGACTTTAGTGTATTCTGCTTCAGAAACAGCAAGAACTCCCGATAGCGAAGCCATGGGTGATACAGTGCCGTCACCTATGATATTGGTGTTCTCAGAACTGTCCTTTGTGAATGAATTTCTCCCGAAATTGCCGGCAGGCATAACGATAGCTGTGCCGCTTTTAAAAATACGTTCAAACATTTCCCCGAAGCTCTGTGCAAGTTCGCTGTCAAGACAGTCATTGCTGCCGTAGCTTATATTTATAACATCAGCACCGAGCTTTACTGAATCCTCAAGGGCGAGCAGTATCACTGAGGTGTCGGTATCCTCCGAAGTGTCGGAGCTGCACTTCATCAAAAGGAGTTGGCTGTCGTATGCGTTGTCTGACAGAGGGATGTTATCTTGATTGCCCGCGATTATTCCCGCGCTCATGGTTCCGTGTGAGCTTGTTACTGTTGAAGCATCGTTATCGTTATCATAATAATCATAGGAAAACAGCACCTTTTGATTGTTGTATAGATCTGTCTGGGAGAAATCTCCCTCAATACACTGATTCAGCGTAGCAAGAAGATTCATAAATTGATCCTGACTGTACTTTTCATTTTCCGGGTTTACAGATAGAGCATCATGGTCAATATCAAAGCCTGTGTCCAAAACAGCTGCAACAGTACCTGAACCAGAAAAATTGTTTTTTTTATTCGAACTTGGCACGACGGATTCGCTGCTGTCATTATCTGTGACAGCCTCGCTGTCGGAGGATGCAAGTGGCTTAAGCATTACAGAGGTGTAAGCATTCTTGACGAATTTCAGCTTTTTAATTTCCGCGAGCTTTTCATACGGACATGAAAACGTAACCGAGTTCATCACTACAGTCGTAGCTTTAACATTTTCCGCATTATTGCCTAATACCTCGGAAAGTGCCGCTCTGAAACTGTCCTGCTCACTCTGTATATTTTCGATAGCGGTACGAGCTTCATCTGTTTCAAGGAAAGCGGGAATATCATTTGCGGAGTTTTTCAAAAATTCCTCCGATAAGCTTGCCTCCGTAAGCTCGACGGTTATCTTTACAGTATCGGAGTTGTTGTACGGTGCGGAGCTTACCTTGTCTTTATCAACTATATTGGGGGATAATCCTATATTATTGTTCTCATTTATATTTAGAGCTGATTTGTATATTGTTTTGTCATCCTCCTGCTCACGGACTACATTAGTAAGAGGGAGGACAAAGACCGTTGTAAGCAACAGCACGACTGCCGCTGCCAATGTTAGTTTTTTCTTCAACGAAATCAAACCTCTTTTATGTAAAGGCGATATCACAGCCTTATATTAAATGCTATACCAATTGATTATAGCACATAATGTTTAAAATGTACACTTCAAAATTTAATCAATTACGTCAATGCTGTCGCTTGTTGTGTGTTAATTACATTTTCAGCCTTGGTGGTTCTACATCCACCAGCAGCACACGCTTGCCGTCCAACGCCAACCCATTGACCGGGTTATATACCGTGGTGCTTTTCCCGCCGCCGCCTTTCAGATTGGCTACCGCGATCACCTTCGTTTTCGCCATTGTAGATCCCTCCTTCCATATAAATTTGGCCGCCCGCGGCGAAACGGACGGCTATGTACGGAAATAAAAAAGCCGCTTATCCCATTACAGAATAAACGGCTTTTGTCAAATGGTCGTTATGTAGTTTTGAGAGGGGAACAGCTTATAAACTATATTCCGTTGTATCAGATTCGGTCAAATCAACTCATCCCCATCAAATCATTTATCGGAAAAATCAAGCGGCGGGCAAGCAAGGAAATCTATCAGAAAACGCCCTGATTTTTGCCCTCATGTTATCCTATTTTTTAACAGAAACGGGGTCAAAAATGGTATGTTATCCTATTATTAACACCGAGAAATGAGGTCAAATTCGTTCAAATCCGACGAAAATCAGTGAAACTGAATCAACGGAAAAGGTTATAGAAAAACCCCGAAAACATCTTGTTTTCGGGGTTTTTGAGCTGTTTTGATTGAATTTCTCCGCTCTGTTAACGCTTGCTGAACTGCGGAGCGCGACGGGCGGCCTTGAGGCCGTATTTCTTGCGTTCCTTCATTCTCGGGTCACGAGTGAGGAAGCCTGCTTTCTTTAACTTCGGGCGAAGAGCCTCGCTGTCATATTGGAGAAGTGCTCTTGCAACACCGTGACGTATTGCGCCTGCCTGACCGGAAACACCTCCGCCGGCTACTCTGCAAACGATGTCAAACTTTCCGTCTGTCTCTGTAAGGACGAGAGGCTGACGAACGATGAGTTTTAATGTTTCAAGACCGAAATAATCGTCAATATCCCTGTCATTGATAGTGATTTTGCCTGTTCCCTGATAAAGTCTTACTCTCGCAACAGAGCTTTTTCTTCTGCCTGTGCCGTAAAAATATGGTGTCTTATCGTACATTCAAATTGCCTCCTTCCTTATTTGTCCCAAACTTCGGGCTTCTGTGCCTCGTGCTTATGCTCCGCACCCTTGTAAAGGCGGAGTCTTGTCATAGCCGCACGACCGATAGAGTTGTTTGGAATCATACCGTAGACAGCAAGCTCTACCGCCTTTTCAGGCTTTGTGGCCATAAGTGTGTCATAGCGTGTAGCCTTCATGTGACCGATATAACCCGTATGACGATAGTAGTACTTCTGCTGGAGCTTTTTGCCCGTGAGAACTACTTTGTCGCAGTTGATGATGATAACATGATCACCGCAGTCCACATGGGGTGTATAGGTTGTTTTAAGCTTTCCGCGGAGCAGATCCGCAGCCTGAACAGCGACACGGCCGAGAGGCTTGCCTGCGGCATCAATGATATACCACTTGCGCTCGATCTCAGCGGGCTTAGCCATATAAGTTGACATTAGCGTTTCCTCCTGTTTTTTAAATACATTTGCATAGTTTTGAGATCGCTGACATTGCATCTCAAGGTAACAAGATAGATAATAACACAGCAAAACAGCAAAGTCAACACCTTTTTGAGATATTTTTAATTACTCGCATATTAAACTCTGTTTTTCTCTTGTTTTTAAGCGATTACTCATTTATACTTAAATACGATTTTTATTTTTTATGCACTGATGGCCGCTGATATTAAAAGAATTGGTCGCCTTCGTCGAACAACCACCAAAAACGAGGACGCATATTTAGTAAATAAGTGAAATGATCATATTTTATAAATATTTTATTATTCTTCTTTATAATCAATATCAGCATTTTTAAATTTATATAACTTTATCGTTTAACTTGACAAGCAGCTTAGCTGCTGAATATACCTTATATAAAAAGGAGAATACGGCATGATTATCGTATGGGTTTTACTCCCAAAATCAAAAAATGTCATAATGAAAACATGGAAAAAAAATCAGCGAATTGACGAAATTATTCGAGTAATAAATCAGAGTAAAAGAGCCATGGTGCATGGAAGCATAGAAACGAAGGAGGCGCCACAGCAGACCGGAACATATGAAACGGGTGGCAAAAACCATTTGCGGATATATTCAGCCGAAATTTTTTCTTTCGTTCGAGGCTTAACAATGCTATATGTGAGGGTATTAACAGTATGATTCAAGCTGCCAAGCGCAAGTCAAGTGGTTGCCATACCTTTGAAGGTTTTTCCTCTATGATTTACATTGTTGCCGCAAAGCTTTCACTAGCTTTCCATGCGGCAAAAAGAGTTTCGTTTGACGAATGTGAGATCCTAATTTTAAGCATAAAGAAAGACAACACAGAAAGCATTTCTGCCTTTTATGCTGCCTTTGATAACGCCCATCAGGTTTTATTTGACTGTTGTTTTCAGATTACTGCCTTATGTGGCGTTAGAATTGCGGCAGATCTTTTCCTTGCGGTAGGGATAATATATGTCTATGTGGTTTCGTTTTTAGGATTCGGAATACCTTATATTTTTCATGAGACTACAGGACATAAACGTCTGGGATTCGGAATAGCGAGAGTGATACTGGCTTTGCTGCATTTTAATATTTTTGTTTTTATATACCGTGCGTAGGGGGTTTCCACGTCAAAGAAGTATATAAGCATAATATTTTTGGTTATGTTGCTGTTGTGGAGCATTGTGAGAAATATATTCGGTATATAGAACGAGCCGCTTATCTTACAGGTTTGACTTGTTTCAAAAGTATTACGGCGATGAGATACAAGCTGGTCAAAAGCAACGTGAAATTATACCTTGATTCGATCAGAAGCAGAAATCCGAGAACAGCGCATGGAAATAATATGACAAGGGAAACAATGAGCATTATCCTCTCGGTTGAAGCTTCGGGTAGGTGAGATGATAGGATGAGATACAGCGCTTGACCGCCGTCAAGGGTGTCAACGGGGAGCAGATTGTAAACAAGAAGAAGTATATTAGCGCCTGCCAGTATCAACAGAAAGTCATAATTCAAATTGAGAAATAAAACAAAGAATATCGCTCCGAAAATAAAATTCATCATTACGCCGCCGAGCGCAATAAGAAGCTCCTGCTTTAAAGTGTGACTTTTCCTGTTGTCATCAATTATAGCGACGTCAAAAAGGCTTATTTTTATGTTTCTGGGGAATGAATTGTATTTTTTCATGAATATAAGATGCCCGAGTTCATGCAGGATCGCAGAAAGGCAGCCTAGCACCACTGTCTGCGATGTGTCAAGAAGAACTACCGCTGTCATGATACAGCACAGCGGCAAACTGACAAAAATATTCAGATTTCCTAATCTTATTTTCACGTTGATGTATTTTTGCTGCTACCGTTTTCGGATTTAGATTCGGCTTTGCTGTTTGAAGCATCCGATTTTTCGCCTTTAGAGCTATCCTTATTGCTTTCGGTTTTTGAACTCTCGGACTGCTTATTCTCGCTGCTGCCGATGCCGAAGATAGAAAGGTCGTTTTTGCCGTCATTGCTTGTATATATAGAGTCATAGTAATTTGTTTCATACCATGACAATATATCTTGGCAAAAGCCTGTACCTATCAGCTTCATTACTACCATAAAAAGCAATGCGAAACCACAGATAATAAGTTGAATGATAAGAAGAAGTTGTTTTCCGATGACTATTTTTTTCTTTGGGACAAATTCCTCGTCCTGAGGGATTTCGTCATTTGCGTATGGATAGCTTTCCTCGTTCTCATAATCTCTCACTTTATCACCTCGTCCACTTAATAATATGCGAAGGTAAGGTGAAAAATGCAGTATCAGAAATTATCGCGAATATATTTTGCAAACAAAAGGGCTCTCGGATGGCAATGCCGACCGAGAACCCTTAATTAAAGCTGAAATTTATTCTGGAATATCGTCAAACGCTTCCTGAGCGTCCTTGATACCAAACATTACCTCGATGATAGCGTCCCCAAACTTGTTGAACATATATGCGGGAATCATTATACTGTCCTCAACAACTTCTCTGGATGGGACACAGTTTTTGCAGTTTGTGGCAGTCTTATACCTGATCTCACCGTCAGAGTAATCAAGCTCAAAGTTTCCAATAATCAAACCGTAGTTGATCATTGCTATAAGCTTTGCCAGTTGATCCTTGTGTGGTTCATCGCAGTTAAGATTGATCAATCCGTATACTAAATATTTATCGTCTCGAATATCTATGATGATTTTGCATTCCTGCAAACGGTTGTTGAGGTTGACTCCACAACGTACTATATTGCTTTCTTTGTCTAATGTATAGTGCCATTCGTCATCCCTAAGATAACTTTCGATAGCCTTTTTAATTTCAATCAAGGAAGACATGAACAAATTCACCCCTATATTAAGAATAAACATTGTATAAAATATACTCTATATTTTATCATTGTGTATTTTAAATGTCAAGGCGTTGACCGTAAAACTTTTGTTTACTTAAATATATCACGCAAAAAGGCTCTGAACCCGCCAGATAAAAAGAGTTCAGAACCTTTTGAGGTTTATAAATATAAATAGCTGTCGCCCTTGTCCGGATCTTCCTCTGCTCCGGCGTTAGGGTCATTTAAAAGATTTACTCCAAACATACCGAATGTTCCGAATGTACTCTGCAAATTACCCGGAAATATTAGCTGCTTGTTGTGAGGATACTCGTTTCTTACAGGATCAAAGGGTGTTCCGAACTGGTCGATGTGTTCATTATTCTTTCGATTTTTATTCATGCTGTTTCCTCCGAAATGTCAAAAATATTT
>CANQUS010000029.1 GCA_947627055.1 uncultured Clostridia bacterium | reverse complement strand
TGGGACGGATTTTTCCAATTCGTAATTGCTATTTGCAATGTACTTATTGTCATTAAAGCATATAAAAAAAGGAAATAACCGCCCTGCTCACGAATAGGACGGTTATTTCATAACCCAAAATATACGGGAGCGACCGCTTATCGGTATGCTCTATGTCTATATTATACATCATCGCCTCGAATATGTCAAACGAATAATTGTGCTCTGATGTGCCTTTACTTTTCCGTCACATGGCTGCCGCATGAAAAAACACGGAAAAATTCTCCGTTTTGTAAAAAAAGCAGGCAGCTTTCTGAATAGATATTATTACCTGAATTGCAGGCAATAGAATATGTCGTTCTGCAAAAATATTTAAGCTTTTTCATGCTGTTGTATATCGTTATTATTGTAATTGACGGTTGAAGGCCAAAATGATATAATATTTTATGCGAGAGATTTTGCTCTCTGCTTAAAGCTGCCAAAGGCTCTGCTCTTGGCAACTGAAAAACATTAAAAAGGAAGTATTAAAATGGCAGAATTTATGACAGGCTTGAAGCGAAGCGATTACTGCGGGGAGCTTCGCATTGATGATATAGGCAAAAGCGTCACTGTTTTCGGCTGGGTTCAAAAGCAACGCGATCAGGGACACCTTATTTTTATAGATCTGCGTGACAGAACTGGCATAGTCCAGCTTACATTCGACGACAATACCGACCGGGATGTCTTTGAAAAGGCAGCCTCTGTCCGCTCGGAGTATGTTCTCGCGGCAGTCGGCACGGTCCGTGAAAGAAGTGCGAAAAACAAGGATATTCCGACAGGCGATATAGAAATAGATGTAAAGGAGCTTCGTATTCTCTCAGTATCAGAAACTCCTCCGTTTGAAATAACAGACGGCTGCACAGCGGGAGAACCGACCCGCCTTAAATACCGTTATCTAGACCTGCGCCGCCCGACGCTTCAGAATAATATGATACTTCGTCATAAAATCACAAAGGCGACACGGGATTTCTTCGACAACGAGGGCTTCATCGAAATTGAAACGCCGATGCTCATTAAATCGACCCCGGAGGGTGCGAGAGACTTTCTCGTCCCGTCGCGTATCCATAAGGGTGAGTTCTATGCTCTGCCGCAGTCGCCGCAGATATATAAGCAGTTATGTATGGTCGCGGGCTTTGATAAATATATGCAGATAGCGCGATGCTTCCGTGATGAGGATCTCCGAGCCGACAGACAGCCCGAATTTACTCAGATAGACCTCGAGATGTCTTTTGTCGATATGGAGGATATTTTAAAGTTAGGCGAGGAATATATCCACTATCTTTTCAAGACTGTTCTCGATATTGATGTTCCGATCCCTTTTCCGAGATATACATATAATGAAGTCATGGCTCGTTTCGGCTCGGATAAGCCCGACACACGCTTCGGTATGGAGATTTTTGACATTTCCGATATTGTCGGGAGCTGTGGGTTTTCCGTTTTCAAAAACGCGATAGCGGGCGGCGGTTCCGTCCGAGGAATCACCGCGAAAAATGCCGTCAAAACATACTCCCGAAAGGAATTAGACAAGCTGACGGAATTTGTACGCGGTATAGGCGCCAAGGGGCTCGCATGGATAAGGATGCCAGACAACGTAATTGCGTCAAGCTTTGCAAAGTTTATGACGGAGGATGAAATAAACGCTATAATACGGAGGGCGGGAGCGCAAAAAGGCGATATAGTCTTTATTGTGGGAGATACCGACGACAGTGTCGTACTTCCGACGCTCGGCGCGCTGAGAGTTGAGATTGCAAAGCGCCTCGACATTATCGAGGACGGCTATAACTTCCTGTGGGTCGTTGAATTTCCTTTCTTCGAGTTTGACAAGGAAAGCGGAGAATGGATAGCTATGCACCACCCGTTTACATCTCCTACGGACGAGTGTCTGGACAAGCTTGAGGGCGACAAGGGCAATGTATACGCAAAGGCATACGATATGGTTCTCAACGGTATCGAGCTTTCATCAGGCTCTATCCGTATAACTAATCCCGAGCTTCAAAAGAGAATGTTCAAAATGCTGGGGCTTTCCGACGAGGAGGCACAGAAAAAGTTCGGCTTCCTCACAGGCGCGTTCAAATACGGAGCGCCCCCTCACGGCGGAATGGGCATAGGGCTCGACCGTCTTGTCATGCAGATGATAAAGGCGTCTACGCTGAGAGACGTCGTCGCTTTTCCGAAGATACAGAACGCGAGCGAGCTTATGAGCGGCGCTCCAAGTGCGGTTGAGAACTCACAGCTAAAGGATCTGGGCATATCTGTTGATATTTCAGAATAATAGTTGAAAATATCCGCTGAGCTTTAAAGCAACGCGGATATTTTTGCAGACAGTACCCAGATCCGATAAAAGGCTTGTCCCGTCATGGGCGCGGCAGACGCAGTACAAGCAGCCGATCCGGATAACGACACCGGCAAAATAGGACCGTCTTACCTGAGTTATACATATTTCAATTTCACAATTATTTAATTTTTTGTTTGAATAAATAAAAAAGTATTTTCTATATAAATATATTTATTAACAAAAAATTATCTGATAGTAACCTTTAATAGCATAATAAAGACGATATATTATTAACAAATTATTAACGCGTTAATAATTTCATTAAAAAGTTTAAACTTTAAATAAATTTAAGCCTTATAAAGTTAAATCGCAGATCTTTAATTTCGCAACTTTTTATGATGATTTTACACAGTTATTTTATGAATATTTTGAAGATAATTCTCCAAATAACCAAATAAAAAAATGAATTTAGCGCCACTTATGCAAACTGCACAAAAATAATGTACTTTCTTTTACTAAAAAATTTAATTTTTTTTAAAAAATAGTGTTGACTTTTTATTCATAATGAGTTAATATATAGTCACAACAGAGGAACACGGTTCACCCCCTTCATGAATCGCTCCTCACAAAATTTTTAGAAAGAGGTAATGCAAAATGACACTCCAGCAAAAACTACTCGCAAAGAAGTCTAAGAAAGGCTTCACACTCGTTGAACTCGTTGTTGTTATTGCAATTCTTGCAATACTCGCAGCGATCGCTATCCCGATGGTTGTAAACATCATCCAGTCCGCTTCTACTTCCTCAGGTGACACACAGGCGTCCGAGCTTACAAGCAACTGCAAGTCCGTTTACGCATCAGTTCAGTCCGGCGCTATTACAACAGCTACAAAAGACAATGCCGGAAATGCTTGCTCTTGGGCGGCTGCTCCTAACGCAACAGCTACTGCTAAAAAGACTGCTGCTGACGGTGTAACAGTTCAAAATGTTATGGATTATGCAGGTCTTAACTTCGACGTCAGCACTGACTACTGGTACTGCGATTCGACCGCAACTAATGCAGGCGTTGCAAGAGGCGACATCAAGTTCTCAGATACAGGTGCTGCTCCCACACAGTATACAGGTGCTACTTTCAAGCAGGTTACTGCAACTCTTGACATGAAGACACTCATGGGCTGATAACTTGTTAGTATAACAATTAAGTTAATAAACAAAAGTCCGACATTAGTCGGGCTTTTGTTTTATTTGTACATAACTTTGAAACTATTTTTATTAAAATTGGTGATTGACACAGCACTGATATATTGCTATATTAAATATATATTATTATATTTAATAGGAGAAGGATAATTATGTGCGGTATCCAAACCAAAACAAAAAGAAAGGGCGGCTTTACCCTTGTTGAACTTGTTGTGACGATAGCTATTTTATCAATATTAGCCGCTATCGCGATCCCTATGGTAGTGAATATCATCAATTCGGCATCTCAATCCTCAGGTGATTCTCAGGCTGCGACACTGACACGGCAATGCAGTGATGTTTATGCTGGCGTCAGCACAGGCACTATAAACAATAGCGACTCAAAAAACGCCGACGGTTCCGCTGTGACATTTGCGGTGCTCAAGACCGCTACCCAGTCAGCAAAAAAATCAGCGGCAAATAATGTGACTGTTGCTCAGGTAAAGCAGTATTCGGGTCTTGCGTTTGATACAACGACGGATTATTACTACTGCACAGCAGCTCCCCAAAACAGCGGATATACCCCGCATACTATTGTATTCTCCGATACAGGTATGCCGAGCGTTTCAGGCTGTACATTTGTACAGTTGACCGACAATACTACTTTAGCAACTATTCTGACCTGATAGCTTTTACTGATTTAAAGCTAAAAATATGACCACCGCGTTTGCAAGAATCACCGTTATAATTTCTAACGCCTTTATTATTGCACATCTTATATTTATTTTCATAATGCCTGTCCTTTCAGATCAGTTTTTTCCTAACTCTATATACTTATGTAGTTTGAGATAAAATATTACCGGTAAATCAGGGATCTCGCAGCATATGTTTTGGAACGGATTTTTAACATTTGTCGTTATTTTTGTTGAATATCCGCTCCTTATATTATATCAAATCTTAATAACTGCCCTATGCTGTGTGTGCAGGGCGGTTATTTCTTTTTTAAATAAGCTGCTATCCACTTTATTCAAGTAATTTATATTTTCTGTATATTAAGTTAGCAGTTGCATTTTTTATCTCTTTAGTGTAAAATTATGTAAACCAAAAACGCAAAATATAATTAAAAGGAGTTGTCACTATGAATCAAAGCAGCAACGGCAATCAGCCTTATACAAACACAAGCTTGCTCAAGGGATTTTTCTCCAGAACCTCCGTTCTCACTCTTACGATAGCTATGGCAATACTCACTGTTTCGATCATGATACGGACTATAGTTACAGGATTCTCCGGAAGTAAGGTCAATATGCTTTCCGCTGTGTACTATATTTTCGGAGATAACAGTGTTTCGATCGTGAACATAATATTTGGAACAATAATTTCTCTTATCTCTATTTTGTTTTTCGCGTCGTTTCTCTCAATATATCTCAAGGCAAAAGGACATGATGATGATCCATCTGCGACGGGATTTTCACTGCTTGTATTCAGTTCGGTTACATACGTCATCTCAGTGATCATTATACTTATACTTGCCTTTGCTTCTATATCCGTTTTAAGATATGAGAGCTATCAGGATCTTAAGCAGTACGATTCTAGAGAATTTTCCTCAGTCCCCAATGATATATATACGACTGGCAACGCCGAATATGACTTCATCAACTACATTCTCTTCGGCACATTTGCGATACTTTTAGGTGTAGGTGCGGTACGTCTTTCACTTGCTGTCAAAAAAGCAGCGATGGGTGAACCTATCGCAAACAGAGGCGGATCTCTGTTACTCATCGGATCGATAGGTTCGGTCGCTCTCACCTGCATCACATTCTTTATTATTCTCGGTAATCTCGTCATTCCCAACCTTTCCGATGATACGGTTCTTGAGCCGTCAATGCTGCTCTCGTCAATATTGGATATTATTATCTATGCTGCAGCGTCTGCTGTCCTTTACGCGCTTTTATTTTTACAGTCACATTATTCCATTCTCGTCAGCAAGCTGTACAGAGTACCGCGCGCGACGTCATACTACGCTTCATATGCGACAAATGTACAGCCAAACGCGGTTCGCCCGCTGCCTATGCCTCCGAGTAACAATAATGTCACGGCAAGCCCCTTTGCTGCTAATATACCACAACAGAACCGTTCAAATCCTCCATATAGTCAGCCGTATAATACACAGCCCCGACAACAGTCTGTAAGCACTCAGACCGTTCAGCAGAAACCTATCAGCACGACGCCCGAATCTTCTAATACGGACGCTTTCACGCCATCTGCTGAACCCGCTGGTACAGCAGAAAACAGTGAACCACTCAACACTCAATGAATATGATAACAAAATAAACTAAAATCAGCGCTAAACAACCGTTAATTCGGAGGTTTAGCGCTGATCATTTTTCATGACTTATTCCCATAAGCGGCTCGTCCCGTCATGTGAGGCGGCAAGCGCAGCGTAAGGTGCTGATCCATGTGATGATAGCCTTCTTAATAGGGAATTTATATGCTGAATTATTTTTATTCGCTGTCGAACAGCTCTTCATCCTGCGTATCGTGTTCTTCTGTATCTTCGCTTTCTTCTGTTTCGTGAGCAGCTCTCGACAAGGTGACGACCTTGCTGCCCTCGGAAACCTTCATGACACGCACGCCCTTTGACGGACGTGAGCAGATCCTTATCGAGCTGGCTTGGATCCTGATTATTATGCCGTCGTCTGAAATAAGTATAATATCGTCGTCAATGTCTACCGACTTGATAGCCGCGACCTTACCGTTTTTATCAGTATGATAGTTTATAACACCATGACCGCCCCTTGACTGAATACGGTAATCATCAGCCTGTGAAAGTCTGCCGTAGCCTGTTTCTGAAACTGTCAGTATATACGCACCCTCGCGCAGCATAGACATTCCTACGACCTCGTCATCGTCCCTGAGAGTAATAGCTTTGACGCCTCGCGCCGTCCTGCCCATAGAGCGGACGTCAGTCTCATGGAAGCGGATCGCCATACCGTTCCTTGTCGCGACCATAAGCTCCTTTTTGCCGTCAGTAAGACGTACCCATGCAAGCTCGTCGTCCTCGTCAAGATCTATCGCTATGATGCCGTTCTTTCTCGCGTAGCGGAACGAGTCAAGAGATGTGCGCTTGATAATACCCTTTCTCGTGACCATTACGAGGTATTGCTCGCCCTCCTCCTCATGGACCTTTATCATTGATGTCACGTTCTCATCGGGTGAAAGCGGGAGCAGGTTGTTTATATTTGTACCCTTTGAATTTCTCGAACCCTCGGGTACCTCGTAGCACTTCAGTTTATATGCTCTGCCGAGGTTTGTGAAGAAAACGACATTGTCATGGCTGTTGACAACAAACATTTCCTTCGCAACGTCCTCCTCGCGTCGGCTCATACCGGATATACCTCTGCCGCCGCGCCGTTGGAGCTTGTATGTATCGCACTTTTGGCGCTTGACATAACCGAACTCCGTTAAGGTGAGAACACAGTCCTCATAGGGGATAAGATCCTCGATATCGACCTCGCCGCTTACGGGCATTATTTCCGTCCTGCGCTCGTCATTAAACTTTTTCTTTATAACGGCAAGCTCGTCCTTGATTATTGAGAGAAGCCTTTCTCCGTTTTTGAGAATATCCTTAAAATCTGCTATCTTAATGTTGAGCTGACCAAGCTCGTCCTCTATCTTCGCGCGCTCCAGACCTGAAAGCTGTCCGAGCCTCATAGATACTATCGCCTGTGTTTGAATGTCGTCAAGATCGAAGCGTTCGCCAAGCCTGAGCTTTGCGGTCGGCTGATCTTTAGATGAACGGATTATCGCGATGACCTCGTCGATAAAGTCGATAGCTTTCTTCAAGCCCTCAAGAATATGTGCGCGCTCCTCCGCCTTTTTGAGGTCAAATATTGTCCGCCTCGTAACAACATCGACCTGAAAGTCGATATAATCCTTTATCATGTCCTTGAGAGTAAGGAGCTTAGGCTCTCCGTTCACGATAGCGATCATTATCGCGCCGTAGGTTATCTGCATCTGTGTATATGAATAAAGCTGGTTGAGGACTATTTGCGGTGAGGCGTCCTTTTTGATGTCGATAACTATGTGCATACCGTTGCGGTCGGAATGATCCTCAATATACGAGATACCCTCGATCCGCTTATCCTTGACCATGCCTGCAATAGATTCGATAAGGCGAGCCTTATTGACCTGATACGGAAGTTCGGATACTATGATTTTAAATCTGTTTTTCTCCTCGACTATTTCCGCTCTCGCCCTAACCGTTATTCTTCCTCTGCCTGTTGCGTAAGCCGCTCTTATGCCGCTCTGACCCATGATGATACCGGCTGTGGGGAAGTCGGGACCCTTTATATGCTCCATAAGCTCGTCAAGAGTCGCGTCAGGATCGTCTATAAGGCAGGACACAGCGTCTATGACCTCACCGAGATTGTGAGGGGGAATATTTGTAGCCATGCCGACGGCGATGCCCGTAGAACCGTTCACGAGCAGATTCGGAAAGCGTGATGGGAGTACCTCAGGCTCCTGTCTCGAATCGTCATAGTTCGGCAGGAAGTTGACCGTTTCCTTTTCTATGTCGGTGAGCATTTCGACACTTATCTTGCTCATCCTCGCCTCCGTATAACGGTAGGCGGCAGGCGGGTCGCCGTCGACCGAGCCGAAGTTTCCGTGACCGTCAACCAGCATATATCTCATCGAGAAATCCTGTGCCAGACGCACGAGAGCGTCATAAACCGACGCGTCGCCGTGCGGGTGGTATCTGCCGAGAACATTACCGACAGTGGTCGCGCACTTCTTATATGGTCTGTCCGGCGTGAGGTTATCCTCAAACTGAGAATACAGTATCCTTCTGTGAACCGGCTTGAGACCGTCACGTACATCGGGCAAGGCTCTTGAAACAATGACCGACATCGAGTATTCGAGGAACGATTTTTTCATTTCTCTGTCAATATCGACATTTATTATTTTTTGCTCCTGATCATTAAATTCTTCCATTTCTTTTGCAGCCCCCTTAAAGTAACTACCTTAGCGACATATACTATGTTATTCTTATATATTTTTGTCCGATAAGTTCTCGCAGCCTTTCGAGAGATTTTTCGTCCTTTTCGGAAAAAAGGCGCTTAGGTACGGATATATAGTCATTTTTATCGAGATAAAGTACTATAACGTTCTTATCCTCTAAAACATAGTAAAGATATTTATACGGGATATTCCCTTTGTATCTGTCCGACAGTATTTCTACACTATCCTCATAAAACATTACATTTCGTGAAACAAATTTATCCTTATTTGCATTAAAAACTTTTTTTGCCTTTGTCCTTGTCATCGACGGGTTTATCACATCGTGAAAAGAAACAAGAAACAGACCTATCACAATAAGCAGTACCCAGCAGACATTTTTTAAAAAGCCGCCCCCCACAAATATCAGTGTAAACACTCCGCAGCATATCGCTGTCAGACCCAAAACTATCATTATCACCTTGTCAAGAGTTTTGGTTTCATGCTTCAGCTGTGCTAAATTTGTATAAATATAGTCATATTCCGTTGTAAGGTAGTCCGCTGTCAGAATAGGAGTATTTTTGTCCATATATATCCTGCTCATTTCTTTACTTTTCTGTATTTGACCGTCATGGTTTTCTTAAAAAAATCTCTCAGGCATTCTGTTTTTTCATCATCAATGCTTTTTTTCGATACGATTATCAGTCTTTTGCTGTATTCACCGAGCAAGAGGAAGTATTCGCTCGTTTCGATACAGTCTGTCATATCTGTCCAGTATCCGCAGAGCGTTTCATATTTATTCTGTAAAGTATATCCATCGCGTGTAACAGTTATTTTTTCACTTCTGCACAGCATATGGGAACTTTTATAGATATGCTCCCCCTCAAGCATTACCCTCTTGGGAAGAATAAACAGGTAGTATGTCATCATATACAGGCATATTATGCTTATTCCGAGGGGAACGGGATTTGCGCTCATATGAAATCTGTTGACAGACATATAAAACATACACATGAGCCACACAACAAAGAATACTGTCGCTTTCCATTCCTTACCCTTGAGTCTGCCGCGACGCATATGTGAGAGCATATACGCTTTGCCGTACATGAGAATAGGTATTTTATTATTATCAATAGTCATTATATGTCTGTTATATATATCCGCCATAATATCCCCTTTATTCGGTAATTGCGGAGCGTAAAAGCTCATATAGTTCAGGGTCAAATTTCTTTATGTTTACAGGAGTAAATGTTTTACTATTTACGAAGCCATGTACCGTCGCGCCCTCCGCGCACACTATGCCATCCCTTATGACACGATAGTGGAAATCTATCTTTGCCGCTCTGATACTGCGGACGGTAGTCTCTATCGTTACCTTGTCCTCGTACCTTATCGGGATAATATATTTACATTCAAGGGAGGCAAGCGGCATCATAATTCCGTTTTTCTCAAGCTGTGTATATGTTATCCCCATCAATTTAATAAAGTCAGTCCTGCCGACCTCGAACCAGATCGGATATACTGAATGATGAATGATCCCCATTTGATCGGTTTCGGCATAACGCGCGACAATATCAGATTCACACTTCATATTTATCTCCTCAATCACACTCATCTGCGGAGGGCTTTGTTCCCGCGAAAAGTATAGCCTTTATTTCGGGTATATAGTCAGGCTCGATAGCCCTCTCGGGTATAGCAAAGCTCCTGTTCTCGTCCGCGAAAATCATAATTATATTATCGAACTCAAGTATACGGCCCGTGCCGTCAAGCTTGATCTTCCATGCGCCGTCATCCCTGCCTATTTCGATTATATCAGGAAATATCTCCGCCTCGATAGTCCTTCCGTCAGCTAAGCCTTTGGCAACACTTTTCATATGAACGGTCGGCACTATGAGCATCACCGCAATAAACACAAGACATAGACAGCCTAAAATCATATTTGATATATTGCCGTCCGTAAAATACAGGACAAAAAACGCCACCGCCAAAGCTCCGAGTAATATTACTCTCAAGGTCTGAAATTTATACATTCCGCTGTGCTTGAGGCACTTAAAATATTCCTCGGCAGTCAGTACATACGACAGCTTTATTCCCGCCATGGGTATCTCGTACTCTTCCGCGTCATCGTCCCCGACAAACTCCGTCTCCGAGCCGTCCCACTCGCGGTTTTCCTCCTCATCCTCTTCCTCCTGCGCGCGCTTCAGTTCCTCGGCGATCCGCGCCACCTCGGCGGTTTCCTTATCGAATATTTTATAATTATCGTCGCAGTTGTTTTCGGTATCATGTTCTTTCATAAAATTATCATATTCCTCCCGTAGGAATATCCCCTCTCACAAGATATTCAAGTCTGTGATCAGGCGTCCTAAATCAAATATCCAAATTCTGCACATACTTCGCGTTTTTCTCTATAAATTCTCTTCTCGGCTCTACCTTGTCGCCCATTAGTATAGTGAAGGTCTCATCGGCGAGAGCCGCATCCTCCATCTCTACCCTCAGCATTATCCTCGTTTCGGGGTTCATGGTCGTTTCCCAAAGCTGGTCGGAATCCATCTCACCGAGGCCCTTATATCTCTGAATATCGACCTTTCCAAGCTCGTTCATTATCTTATCCCTTTCGCTGTCGGAATAAGCATAGTGGTGCTGCTTGTTTTTTGTCAGCCTGTACAGCGGCGGCTGTGCAAGATAGATGTGTCCCTCCTCGATAAGAGGACGCATGAACCTAAAGAAAAATGTCAGCAGCAACGTTCTGATGTGTGAGCCGTCAACATCGGCATCAGCCATTATTATTATTTTGCCGTAGCGCAGTTTTGATATATCAAAATCATCGCCTATCCCGCACCCGAGAGCCGTAATAACAGGCATGAGCTTGTCGTTGCCGTATACTCTGTCAAGACGCGCTTTTTCTACATTCAGCATCTTTCCCCAGAGGGGAAGTATCGCCTGAAAACGTCTGTCACGACCGCCCTTTGCCGAACCACCCGCGGAATCTCCCTCAACGATATATATCTCCGTTTCCTCTGTGTCTCTCGATTGACAGTCCGCGAGCTTGCCGGGCATCGCCGCACCCTCCATCGCCGTCTTTCTGCGCGCGAGGTCGCGTGCCTTTCGTGCGGCATCTCTCGCGCGGGCAGCCATTAGCGCTTTATCAAATATTGCGCGGGCAGTCGCGGGATTTTCCTCAAGGTATGTGGACAGTTTTTCTGATACCAGCTTTTCCACAAAGCCTCTTACAAACGTGCTGCCGAGCTTCGCCTTTGTCTGTCCCTCGAACTGTGCCTCCTTGAGCTTGACGCTGATTATAGCAGTCAAACCCTCTCGGACGTCCTCACCTGAAAGATTTTTGTCGTTTTCCTTGAGAATATTGAACTTTCTCGCGTAGTCGTTCATTACCTTTGTGAGAGCTCTCTTGAAGCCCTCCTCATGAGTGCCGCCGTCTGTCGTGTGGATATTGTTCGCGAACGAGAGAATAAGCTCGTTGTAGCTTTCGTTATACTGCATTGCTATCTCGACCGACGCGGAGGAGTCCTCCATTCTCCCATCAAAGTGGATAATATCGGGGTGTATGACGTCGAGTGATCGCTTTTTGTGGATATATTCGACAAAGTTTGAAACGCCGCCCTTGTAGAGAAAATTATTTTTCACAATATTCTGTGGATCACGCTCATCACGAAGTTCTATATGTATACCCGCATTGAGAAAGCTCTGCTCACGCAGACGTGTTTCAAGTACCTCATATTCATAAACATCTGTTTCGGTAAATATCAGCGGATCAGCCTTAAAGGTGATCTCCGTACCCTTTTCAGTTCCCTTGCCTATTGTCTCAAGGTCGGATACGATATTGCCGCGTTCATAGCGCTGTTTGTATATATTTTCTCCGTCGCAGACCCTTACCTCAAGCCACTCTGAAAGGGCATTGACAACAGACGCTCCTACGCCGTGCAGACCGCCCGAAACCTTGTAGCCGCCTCCGCCGAACTTGCCTCCGGCATGAAGAACCGTAAAAACGACCGTAACGGCGGGTATGCCCATCTTAGGCTGAATACCTACAGGTATGCCGCGTCCGTTATCCCTTACCCTGATAATATTGTCGGGCAGGATAACCACTTCAATTTTGTCACAATATCCGGCGAGAGCCTCATCTATCGAGTTATCCACTATTTCGTAGACGAGATGATGAAGTCCTCTCGGTCCTGTCGAGCCGATATACATACCGGGACGTTTCCTGACAGCCTCAAGACCCTCAAGAACCTGAATATCGTCCGCACCGTATTCCTGATTAGTTTTTGTAATGTCGTTGTTATCCAAAATAATTACCTCCAAAATATGAAGTAAAAAACCGAGTGCTTAGCAAATAAAAACATTTTAAAGTATTTTATCCTCTTTTGTCGTATAACGCGGAGCAGTCATATTTCTATACAACGCTGTATCCGCTAAGTTTTACTTTATTTTTTTGTATCGTACAGTAAACGGAAAAAGCAATGTCGATAAAAGTATGATAACCGCATTAAAACCCGCAAGAAGAGGAATATTTATCCCTCTTGTCTGCTTCAAAAGAAATACATTTATAACAATAAGGATCACACATTCGATTAAAATCAAAGCAGCGTGTCCCTTGATATACGAAACCCTGTATTTTTTTTTGCAGTGATGACACTTTATCACTTTATCATGCGTTGTGCTCTTTACATCGTTATATCTTTTTACCGCGCCGCAGTAAGGGCAGGTCGGGAGTCTTAAAAAAAATTTCATATTTGTCTGGATCCTAATGTATTTCTGATATATCCTGGTCACTGTCATACGGTTCTCTTCCGTATTTTTTAGCGGAATTGAATTTTTCCTTAAAGTCGTCGCCAAGCTCCGTACTCGCGTCATACGGCTCATAGGTTTTTTCTCCGTAAAATTCCGCATCTGCATCTGACGATCTCGAGGAGTATATATTTTTTGATGATGTGCTTTCAAACTCTTCCGTATTCTCCGACTCCTGTGCGGCTTTCTTCTGAGCCTCTATAAATATTGACTGAGTTTGAGTCATTTTCTTGTCCATGACCTTCTTCGCATATGATTTGTCAGATGTAGGCACTAAAACCAGAAAAAACGGTACAAAGCAGTAATATATAAGAAAGGGAATGATAACAAACAAAAGCCCCCATAGGTTGGAAATATCTCCAAAAAACATAAACAAAACAACAAATAAAAGTGAAAGCACACAGGTTATACTCGTAACGGCATAAATATTTCTGTTAAAGCCGATATTTGTAATACATCCGCAGCGTTTGCAGGTATATTCACCCTTGTTTTTAATAAAAAGCGAATCAATATATGATACCTTTCGACCGCAGTACGGACATACCGCAAGCTCTATTTTATTTTGCATATGTTCAGCTCCCTTCAAAACATGACTTCAAGTCTTTTTATTAGTGTTCCTGACGAAAGACGGCTTATATATACCACAGTTTCCCCGTTTTCGGTACATACGATAAACGATTTCGGCAGATCGTATGACAGATATTTTACACGTCCCTCAAGCTCGGATGTCTTGAGATATTCTCTCATTTTTTTTGACACAGTCGTTTTATCCATGTCAAATATGCCTATTATATTCTTTTTCAGAATAACAGAATCATGCTCCAAATGCAAATATAAACTTTCCATACTTTATCACTTGACAGGACTCGGCATTACCGTTCCCGAATTTATATAAAACAGAGCCTTTTTGCCCTCTTTTAGCTTTGCCATGATCTCAGATTCACAGCACGTTATGAAAACCTGCTTTTGTGAAAGTTCGTTCAGCAGGTAATCCTGCCTTTTCATATCAAGCTCACTCAAAACATCGTCAAGAAGTATAACGGGCTGTTCTCCATTTTCGTACCTCAGTACCGACGCTTCCGCAAGCTTCATCGACAAAACAAGCGAACGCTGCTGACCCTGTGAGCCGAAGCTGCGGGCATTTTTTCCGTCGATCATGACCGATATATCGTCCCTGTGAGGACCCGCGCCTGTATATCCCTGGTAAATATCATTCTGTTGACACATTACAAGCTTTTTGCACAGCTTTTCCTTTAGAACACAAATATCAGTTACAGTCTCATCACCGTAGGAAAGCCTGTATGAAATATTTATTTTCTCGCTGCCCTTTGATATTCCGTCATAATATTCGGCGCAATATTCTGAAAAATCCTTCATGTAGAGGATCCTTTCCCTGGATACGAGCGCGCCCTGTGCGGAAAGCCTGTCGTCCCATATTTCAAGCATATCCATAAGCTCACTGTGATATTTTATATCCTTGAGCAGGGCATTCCTCTCGGTCAATATCTTCTGATATTTTGAGAGGATCGCGGAATATGACGGCTTTATCTGACAGATAGCCGCATCTATAAACTTTCGCCTTTCCTCCGGACCGTTTTTTATCAGTGTAAGGTGATCGGGAGAAAAAACCACACAGCAGAAGCTGCCTACGATCTGAGATATATAGCTTTTTTTGACGTCATTAAGCTCGGCATATTTTTTTCCTCCCTTTATCATTATTTTTATTTCCTGTTCACGTTCTCTCGACTCAAATTTTAGACGAATCCTCGCGTAATCATTGTCGAATCTTACAAGCTCGCTTTCCTTAGAGCCGCGAAACGATCTTCCGCCCGTAAAAAGCCACAGACATTCAAGCATATTTGTTTTGCCTTGAGCATTGTCTCCATATATCACGTTTATACCGTCAGATGGAAAAATACTGTTATTTTCAAGATTTCTATAATTTTCAAACGATAGTTCTTTAACTGTCAAATTATATCGAAACCCCCGAATCAGCTCACTTCAAAACGTATGTCCTTGTATTCCGCATAGTCTCCCGCGCGCATTTTTTTGCCGCGCATGGTACAGACCTCTCCGTTTACCTTGACTTCTCCGCCTTGAATGGCTATTTTTGCCATTCCTCCCGTTCCTCCGCCCATCTTTATCAACGAGTCAAGGCGAATGAAATCCTCGTTTTCTCTCAGCTTGACTGTTTCAATCTTCATTTTTTAACCTCACAGGCAGAACAAGGAACAAGAAACTGTCGCCCTCGCTCGGCAATATTTTCATAGGACTGATAGGACCGCTGAACTGTATTCTCACCTCATCGGTATCGGCATTCCTTATAGCGTCGAGCATATATCTTACATTAAAGCCTATCTCTACTCTGTCTCCCTCCATAGTTGTTTCAAATTCGTCATATGCCTGTCCGAGAATCGTAGAGCAGGACAGCTTTACGACACCTTTTTCTATATTACAGCGGACGGGACTTTTTATCCTTTCTGACAAAAGAAGCGACATTCTGTCGAGAGAGTTTATAAACTTTCTTGTATTGACCTTTATTTCTGTTTTATAAGAACTGGGGATAGCGGCTGAATAATTCATAAATTCGCCCTCTATAAGCCGTGAGATTATAGAGTAATTGTCAATTTTAAATATTATATGGCGATCGCCTACTATTATTTCAGTTTCCTTCTCGTCGTCCTTTATAAGCTTTATAACCTCGGAAAGGCTTTTTCCGGGGATTATAAAGCTTTTTTCATTGTCTGCTGCGAGTGCTTCCTTTCTCATGGCAAGTCTGTATCCGTCAACGGATATGATTTTTATTATTCCTCCGCCTATTTCAAAGAGCGAACCCTTTTGAACGGGTTTTATATCACTTTCCGCGACTGCGTACAGAGTTTGTCCTATCATGGACTTGAGTGTCTCGCCCTGTATCATTATGCTTGAGTCGCTCTTGACTACGGGAATTTCGGGATATTCGTCGGGAGATATACCGATTATTTTGTAATCAGCAGCTCCGCTGATTATTGTTGTAAGGAGCTTTTCGTTTGCTTCGATAGTTACGTTTT
This sequence comes from uncultured Clostridia bacterium, assembly GCA_947627055.1. Taxonomy (GTDB): domain Bacteria; phylum Bacillota; class Clostridia; order Oscillospirales; family Acutalibacteraceae; genus Pseudoruminococcus. Next base: position 1,006 of record CANQUS010000029.1, on the reverse strand, counting down.
CTCCCGGAAGTCTGCGCACAATGTCGGATATTAGCTTTGCACTCAGAACGACAGCACCCTCGCTTATAATATCCGCATCAACATTGGTTACTATTCCAAGCTCAAGGTCGTAACCGCATAGTGTAAGCGAGCCGTTTTTAGCTTTGAAGAGAATACCCTCAAGAGCGGGAACGTTCGACTTTGAAGAAACCGCTCGCTGTACGTTTGTCACAGCCTCGGTCAGCAGCTGGCAGTTACATTTTATTTTCATGTTGATCAATCCTTTGAATATGTATTATAAATTAAAAATTGAAAATCAAAAATCAAAAATCTGCGGAAAGAGAAAGGTAAGAAAAGGTATATTTTTAGTAATAGCAGTAGGGGAGGTTTATAAGTTAAAAAGTACCCTGAGCTATATTAACAATCACTGTTGACGGATTTTGTCATCTGTTGATTCTCAGTTATAAATTGTTGACAATATCTTGAAAACTTTTAACATTTAACTTTCCTGTTGAATACCAAATGTTGAAAGTTGATAACTTGTGAATCGGTCGAGGCGGACAGTGTCCGCAGACAAGTCGCGTAATCGCTCGTTACCTCGCTCGACACGGATAGGGTACGCTTATGTCCGCGTGGGGGCTAAGTTTCCAATGAACTGCCGTATGCAAATACAGTGCTAAATAAATCCTGCGCGGTCGAGTGCCTCGACACGCAAGTCGCGTAATCGCTCGTTACCTCGCTCGACGTCAGCGAGAGTTGTTTATGTCCGCGTGGGGGCTAAGTTTCCAATGAACTGCCGTATGCAAATACAGTGCTAAATAAATCCTGCGCGGTCGAGTGCCTCGACACGCAAGTCGCGTAATCGCTCGCTTGCGCTCCGCTCGACGTCAGCGAGAGTTGTTTATGTCCGCGTGGGGACTTAATTACCAATGGACTGCCGTATGCTAATTCAGTGCTAAATAAATCCTGCGCGGTCGAGTGCCTCGACACGCAAGTCGCGTAATCGCTCGTTACCTCGCTCGACGTC
>CANQUS010000028.1 GCA_947627055.1 uncultured Clostridia bacterium | reverse complement strand
GGTGACAAACTGGGTGAAGCTTAAGTTTGCTGCTATGAATCTGAAAAAGCTGGCCACATGGAAATGGAAGGAGCGTTCTCAAACTTTCTTTTCCCTGGTTTCAATCTTAGATTTGCCAGAAACCCGGTTGCCCTGATGGCACAACCGGGTTTCTCGACAGGCTGAAAGGACCCCATTCGGGGTCCTTTTGCGTGTCTATCGCGTGTGGGAAGGACGTGGGCTTTGCGCCGGGTTAGGGGACGACTGTTGGCAGATTTGGGCACGTATTCGCTGTGTGTGTTTACGGGTACCCGTGGGCGGAAACGTCTCCCTTGATCCTCTGCCTCGTGCAGTTCATGAAAAGTTTATGCATACTGATATGCATATAGCGTGCATATCCCTTATCGAGCTTAAGTGCTCGATAAGGGTGGATATTTGTTTGGGTAGCAGGACTGGACCGAGACATCTTGGTGATCAGTCATCTGATTTTCGCGCTGTTCAACCACAATTCCTGGGGCCATTGGCTGGTAAGGATTATGTCGTAAGTTATTCTTGTTATTTCACAGCCCTGTTTTGTACTACATTAAATGGTTGAGGTTATTACCGCCCCTCCTCAACCGTAAGACACGAGCTTCAAATAGTTGTTCAGCGTCGTGCCGCTGATTTCGTAGACCGCCTGCGCGCCGCTGTCCTTATCAAAGATGTACTGCTGTACGGATGGATTGCTGTATCCCGCCGCCACATAGACGTGCAATCTCACCTGCGAGCCGTTCGGGATGTTGGAATCCTTTGCGAGGTCTACCGACCGCTCGGCGTACTGCAAAATATCGCGGTATCCGGCAGTGTACCAGCTTTTCCATTCTCCGGCAAAGCTGACGTTGCCCTGCCCGTCGGTGTGGCGTTCGCGGTATTCCATGACGATCTGCGCGACAAACGCGCCGTCGTTCTGGAGTTTCAAATAACGTAATGTGTTCATGTTCTGCCTCCATTTACATCAGTGTCAGCGCGTACTGGTACAGGCTGTCAAATTCCTTATCAAACAGCGGGGAGCCGGAATAGAGAATCTCCTTGCCGGATACGGAAACGTATGCGTTCAGTCCGACCGCCGTCACGTTGTCGTCCAGCACCCATGCGCCTCCGGACGCGCCCGCGCCCATCTTGCTGCCGAACATCGCCCAATGGCCGTAGATCGGGACGATAAGCCCCTTGACGAACATCATCTGCGCACCGTCAAAATAGGCGGTCGGGTAGCCCATTGAGGTGATCTGCTTATCCCGAATTTGGGTGTCGGTGGTGTAGCGCGGCGGCGTGGCGACTTTTGACGGCTTGTCCAGAATCGCTATAGCGTAGTCGTACTTCTCGCTCTTGGTCTGATACCAATTCTCGCGTAACGCCACGGTTTTGAACGTGAAATCTTCGGAAGAAAGTTCGCCCGTGTAGTCCAGTTCAAAGACGTAATTCTCGCCGATGCTGCCGGAGTCCTTATCTTGAATACAATGCGCTGCCGTGAGAAGCATATTGTTCTTCATGAAGATGTTGCCGCTGGCGACGAAATCCTGACCGTTCATGGAGTAGAACAGTTTGCCGCCCGTGGTGAAGGGCATTTCGGCCAGATTCGCCTGCGCCGGGTCTGTCGGCGGCGGAGGGGGCGGAGCGTTGTCCGCGCTAGGCGTTCCCGGTGCTATCGGCGCACCGCCTATAACGGGAGTCACCGACTTCTTGCGTTCCGGCGTCCAGTATGCACGGATGTCATGGGGCGAATTGTCGATGCTGCCGAGCCGCATCGGCATAAACCGCCCACCGTTTGGGTTGTTGTTCATCTGCGCTCCTCCTTCACAGTAGCGTTAGAACGTAATTATATAGCTTGTCAAATTCCGCGTCGAATTTTGGGGAACCGATATAGGCACCGCCCTTCGCGGTAGTCCCGGCGAAGGAATTGAGTCCCACGACCGTCTCGCCGTCCTCCAGCACCCACGCGCCGCCCGACGCACCGTTGGCCAGCTTGCCGCCGCGAATCATCCACGAGTCGGCGCGCTCATCCACCTCGCCGGTGATGTACATCATCTGCGCGCCGTCAAAATAATTCGTGGGATAGCCCGACGCCGTCACGGTCCTGCCCAGCAGATTCTCGATCCGATATTGCAGCGGCTTATCGACCGTGGAATCCCGATTCAAAATGGCGATGGCGTAATCCCACTTGTTGTCCTTTTCGGCGTACCAATTCTCCTTGAGCGCCACCGTTCGGAAGGTGAAATCCTCTGTGGACAGCTCGCCCGTGTAGCATCGCTCGAACACAAAATTCTCAGCGAGGTGGCCGGTGTTGTCGTCCTGTACACAGTGCGCCGCCGTGAGGAGCAGGGTGTTTTTCATAAAAATGTTCCCGCTTGCGACGTAATCCACGCCGTCCAGCGTGAAGAACAGCTTACCGCCCGTGATGAAGGGCATTTGGCTCATATCCGCCTGCTTGGGGTCGGTGGTGGGAGCGGCATTTGCTTCACCGAGCATACCCACATCATCGATCACCATCCCGTATCTGTGCGCTGGGATCGCTGCTTTCTTGCGCTCCGGCGTCCAGTACGCACGAACGTCCTGCGGCGATTTGTCGAGGGTTTGGCGTTGAAAGGTAAGAAAGTCGGCGTTGCCTGTGGTTGGAATCATGGAAAGCCCCCTATGGAATATTCTAGCTTACATATATCCTTCTTAAGCCTCGTTACTAAACCTTCTTGATAGTCATGGTTAATTTAATAACCGTCTGACCGCATATTCAACATTACGATTCGGCAAAATCAATCAATATGAATATTTCAGCCATTTGAAAGACTTTTTACCTTCAAGTTCGTGCACAAGACAACTTACTATCAGGCAAGTAATAACTGTCAACAAAAATACAAGAATACTAACTTGACAATGTAAAACATATTTTAAAAGAAATCCATATATTCTTACCACGGTAAAATATGTGCAATATATGATTGTACTTGCTTTTCTCATAGATACTGCATTTTTTATTTTCAATCCGTCTGCATTTATCAACGCAGTGAATATAAAGAAACACAGCGGAACGAGCAAAATATAACAGTCATCTGCTTTAGATAAAGAAAAGATTTTGATTACAAAATACTCTGCATACAGCAGAATTGCCGACAATATGATTCCAAATGTTACGGCAATTGGCTTGATTGCAATTTGACTTTCTGCACACGTTTTTCCGATTCCCATCCAAATAAATGCGACTAGAAAACTTGTGTATGGAGAATTGAAAAACATTCTGAATATTTCGATAAATCGTATGATCGTACTATCGGTATCAAACAAATTATAGTAATTGCTACTAATACAACATATCAAATAAATGGCAAAGGACACCAAAAGCATAATTGAATTATATTTTTTGGGGATCCGGTAGAGAATAAGTGTGGCAATGATCGAGGCAATGATATACCACGATGCCGGGAAAGCGCTGAATAAAAGTTGTTGTATTCCGTGACCAATTATCACCCATGGTGAATAATGATTGCCGGATTTCAAGTAAGTATGTATATTCCAAAGAGCGGTCGTTGGCAACAAAATAACTGTCCAAAAGACGTACAACTTCAAGTTGCGCTTTAAGAATCTATACAGTACCCCCCCGCGTGATGTATCTATAATATTGCTTTTGCGTTCAAAAAACAGATAGGAAGATATTATAAAAAACAGCGGTACCGCAATACGAACGCATGGGGATAAAATACTCGGCACTATGCTGTTATGTATAGCAACAATAAACAGAGATAAGATAAATTTAGTGAAATCAAATATATCATAGTTTTTTCGTACATCCATTTTTTAAATCCTCTTGTTCAGTTTGTTATATTGTTATATAATTGCAAATATTTTCTCGGTTTATGCGCACGATATTTCCTGAAAATCTTCTGTTCCATTCTATACATAATGCCCGCCGGTAAAAGAAGATTTCTCACATGTGGATCTTCCCAGCTTGCGACGTAATCCACGCCGTCGAGGGTAAAAAAGAGTTTTCCGCCCGTGATGAACGGCATTTTGCTCAGATCCGCCTGCTTCGGGTCGGTCGTGGGCGCGGAATTTGCTGCATCGGGCATACCCACATCATCGGTCGCCGTCCCGTATCTGTGCGCGGGGATTGCCGCTTTCTTGCGCTCCGGCGTCCAGTATGCACGAACGTCCTGCGGCGATTTGTCGAGGGTTTGACGCTGGAAGGTAAGAAAGTCGGCGTCGGATGATGTTGTAGCCATTGTGTGCCCTCCTTTGGCGTAAATTTGCATTGTTTTTTCCACAATCTTTTTGTTTTATTTTACACCATGTCCGTGCCCAATGTAAATACCGCAAAAGAAAAATTTCACCGCAAGGTGAAATTTTTCTTGGCTTTCATGGGATTTGTGATATAGCAGGTGACAGTTGATCGTTCCAAAGCGTTTACATGATCTGCTCACATTTCTTTAACGCTTCGACTATCACTTGATCCATGTCGTAATACTTGTATTCGCCGAGCCGGCCGCCGAAAATGACATTTTTCTCTTTTCCCGCTAGCGCTTTGTACTGCTCGTACAAGCGCTGATTCTTCTCGTCGTTGACGGGGTAGTACGGCTCGTCTCCGGGTTTCCATTCAGAGGAATACTCGCGGCTGATGACCGTTTTGGGCAGATCGTTGCCGTTCTCATCTTTCCCAAACTCGAACCACTTGTGCTCGATGATTCGTGTCCACGGCGTCTCGCGGTCGGTGTAGTTCACAGCAGCATTCCCTTGGAAATTGGGTTTGTCCAGGACTTCCGTCTTGAATCGGACGCTGCGGTATTCCAGCGGGCCAAGCTTGTAATCAAAATATGCGTCGATGGGGCCGGTGTAAATAATCTTTTCTGCGAGGCTGTCCAGCTCTGTCTTGTGCGCCAGATAGTCGCAGCTTAATTTAACTTCGATGCCAGCGAGCATGTTCTCGACGAGCTTCGTGTACCCGCCAACCGGGATGCCCTGATACAGCGCATTGAAGTAGTTGTTGTCAAACGTCAGCCGCACGGGCAGCCGCTTGATGATGAACGCGGGCAGGCCTTTGCAATCTCTCCCCCACTGCTTCTCTGTGTAGCCTTTGACGAGCTTCTCGTAAATATCCGTGCCGACAAGGGAGATCGCCTGCTCTTCCAGATTCTTCGGATCGGTGATCCCCGCCGCTTTGCGCTGTTCGTCGATCTTCTGCGCTGCTTCTTCCGGCGTGGTCACACCCCACATCTTATTGAAGGTGTACATATTGAACGGCAGGGAATACAACTCACCCTTGTAATTCGCCACTGGGCTGTTCGTGAACCGGTTGAAGGTCGCAAAGCGGTTCACGTAGTCCCAGACTTCTTTGTTGTTCGTGTGAAAAATATGCGCGCCGTACTTGTGGACGTTGATGCCCTCCACGCGCTCGGTGTACACGTTCCCGGCGATGTTCGGGCGCTTGTCCACAACGAGGACGGTTTTGCCAGCCTCGTGCAGCTGTTGCGCGACGGTCGCGCCGTATAGACCGGAGCCGATGATAAGATAATGATATTGACACACATTAATCCCTCCTATACATCTTTGAAAATAGATACAATATTCCCCAGAAATAATTTCCCTTCGGCGCTTTTGTTATCGGTCAAATCAGAAGTCCAACAGCTCTTTGCTAATATTTCTTTCGGCCCTTTGATAATCCTCCAAGAAGTCTACTTCTCCCCAAAAACAACCACTCGTATCAATCATGCGGACATCGTACTTTCTCATATCAATTACTCTCTGAAGTGCGCCCTCAAAGTAGGAGTGAAACAACTTTTCCCGAAGGACATCTATAGTGCTTGCGTTGAGATCGTCAATAATATTCCTTTTTATTTTTGCAATACCTATAAATTCTCCGGCTGCTGCCTCAACTGGCATATTTTTTGTGATCTCAACTATTCTCTCATTTTCCAGTCTTACTTTCATCGCCTCTTCGTCGCATGGTTTTGTGTCGACAGGAAGCACAATATCGCCGTCTGATTTGAGCAGCTGTTCAAAAATCTGGATAGCGCATATGGTGTCGGCGTGAAGATATATGAAATCATCATGCAGTTGTTTCATTCCCATAAAATACGAGCCGATTACGTTCGTAAATTCATAAAACGGATTGTAAACCAAGGTAATACCGGGAATTCCGCTTGTTGCTTCAATCATTTTATCATCCTGGAATCCCGTTACAATCGTTATATCCCAAATTCCATATCTATGGAGCATTGCAATGTTAATATCAAGAATTCTTTTGCCGCCGATCTCCAATAAACTCTTTGGAAGTTCTTCTGTTAAATTACCAAGTCTGCTGCCCTTGCCGGCTGCCATAATAATTGCCTGCATAACCATACCTCCTGTGCTTTACATGGATTCTTTATATAGAGTTACGATAATATCATCTACCCCAGCCAACTTATCGTTATTAAGGTTACCGCTGACCATGCTCGTCAGATCCTCGATGCTTGGCACTTTCCCGAGATCTTCAATATTCCGCGCAATATTCATTCTATCTAACCATTTTCTAATACGTTCCTCAGGTTGTCCTTCTTCACATCCGAGCCAGTCAAGAACTTGTTTTACCCGCGTTGGATTCACTGTGCTTTCGTATTTTATCCAGGCAGGATAGAGCGCTATCAGTCCTGCTCCGTGACTTGTCTCGGTTGCGATGCCAATGGGATACTGCAAGCGATGCGGCAGACAGTTTCCAACATTTTTAACATTGTACCCCATAATATGACTTGCGAAGCTCATCATCTTCCGTGCTTCAAGATCGTCAAGATTTTTTGCGAGCCTTGGCAATGCTTCACCAACAATCTTTATTGATTTCTCAGAAAGCATTTCAGAAAACGGATCAGCCTTGACAGCACAATAGCTCTCCGCTGCATGTGCGAATACATCAAACCCTGTTTCCATAGTCACTGTCAAGGGGAGTTTGAACGTGTAAGTGGGATCTACGATCGCAACTGTCGGAGCTACTTTCTCTCCCCGAATTCCGGATTTTATCTTTTTCTCTCGGCTGGATATGATTGCCCCTTTGCTGAGCTCCGCTCCTGTGCCTGCCGTAGTCGGAATCGCTATAATTGGCAGCGTATCATCTGGAGGCGTAAGCCCCTTAATCAGATATTCTTCAATATCGATATCCGAAACGATACCGACTGCTGCCGCCTTAGCGGCATCTATGGCGCTGCCGCCGCCAAATCCGATCACAGAATGGACCCGATGCTCCTTGCCGATCTTGATTGCGTTTCTGATCTCGGCAACATCAGGGTTCGCCGTTACCTGATCGTAATAAAACACTTCAGATTCAAGCCAGGATACTAACTCACCGACAAACCCTAATTCCTTTAATACGCCGCCTGTAGTAATTAATAGGGTCCTTGCGCCAATGCTGTTTTTCTCTTTTTTGACTGCTTTCTCAACACATTTGTCGCCGAAATAAGTTCTTGTATTCATCGAAAGTTCATAGGATTTCATATGCGATCTCCCTTATAAATTCTCAATCTGCGTCTCTCTGGAACTCCTGATTTTATTCAGGAGCTCTATTCTTCTGTCAAACATCGGAACCAAAGATTCATACGTCTCTTTGAACAGTTTATACACAACATTATACTTCTCATGATTCTCCATGTCGGGATGAACTGTCATCCTGCTTTTTGAGAACTTCTTTGAAAGCTCCGAAAATGGTATCCCTTCCTGACCGTTTATGACCATCATTGCCGCACCGGATGCTGTAGTTTCAAACTCCGATAAAACGATCACCTCTTTACCGGTAACATCCGCCTTGATCTGTGATATCAGGTTCACTCTTGCAAGTCCGCCGGAAAGCCGGACCGAAGTTACATCTGCGGTCGTCTCTCCTATCGCTTCCATCATTGTGCGGTCTATAAATGCAGCAGCCTCAAAAACCGCTCTCGTCATATCTTTTCGTGTATGTATTCTTTCAAGACCAAAGAATGTGCCTCTCGCATTGTCGTTCCAAATAGGTGCCCGCTCGCCGAGAAGATACGGCAGAAATATAATCCCCCTTGCACCAATATCGGATTCTGCTGCTTCTTTTTCCATTACCTCATACGGATACTCTTCTTTTGAATAATAGCATTGCTTGACCCATTCTATCAGACCACCGCCGAGATTATTGGAACCCCCAATGATCGTAAATCCGCCTTGATGGAACGGGGTAGAATACACGCGGTCGCTCGGCAAAAGCGCATCTTTTTTACTGAGCATACGGAATACAGTCACAGTTCCGCTCACATCACTTGCATCGCCCTCTCCGGATACGCCGCTTCCGACGAAAGAACAAATTGCATCATAGGAAGTAACTACGATTTTCGCAGTAGGATTGCATCCAATCTGTCTTGCCACATCTGGCAATATTGTTCCGAGACACTCTCCTGTTTTCACAACAGAAGGCAGCTTGTCCTCCGGAATGCCAAGTGCTTTAAGAAGGCGAGAAGGATAAGACAGTGTATTAAAGGAATAGTGAAACTTGACCGCGTTTAGTTCATCCGTGGCAACGACCCCACTGAGGTGATACAGCAAATAATCGTTGGGGGATAAAAAATACCGTGTATTATCAAATATCGTGCCCTCATGTTTTTTTACCCACAAAATTTTGGGCAGCATTACACTAACGGATACCGGAAGCCCGGTGTCTTTGACTATATCTGTCGTAAAAGCGTTACTTTTTATCTCATTGACTTCTTCAATCGCTCTCTTATCAGAAACCATAATGGCATTTCTGAGAGGATGACCGCCCTCATCCATACACACAAGGCAGGAAGCCGATGTAGTAACGGTGATATAATCGATAACCTGAATCTTTGCATCTTGAACAGAAGAACGCATAACCTCAATTGCCTTATTCCACCATTCATCGGGATACTGTTCGACGTGAATGTCATCGAGCGCTGAGGTGAGAGTTCTCGAAGAACTGGAAAGCTTGCTTCCGCTTTCATCAAATATTATGCTCCGTATGCTTTTCATTCCCATATTCAGAACTAATACATTCAAAACATTTCACCTCAATTATTGCTGCAGATTGTTTTACGGTCATTATCCAAGAAGTTTCATCTTAGCAACAGACTCCGACATGATTTCATCATGAATGATTTTTGAGGCATTGACCGGTTGTGACCAAGAACTACAAGCTTTCTCGATACCCCTTTTGTACGCCATTTTTAAGTCGGTTGATATATTGAATTTTTTAACCCCGGGAATACGGATCAGCCGAGTCAAAATCTCATCCGAAAGTCCGCTGCCGCCATGAACAACGAACGGCCTGTCCGTTATTGAGGTTGTATATTCCACAAGGTCATACCGCAAATTCGGCTCTACTTTATATTCTCCGTGAGCGTTACCGAATGCAACCGCAATAAAATCCACATCGGTTTTATTCAAAAACTCTGCAATTTCCTCTCTTGAAGCGATTGCGTCCTGCCGAACGACTACGTCGTCCTCGATTCCTTTTACCTGACCGACCTCGGCTTCAACCAAAACGCCGCGGGCATGGGCATATGATATGATTTCATTTGTAAAATCAATGTTTTGCCGTATAGGGAGAGAGGAACCATCCGCCATAACCATATCCCAGCCGCTGTTTATTGCATGAAATAAAATTTCCTTTTCCTTGCAATGATCCAGATTGAGCCAAGCTTGAATACCACGATCGGAGGCATATGACTTTACAAAAGCAGAAAACACGCGGGCAGGAAGTGCTTTATAGATTCCAGTTGACGTCTGCAAAATGACACCATGCTGAACGGACGCCGCCGCATCTATGACCGCTCTGGCTGATTCAAAATCCCATATATTAAATGCAAAATACCCACCGCTACCTAACATTAAGTCCTCCAAAAAAGGTGATTCTACTGCTGTTTATTTCAAATACTCAGCATATGGTTTCTCGGGATCTATTATAGCTTCACCGTGAAATGAATTTGCCTGCGCTGGCGTCATATAATCTCCGTATTGAGCATGTAAGACATTGTCATACCCACTGGGAACCGGTAAGCGAATAAACTCAAAAGGCATCTCTGTCAATTCCTCAAAATCTGAACTGCTCCAAATATATTTGGGATCATGTACGGGCAGAAAGCCAGTGAAAGAGACATGGTCTATATACTTTTCTGACATTTTTTTACACGCATCATCGTATCTACTTGCTGCCCTCCGAAAAGTATCTCCCGTGAGTTTTTCCCAACATAAAAGCGCTGCATGTAACGCCTTGGGTAAGAATCGTTGATGATAATTTCTGCACCGATTCCTTAAGCACTTACGCATCACTCGCAGTTTGAAATAGGTAAAGCGTGCTTGCTTGTTCTCTGCCGGGACACCATCAAGAGGAAAAATATCAATCCATAACCCCTGATTAAAGCTATGCTTTTGTTCTAATTCCGATGGCAATATTCCGGTCGTCAAGCTGTTGCGCAGTTGGGCGTGTCCTCTGAAAAAGTGATCGATTTTGCCGGAAACCATAAATTCATACGGGGCTGAAAAGGCGCTCGGCGCAATTGATACCAATTTGTCGTAATCTTCTCTTAACATCCCTATATCAACGTCGTCATCCCAAGGAATAAAGCCCTGATGACGTACCGCTCCCAAAAGGGTACCTGAAATCGCAAAATACTGGATATCATACTGCTTGCACACCTTCTGAAATTCATGGAGCAGGTCCAACTCCACGGCCCATATTTTTTTCATCTTTTCTGTGACGGTGTATCCACACCGAACTTCTTCGTCCAAGAAGTGTTCCGGCAATTCTATCTTAATCGGAAGCATTTTTTCTGACTCCTCTCTTTAATATTCCTAAAACCGTATTTATCAGCTCTCTCAGCATACTATCTTTCATAAGAAGCAGTAGTCCGAAGTATACTGCAACTCCTAATATCACCTGTATAGCTACTACCGCAAGATTTCTGAAAGGAAGATATTTTCCGAGAAGCAAGATAAATACAAGCATGATAATTCCGCTTAATATTCGTTTCCAGCTCAGTTTCAATAGCAGCTTCGCCGACATATATTCATCGCTCATGTGAACATAGAGCACAGTGATGACCGATTCCGCAATAATAGACGCAATTACTGCACCAGTTGCGCCAATAAATGGAATCATCAAAAGATTCAAAATCAGATTTACAGCCGAGCCCAAAACGATCACTCTTGCGCTGCGCGCCCTTTGACCGCTGGGCGTGTAATAATTTGAGCCAAGACAATTGCTGATGCCGACAATAAGGGTCAGCGGTGCCATGCAGCACAAAAGGGTAACGACCGGTTCGTATCCCGAGCCAAAGAAAACGGGCACAAATCGGCTGGCCACGCCGGCCACCCCAAAAGCGCATCCGCATCCCAACAGAAAAATGAAATCCATGGTTTTGGAGATCCGCCTCTTGATCTCGTTGAATTTCTTTTCGGAAAACAAATAGGAGATGCGCGCACTCATCACGCTATTGACCGCAACAAAAGAAACGGTATAAGTCATCCGCATGATTTTATTCGCCTGTTCGTAATACCCGTTCTGATAGACGTCATGGCTAATTGCACCGATCAGCGTTTTATCCAAGACAGTATAAATCGAGGTCGCGATCGTTGGCACGAAATAAACAAGCGTCTCCTTGAAATGCTTTTTAAAAGTCAAGGTTCGCATATCAACTTTTGTGATCATTTTGGGAAGATAGATCCACATGGAGAGGTGCCCAAGGAATGTGACGATGGAATTGATTACGATGTAAAGGATCAAGTCCTCCCGCCGTTTGACCAAAGCAAACAAAAGCACGATCCCAGCGATTTTGAAAACCGAATTGCACAGGACGATATTTTTGATCTTCTCCTGCCCGGTAAAATACCACGAAATGTCAAACAGCGTCCCTAACAGAACGGGGATCAAGGCGATGAAATACGGCCGGTACTGTTGGCTGAATATGATCACACCGACCCAGACGATCAGGCAAATCGATGTAGTTGCGACCGTCATCAGTTCGATTTCCCAGAACAGCTTGCTCGACTGCTGTTTATTGTCTCGATGCTGTGCGATTTCCCGTGCGCCGTAGGATACCGTTCCAAGAGCGGCGAAGAGGGTAAAGTATGTCATGATGGAGGACGTGTAGCTGTAAATGCCGACTCCATCCGCCCCCAATACCCGTGAGATATATGGCGTCGTGATAAACGGCGTTATCAGCACGAGGATCTCATACAGGGTTCGATAGATGTAATTTTTCTTTACACTGGGTTGTGACAATCAATCACCACCTCCTTATGTGGCGCTTTTATGACCTTCTGCCCTACGCCGAAAATATCTGATCATCAATAAAATGGCAAAGAATAAACAAACATCCGCAAACAGTCTAATGACGAGAGAAAAATAGATGTTAACATGATCCGAGACCCACGGATACCAGATCCCGTCCATATAATGAATGGCGAATAGCAACATGGAATGTTTTCCCATCGTGTAGATCGGCTGCGTTACGGCGTTTGGCAGAATCTTACACAATAACTGACAGACATATATACAAAGCAAACAACCAGCCAACGCACATGAAACATATAATATCGGATACCTTCTTGGCACCATCTCAAAATAGGTATTGCATACTATATATTCAATACACAGTACCCCCCCACAAAATTGTAGAGGCTGCGATTTTTGGTACCGATACCTGAATGCCTTTTTGACTCAAAAGTTGACCGCAATGGTAAAATAAAAACGACAATAGCGCGAGATCAAATGACAAAGGGAGCCGAAATAACAGGCCCACACCCATTCCCAATACCGTTGCACAAACAGAAATAAGCGTCATGTGTTTTTTGTGCATAAGATACTGAAGAATATCATAAGCATTTCTTAAAAGGAATAACGTCACTAAAAACCAGGTCATACCTATAGCGGGGATAGTAAATCCAGAAATAGTGTACTCCGCACCGCCTGCCCATATCGCCGAGAGCACTATCTGCGGCAGGGAATACTGTACCCTACTAATTATCAAATAGATCATCAGGCGAATCACCCACAAAAGATATGCTCGAAGCAAAAGGCCCTTTGCTGTCTTCCTAATTCTTTGAAAAATCTGCTGCTTCGTTTCAGAGCATTTTGTGGTATAACCGCTCAAAAGGAAGAACAGCGGCATATGAAAGGAATATAGGGCTCCACGCAAAAAATTAGGGAGGCTGGAGTGCCCGATAATAACCAACAGCATCACAACTGCTTTGGTGAAGTCAATCCAAAGGATTCGGTTCTTTGGCTCCATAAAACAAATCTCTCCATGTATCATTATGTAAGAGCTCCTTCTTCATTGAGCTAGTGCTTTAGTGGCGATGTACATGCAAATGCATATCCGCAGGCAACTATGAAAAGCGTAGTTACATCATATTGAAAGGTTGAAATCACCAAATTAAACACGATCATAACTCCAAAGATTAAGATTCGCGTGAACAATATCCTATCAATACGTCTGGATACATTTAATGCGCAGATAAGCGAAATGGCATAAAACGCTACCATATATACGCCGCCTTGCGCCAATAGCACCGTGAGCCCCATGGAAAGTCCGTTATTTGACCGAGATACGCTAAAATTATTAATAATATCATTTGTCTCTCGATAGCCGGAACCGAACAGCACATGTTTTTTCCAAGTGCTGAGTGCCGCCTGAACATCATCCATTCGTATACGATATGAACTGGTAGTCGACTTATCCTCAAGTAACAAGTATGTTCCTAACGATACAACCGTAATAATTGCGAAAGCAAAGAAGATTTTTTGAATAAATTTAGAGGCGCTTTTTGCTGGATGCGTCAAGAGATAATTCAGTGCGATCAGAATCATGACTGCAATTAGTCCTTTTGTTGACAGCGTCGACACCATTGCAAGTACAAAAAGGACCTTTTGCCTGAGTGGGTATTTTTCATTATCGGCAGGAATTGCAATGGCCAAAGCCATGATCAAATAGCCGCTAAATCCCGGTGCTTCCGCATAGATTCCTGTATTTCTGATGACCGTTTGACCAAGTATCTCGGTAGCTTGGATTCGATTCTCAAAATAAAGCCAGTAATAATTGACAGTAGTTCGATTACCCGCCGCCCAAAAATAAGAAGTGGATGCACCCTTAATGACACCCAACACCGAACCGAAAAGCCAAAAGAACAAACTTACAGCAGCAACAACACTGACTACATTGACAAAGGCTTTAGCAAATTCCTCAACTTTTCCGTTTTGGATTAATGAACCACAATAGAAGAAAAAAATGGCAAAAACAAGTACATGCTTCGTCAAATATCCCACAGGGTTTGACCTTGTAATGACCAGATAAAAAAGCAGGTATAGGACAATAGCAAATAAAACCAATATTGCTCGGTGTCTGATCTGCATTTTGCCGTTGTAAAAACATCCTATCAGGCAAAACAAGGTGAGGAATATATATTGAATATTTTTGAGCCCTGTTATTGATGCCATCGGCATTGACAAAAACCACATACACGATGAACTCAATAAAAGCAAAAGGGCAATAATGTACATCATTGCTTTATCACTTGAAAATCTCAGGTGCATTTTTAACCCCTTCTCACAGGTTCAATTCCAGCATTCTCTCCACAATCTGATCCATACTGTAATACCGATACTCCCCCAGCCGCCCGATGAATGTCACTTTGTCGTTCGGAATCGCCGCATATTTGCCATACAGTTCCTTATTCTCGTTCGTCGGAATGGGGTAGGGTGGATCGCCGGCGGAGCCGGAGATTTCTTTTGCGATCACGGTATTCGCAGTTTTGCTATGGGGGAAATGCCTTGATTTTGCATGATTATATAACCGATGAAAAAGCAATTATTACCTCGTACAGTGTGTACAGTAAGAGGGCTGGAGACAATCTTTGCAAGATCAACATGCAAACAGGCCAGAACATCTCTGAACTGTTGTAATATATAATTTTATTTATTTACTTCTATAAGAGATAATAGAGTTATCTTATCCATTTTGCCTATTTCTTTTCTAATATCTACAACGCTAGCGCCTTTCCTTTCGTGGCAAGCCCAGCTATAGGGAACAAATCAATTCCTTCTCTACTTCTCTACTTCTCTACTTCTCTACTTCTCTATCGATTGTCTTGCTAAATTCTCTATACTTAAACAAAAATTCAAATATACCCTTTTGGATCATTAGGAACTTTCGAAGTCCATTTTTACCTTCAAAGACAGATCGAACGCTAATCCAACTATATGTAATAACCGTTTTCACTGTCTTAAACGCCCCATCGTACTTAGCAGCAATGATTAATGCATTTCGAGATAAATAATGAATATTTTTAATTCGATTCTTATCATTTATATTTCTTACATTTAAACTTTTCGCATCCTTGCGTTTATGGCAAACCCAACTGTTTCCAACCAGATAGGCAGATCCGAAATATTCAACTAAGCGTCTTGTGTATTCGGTGTCATCTCCCCAGAGGAAAAAGTCCTTACAAGGCAATCCACATCTTTTTATCGCATTATAATTAATCAGAATGGAAACAAAAGTTGCAGTTTCTATTCTAACTAATTGGTCTTTAATTACCATATACCAACCACTGTACCCGTTTACTTCTTTACTTTGATCTATCGTCGGTACGTTCATTGGCTCGTGTGCCGGACCTTCAACGCAACTTGCAAAAAAACTGGCAGCGGGATATTTGTCTGCTTTTTCCACCATCGCCCACAATGCGTCATGCTCAGGAATCGTATCGTCATCCATAATCCACACCCAGTCAGCCTGATATTCCCTAGCATGCTTCATTCCTTCATAGAACCCACCCGCACCGCCCAGATTTTTTTCCATCAAATAATAGCTGAAGATAAGATTATCAAGATATTCCTTCTCACGCAGTGTCTGCTGCGTTCCATCTGTGCTGGCATTGTCGATAATGATTATTTTCTTTAAAGAATATGTCTGCGCGAGAAGGGCGTCGATGCACTCCAGCAAAAGTTCCTTTCTGTTGTACGTGACGACGACTGCCACAATTTGCATTTCTTTTTTGCTCATACAATTAACTCCCCATGTGTCTGACCTTTGTCATTCCCACCAAAAAATTCATTTTGAATATCTTCCCCGATTGCAATTCTTCTGCGAAGAAGGAGTTCCAGCTTTCTCTTTTCATTTAAATCGTGGCCGTTCAGCATGGAGTGATTATCTCCTGTATTTCTCACATATACTGTTGTAATAAAGGGGCAAGTATCCAGTTTGCGACCAATATTCTCCAGGTAGTCAGGTATATACCGATGGGATTTCCTGATCACATATTTTTCAAACGGCTTTAGATCCCACAAGTCTTTTGGCAAGTCTTCCGGCAAATCTTCCGTACGATAATTTACAATGGAACAACTTCCGCAAATCCGGTGCAACATATACACTTTCTTCATATAGGGTAATCCTTCGTTGTAGATATATCCATATTTGCTCAGAAAACCATTTTTGTTCGGGTGCTGCTTGACAAAGGCCGCAATCCTGTTAGATATCAAATCGTCCGAATCTACCAGCATTGTATACCCCCCCCCTCAAGCAATCTCAGGCGTTGCGCCATAAGCGAGATTTTATACCCTTTATCCAGCATCATTTCATGGGGAGTCGTAGGCACTGGCGTTTCAGCCTGAATGAATTCCACTCGCGCATCATATTGTTTTGCAAGGGAAGGGATGTCGTGGCAGGCCACAAAAATCCTGAAACCCGGATCCGTCTGATTATATACGGAAGCCAGCGTGCGATTAAAAACCCGCGACACCTCTTCCCAATTTTTTGACGCCGCTTTTGATCTGAGCGGAATTAAGAAGTTAATCATCTGCTTTTTCCACCTTTCTCTTCAGTTATATGTTGTCACCGATAATTCTTTATGTACTATATATTAAGTGCTTCTTTTATAACACTAACAGCCTTGCTCCACAAAAAATGCTCCATGATCCTTTCGTGCGCCGCCTGACCGATTTGGTCCTCATCCTTTGGCTGCAAGATGTTCTCTGCCATCTCGGATACTGAATCAAACAAAAAGCCATTCACACCATCTTCAATAATATCGTTAGGACCCGGTGCATGCATTACATAAACTGGTTTTTCGTAGTACATCGCTTCCAATATGGACATACCAAAAATCTCCATACTTGAAAAACTTACAAATTCATCAACAGCGCGATAGACTTTCCACATATCGACATTTGGAATACTATCAAAATAATCACTATAGGCACTCAACCCTTTATCGGACAGTCGAGCAAAGAGCTCATCTTTGAGTTCTCCCCTGCCCACAACAAGCAACCGAAAATCACCGCGGACTTCATGTAAATGCGAAAACAGGTCTACACAACGCAAAGGCTCACGCCCGGGAGCCAGACGTCCCACCATGAGCAGGTATCTAGCGTTTTGATCCAGACCTAGCAATTGTCTTGCCTCACTCATGGAAACCTCTTTATAGTCGCTACGCAGCTTAGTAATGTCTAAGCCAACCGGGGCAACATATACTTTCCGGACGCCTTTCCTCTCCAATTGCTCTTTAACCGCATTAGTTTTTGCAAATACAAACTTATCACTGTAAAAACGCATGATTCTTTTAGCGTTTATATTGCTAATTGTTCTTGTGATTTTGTTGTCACTCAGACTCTCTGTCGTGCCTACATACGGAGCAAACTGTACATGATACTTCTTTGTCCATCTGTATACGGATTTCAAAATGAGTTGGATATCAGAAAAACAAACCAGTAGATCTATGTCTGTATCCAGCCATGCAAAATCCGATACAGCGTTATTTCCAATTGTTTTTACCGGCTGGCAGATGTAGCGCACATTCGGATAAACTATCTCATTTATCTTTTTGGCATCTGACGCCACGCATTTGTATATGGTTACTTCATTATTCTCATCCGCAAATGCTTTCGCCATGCCAATTTCCTGTGCATTATACATCTCACGAATGCCAAATGAGTTGACAAAAAGGACTAGTATTCCGACTTTCATCTATATATCCACCCATCTGTAAAGTCGTTCGTTGTTTACTTCACTATTTCATATGGATACAACTCTCAATCTCTCCTGAAGAGATCTCTCGTGTACACTTTGTCTGCAACATCATCCAGTACTTCTTCATACCTGTTCGCAATGATCGCATCAGCGCCACGCTTAAATTTCTCTACATCGTTTACGACAAGACTTCCAAAGAAAGTCGTTCCATCGGGGAGAGTCGGCTCATAAACAATGACCGTGGCCCCTTTGGCCTTCAATCGCTTCATCACACCCTGAATTGAACTCTGCCGAAAATTGTCGCTGTTGGCTTTCATCGTCAGCCGATATACACCGACAGTGATCGGGCGCTCCTTATCAGCATTCCACATACTTGATTCTGTGTAATAACCTGCTTTTTCCAGTACTCGATCTGCAATAAAATCCTTCCTTGTCCGGTTGCTCTCTACAATCGCTTCGATTAGATTCTCCGGGACATCTTGGTAATTCGCAAGGAGTTGTTTCGTATCTTTCGGCAAGCAATAACCACCGTAACCAAAGCTCGGATTGTTGTAGTAATCCCCGATTCGCGGATCAAGGCTTACCCCTTTGATTATATCAGCGGTATTAAGTTCCTTGACCTCGGCATAGGTGTCGAGTTCATTAAAATAGCTGACACGCAAGGCAAGATAGGTATTTGCAAACAACTTTACGGCTTCCGCTTCTGTCAAACCCATATAGAGAACGTCGATATTTTCTTTCTTGGCCCCCTCAACGAGCATACCGGCGAAAGTTTCAGCCGCCTCTTTTGTATCCTCATCGCA
>CANQUS010000027.1 GCA_947627055.1 uncultured Clostridia bacterium | reverse complement strand
GTTGCTTTTCTCATACAATTACCCCCTGTTTTCGGTTACCTATATTATATAATATTATCCCCGATTTGTCCAGTCCCAAAAATTTAAAGAATATTTTTTTGTAAATAATTAAAAATATAGTGACTTTTGCTATTTTTAGTGCTATAATATGTACAAAAACTATTTTAATTATATATTTTTTTGTAATAGTTGAAAATCCTATATTTACGATCGGGTGGTTGAATGTTTGAGCAGACGATAAATATCGACAGAATGGAGCAGGCGGTCGCGCTTTTCGGGGCGTTTGACGAGAATATAAAGCTTATTCAAAATGAGTATCTCGTCACAGTCACTGCCCGTGGCTCGGAGCTAAAGGTAAGCGGCGATGTCGAAAATGTCTCAAAGGCGGTCAGCGTCATCAACAGCCTTCTTAATCTCATTAACCATGGGGAGGCTCTCAGCGATCAGAACGTCCGATACTGTATGTCGCTAGTCAACGAGGGCAGCAACAGTAAAATCGAAAGCCTTTCAGGAGACTGCATCTGCATAACCTCTAAAGGAAAGCCCGTAAAGCCGAAAACCCACGGACAGAAAAACTACTGCACCGCCATAAAAAACAACACTATCACGATCGGAGTAGGTCCCGCAGGCACAGGCAAAACCTATCTCGCCGTGGCTATGGCAGTCACATCGTTCCGCGCACACGAGGTCAACAGGATAATCCTGACGCGTCCGGCAGTCGAGGCGGGCGAGAAGCTCGGATTTCTGCCCGGAGATCTGCAGAGCAAGGTCGACCCGTATCTTCGTCCGCTGTATGACGCTCTTTTCGATATGCTCGGCGCGGAAACATACCAAAGGTATCTTGAGCGTGGGAACATCGAGGTCGCACCCCTCGCCTATATGAGGGGGCGTACTCTTGACGACAGCTTTATCATACTTGACGAGGCACAAAACACAAGCCCCGAACAGATGAAAATGTTCTTGACACGTCTCGGCTTTAACTCAAAGATGGTCATCACGGGTGATATAACTCAGATCGATCTCCCGAGTGGCTGCCGCTCGGGACTTAAGGATGCCGTAAGGATCCTTAAAAATATCGACGGCATACAAAACATTACATTTACTGAAAGGGACGTTGTGCGACACAGACTTGTTCAGGATATTATCAAAGCCTATGAACGCGCGGCGGAACGCAGAGATAAATAATAGTTCGGACACACGTCCGTCAGAAAGGAAGATGTCACAATGGATAAGATCAAAGTAATCATCACAAACAAGCAAAAGGATGTCAAGATCCCAACTGGACTTAGAATGTTGATACGCCGCTGCTGCAATGCGGTATTAAAAATGGAAGAGTTTCAAGGATCGGTCGAAGTAAGCGTAACTATCGTCAACAACCAGCAGATAAAAGCCCTGAACTCACAGTACCGCAACAAAAACGTTGAAACAGACGTGCTCTCGTTCCCTATGGGTGAGAACGGCAAGTATGATATTGACCCGACGACGGGGGCCAAGATCCTCGGTGATGTCGTTATCTCTATCGAGCGCGCGGTAGAGCAGGCGGAGAGATTCGGACACAGCCTGCAGCGTGAGATCGGATATCTGACGGCTCACTCGATGCTGCATCTGCTCGGCTACGACCATGAGGACAACGGGCTTCAGCGTCTGCGCATGAGAGAAAAGGAAGAGCAGATAATGACCCAGCTTGGACTTCCCGCGTCCTCAAGCTATGTTATGGACGACAACAAATGAAGAAATTCCTGAGAGGCTTTAAATTCGCGTTTAAGGGAATATTATACTGCATCAAAAACGAGCGAAACATGAGAATACATACGGTCATTGCTGTATATGTTCTTGTTTTCGCGCGTTTTTTTGAGCTTTCCAAAACCGACTACGCGATCCTGATAATGACGATAGCAGCGGTTATGGCCGCAGAAGCCTTCAACACCTCGCTTGAGCGTATAGCAAACCGCTTTGGAATGGAGTACAACAGGCTTAACGAGGCGGCGAAGGACACCGCTGCGGGAGCGGTGCTTATCCTTGCGCTCGGAGCGGTAGGTGTCGCGCTGTGCTTGTTTACCGACCCGAACGGTTATATAAGCATATACAATTACCTCACGTCAAACCCGCCCGCTCTTGCAATTCTCATAATTTCGTTTATAATAGCCTTAATATATATAATAGCGGGACCTGTCAGAATAGCCCGCCTTATAAGATATTTCCGCAAAAAAGCGAAATTGAGATCAAGGAGAAAAATATGAACAGCACGGAAACAAAAACAGCATTTATAGCCATAGTAGGCCGTCCAAATGTCGGAAAGTCCTCAATACTCAACACCCTGCTCGGTCAGAAAGTAGCTATTGTTTCATCCAAGCCTCAGACCACACGCACAAGGATAATGGGTGTGCTTACGGAAGCTGAAACACAGCTCGTTTTCACAGACACGCCGGGACTTCACAAGCCGAGAAATTCCCTCGACAGATTCATGGTGCGCTCGGTGAGCGAGTCCGTTGCGGGAGTTGACGCCTGCCTGCTCGTGACAGAAGCTGACAGGGACGTACTGCCCGAGGAGCTTGAGCTGATCGAAAAGTTCAAAGCGCTCGATCTGCCCACTGTACTCGCGATAAACAAAACGGATACCCTAAAGGACAAGACAAAACTCGCCGCTCAAATAGCAAAGCTATCCGCTCTATATGACTTTGAGGCAGTCGTACCATGCTCAGCGCAGACAAATGACGGGATCGACGCTCTCAAGGACGAACTGAAAAAGCTTGCAAAGGAGGGTATCCACTTCTTTGACGAGGATACGCTTACTGACCAACCGGAACGTATCCTTGCCGCCGAAATCATTCGTGAAAAAATGCTGCGACTTCTTGAAAAGGAGGTCCCGCACGGCTCCGCCGTCGTGGTAGAGCGCATGAAGGAGCGCGAAAACAGCGGCATCACCGACATAGATGCGACGGTATACTGCGAAAAACCGAGCCACAAGGGCATCATAATCGGAAAGGGTGGGGCTATGCTCAAAAAAATTGGGAGCTATGCCCGTGCCGACATGGAAAAATTCTTTGACTGCAAAATAAACCTGACTATATGGGTGAAGGTAAAAGAGGACTGGCGAAACCGCGAGGGGATCCTCCGCTCATTAGGCTACGACGAACACAGCTTCGACTGACGGCGGGCAGCGCCCGTTGCGCCCCGTCGCACAGGCAAGTCGCATAATCGCTCATTACCTCGCTCGACATCGGCGAGAGTTGTTTATGTCAGCGTCAATACTAAGTTTCCAATGAACTGCCGTCAGCACACACCAGTTCAGTGCTAACTACGTCCTGCGCGGCACGTTATAGTCCCCTATCAGTGTCGAAATTTTTCGCCGCACGGCGAACAATGACCTCGCGTCTTGCCTGTGGGGACACCACGCCGCTTCCTGATTTTTCAAGATATATTTTGTGTACCTTCGCAGATAATTTTATTATGGAGGTAATGAGATATGGATGAAAATTCTGCATGGAATAATTTTGCTGAAACAGGAAAAGTTGAGGATTACTTAAATTACTGCGCTGAAAAAAAGTCTAACTCTCAGGAGGACGATCACTATGAAAATATTAACAAAGGGACTTATCCTGACAGAGCTGAGCTTAGGTGAGAACGATAAGATAGTAACTATTTTGACAGAGAGCAACGGCATTGTGCGCTGCTTCGCGAGAAACGCTAAAAATATAAAATCGTCAACGTGTATAGGCTCTCAGTCCCTTTGCTACTCCCGTCTCCATATCTATATAAGACGGGATAAATACATACTCGACTCAGCAGAGCCGCTGAACGTATTTTATGAGCTAAGGTCAGATATTGAAAAATTGGCACTGGCACAATATTTTTGTGAACTCCTTATAAATATTGTACCCGAGAACTCCGAGCCTACTCCTTACTTAAGACTTGCCCTTAACTCGCTTTACTTTATCGCACATGAAAAAAGACCTCTCCCGCTCATTAAAGCTGTGTTTGAACTGAGACTTCTCTCACTTGCGGGTTTCATGCCGAACCTCGTCTGCTGTGACGAATGCAAGACATACGAATCTGACATTATGTATTTCTCATGCAGCGACGGAATACTCCTCTGTGATGAATGCTATAATGGGAAAAGCGGGTATATACCGCTTCACCGAGGCGCGCTGACATCAATGCGCCATAGTATTTATACGGATTTTGAAAAGATATTCTCCTTTAACGTCACGGGAGGTTCTCTAAAAGAATTTTCGGACACCGCAGAACGATACCTGCTGTATACAGTCGGCAAAAGCTTCACGTCACTCGATTTTTATAATACGATAACAGTTTAAATCTTAAATATATTACTATAAAAACACATGGCAAAAGCAAAAAATATATTTTATACACAATTATTACGCATAATTTAAGGATTTGATAAACACATGGAAAATAAATATTACAAAAGCCTTGAGCTTGATAAAATACTTGCGTTGCTTGCACAGGAAACAACTATGGAGAGAGCGCGCGAGGAAGCTCTGAGGCTCACTCCGTCAAGCGGGCTTTTTGAAGCGCGTGAGCTTCTCTCGGAAACAAGCGACGCGCATATGCTCGCGGGGCGTTTCGGGACACCGTCGTTCGGGTCGATCCACGATATGACGAACGCTCTCCGCCGCGCACAGGCCGGGGCGGTGCTTAATACACTCGAGCTTTTGAGAATAGCGGAGCTTCTGCGCGTCATACGTTCCCTTGTCGAATGGCGCAAAAAAAGCGCGTCTGTCGAAACCAAGCTCGATATGCGCTTCAATCTTCTCATGCCAAACAAATATCTCGAAACCAAAATAACATCATCTATTTTATCCGAGGATGAAATAGCAGATACGGCATCCCGTGAATTGCAGGACATCAGGCGAAAAATCGCCGTCGCATCCTCAAAGGTCAGAGAACGTCTTGATAAGATCATTCACAGCTCCTCATATCAGAAATTCTTACAGGATTCGATCATAACGATCAGAGGCGGCAGATTCGTTATCCCCGTCAAGGCGGAGTTCCGCTCATCCGTCCCAGGACTTGTCCACGATACATCATCAAGCGGTGCTACCGTATTCATAGAGCCTATGGGAGTAGTCGAGGCAAACAACGATATTAGGATACTTCGCTCCAAGGAACAGGCTGAGATAGAGCGGATACTCTTGAACCTGTCGGCAGAGGCAGGCGCAAACGCCGACTCTATTTGCAAAAGCTACGATATACTCGCTCAGCTGAATGTGATTTTCGCAAAGGCAAGCCTTGCGTACAAAATGAAAGCAACCGTTCCTATTCTGAATGATAACGGTAAAATCGTTATAAAAAGGGCGCGTCACCCGCTCATCGACCCCGAAAAGGTAGTTGCGACAGACATTGAGCTGGGCACCTCCTTCGACACTCTGGTAATAACAGGTCCTAATACGGGCGGTAAAACGGTCACACTCAAAACCATAGGGCTTTTCTCTCTTATGGCTATGTGCGGACTCATGATACCGGCGTCCGACAACAGTGAACTCTCCGTATTTACGAATGTTCTCGCAGACATCGGCGACGAGCAGAGCATAGAGCAATCACTCTCAACATTTTCCTCGCATATGACAACGATCATCGAGATACTCAAACGCGCTGACGACCGTTCACTCGTGCTTATCGACGAGCTTGGTTCAGGTACAGACCCCGCTGAAGGCGCGGCTCTCGCTATGGCGATACTTGAGCGTTTGCGCTCTATGGGTGTTCGCCTTGCGGCGACTACACATTATGACGAAATAAAACGCTTCGCACTCGACACTGACGGAGTAGAAAACGGCTGCTGCGAATTTGACATTAAAACTCTGCGACCGACATACAGGCTGCTGATCGGTATGCCAGGACGCTCAAACGCCTTCGCTATCTCACAAAGCCTTGGAATAGACAACGATATTATTTCCCGCGCGGAGGATCTGCTCTCACATGAGAACACACGTTTTGAAGATGTAGTCAAAAGGCTTGAGGACAGCAGAGCCGAGCTTGAGGAAAGGCTGATCGAGACTGAAAACGCAAAGCGTGAAGCAGAGCAGCTTCTCAAGGAGGCAGCCGAACGCGCCGCTCGCATAGAAAAGGATGCCAAAAACGAGCTTGACCTCGCAAGGTCTCAGGCAGGAAGCATAGTGCAAAAGGCACGCGCTCAGGCATATGCTCTGCTTGACGAGCTTGACGCGATAAGGAAAAAGCAAAATGTCACCGCAGAGGACAAGGCAAAGCTCAAGGCGGGTATCCGCAATATGGAAAACGACGCAGACCCGATAGAACGCCGCAAGTCCGACGAATATGTACTCCCGCGTAAGCTCAAAAGCGGCGATAACGTACTTATATATGACATTGACAAAAAGGGTTCTGTAATCGAGGTCGACGAAGGCAGTCAGAGCGCTCTCGTACAGGCTGGTATCGTTAAAATGCGGGTCGAGTTCTCAAACCTCAGGCTTCTCAAGGAGGAAACCGCCAAAAAACCCGTCCGAAAAGCCACACGAACAGTAAGGACAGACATCAGGCGCACTGCTTCAACAGAGGTAGACCTCCGAGGTCAGACCGTTACGGAAGCTGTCATATCCGTTGACAATGCGATAGATTCAGCGATACTGATGGGGCTTAACACCTTGACGATAATCCACGGAAAGGGTACGGGAGTCCTCCGCAAGGAGATCCAGGCTCACCTTAAAAGCCACCCGTCAGTCACCTCGTTCCGCCTCGGCACATACGGTGAGGGTGACTCCGGAGTGACCATAGCGACCCTGCGGTAGGCGGAGCGTATCCCCTGCCGATCGCACATCAGCTCAGCAAAGATAAGCTGAGAAATAAATAATTCATGCGGATAAATAAGGAAAATCAATTATGGAAATGTGAAAAACCCCATAACCCCTCAACCGCTGTCAGCTATGACGGAAAATATTTTGTCGCTAAAGCCAATTCGGAAAACGGTGAGGTCGACAGCAGTACAGTTTTTTCTTATCATCAAAACGGCAATATATTATGGGCTGAATATGACGGCGGCGATATTATTCGGGGAAATCTGATCGGCACTGTTTCCAAAAGCGGCGAATTAGATTTTTATTATCAGCACATAAACAAAAATAATCAGATAAGAATAGGGAAATGCCACAGCGCCCCTCGTATATCGGATAATGGAAAAACAGAGCTTTCCGAGGAGTGGCAATGGCTCAACGGTGACAAGTCAAAAGGTTATTCGGTAATAGTAGAAAAATAATTATATTACAATACCTTTACCGCGTATTTAAAAAATGATATAATAGGCATACATATCATCATAAAAATCATAAACTGCGTCATAGATATTTTGGAGCTGATTTTTTGAGTAGAACCGTTAAAAAAAAGAAAAAGGCTTTCAGGACGATACTAATTGCTTTAATCGTTCTCATTGTTCTCACTATCTCCGCGGCGGTGACGTGTGTCGCCTTAGCCTGTCAGGATCCGTACTGTGAGAGATATTCAACCGAGGACACCGTCACTGTTGACTCCAACCTTATCGCCGAAGCGGCAAAATCCGCTGTTTTCGGCAAGGAATACACCGCAAGCAGCAGTGAAGTAAACTCCTACATACGAAAGGCTCTCACCGCAAAGAAAAGTTCAACTCTAAAGGATCTCGCTGTTTATTTCCACGAGGACGGACTTACGGAGGTTTACGGCAGATTGAAGCTTGATGTCAACGGCACTGAACGCGACTTTGCTTTTTCCTCTAATGCCGATTTTTCTGTAAGCCCCGAAAAAACACTTGATATAAAGCTGTCAAATGCAAATCTCGGTCTGCTGCCAATACCAGATTTTGTATTGGCAAAGGTACTTGATAAAACGCTCGATGGAAAAATAGCGCATGAGTACACAACTATTTCTCTGCCGGTTTCGTTTGAAACAGAGATAGAGGGCATAAAAATAACATTATTTGTTAAGGAATTTACTCCAAAGGAAGAAAGCGTCACTATAAAGTCCAATGATGTCCTTGCCGATACGCTCGACTCCGCAACAGACAGAGCTAAAAAATGGATAGCCGAGCACCGCGACGAGCTTGCCGAATACAGTGAGGACTTCGAGGAATGGATAGACGCAAACAGAGATAAGCTTGCCGATTATGAGAAACAGGCTGAGGAATGGGTCGATAACAACCCGGACACTATCAAGGAATACACCGACAAAGCCGAGGAGTGGATAAAGGAAAATTCCGATACCGTTTCAGAGTATACCGATAAGGCAAAGGATTGGCTTGAAAGCCATATGAATTAAAATATAATGAACTCATAAGCAAATGGGGCTGTCACACTAAGCCTCGAGGAATAAACGCACTAAATGCAGTCAAAATTCAGTTTTAGGTCAAGCCTTTTTCAAAAAGCTTGCGGTCTCCAAAGACAGAGCCTTTGGAAACCGTCCGCAAACGGCGAAATCTTTAGCTTGAGGAGAACTCAGCGAGGGTGAATTTCAAAAACAGTCCTCCGTACTGTTTTTGAAAGAGGGACGCCCCACAATAGAAGGCGTCCCCGTCGGCGGTTTTTAACATCTCACCTCGCCGCCTGCGGCGGCGATATTTATTTAGTGCTGTATTTCAAAACTATAAAAAACGGGGCATCGCTTAAGTTTATTAAAACTTAATGCGATGACCCCATCGTTATTTTATAAAATTATTATTTCGCGTAGTCAAACGCGCGGCTTTCTCTTATGATATTGACCTTTATCTGACCGGGATATTCAACGTCGGTTTCGATCTTGCGGCAAATATCGCGCGCAAGCAGAACCATTTCATCATCCTTAATCTTTTCGGGCTTGACTATGATGCGTATCTCGCGTCCTGCCTGAATAGCAAAGCTGCGCTCAACACCGTCAAAGCTCGACGCGACCTCCTCAAGCTTTTCAAGGCGCTTGATGTAGTTTTCGAGGTTTTCGCGACGTGCGCCGGGACGTGCCGCCGAGATCGCATCTGCCGCCTGAACGATACAGGCGATGACAGTCTTTGCCTCAACATCGCCATGATGAGCGTGTATCGCATGGATGACCGTTTCGCTCTCCTTGTATTTTCGCGCGACGTCTACGCCTATTTCAACATGAGAGCCTTCTATCTCGTGGTCGAGAGCCTTGCCGATGTCATGGAGCAGTCCGGCGCGACGCGCAAGAGTCGGGTCAAGTCCAAGCTCGGATGCCATGATCCCCGCAAGGTATGCTACCTCAAGCGAGTGGTTGAGGACATTCTGACCGTAGCTTGTACGGTAACGAAGTCTGCCCAATAGCTTGATAAGCTCATGATGGATACCGTTGACGCCCGCCTCAATAACAGCTCGTTCGCCCTCCTCTTTAATAGTGTTTTCGACCTCGCGGCGAGCCTTTTCATACGTTTCCTCGATGCGCGCGGGATGGATACGACCGTCGGATATGAGCTTTTCGAGCATGACGCGGGCGATCTCACGGCGCACAGGCTCAAAACATGACAGGGTGATCGCCTCGGGTGTATCGTCAATAATAAGGTCAACACCTGTGAGAGTTTCAATAGCCCTGATATTTCTGCCCTCTCTGCCGATTATGCGCCCCTTCATCTCATCGTTTGGCAACGGGACAACGGAAACCGTAGCCTCGGTAACATGGTCGGCAGCCACACGCTGAATAGCAAGAGATATGATCTCCCTTGCTTTCTTTTCGCTTTCATCTCGAGTTTTCTGCTCGTATTCGAGAACCTTCACTGCCTTTTCATGGACAAGCTCGTTTTCGAGCATTTTGAGTATGTACTCCTTCGCCTGCTCCGATGTGAACTTGGAGATATTCTCCAGAACATCAAGCTGGGTTTTCTTGACCTCCTCCGCCTCCGACAGCTTATCCTCGGCGCTTTTCAGCTTTTTATTAAGCACCTCATCCTTTGACTCCAGCGAGGCCATTTTCTTTTCAAGAGTTTCCTCTTTCTGTTGAATCCTGCGCTCCTGACGCTGTATCTCACGACGTCGTTCATTGAGTTCTTTTTCTGACTCGTTTCTCAGACGATGTATCTCGTCCTTGCCCTCAAGTATGGATTCTTTCTTTTGAGCCTCCGCATCCTTTTTGGCCTCTTCGACTATGCGTTCCGCCTCTTTTTCCGCTGAGCCTATCTGACTTTCGGCGATTTTTTTGCGGTAATTAACGCCGGCAAAGAAAGCCGCCGCCCCTGCCGCCGCGGCAAAAACTATGATAAGTACGATCGCAAGCCATAAATCCATAATGCAGGCACCTCCTTTTCCATTTTCTAAATAGTAGTTATAAGGTTATGTCATTTGCCGAGGAAGCGCCGTTATTATATTAAATAAAATCAAAAATTCGGGACAACCACAGTTCCGAATATAGTTCGGTATATTTCAACCGATATGCTATACAATGCCTCACCTATGCGATACAAAAGTCCGAAAAACACAGTCGGCAGCAAGAATCCGAATATATCATAAATCACTGCTGAAAATCAGAGCCATACATTGGGAAACGATCCCAAAATTATAAAGCTGAATCGGAATCATACACGAAGCATCGCAAAAACGATTATATTTAAGGAAACACATACCTGAAAAGGATTTTGCCAAATCATACTATATGACCGCAAATATATCCTGCAAAATCATATAACAAACGGCAAAAGCCGCCTTAAACAATGCACCAAAAATCGCATAAAAAACATAAAATAATATAATTTTTAAATATATAACAACAGCCTTGTCGGCAAAAAATATAACAGTAAAACCGTTATAGGGGCAATTTATAAATTGCCCATAGAATTATTTTAAACTGCAGCATAAGAATTGTCAAGGGATTGATGACGCATAATCTGTATATTCTGTATATAATTAAATGAAAAATCATATTGATGTTTCAAGTTCGGCTTTAGCAAACTGCCAAACCTGAAAAGCAATTTTGAGCGCTTCGAAATATTACGCCAACCGATACGACAGCTTTTTCCGCCGCCTTTAGGCGGGGACGTCGTACGGCGGTCATATTTAACAGATTTATATTCACATTACAAGAAACTATATTGACTTTAATAAATACAGCATTGACTTTGTTTTGCGATACTTTATTAAACCGCGTGAAAAGCTGAGTGTACTATCCGCGAATCAAATATTAAAAAACACTTGATTATCACAGGATTTGTGTTACTATATTATATAAAGTTAATGCCTAGAGGTGAAACAATTGATTTATACCGTTACAATGAATCCGTCCGTTGATTATATCATGCACGTCAGGAATTTCTCCGCAGGAACCATAATGCGGAGTGAATGTGTTTCGTACCATTGCGGCGGTAAAGGCATCAACGTTTCCGCTATACTCAACGAGCTTGGTTTTCCCTCTCGTGCGCTCGGCTTTACAGCGGGTATCGTCGGAAGAGTTATAGAAGATCGTCTTTCGGCTAAAGGTATATCATCGGACTTCGTTCACCTTGAAAGCGGAGAATCACGCATAAACGTAAAGATACGCTCAGAGCTTGAAACAGACATAAACGCGTCAGGTCCAGATATTTCCGAAAAGGATGTAGACAAACTCCTGCAAAAGCTGCGCCAAGCAGTCAGTGGAGATATAATAGTACTTTCCGGAAGCGTTCCTAAGTGTCTCGGAGATAATATATATTCAGACATTATGCGTGAGCTTTACGACAGAAATGTTCGATTTGTTGTTGATGCACAGGATAAGCTGCTTTATAATTCTATACGATACAGACCGTTTCTGATAAAGCCGAATAACGAGGAGCTTTCACAGATTTTCGGGAGGTATGCCGAGACCGATGAGCAAATCGTTTCTCAGGCAGAGGAGCTGCAAAGACTCGGAGCTGAAAATGTACTTGTCTCACGGGGAAGCAGGGGGGCTCTGCTATTGACGCACGGCGGTGAAGTCTACACAGCCAAGGCTGCTGTCGGAAAGGCCGTGAACACAGTTGGAGCCGGAGATTCTATGGTTGCAGGCTTTATCGCGGGGTATCTGTCGAGCGGAAGCTTCGAAACCGCTCTCCGCACAGGCAGCGCCGCAGGCGGAGCAACGGCGTTCTCGGAGGGGCTTGCGGACAGAGAGAATATTTTAAAGCTTTTTAGTATTATCGACTGCGATAAAATAAAAGGTTGATTTCGTATTTAACGAGGGATTATCTTTATATAATCAATGAAAGGTAAAAAGGGGGACATAAATTAAGATGGTAAATAAAACTTTTACAATTATTTCGGCAGATGGACTGCACTTGAGGACCGCAGGAGTTCTCGCAAGCGAAATGGGGAAATTTTCTTGTAATGTCGCCATCATCCATAACGGTATGACGTTTAACGCAAAGAGCCTTATGAACATCCTCACCGCCTGCATCAAGTGCGGAGATAATGTTGAGATATGCTGCAGCGGCGGCGACGAGCAGGAGGCTCTATCGCGTGCAGAGGATCTAATCGAATCAAACTTTATAATGTGAACCATTCGGGGGTTTTTCGGGTTGGGTGAAGCTATGATGTTAAAAGGAATCGCTGTTTCGGACGGTATAGGAATAGGAAACGCTTTCGTTGTCGGACGCAAAAGTCTTTCTTACGAAAATCGCGCAGTTTCAAATATCGAGGAGGAGCTTACCCGCTATCATGAGGCTGCCGCGAAATTTACAGAGCGTACAAACGCTATGGCGGATAAAATCTCCGCGAATACAAGTAAAAAGGAGGGCGAGATACTTCGAGGACATATCCTTATGCTCAACGACCCGTATATGAGCAGCGAAATAGAAAAGCTCATATCGAGCGGAGTATGCGCCGAGGAGGCGCTTTCAAATGTGTGCGACTCGTTTATAAATATATTTTCATCTGTTGACGACGAGCTCACAAGCCAGCGCGCGGCTGACGTGTGCGACGTAAAGGCTTCTATGCTTTCCATTCTGCTCGGTGTCGAGGAGGTGAGCCTTGGCGGTCTGCCCCCGCAAACGGTCGTTGTCGCGGAGGAGCTTACACCCTCAATGACCTCTGACATCAACGGTGAAAATATCGTCGGGATCGTCACCGAACGCGGCGGAAAAAACTCCCACTCGTCGATAATAGCGCGTGCGCTCGGTATCCCGGCGGTCATAGGTGTCGAGGGAGCTGCCGAGCTGCTCAAAAACGGCGACAAGGTGATCGTTGACGGCTTGAGCGGAAACATTATCGTTTCTCCCGATACAGATACCCTCCGTGTATATATCGGCAAGCAAAGCAGCTTTAACGAGGAAAGCGGGGAACTGAATCATTTTAGAGGAAAGCCGACGGTCACAGGCGACGGCAAAGTAAAAAAGCTGTACTGCAACATCGGCTACGCCGACGAGGCGGTGCGCGCAAGGGAATGTGACGGTGAGGGAATAGGCCTTTTCAGGACCGAGCTGATGTTTCTCAACAGGGAAGAGCCTCCGACAGAGGACGAACAGTTCTCATGGTACAAGAAAGCGGCGCTGACATTCAGGGAAAGCTCCGTCACGATAAGAACGCTCGACATCGGCGGCGATAAGGTCATTCCCTACCTCGGAATCGAAAAGGAAGAAAACCCTTATCTCGGAAATCGAGCCGTAAGATACTGCCTCAAGCACGAGGACATATTTCGGACACAGCTTCGCGCCATACTGCGTGCGAGCACCTTCGGAAAAATCAACATAATGATCCCGCTCGTAACAGGCGTTGAGGAGCTTCGTGCGGTCAAAGGTATAATAGCGAACATTAAAAGGGAACTTAGAATCAAAAGCATAGAATTTGACGACAGCATAAAGGTCGGCATCATGATAGAAACACCTGCGGCGGCGATAAAAGCCGACTTACTTGCGGAGGAAGCCGACTTTTTCAGCATAGGGACAAACGACCTGATACAATACACTATGGCTGTTGACAGAGGCAACTCAAATGTTGAATACCTGTACTCTCCGCTTGACCCCGCTGTTATTCGTTCGATCAAGCGTATAATAGAGTGCGCGCATGACGCGGGTATACCCGTTGAAATGTGCGGCGAGGCGGCCGCCGACCCACTCATGCTGCCCTTACTCATATCGTTCGGGCTTGACGGATTCAGCGTTTCGCCGTCATATGTTTTGAAAACTCGTCGCAATATCTCGAAATGGAACAAGGAGAGCGCCGACAAGATAGTACAGCAGATTCTTTTGTTGAAAACAGAGAGAGAGATCAGAGAATTTATAAAAGCCGAGCTGAAAGAAATTAAATAGCAAAATCAGTAGTCCGGTCCTCCTCGTCACAAATTCAGACGTGATGAGGAGGACATTTATTAAGGAGCGTCAAATGGAAATCATAGAGAAAAGAATACAAGAGCGGCTCTTTGAGCTTCAGGATATAGGATACAAGCACTTTCACGCTAAGCTGATACCGACCGTTGACCCTGATACTATCATCGGGGTGAGAACTCCGGTACTTCGCAGGCTGGCAAAGGAAGTTGCAAAAACCGACTATGCTGATGATTTTATGAAAATATTGCCGCACAAATATTATGACGAAAACAATCTGCACGGCTTAATTATTGAAACCGTTAAGGACTTTGGAAAGGCGGTAGAGCTTATCAATGAATTTTTGCCTTACATAGACAACTGGGCGACATGCGATATTATATCGCCAAGTGTATTTAAAACGCACCCCGACGAGCTTTTAGTGAAAATAAAAGAGTGGATACGCTCGGACAAAACATATGCCGTTCGTTTCGGCTTAAAAATGCTGATGAACCACTATCTTGACGACAGCTTTCGTGAGGAATATCTCAGCCTTGCGGCAAGCGTAAAAAGCGAGGAATACTACGTCAATATGATGATAGCGTGGTTCTTCGCGACCGCTCTCGCAAAACAGTATGACGCAGCTGTACCGTTTATAGAGCAGAAACGGCTCGATACATGGATACACAACAAGACTATTCAAAAGTCAGCAGAAAGCCTGCGTATCAGCGCCGAGAAAAAGGTATACCTGAGGAAGTTCAGAACAGTGGTAAAATAATGCTCTCATATTGATATATGTAATAAAATACAATGTAAGATTCCGTCCGTAATTAAATTAAATTTGATTACGGGCGGAACTTTGTTTACAAATTTTTTATTTTATTTTTTAAAAAATTCAATTTCTTTATTTTATTATATTATCTGTAAAAAATATCGGAGATGGTTAGTATGTCTGAATTTCAAAGTATCTTCAAAAGATATGAAAAAAAATACATAATAAACGACCTGCAGCGCGGTGAGCTGCTAAAGATCGCGGGAGGGCGCATAGCGGAGGATAAGTACCCTCACTGCACGATTTGCAGCATTTATTATGACACACCATCAAGGATCCTTATAAGGAACTCCATTGATAAGCCGATTTATAAAGAAAAGCTGAGACTTAGGAGCTACGGTATACCGAAAGATGATGACAAGGTTTTTCTCGAACTGAAGAAAAAGTTTAACGGCGTAGTCTACAAGCGCAGAACAGCTATGAAGCTCCGACAGGCGGAACGCTTTCTAAACGGAAGGAGAAAGCCAACGTCACAGATAGAACGGGAGATCGCATGGTTCATATCATTCTATAAAGATATAGAGCCGTCCATGTTTGTGAGCTATGATAGGGATTCATTCTGCGGGACAGAGGACAGCACACTGAGAATAACATTTGACAGCCGCCCCCTTGTCCGTGAGGAAAAGCTATCATTTTCCGACGGGATATGGGGAGAAAAAATTCTCGATAACGGGCTTTATATCATGGAGATAAAGTCACCGTATGCTATACCGCTTTGGCTGGCTCACGCGCTCGACACTCTCGAAATATTTCCCGCTTCGTTCTCAAAGTACGGAACAGGCTATCAGAACTCTGAGAGAAAAAAACTATGTGAGCATGGGAAGTCCGAACAAAAGCCATCCGAGCAGGTCAAAAAATTCGCATAAGAAAGGTTGTATTTATTATGGGTAATATTTTTCAAAGTGTTTTGTCAGAGCAGTCAGAGCCGCCATTTTCCACGGGAGCGTTTTTCGTCTGCCTGTTGTGTTCTATTATTTTCGGGCTTATAATCGCCATTGTATATTCATTCAAAAGCTCCAGCTCCAAAAGCTTTGTTATGACGCTCGCCCTGCTGCCCGCCATCGTCCAGATGGTAATACTCCTCGTTGACGGAAGCATTGGCGCCGGAATCGCCGTTATGGGCGCGTTCAATCTTGTCAGGTTCCGTTCCGTTCCCGGAAGCGCAAAGGAAATATGCAGTATATTTCTCGCCATGGCGGTCGGCTTGGCGACGGGCATGGGCTATCTTGCTCTCGCCGGAATATTCGTTGTTATAATCTGCACGATACAAATTATATTCAACGTGACGAAATTCGGTGAAAATCATTCTGTTATGAAGGAGCTGCGGATCACAATTCCCGAAAGCCTTAACTATACCGAAGTATTTGACGAGGTTTTTACTAAATACACCAGGAACCATGAGCTCATTGAGGTCAAGACAACAAACATGGGCAGTCTGTACAAGATAAGATACTACATAGTTCTCAAGGATATGAAGGAGGAAAAGCAGTTTATCGACGACCTCAGGTGCAGAAACGGCAATCTTGAGATCTCATGCTGTGCGGCTGACTCAACCAGAGAAATACTGTAAAAATCTTATCACGAAAACATGAAAAGGAGTTATTTAATATGAATAAGAAAGGATTTTCGGCGGTGATCGCTGCCGCGCTTCTAACTCTTACTGTGTTCGCGGGGTGCGACAACGATTTGGAGACAGGATCCGAACCAGGCGAAAGCTCCTCCGCAACGACCGAGTCATCGACAGCATCAAGCAGCAGCGCGGCGCAAAATCCCGAGGTGAGCTTTACCGACAGAGATAACAAGGTCAATTACGACGAGACGGCTGCCGTAAGCATATCCGGCAGCGGAAACAAGTTTAATGTCAGCGGCAGCGGAGCCTCCGCCAAGGACGGTATACTCACTATCAGCAAGGCGGGGACCTATGTATTCAACGGCTCTATAGACGACGGCAGGATCGTTGTAAATGTCGGTGACAACGACAAGGTACAGATAGTTCTAAACGGCTTTTCGATAAAGTGTTCTACACATTCACCGCTGTTTGTCAAATCGGGCGACAAGGTGTTTATAACGGTCAATGACGGCACGGAAAACTCAATATCCGACGGCGCGCAATATACCGCACTTGCAGACGATGAGAGCAACGTGGACGGAGCGATATTCAGCAGAGCCGATCTCACCATAAACGGCGGCGGTACTCTGAACGTTTCGGGCAATATGCAGCACGGTATAGTTTCAAAGGATGATATTGCAATAACAGGCGGGAACATCACCGTTACAGCAAACGGCAGCGGCATAAGCGGAAAAGATTGTGTTAAAATCTCGGACGGCACTATCAAGATCACAAGCGAGGGAGATGGCATAAAGTCTGATAATACCGAGGACACCTCCAAGGGCTATGTATATATCGGCGGCGGTAAAATCAACATAAAATCGGCAACCGACGGTATAAGTGCGGAAACGTTCCTCACGGTCGAAAAGGCTGAAATAACGCTCAATACAGGAGGCGGCAGTGAAAACTCATCAAAAACGAGCGGCGGAGAGGTTCGTCCGGACTGGGGACGCTGGGGTACGAATAACGGCACGACAACAGACAGCGACTCCGCAAGCGCAAAGGGTCTGAAAGCGGGCGGCAACATAAAGATCGCCGATGCGACTATTACGGCAGATACATCGGACGATTCCGTTCATTCTAACAGCAATGTAACTATCGAGAGTGGGACCCTAAACATAAAGTCGGGTGACGACGGAATACACGCCGACACAGCGACAGCTGTAAACGGCGGAAATATCCTTATAGAGAAAAGCTACGAAGGCATAGAGGGTTCAAGCGTCACTATCAGCGGCGGCACTCTCGATGTGACCGCAAGCGATGACGGAATAAACGCGGCAGGCGGTAACGATTCCTCCTCTATGGGCGGCAGACCGGGGCAGAACAGCTTTACGCAAAATTCCGATGTATACATTAAAATTGCGGGCGGCAAAATCACCGTAAATGCCGAGGGCGACGGCATCGACTCTAACGCGAATATCACCGTCGAGGGCGGAGAAACATATGTAAACGGCCCTCAAAGCAGCGGCAATGCCGCGTTCGATTATGACGGCTCAGCCACAGTGAGCGGCGGTATCTTAGTCGCGTCGGGAAGCTCCGGCATGGCACAGGGCTTCTCTGAAAGCTCCTCTCAATGCTCGATACTGTATAACCTCTCAAGCAATCATTCTGCGGGTGATAAGATAACGCTTGCCGACTCGAGCGGAAATGAGCTCGTCTCATTCACGCCGACAAAGCAATACAACTCCGTCGTGATCACAACTCCAAAGCTGACAAAGGACGGAACATATAAGCTGACAGCAGGAAGTGAAAGTGCCGATATTACAATGTCCTCGACCGTATATTCAAACGGCGGCGGCATGGGCGGCTTTGGCGGAGGCGGCCGAGGCGGCATGGGCGGCTTCGGCGGGGGCGGCCGAGGCGGCACGGACGGCTTCGGCGGAGACGGTCAGGGCGGTACGGGAACGATGCCGCCCGATACGGTATAACAGCACGGTACTGTTAAATATCACAGTATAAATTGCAGAAATATTATCAAAACGCCACACCAAGGTATAATTTGGTGTGGCGTTTCCGCGTGCGAATGTTTGATATTCGGATTTTCATTATCGGTAAAATACCCGCGCGTCCTTTTGTCGCGGCAATCTGCAAGGGCTGCCTTGCCAAAACTACAAAGCAGCCCCATATCTATTCAAAAGCGGCTTGGGAATTCCTCGCCCCGCATTACATATTATGTTAAACAGCAGCTTTGTTGACAGCTTTTTACTCGCAGTCATCGTCAGACTTGTCACTTGAGTCGGCGGAACTTTCAAGCGACTTTTTTCTCTCGGTATAGATGATAAAAATACACAGCGCAAGAGTTAAAACGCCGATCCCCTTATGGATCCATCCGAAAGCCCCGTCATACATATTGACATTGAGAATTTCACCGAGCAGCTGCCATACCGCCCAAAAGAAAAAGAACCCGCCTACGGCATAGAATGCCTTATTCTCGCGACCCATTTTAAAAACAAGCACCATTCCGACAACAAGCCACAGCGCGGCATAAACATAACCCATACAAAACCCCCCGATAAGTCATAGCGACTTTTGTAATTATATCATATAAAAATTTGTTTTAATTACCTAAAGGAAATATTACTCCGTTAAAAGATTGTCGGACGAAATATTAAACAGCTTAGCAAATGCCTTCAGTTCTATATCCGTCACAAAACGCTGACCGCTTTCTATACGCTGTATAGCGTTTTTGTCGAGGTCTATACCCATGAGCTGCATTTTGTCCGCCAACGCGCGCTGAGAGTTCGGTTTTTTCATGGCCTTTCTAAGTCGCGCGATATTTTTTCCGCTTATGTTGTTAAGCCCGCCGTTGCTCCTGTTTTTGTACATAAAAAGAACTCCTCAAAATATTTTTAAACGTTTTGACATTCAGTGCTTGTCATTTT
>CANQUS010000026.1 GCA_947627055.1 uncultured Clostridia bacterium | reverse complement strand
AATACTTTCTGCGCGGTACGTCATAGTCCCCTGACGACGTCGAAATTTTTCGCCGCACGGCGAAAAATGACCTCGCGTCTTGCCTGCGGGCGCTGCCCGCCTATTGAAAAATAGAAATTGATGTGTTATAATTTATTATACATCAAAGAGGGAGTAATCAGTACATATCTATGTATAGTATTATCGTCAGTACAGCGCCATTAGGCACTCGGTATTACTTTAAATGATGAGACTCATAGATGGCTCAGCCGTCTGTGAGTCTTTTTGATTATTACTCTCAGTAAAAAGAAAGGTTGTTTAATTTGGAAATCACACTTCAGATTTTTCTGCTCATTGTCGGCTTCGCTATGCTGATAAAAGGAGCCGACTGGTTCGTCGACGGCGCGGCAGGCATCGCGGACAGACTTCGTATCCCGCAGCTCATAATAGGTCTGACCATCGTCGCCATGGGTACGAGCGCACCTGAGGCGGCAATAAGTATATCTGCTTCAGCAAAAGGAAGCGCCGATATTGCCGTAGGCAATGTACTCGGAAGCAATATCATGAATATCCTGATAATCCTCGGGATCACCGCGATAATCACACCTCTTGCTGTGCAAAAATCAACTGTAAAATACGAGATCCCTTTTGTTATCATTATAACCTCGATTTTTGCCGCGCTGGGGCTTTTCGATAATACTATAGACCTTTTTGACGGCATTATCCTTACCGCTCTCTTTTTGGTGTACCTTTTCTACCTGTTTATCATGGCAAAAAAGTCAAAGTCCGAGGATAATGATAACAGCGTTGAAAATACACCGAAAAAAAAGGTGTGGCTTCTCCTGCTGCTTATCGTGATCGGCGTGGTATTGATAATCTTCGGCAGCGACATAACGGTAAACGCCGCGACGGAGCTTGCAAAAACGTTCGGCATGAGCGAAAGATTTATCGGTCTGACGGTCGTAGCGTTCGGAACGTCACTGCCTGAACTTGTTACAAGCATCGCGGCCGCGGTCAAGAAAAAAGCCGACCTCGCCATAGGCAATATTGTCGGAAGCTGTATCTTTAATATCTTGTTTGTTATCGGTATCTCATCTCTTATTACGCCCGTCGCTTACCAGCCGGAATTTCTTGTTGACAGCCTGCTCTGTATCGGTACCGGCATTATCCTGCTTTTGTGCGTACTTAATAAAGATAAAGAGCTAAAGCGCTGGGGAGGCATACTCATGCTTATCTGCTATTCCTTTAACTTCGTATACCTGATAAGCAAGGGTTGATGATCCATAAAACAAGACTTGCGGTTGACTGAGCATATGTAATATGATATAATACCACCGAAATACAAACGGACGCCTTTTTGCCGCCGGGTGATCAGGACAGCGCCGAACTTCATATCAACGGGTCTGAAAAGATATGAAGCTTCGGCGCTTTTTATTTTGACAAAAGCTGTGGTCGGGGGAATAATATGAGTACAAACTCTCTTTTAAAGGATTTTTTTAAATATTCTTCGCTTAATGTGCTGGGCATGATCGGCTTGTCATGTTATATCCTTGCTGACACATATTTTGTCGCGAAAGGTATGGGCAGCGACGGACTCACGGCGTTAAATCTCGCTATTCCCGCCTTTGGATTTATACAGGGAAGCGGACTGATGCTCGGGATCGGCGGCGCGACACGATATTCCATCGTCAAAAGTCAGGGAGCAGGCAACGACGGCAATAAAACATTTATGCACTCGCTGATACAAGGCGCATTGTTTGCGGGAGTATTTATAATTATCGCGATATTTTTTATAGAGCCTCTCACTGTACTCTTGGGAGCAAATGGATCCACCTTTGAAATGTGTAAAATATATCTTAGGGTTTTGCTCCTGTTTTCTCCCGCCTTTCTCCTTAATAATATCATGCTGAGCTTTGTGCGTAACGACGGTGCGCCGCAGCTTTCAATGGCGGCAATGCTCACGGGAAGCCTCACAAACATTATTTTCGATTACGTTTTCATATTTCCGCTCAATATGGGGATTTTTGGCGCGGCTCTCGCGACAGGTACTTCACCCATAGTCAGCCTTGCGCTCCTCTCCGCCTTCTTCATAAAACGAAAAAATAATTTTAAACCGATAAAGTGCCGATTCTCTGTAAGAATGTCTGTCAAAATTATGTCGCTCGGTGCGTCATCTTTTGTGACGGAAGTTTCATCAGGCGTCGTAATGTTTACATTTAATATGATAATGCTAAACATAGCCGGTAATATCGGCGTCGCGGCATATGGAGTGATCGCAAACATTTCCCTTGTCGTAATATCTGTTTATACAGGTCTTGCTCAAGGAATACAGCCTTTAATAAGCAAACATTACGGCGAGGGAAATAAAGCTGCCTGCCGCAGGATCTTAAAATATTCTCTATTTAGCGCGGGTGCAATATCCGTTATCGTTTACGCTTTTATATTTTTATACTGCGGGCCTGTAACGTCGATTTTTAACGGGGATAATAACGAAGCTCTTCAGAATATAGCTGTACAGGGAATGAAGCTGTACTTCACGGGGAGTGTTTTTGCGGGGTCAAATATACTGCTCGCCGCATATTTCGCGGCAAACGACCGCGCCCGCCCCTCAGGGCTTATCTCCGTATTGAGGGGCTTTGTGCTTATAATATTGTTTGCCATTTTGCTCTCAAGGGCTTGGGGACTTGTCGGTCTGTGGCTTTCATTCCCCACATCAGAGCTTGCCGTGTTTATAATCAGCGCTTTTTTATTAGAAAGAGCCGACTGACGTTTTTGCTCATTTACCGAGCGGCACCCTGTATAAAATCCGATACCGCGTCAATAATATAATCGGAGGTGCAAATAAAAATGAAAGAACAAAAGGTAAAGCACAGCGATCCGAACGGTAAAAAGAAGAAAAATGCGGGCTTTTATATAGCTCTTGCTATCTGTATATCCGCAATCGGCGGCGCGGCATGGACTACCTACAGCAGTGTTCTCGACTATCAGACGCCTAAGGAGGAAAGCTCATCAAGCAGTTCAGAGCGTGAGGCGGGTAAAAGCGTAAGCGGTATAGAATATTCAAAGGAGGAAAGCAGAAAAGCTGAAGTTTCCGAAAAGGAAGCAAATGCTTTGCCCGAAAGTTCCTCGTCTGAATCCTCAAAGGAGGAATATTCTGAGGATTCCGAAGAAAACTCCGTCCACGTTGATAACAGCCGTGAGGACAAGATAGTAAAACCACTTGAAGGAAAGGTAGTAAAGAGTTTTAGCGCGGAAAACCCCATTTACTCAAAAACAATGGGGGACTGGCGGGTACACGAGGGCATTGACATTGCCGCCGACGACGGCGAAAAGGTGCGCTCCTATGCCGACGGTGTTGTCAAGGAAATATACAACGACGAGCTTTTCGGATACACCATAAAGATAGAGCATACGACAGGCATAGTTATGCTGTACAGCGGTCTTAGTCCGACAACCCTTGTTAAAGTAGGGGATAGTGTATCGGCAGGCGATTATATAGGGGCTGTGTTCACAGTGCCGAGCGAGATCATGGACGATACACATCTCCATCTCGTAGCAATCAAGGACGGCAATATCGTTGACGCACAGGCAGTCATTGAGCAGCAGGGATAATATGACCACATCTTAACGCCACTCAAGTTCAATATCGTCCTGCTAAATTATAGGATGCGGCTGCCGGGAACAGAACGACTAAGCTATATTATTTGCAATTTTATATTAAATCACGAGGAAATGTTTAGAAAGAAATTTTCATAAATTTTCCTTACACTAACGGAAATTTTTTACGAACCCAAAAATTGTTTTTAA
The DNA here is from genome assembly GCA_947627055.1 of uncultured Clostridia bacterium. Taxonomy (GTDB): domain Bacteria; phylum Bacillota; class Clostridia; order Oscillospirales; family Acutalibacteraceae; genus Pseudoruminococcus. The sequence continues at coordinate 15,756 of CANQUS010000026.1, read as the reverse complement.
TTTGTTCATAATTGGGCGATAATTTGTTTAAACTTTTCGATTCCATTTATGTTATCATATATACGAAGGGGAAAGTTGATTACTCAGAATCAACTCATTAAATTGAGAGTAGTTTAGAACGATTAACAGGCATACCTCGTCTGAAAAAACAGAGAGCATAGCAAATTCGGTTTTCGAGCCGCATTTGTTATGCTCTTTGTGTTTATGCCCTTTTTTAAAATGAATATAGCGAATGCGTGCCACGCATAAAAGCCGACCGAACTTTACTCTAAGTAAAATCGGTCGGCTTAAATTATAGTATTAGAGATATGCGATGTGAGCCGTGTATTTCCGCCACATGGTCATTATGACAGAAGCCATTCTTTCATCTTTGACAGATCGTCGAAAATTCTAACGTTTCTTCCGACGACATCCTTTGATCTCAGTGTCAGATAATTGCGATTCTCATCTTGAAGGTTTGCGCCGTGCATAGTGTAAGAACCATGGCTGCTCCATATACCGTCAGAACCCTGCTCCATATCAAAGGTATTTATCTCTGAAGTGTTGATACCGTCATAGTATATTACATCGTTATATGCAAGATACGGTACATATAGAGCAGATGTGATATTATCACCGGTAAATGCCATTGTTCTCTTCCATTCACCGTCTTCTAAATACATATATACAGCGCATTTGTTTATAACAGCATCCTCGTTGACGATCAGCATAATACCGTACTCGTCTACTATCTGATCGCCGTATTTGGATACTACAGGCTCCAACGTAAAATACTGTGCATACGACTGAGTGATCGCTTCCTTATATAATTTTACACTTACATTACGAGATTCGGCAACATCAATGATCGTTTTAGTCTGAGTTACATAGCCGTCCTTGGCGAAATCCAGCGAAAAAGTATTATTTTGATCGTAGGACGTATCAAACGAATACAGACCATCCTTAGTGGTTGTGCTGCTAATAACGTTGTGGTCAGCATCATATAGTGTGACTGCAACATCATCAAGCAGTGCGTTGTTCTCATCGACAACCTTACCCGAAATGGTTATAGGGTTCTTGATCTCCGGCTCGGTCAAAAAGCTTACATCAAAGGCTATCTTAAGCGGAGTACCTTCAACCGAAACATCCGTATCTATCTGCATATAGTTTTCAACGGTGTCGGCCGCAGAAACCTCGAGAGGTATCATAACAGCTGTACCACCAACAAGCGCGACGCCCAAAATGAGTGACAGCAACCTTCTGCCCTTTTTCATCTTTAACGAAACCAAAGCTAATGCTATCGAACCAACCGCGATCACACCGAAGACAATGGGCGCGGCAGAATTATCACCGGTATTGACCGCCTGATTGTTTGCGGGTTTGCCCTCAGGCTTGCTGCTTTCCTCAGGCTTGCTGCTTTCCTCGGGCTTGCTGCTTTCCTCCGGCTCACTGCTTTCCTCAGGCTTGCTGCTTTCCTCAGGGACAGGTACAAAAGTCACCACCGTTGTGGCGCCTTGTGTAGGCGATAATTGGTCAACAGTAAGCATTTCAGCTGAATCCTTCGCGATCTTGTAGCCCTCGGGGATCACAGGCACTGCCTTAATGTTCGTGATGTCCTTATCAGTTGTGTTTGTTATTTGTATGACCGCGGAAATTTTGTCACTCTTAGTATATTCCTGTTTGTCAGTAGTCAGCTCTGCCTGAAGTCCGTTAACTTCATCTGTTGATGCGGCAAACGCCTGCACACCGGCTGTGCTAAGCACCATAGCCGCAGCGGCTGCGAACACCGAGACCTTTTTTAGCATTCTCATGATATAACCTCCTAAAAAATTTTACACCAGACAGAAAAATCAGCCGCAAAATCCACGCAAATGAAATTCATCACTTCCCTTCAATAGTAATATACTCTCCCATAAATATTAAATCCTAAAATCATTTTTGTTGCGGCATATTTACCTGCTAATGTGATAATTATATCTATTTAGACAACTTTTGTCAATAGAAAACAAACCATTAAAAGCCCCGACCTGCTTTAATAAGAGGTCGGGGTCATTTAATCTATGAGATCCATAAAGAAAGAGTAATTATCATTCTGTTGAATAGTAAGGATCAGTGAGGAAGCCTCCGCCGGAAGGTATACCGCTCGCATCGACAACTCTAACGCCTGATTTCCATAGATCCCAATCAAAGAAGTTTACATCGCCGGGGTTTACTACCTCATATGTGCCCTGATAAATCGTAAATTCCACATCCGCGCCTGATACATCCTTGTAATATACGTCTGTATCCGTCAGGAATGTTACCACTATCTTTGCATTCGGATCAGTGCTGTTATTTTTCAGAGTGAATGTCGGCGCAATAGTCGAACCACCGGATATTCTCATCGGAGAAGCAAAGGTGTAGCTTGCTGCGGAGATGACGGTACCGGAGTTGACTACACAATCCGAAGTGCCGTTCCAACGGAAGTAGAATCCGTCAGTTACGGAATAGCTGCCGTTTAAAGAACCGCTTGAAGCGATGAAGTTAACGTCGCCGCTGGTCTGCAGCAGAGCGGAGTGGTAGACAATGTTTCCGCCATTTGTCCATAAGAGTGAGTCACTGTCTGCACCGGTGGGACTCATTCCCTGATTCTCAAGGTTTGTGAAATAGTCCTCAGCCGTCCTTGAGTAGAGATTTACTTTGTCGGGCGGACTGCCCGCACCTGTATAGTAGGACCTATAATTAGTGATATTTATAGCGTATGCTCCCGCCGGAATAATGTAGGTCCTCTCAGGCATGCCTGCGCTTTCCTTATACTTCACAGTTACATTATGCTTAAAGTAAAGCACAAAGTCATCAGCTGTCGCGCCCTCTCCAACGTTCATCTCGTCGGACACACTGTTCTGAATACGTTCTGTGAAAGTCAGGTAGAAGTAATTTTCGGCATTGTTAAGCGACCAGCCTGAAACGATCGGGTCGGGACTGTTGTTGTAGACCCATTCCTCTCCGAACTTAACAACGGGCTGTGCGCTGCCCCATACAGTACCGTTGCCGAACTGAACGTTTGTGATCTGAGGATCTGCGGGAACATAAACCATCGGGTTGCCTGCAGTGTTATGCATTGTAACAGCTGTTGCCGGACTGGTTATTCCCGCGCTGTCGGTGTACCTGACTACTATGTTTGAACCCCAGCCCGCGGCATCCTCTAGTAAGAGTGTAGCCTCGCCGGTTATATCCGCCACCAGCTCATCTATTCGTTCATCTATCAATTTGGCAGTATTGACGGCATAGTCCAGCGTGATACCGGATGGGTCGCCATAACTGTTGACAGCGTCTCTGACAACTATATAAAGTTCTCTCACTGTGTCAGCCGTATAGCTTATACCTGTTGTATCGTCCGCGCTTTCGGGATACCAGACAGGGTTGCCTGCATCATCCTTTGTGAGATATGTTCTGCCTCTTGAAATAGCATTATACAGTTCCTGATATGCTTCAGTCTCCTCCGCAAGATAATTCGCTCTTGCGCGGTCATGAGCGGGATCGGAGGTCTTGTTGTCGGAGGAATCCTTATCCGCTATATTTTCAAGGAATTTCGGTTGATAAGTATTTGTTACGTTATGAGGAACGGATGCGCTGTAATCATAGATGATCCAACCACGTCCGACAGCCTCGGCGCTCGCACGCGCTCTCTGCAAGGCTATGTTCGCGGGGACATATGTCAGCCATGTGGGAGTTCCGCCCGCACCCGCAGAGTAGTCGTAGAGTATCTTGTCGCCGCCCTGCAGCTTAGTCTTTTCATAGACTACCATACCGTCAACTGAGGAGACCTGGAGGAACGGCATATCCTGTGGAATCTCCACATAGTAATAACCCTCATAGGTATCATTGAGCTTTACGGTTTTTGATTCTGTACCCCACATCGTTACCTGCATACCGCCGTGGTTAGAAATGAGGTCTGTATTCATAGCGAAATATACAGTCGTCTTATCCTGAGAAATGTTATCCTCAGGGTTGGCAGTATTTATAAGAACCTTGTACTTGCCGCCGTCCTTCTGAGCATTCGACGTGAGCGTTACCCAAACATCTCCCCAAACCTGATGGATCTGCTTTGTTGATGTACTCGAGGAGGACTTATTAAGACCTGCTATCGCGAATGTATATAGGTCGCTGTCACCTGCGGGGATCTTATAGGCATACCAGTCATAGTATGTGGACGTGGACGTCATACCCACACGGGCATAACCTTCATCGTTTGTATTGGAGAATAGAGCCCCACTGGATAATCTGTTGCCGCACATATCCTTTCTTCCGCCGCGTGTATCGGCTTTATTGTTGAATACCTGCTTTTTGCCGCCGATAAATGCCATCGAAAGGTTATTATCCGAGAACGTTACGTCTGCGGTAGAGACGGTAGCCTGAGCTGCTGTATACATCTTGATTTCAAAGCCGCTGCTATTTTCACCAATAAGCTGAATGTTATAGTATTTGCCCGATGCGTCCTTGGCAAGCTTGAGCCTTGAGGTTTTTCTTGAGCCTGACGTCGCGTCGGATACCGTAATTGCATTGACTCTGCTTGAATCAAGCTTGATCGAATAGTAGCTTTCATCAGTCGTTACCATTCTGAGATTGCCCTGAAGCGTGCCATCAACAACGGCGTTGCTGTCGTCAAGCTGGCAAAGCTCCGCCGCAACCTCTTTGCTCCAGCCGCTCGGCTTTTTGAAGTAAAGTGTTATCGTGGGTTCATCGGGAACCGCGCTGTCGGTAAAAGTTCCGGAAGCTGTCTTAACTACATTTGCCGAGCCGCCTGTGTAGTTAGCAGCTGTTACGTTCGCTTTTGCCGACACCCTGAGATTTGTGACAGGCTCGCTGTTCATAATGTTTTTCAATGTGTCAGCGTTAACAGCCACATTAGCTGAAGAGCTGAGACTCTTGTCGGTATAGAGAACTAAGAAGCTCTCAGGCTTGAGCGTTATATCGACAGTCCGACTATTGCCGGTGTTATTACCGTTATGGACATAGAACTTTGATTTGTTGTCAAAGGCAACTCTCTTCACATAATACTTGCCGCTGCCGTCTTTTACATTGAACTTATCCGCAGTCAGATTCTTAGTATTAAGGCTTGAAGTACCCGAAGAGGTGACATACGCATATTGCGCACTGCCGCCCCATGGTGAACTGACTTCTACGAAAACGGTCGCCATCATTGCGTAGGTCGGTGAGGAAGCGCCCTTCGGTCCCTTGATGATAATAAAGTTAGTTTTAGCATTGTAATTAAGGTCTTGTGTCTGAACATTGTCGCTATTGCGTACTATGATCATATTAGTATATTTTTCATCGAGATCATAGTAATAATAGCCTGTAGCTGCGTCATGTGTCAACTTTAAGGAGGGGTATCTGCTCCATTCGCCGGCATTCAGAAACGCGGTGTTCTGTTTACCTGGGCCGCCTTCACCATACCAAGCATAAATATAGTAGTTGTCGCTGTTGCCGAGAGCCGACAGGTCAAACCAAACTCGCTTTTTGCCTGACGCTAGCTTGAGGTTATCCTCAGGGATATAGATAAGCTTATTTATCGCGTCATTGATGGCTGCAACATAGCTGTCTACCTCTTCCTGCGTTAGAACGTTTGTTGACATTGCATTTTGAGCGACGCTGACAACGTTTTTGAGGTTTTTCAATGTACCCGCAACCAGGGACGAGCTGTCATTATCTATGATCCTGTTTGCGTTTGCTATCGCTTCCTCAAGCAACGTCAAGTCACCGAGATTTCTGACCTTATTGATTGCTTTCAGAAGGTTAGTTACCGCGTTTTCTATTTCGGTTTTGCTGTTGGAGCCTGTAAGTCCCTTAGCGGTGTTAAGCGCGTTTTGAAGCTCCGGGAGTGCAGGCGAACCGGGATTAGAATCTATGGTCGTCTGAGCCTCGGCAATCTTAGAGTTGAGCAGATCTCTGTATGATTGGATATCTTCGAGAGCGTCTATCTTGGATCTGAGTGCCGCACATTTTGTTTCGATATCAGCCTGATTTACCGAGCCGTCTACCGCCTTTGCTCTTTCGACAAGCTTCTGAGCCTGGTTGCGTACTGTTACCATCGGAGCATAGGATTCAGTGGTGTAATCCTCTTTGACCTTGGAGTCCGCCTCTGCAATGAGCTGCTCAAGCTTAGTTGTGTCAACAGGCTTGAACACGAGATTTTTGATAGCCTCGAGTATATTAGACGTCTGTGTATTGTATTCGCTGTTCGTTTTTAGATCCGGCTCGTTATATACCGCCTTAGCCGCGTTAAGCACTGCGACAAAGTTATCCCAGCTTTCTGCCGTATAGTCTGACATATAGAGCAGATCCGCGCTGTCAATAGCCTCCTTGAGCTTTCTCTTAGCCGCGGAGTCGGAGTGAGTTTCTACCAGATAGGAGATCTTCGGTTGTGAAATACTGTCGTTTTTATATGCTTTCGCATAAACGGTTACATAGTCCTGATCGCCTGTATAGAGTGCAGCCGCCTCCTCGCTTACGAATGAACGGGCGTTTCCGGAAGCATCAATTACGATGTATGCCGAATTCTTTGTGATCGTGTTATCGCTGCCTTTTCTGATATTTGTCACAGTAGTTGTTGAACCACTCGTTGTGATATTTACAGATGAGCCTAAGCCGCCGCTTCCGCCCGCGTTCGCATCTCTGTATATCCACCAGCCGTAGCCGCAGTACGTCATACTGTGACCGGAAATCGACGGGGAAAGAGTGTTATCGTTTACTCCGGTCTTTTTTACGAAGTAAACGGTCTGAGGAGCGTTGCAGTATGCGATAAGTCTGCCCTCAAGATTTGTTTTTCCGTCCCAGTTTCTGCTAAGATAATAGTAAAGTGGAGATTGAAGTATCTCAACATAGATATTCCTGTCGTCATTGTCCAGATACCATACATTGAGGAACTCACAGCTCTGTGTGCCGTCGGCCTTGATTACTACGTCCTTGCCTTGACGTGAAACGATCATGTTGAACCACGGAGTCATGCGAGCGCCGCTTCCGGCTTGTGCCTCAGCCATCTTGGACGGCGAGAAGGTATGCTCGAACCAGTCGGTCGAGCCTATGGTCTGATCCATTTTTGTCGCGGGTCCGCTGACGCCGGAGCCGTTCGTACCTGCGGTGAGCCATCTGCCGGCAGGCTCAAACTTGTTTGTATCTGAGTCTCCTCTCTCGTATTCGATATTATTCAGATCCGAAGCCGAAAAATCATTCATAAAGTCAACAGGCTGTGTTGTGATAGTTTGATTAGCATCCGCCCATGAAACATGGCTTGTATAGTCGATGCCTCTGCTGGGATTTTTAATAAAGTATGCCCATGTATAGATAGCGGGGTTAAAGTAATTGTCTCCCGTCGCGTTCGGATCACGGCGAACGTGGATCGTAACATCGTCGTTGCTTCTCGTGTGCGTCGTTCTGACGGGTGTTGTAGGAATGTGGTGACCGATTTGGCTGCTGCCCGTACCGATCTTGTATGTGACTGACAATGTTGTAGACTTGGTCGCTTTCGATAAAGCACTTGAGGACTGTGCATATGCCCTCAGTGTAAGCGTTGCCTGTGTCTTATCATATAGAGTATAGACGTATGTTTTATAGCCACTCGTATCGGCGGATATTGGCGCTACATCTGCGCCCATTTCGCTTGTGCCTCCGTCTACATCCCTCATGAGCAGATACTCCTCTGCTGTGGTCGCGCCTGACGCGAGGGTGGGCAGAGTAGTACCGTCACCATAATACGCCGCGCCATAATCAAGTGCGGACTTCGCGTTAAGGTATGCCTGTCTCTCATCAATGTTGCCCGATGTATTCTGCGTACTTATCATGGCGATACCGATAAGCGACGTCGCAAGAATAACAATAACGCACGATACAACTATGACAGTTGCCAGAGCAAAGCCCTTTTTACCTCTCACGGGACTTTTTTTGTGTTCCCACATAAAGTAATCTCCTTTCATTAGCTAAGATCCTTAAAATCACGGAACCATTCTGAAAGCAAAGCAAACCTCGTCCGTTGAAGTCTCCGCATTATATTCCTCATATGGAAGTGTGATTCCTGCACCGTTGTTAAGTACGATAGTATTGGTATACTTGTCATTAAATTGATTTTCCATCACTATTTCATATGTCAGGGTATTTTTTTTGTTTTGGTCGTCCACATAATCTGTTCTGTGGCTGTAATACTTTATATTGCTGCAGGATATGACGTCCATTCTGTTTCCCGAGTCGTCCTTTGTGAAAAACGTCATTCTCATGTTGGCACGATCAAACAGCAGATAGTATGTATTTTCCTGCAAAGTAAACGATCCTGTTCCGTATGTCGGATCCTGAGCGATAGTAAAGGCGGCTCTAGCATACTTTGTATAATATTCCTCAAAGTGTATGGCCTCCTGCTTGCGTGTTTCTATCTGCGTGCTTGCACTGTATCTGTCTATCGTCGATGCGATGACTCCGACGAGCATACCGGAGCATATCGTCATTATCGCCATTACAACTACGAGCTCGGTCAGTGTAAAGCCTCGCTTATTTACACCGCGTCTTTTGCGGTTTTTGCTGCGCATTACAGTTCACTCCTTTCTATTAAATAATTTATTGAGCAGCCGTAAATGCTGTTACTGTTATATAACCCTCGACTGAGAGAACCGCGACAGACACCTTATATCCGTTAAATATTTTCCCGATAGTTCCGGGCTTGCTGGTTTGAACATTTGATACAGTTTCTATTGTGAACTGCTTGTCGGGATTTGCAAGCGAATTGTCCGGAAAAACAGCAGATGAGAAAGATAACCTATCCACATATTCCGCGCCTGTTATTGATTCAAGACCGGCATATGCGCCCGCGCCTATGGTTCCATTTACCAAGTCGTTGATCGCCGCCGGGTCGTCAACATCCGCAATAGTTGAAATAACGGTATCGGCTATTCCCTGAGCCTCCACCGATGCATCATCAGCGCTCTTATTGCTGAGTATAGTCGAGTAGCCGTTGACTACGGCGCTTATTGTGGCTGCAAAAACTATCGACACGATCGCTATTGAAACAATGACCTCCACAAGTGTCATTCCTCTTTTGCTTTTTCGCAGCCGCTTCAATCCTTTCATGACCGCAACACACCTTTCGGAGCTATTAGATCCGCGCTTACAGGCAGATCCATACTTACTTTAAGTATACAACAAATTCCTGTTTTTGCAAGTAACAAAATAGACAAAATAAATCAACTGACTTTGTTAAAAGCGACAATCATATACTAAAAAACGGGGACTGTCGCGTAACAGACTTAAGCGATACTCCATTGTTATAGTTTTGTGATCCGGCACTAAGTATATCTCGCCGCCACGGGCGGCGAGATGAGATGTTGCAAACCGTCGGCAGAAACTCTATCACAGCACGTTCCTCTTTCAAAAACAGTCCGGCGGACTGTTTTTGAAACTCACCCTTGAGGAGTTCTTCTCACGCTAAAGATCCCTCCGTCCTGCTGACGAAGTCATTCTTAATTGACAAAATAAATCAAGCCGAGAGTGTTCGGACCGCAGTGGACAGAGACAGAACAGCCTGTTCTGCATTCATGGATCTCGTCAAACCCGAGGACCTCCGAGCAGCGCTTTTTTACGGAATCATAGAGCTTTTTCTCGACTCCGGAATGAGCGATCAGCAAAATCGACGTGTCGATATTTTCTTCGGATCTGAGCATTTCTTCAGCATACTGCGGAAAAACATTGCTAAGCTTTCCGCGATACTTTTTCTTTACTACGAGCTTGCCGTCCCTTGTTTCAAGACACGGCTTGAGATTGAGCATATTCGCTCCGAGTGCGGCTATACCGCTGCATCTGCCGCCCTTCCTCATGTACCTCAGCGTGTCAAGCACAAAGCTCACCCTTATCCTCTCTGCGTCCTTGCGAAGCTGCTCCGCGATCTCCCATGCGTCAAGTCCCTGACTGCGCAGCTGTGAACCCCTTATCGCGAGAAGACCCATTCCGCTCGATATGCTGCGCGAGTCTATCGGATACACTCCGGGGAATTTCTCGGCGGCACGCTGCGCTACATTATGTGTAACGGTGAACTCCAGACTTATGCTCGTGTGAACGACAGTATAGCCCTCGTCCGTCCACCTTTTGTAAAAATCCTCATAATACTCAACTGTCGGTGCGGAGGTCGTCGCAAGCTCGCCCGTCGTTTCAAAATAATTGAAAACATCGTCAACGCTCACATCGATCCCGTCAAGACACGGCTTGTCGCCAAGGTTTACCGGCAACGGAATTATCTCGATATTGTACCTTTCTATAAGCTCCGGAGAAAGGTCACAGGTGCTGTCCGCGGCAATTATGATTTTATTATCCATAAAAACATTCCTCGATTCGTTTTTATTGTTATAATACCACAAAAGGTCGATTTTGTACAATGCTTTTCTTAAATATTTTGCCATACCTTACATTATATATAGTGTAGAAATGCGACACGGAATATATTAAAAAGGGGCTGTCGCTTGTAAACTTAAGCGATACCCCGTTTTTTAGTTGTGAAATACCGCACAAAATAAATATCGCCGCTCGGGCGGCGATGTGAGAAATTACAAACCGTACGCAGGGACTCCCTGCGGAGATCTTCTCAAGTTAAAGATCTCGCCGTCTGCGGACGGCGAACAAAGGCTATTCCTTTGGAGATTGCAAGCCTTTTGAAAAAAGCTTGAGCTAAAGCTGAATTTTGACCGCATTTAGTGCGTTTACTTTTCGAATTTTAGAGCGACATTCCCTGCATAATATAATTTTTTAAGCGGCAGCCCTGCTTTGTACCTGCGAGGCAGTGCTTTCGGGCTGTACACGTTCGACGGTATAGCCTCGTTTTTCAAGAAGCGATACTATTCCGCTCTCTCCGTACATATGAGCCGCTCCAACCATGAAAAATACCTTTTTGCCGTCCTTCATATATTCCTCCGCCTTATCAGCCATACCTACATTTCTATTTGTCGTCAATGCCTCATTATATAACTCGTAGTCGTCTTTAAGGTCGTCCGGCAATCCCTCCGTATCGTCGCTGTCGGAGACGGCTTCGCCCTTTTTCCATGAGTTATAAAGCTCTGTCAAAGATCTCTTCATCTCCTCGGCAGCCCCGTCCACTGTATATGACTTGATCATAAAGTCCGCGAGCTTATCCGATATTTTATCAAATACCGCAAGCTGTATGTCTACGCTCTCTACCTCCAGTATTTTTTTGCCGACTTTATTTGCTTTCTCCGTCATTATAGCTTCCATTGAGTTGTTTGTGTCGATTCCCGCATCCTGCGCTATCGAGTTTTCAAGCAGCGAGATCCACATCAATACTTTAAAGCTGTCGTAATATGACATATACATACCCTTATCGGTCAGATATTTGACGGCGGCATTATATGTTTCCTCGGAAATATGATCCTTTATAGTTGTGCCGTCGGTATAGATCATTTTTTGGATAAGGCTGTATGCCTTAGCAAAATCCTCCGTCACGTCTGCCGTATCTATTTCAAGGGCGAGGTAATTACACTCGTCGAATGCGTTCTGAACATAAGGCGGCAGGTTTTTGGCACTGTCGTCTGTCGCATGAATAGAACCGAACAGATACATTTCCTTATCACCCTTTGTGACCCTCCACATAGCCGGTGTATAGTCAGGGTCAACTGATATATTATCTTGTGACGATTCGCTTTTTGACGATTCACTTTTTGAGGATTCGGTCTTTGAGGAATCCTCCCTTGACGATTGAGAACTTGACGAAACACTGCTCGACTCATGCTTGCTGTATGTGGAGCCTTCCTCGGCTCCTGTGTCGGAACATCCCGAAAATATGACGGATACGCCTATCACCGCCGATAGCAGAAGCGACGCTGTCCTCTTAAGACTTATTCTCATAAGCTATACCTCCGATACGTTTTATTATTGCGGCGTATCAACATAAACCTGATATTGCGGATTTTGGAACATGAGCATCATTCAGACAAGTATCTTTAACGCGGTACTTCTGAATTTTGCTGAAAGGATGAATACAGGGCTTTATGATAACACGCTCTGAGTTTTTTACCTGTTATAATCAGTAGTTTAATGCAATTCTCCCATAAAGTCAAGGAAGTAATGTCTTAAATTGATAGCTTTGGACAAAGTGTAAAAATTTACTTTTTATGCAATATGTGATATAATAGTGCATATACAAACACTTGTGGGAGGGCGATAGATGAAGATCGGAAACGTCAAAATCTGTGGAAAAGCCGCTCTCGCTCCTATGGCGGGAGTAACGGACAGAGCGTTTCGTGAACTTTGCGTTTCGTTCGGCGCGTCATACGTCGTTGGAGAGATGGTGAGTGCAAAGGGTGTTTCGTTCAACAGTTCACGTTCAAAGGAGCTTATGCAGCTGTCGGACGATGAGCGTCCCGCCGCCGTACAGCTTTTCGGGAGCGAGCCTGAAACGGTCGCAGCAGCAGCCTTGACGGCTATGGAGTACAGTCCCGATATTATCGACATCAACATGGGTTGTCCCGCTCCGAAAATCAGCGGTAACGGCTCGGGAAGCGCATTGATGAAAAGACCTGAGCTTTGTGGAAGAATAGTAGAGGCTGTCTGCCGCGCAGTCCCCGTCCCCGTGACCGTAAAGATCCGAAAGGGCTGGGACGACAGGAGCGTTAATGCCGTAGAGGTCGCAAAAATATGCGAACAGGCGGGCGCGGCGGCGATAACCGTACACGGCAGAACACGGGAGCAGTTCTATTCCGGCAAAGTTGACCTCGACATCATTGCGGAGGTCAAGAAAAACGTCAATATACCCGTTATCGGAAACGGAGATATTACGAACGCAAACGATGCGGCGACCATGCTCGAAAAAACCGACTGCGACATGGTCATGATAGGACGGGGCGCGCTCGGCAATCCGTGGATATTCATGGAGATAAACGCATGGCTTGACACCGCGCGTCCGATATTGACGCCGACTCCCTCTCAAAGGATCGCCGTTATCCTCCGTCATATAAAGGCTATGTGCGATTATAAGGGAGAGGAAACAGCTATGCGTGAGGCAAGAAAGCACATCGGCTGGTACATGAGGGGCTTCCAAAACGCCGCCGTGCTAAGGCGCGAGGCGGGATACCTCAAAACATACGACGAGCTTATTGAACTTACGAAAAAGGCTTACGAATTTATGAGCGCTTCGATTTAACGGTATTCATACCTATTATATAAAAGGGGCAGGATATATTTTATGAAGTACAAAATTATGATTCTCGATATTGACGGGACTCTGACTAATTCCGAAAAGAAAATAACTGAAAAAACAAGGTCGGCTCTTATTGATTATCAGGAGCGCGGCGGCAAGATAGCTATAGCCTCCGGCAGACCAACCAAGGGTATCATTCCTTACTCGGAGGAGCTGAGTCTCTCGAAATACGGCGGATATATTATGTCCTTTAACGGCGGCAAAATTATTGACTGCTCAAGCGGTGAAACCGTTTTCTCATCAAATCTTCCGCTTGAAGATATCCCTGAGATATGCTCAGAGGTCTACAAGACAAATGTGGGCATAAATACATACGAGGGCGATGATCTTATTGTCGGCAACGGTATAAACAGATATACAATGGTCGAGGCAAAGCTCATCGGGCTTAATATCAAGGAGGTCGAGAATTTTTCAGAATATGTCAGATTTGACGTAAACAAATGTCTTTTAACGGGAGATGAGGACGAGATACTCATGCTTGAAAAAAGACTTAACGAGCGTTTTTGCGGCAGGCTGGGAGTTTTCCGCTCCGAACCGTTCTTTCTCGAGGTCGTACCGAAGGGAATAGACAAGGCAAGCTCCATCGACCATCTTCTCAAAAGCTTAGGAATAAGGACCGAGGAATGCATCGCCTGCGGCGACGGCTACAACGACATAACCATGGTCAAGTACGCGGGCTTGGGAGTAGGCATGGCGAATGCCAACGACAATCTAAAAGCTGTCGCCGACTACATCACAAGGTCGAACGACGAGGACGGCATAGCGCACGTTGTTCAAACCTTCACTGTGCCATCAGGCAGTTTCTAAAAGACTGCTGAAAGGTCACTTAGTTTAGGATAATTTTTACAGCTGTGTATTTTATTATGAAGGAGTACAATAACAATGATAGTAAAACCTAAGATAAGAGGATTTATCTGTACAACATCTCACCCTGCAGGCTGCAGGGAAAACGTAAGACAGCAAATAGAGTATGTAAAGTCAAAACCGAAAACAAACGGTCCGAAAAAGATCCTTGTGATCGGTGCGTCTATGGGCTACGGTCTTGCGTCGCGCATTTCCGCGGCATACTCATGCGACGCCGCCACCATTGGAATTATATTTGATAAGCCGAGTACGGGCAGCAGAACGGCATCCTCGGGCTGGTACAATACAGCCGCTTTCGAAGAGTTCGCGCACGCTGACGGGTTATATGCCAAGACAATAAACGGCGACGCTTATTCACAGGCTGTCAAGGATGAAACTATAGCTCTCATCAAGCGGGATCTCGGAAAGGTCGACATGGTCATATACAGTCTTGCCGCGCCGAGGCGCACTGACAAGGACGGAACAGTATACAGTTCCGTTCTAAAAACAGTAGGCGAGCCATATACGAACAAAACCATTGATCTCCGCACAAACGAGGTTCACAATATTACCGTAGAGCCGGCAACGGACGAGGAGATCCTGCACACGGTCAAGGTCATGGGCGGTGAGGACTGGAAGGACTGGATAGCCGCTCTCAGAGCCGCCGACGCGATAGAATCCGATGCTGTGACAGTAGCTTATTCGTATATTGGACCGGTTATAACCCATCCTATGTACAAGGACGGTTCTATCGGAAAGGCAAAGGATCACCTTTTCAAAACCTCTAAGGAGATCACAGAGGAATTTGACGGTATACGAGCGTATCTTTCCGTCAACAAAGCTCTTGTAACGCAGTCAAGCGCGGCGATTCCGATAGTACCTCTCTATATTTCTATACTCTATAAGGTCATGAAGGCAAAGGGAAATCATGAGGGTTGTATTGAGCAGATGTACAGGCTGTTTAACGAAAAGCTCTTTGGCGGCGAACCCGTAACAGACAGTGAGGGAAGGATACGCCTTGACGACTACGAGCTTCAGGAGGACGTTCAGAGTGAGGTAACAGAGCTTTGGAGCAAAATTTCCACAGATAACATTTCCGAGTGTGCGGACATTGACGGTTACTGGAACGACTTCTATAAGCTTTTCGGCTTTAATGTCAGCGGAACAGACTATGAGGCCGACACCGACGTCGAAGTCAACATAGAAAGCATTTAGCGGGGTATCTCCCGCAGGCAAGTCGCGGTCGAGTGCCTCCGGTCGAGTGCCTCGACACGCAAGTCGCGTAATCGCTCGTTACCTCGCTCGACGTCAGCGAGGGACGTATATGTCCGCGTGGGGACTAAATTACCAATGAACTGCCGTATGCTAATTCAGTGCTAAATAAATCCTGCGCGGTACGTCATAGTTCCTTGACGACGTCGAAATTTTTCGCCGTACGGCGGTCGAGTGCCTCGACACGCAAGTCGCGTAATCGCTCGCTTACGCTCCGCTCGACACAAATAAGAGACGCTTGTGTCCGCGTGGGGACTAAATTACCAATGGACTGCCGTATGCTAACTCAGTGCTAAATACTTTCTGCGCGGTACGTCATAGTTCCCTGACAACGCCGAAATTTTTCGCCGTACGGCGGTCGAGTGCCTCGACACGCAAGTCGCGTAATCGCTCGTTACCTCGCTCGACGTCAGCGAGGGACGTATATGTCCGCGTGGGGA
>CANQUS010000025.1 GCA_947627055.1 uncultured Clostridia bacterium | reverse complement strand
AAAGGTGTATAATATAGTTATTACGACGGTATATATTATGATTTATTAGAAGCTTCGTCGTAATATAACTGTTGTAAAATAAAAATAAAGAGGCAATCCAAAATGAAAGTAAAAAGAATCCTTGCGGGCATTCTCACCTCGGCGGCCTTTCTCACAACGCTCTCCCTATGCGTTTCGGCGGCATCGTCCATCGAAACCCAAAACAGAGATTGGACGATGAATAAGAGCTATTCCAAAACTACCGGCAACAAGGTGGGCTATATGTACTATCATGTTGGAAGTACAAATTGGTATGACGATGTTTCCGCGTATACACAGACAAATCTTGCTGCGGGTATGACAGGTTATGCCAGCGCATCTGTAAAAGCTGACAACAATCAAATCGCTACTAGGTATGCAGATAATGTTATTCATAGCAATGGTTCCTATTATATACGTACAGATAATGCAGTTGTAAGTGGGACTGATCAAGCTGAACATGTACGGTTCATGGGTGCCAGAAAGGATAAAAAACAAGATTATGTAGGATTTAATTATTACATTCATTGAGTCGGGTTTTCTTAAGTTTGCTGACTAATGACTGAAAATGTCCTGAGCCTGTATGCCTCAGGTTATGCAGGCTTAGTAACATTATTTTTAATAAGGAGAAATGCCATGAAAACATTGAGACTTGCTTTCAGCAGAATTATTACATATTTTTTAGAAAATAAAATAATTTTTGTTTTGTATTTCATAGGTACTGTCGCAAGTGTATTCATGATGATTTTTTATTACGGAAATACACTCACCTTTAAAACGGGAGTTAATAATGATAGTATATCGTTCAGATTGTTTCAAATAGATTTTACATTCTCTCAAAACGTGACAGCCGAAGCTCTTGAAAAGCTCAAGTCCTTTGAGCAGGACTACGATATACAGGATATAATTCTATACTCCGTTCTCGATAAAAACGGAAACGATACCATAGATCCTGAATATACTGTCGAATACGAACAAGGACAAAAGGTTTATTGTTTTAGCGGGGATGAAATCCCCCCCATTACTTATTTAGAAGAGGGAACGACTGACGGTAATGTTATACCTGTAGAATCATATTTATATAACAATAATGATGTTATGTATAATCCCAAGTCAAATATTTTTACAGATAAGCAGCTTAAACAGAATGTGACTGTTGCGCCAAAGGGAAAAACCGAAAACATAAAGATACAGGGTCAGGACTTTAAAACTATAAGGAATGAAAGCGTATCGGACTATGTTATACCGATAGAAAAATATTTTGATTCGAATATAAGAACCTGCAGAATAGAAATATGTGTTTCCGAACGCTTTTCTAAGGATTCAATGTCACTATATTCTGATTTTCTTGATGATTGGCTTAAGGAACTATACCCTGATTCTGCTTTTGACATAAAAACCCCGGGTACATATTATGGTTCGGAGGATGCCGCCAATATGCAGGGGTTCGCAACTATAATCGCTGTCTTTATAGTAGCGCTCATTTCATTCATGCTCCTTTTAAAATACCTCATGGATTCGTGCCGTCGGGAAAACAGCATATTGATGATGGTCGGAGCGAAGAGAAAGCGAATTATCCTTATAAATCTCCTTGAGAATATTATCCTGACGCTCTCGTCCTCGGCTGTGGCGGTAGTGCTTCATATCGCGTTGTACGACAGCCTCGTCACCAAAATCAACCTATATAAAAACATAACGTATTCTGCACAGGACTATCTGATAATTGTACTGCTGGCGATAGGACTTTCGCTTATCGTGCAGATACCGTTTATATTCACATACTGGTTTAAAAACATAAGAAACATAAAGGAGGGATGAAAATGAAAAAGCTGAATTTGTTTTTTTTGTCGTTTTCGCAGAATGTCTTTTCCTCGCTGGTGCTTATCATTATACTTTCTGTTGCCCTCGTATCTGTACAGGATATTTTGGGACAGTACCGTTATATAACATACTCGAGGTATATTATCGAGAACGATACCCTGAGTAACAGCGATCTGTTTATGATAGATATGGAAATGGCCATGAATGCGTCGGCTCAGGATCCGGGTATGATGTATGAAGTCGGGAAACCCATCAGAAAAAAAATATTGTCCTTTGACGGGGTTGAAGGCATAGCGGATTCAAGGAATTTTTCATGCGGATATATATCCGCTGAGACAGGTAAAAAGACATATCCGGGCGCAAAAATATATACCGGGCAAATGCAAAAGGCGTTTGCCAAGCAGCTTACCGAGGGCAGATGGTTCGAGCAGGCGGACGCGTCGTCCGACAAACCGTGTGTTGTTGTATGCGGCTCCACCTTCGATAATGTTTCTGTCGGCAGCGATATAACCATCACACCCGATGATTATCCCGGTGGTTCGTCTGGCGTCAAAAAAACAACCGTTCATGTCATAGGCAAGGTCGGATATCCGTGGTATGCCGGATCCTATGGTTCTATTTCGGATGATATATCGACGGATTTTTTTCTTAAACAGCAGGAGTGCGTCATCTTTGCTGATAACGAACAGACGCAAGAGCTTTTCGAAGATGATTCCGATGATCTTCAGCTTTCCTACTTTGTTGTGTATAAGGACGATTGTACCGACGAGCAGAGGAACGAGGTCAGAAACTACATAGGGACCGTCGGAACGTATGCGACGCATGATACTATACTTGAGAATACCAACAAAAAAATACAGGAGGAGCTGATGAATCGTATTATTACGCCGATTTTCCTTTTGGTTATCGCAACTATAGCCCTCATCAGCATATCTACCCTGAACACATATAAAAAGCTCAAGGATCATTCCGTGTACTATCTGTGCGGGTGCAGCCGCAAAAAGAGCTTCGCATATCTTTTTGTGGAGATAAGCATTGTCACGCTTATAGCGGTTGCCGTGAACATCATATACGTTACGATAATAATGAACAAGCTCGCGTCAGGGAGTTTGGACTACGCGAATTGCATAGTTGACTATAAAAACATTTTATTCGCTGTTGTATACTGCTTGGCTGCCATAACGGTCACAACTATTCTTCCGTTTATAGTTTACAAAAAGAATACGCCTCTCGAGGTTTACAGGAGGAATCACAATGATTGAAATATCTAAGCTCAATAAATATTACAAGGTCGGCAAGGGGAAGATGCACGCGCTCAAGGACATAGACCTGACCGTGAACGACGGCGAGAGCCTTGCTATTCAAGGTAAATCGGGCGCGGGAAAATCTACGCTCATGCACATTATAGGGCTTCTCGATAACTATGACAGCGGCAGCCTGAAGATCGACGGACAGGAGGTAAAGGGACTGAGCGACGGCAAGCTCGCAAAGCTCCGCAACGAAAAAATAGGTTTTGTCATGCAGGACTTTTCACTGCTTGACCACAAAACAGTGATCATGAACGTAATGCTCCCTCTGTTTTTCAACCATAAATACAGCTTTTCAAAGATGCGTAAGCTCGCTCTTGAGGCACTCGACCGCGTAGGGATAAAGGATCAGGCTGAAAAAAAGGCTAACCAGCTCTCAGGAGGTCAGCGTCAGAGGGTTGCCATAGCCAGAGCGATAATATCGTCGCCGCAAATCATTCTTGCGGACGAACCGACAGGCGCACTTGACAGCGAAACGTCTGTTGAGATAATGGAGCTGTTAAAGGAACTAAACGCGAATAGCGGTATTACCCTTATAGTAATAACACACGATGATTCCGTAGCGGACTACTGCGAGAGGAAAATAATAATTAAGGACGGAAGTATAATAAGCTGAGAGGTATATCGGCATTATCCTTAGCTTTCAAGGAATCTCCTTTGTAATATATATAATGAAAGATCCGATAAGAGCATATCACGGCTTGTCGGATCTTTCTCTATGTAAATCTGCGTTTCATATCGCAGGTTTACATTTCGGGCGCTTTATGATATGATAGTATAAATAATTTGTAAAATTATCTACAGGTGATTATTATGGATGTATATGATTATGAAAAGGAGTTTTATGAGGATCTCGCGCACGGCAAAGCACGCTGCGACGGTATAAGGCGGGCGATAGACGCCGCGCTTGAGCTGCACGACGTATATAATGCCTTAACTCTATATTTTGAATTTATTGGGGAAGACAGCTTTGAGGGTGACGGATTTGAGTCTGTTATCGTTTTCCCTGAGTATTTGGCTCTCTTTGAGAAGCACCCTGAATATCAGGAGAAAAAAAGCGAGCAAATGCTCTGGGCTTATAAGTGGGTCGCGGGCGGTCTTGACTCCTTCTATCAAATTTCTCTCGAAAAACTTGAGGAAATAAACAACAGCTATGTGCAATTTTGCACGAGATTCGGGTACAACAAACACAGCTATTACAGACATATGTGGAACGTTCTCTATGATAACGGTATTAAAAGCATTGCGGATGTTTACGATGTTGTTGACTGCCACAACAAGGAGATGAAATGTCCGATAGATAGGATGAGCGAGATGCCTGCGGGGGAGTGCGATGACGAGGTAAAATATATCCTTTTCGTGGAGCAGGACATCGACAAGGCGCTTAAAAAAGCCGAGCCTATCCTGTCCGGCAAATTGAAATGCAAAGTAGTTCCTCACTATACATACGTTAATTTCGCTATATACTACTTTACGCACGGCGATTTGGAAAACGCGAGGATCTATGCGGAAAAAGCGGCTCAAGTGATAAATTGGGATTTCGGTTATAACAGTTCGCTGCTGTATTACAAGGGGTGGTCCATCCTTATACTTTCATACATAAACATCCATAGGGCGTTAAAGATGTTCAGCGAACAGTTCAATTTTTGTTATCGCAGCAAATGCGGGAGGGACAGCTTTTATTTCTATCTCGGAGGTTATCACCTCATGCTTCAGCTTGAAAAGAGCGGAAAGGAAAAGCTGCGGTTCAGCTTTCCCGATAAAAACGAAGCTATCTATAATGAGAGCGGCATTTATTTCGTTTCCGAGCTTAAAAATTATATGTATTTAAAGGCAAAGTTTTATGCGGATAAGTTTGACGAAAGAAACGGCAATGATAAATACAATAGTGAGCTTGAAACGAAATATGAATTATAACCTTTTCCGGCAAGCTCCGCCACTTTTGGTGAGGCTCGCGGCATCTAAATATTAGAAATTGGAGAAAAACAGTCGTGAATAAAAAATTATTGCAGTATGTCTTGCGGCACTGTCGGAAAATATTTTTTCGCAGGTATTGAAAATCAAGCGACTTTGTGGTATTATGATAAAGTTGAATCATATCTATATGTTATGCGGGTATGGCGAAATTGGCAGACGCAAGGGACTTAAAATCCCTCGGACTAATACTCCGTACCGGTTCGAGTCCGGTTACCCGCACCAGCATAAAACCGCATTGGTTGGCACGTTACAGAGTATAGGCGTGCCGACCCTTTTTTATAAAATGATCAAAACAGGGTGCTTACTAAGACAACTCTTCAGAACCTACGTCCACAGAATAATATGACTGTGATAGCTGTTTACAGAGTGTATCGTAAGGGCAAGCGGTCACGACATCCGGATCGTATCGGTGGATCATGGAGGTGCTGAATATTGGAGTTTATGTCACATGGTCTAATAAAATTTCTTTATTATCGGAAACGGATGACTTATTCGCACAGTGGTTATTATAGGTTCTTTCTTGAGATGCCGAGGGTTATTGCCTCTCCGAAACAAAATAAGCGTCCCGACATCATTCGTCGGGACGCTTATTTATATTTTATTTGAGAATTTACAAATGGAAATGGGTGTTTTGGTTCGATCAACCAAGCTCAGCAAAATACTTGATCGTTCTTACCATCTGGCTTGTGTAGCTGTTCTCGTT
This sequence comes from uncultured Clostridia bacterium, assembly GCA_947627055.1. Lineage (GTDB taxonomy): Bacteria > Bacillota > Clostridia > Oscillospirales > Acutalibacteraceae > Pseudoruminococcus. The sequence goes on along the minus strand of CANQUS010000025.1, from coordinate 15,388 downwards.
GTCGTACCAGGAAACGACCTGTACCTCGTAAAGATCGTCAGAAATCTTAGAAACCATTGTCTGAGTTGCGTCGAAGAGTGAACCGTATCTCATGCCGATGACGTCAGAGGAAACGATCTGATCTGTGTTGTAGCCGAACGACTCGGAGGAAGCGGCCTTCATAGCGGCATTGATGCCGTCAACTGTTATATCTGAGCCCTTAACAACAGCCGTGAGGATAGTTGTTGAACCTGTGGGAACAGGAACACGCTGTGCGGAACCGATGAGCTTGCCGTTAAGCTCAGGGATAACGAGACCGATAGCCTTAGCAGCGCCGGTAGAGTTGGGAACGATATTGGCAGCGCCTGCTCTTGCTCTTCTGAGATCTCCCTTTCTGTGAGGACCGTCAAGGATCATCTGGTCGCCGGTGTAAGCGTGGATAGTGGACATAATGCCGCTCTGTATAGGAGCATAATCGTTGAGAGCCTTAGCCATAGGAGCAAGGCAGTTTGTTGTGCATGATGCGGCGGAGATGATAGTATCCTCGGGTGTAAGGGTATTCTCATTAACGCTGAATACGATCGTCTTGAGGTCGTTGCCTGCGGGAGCGGAAATAACGACCTTCTTTGCGCCCGCGTCGATATGAGCCTGAGACTTAGCCTTAGATGTGTAGAAGCCTGTGCACTCGAGAACTACGTCAACACCAAGCTCACCCCATGGAAGCTCGGCCGCGTTAGCCTTAGCATAGATTGTAAGAGTTTTGCCGTCAACCGTGATAGTATTAGCTTCGTCGTCTGCCTCAACTGTGTGAAGATTTTCACCGATCTTACCGCAATAGCCGCCCTGTGCGGTATCATACTTGAGAAGATTAGCAAGCATAGAAGGCTTTGTAAGGTCGTTGATAGCGACAACCTCATAGCCCTCGGCGCCAAACATCTGACGGAAAGCAAGACGACCTATACGGCCAAAACCATTGATAGCAACTTTAACTGACATGATATTTTACCTCCTAAGATTTTACTGTATTTATTTTATAGCATTTCGTTTCATTTGTCAACTCAACTTTACTATAACTTACAAAAGAAATTACTGCGGGCGGGGTGCCCCCGCGGGCAAGTCGCGTAGTCGCTCGTTACCTCGCTCGACACTGATAAGGGAGGCTTGTGTCCGCGCAGGGACTAAATTACCAATAAGCTGCCGTGGGCAAATTGAGTTTAAGCTTTCTGCGTAGCACGTTATGGTCACTTATTAAAACAAGTCTCTCAAATTTTCCTGCGGGAACACCACGCCGAGACTTGCGTGTCTGACGGAGCGTGGGAAGCTCTGACCATGCTTGATATTAAGTTGGAAATGTTTTATAATGGTATGAGTGTGAAAAGTAAAAAGCCTCTGAAAGGAAGGGTCACAGATATTATGGATAAAAAGGCTCTTGATTTTTTTGAATCACTTCGCGGCAAAACCGTAGCATTGTGCGGGATCGGCGGGAGCAATCTTCCGCTCATAAGAATGTTTAAAAAATATGGAGCGCGTGTACTTGCCTGCGATAAAAGGGAAAGAGACGCTCTCGACGAAAACGCCGATAAGGCGGAAGAATACGGCGCGGAGCTTCGTCTCGGTGAAAGCTACCTTACAGACCTCGACGCCGATATTATATTCAGAACTCCGGGTATGAGATACTATATGGATGAGCTTGTAAGTGCGAGGGAAAACGGCACTGTCGTTACGAGCGAAATGGAGGTGTTTTTCGACATTTGCCCGTGTAAGATCATCGCCGTGACCGGCAGTGACGGAAAAACGACAACAACGACTATTATATCGGAGCTTCTCAAGGCGAGCGGCAAAAAGGTACACATCGGCGGTAATATCGGGCATCCGCTTCTGCCCGATATTGAGGATATTTCACCGGAGGATTATGCCGTTGTGGAGCTTTCGAGCTTTCAGCTTATTTCCATGAGGGAAAGTCCTGATATCGCTGTGGTGACGAACCTCGCGCCGAATCACCTCGATATACACAAGGATATGCAGGAGTATATCGATGCAAAGAAAAATATCGTCCTGCACCAGAATGCCTTTTCGAGGACGGTTCTCAATCTCGACAACGAGCTTTCGGACAGCTTCTCGGAGTATGTCAGGGGAGCACTGTATAAGTTTTCCCGCAAAAGTGCCGTCAAAAGCGGTGCGTATATGAACAGCGGCGGAGAAATTATCATGAGTATAAACGGCTCGGAAACGTACATAATGAAAGCGTCAGATATAAAGATCCCCGGGCTTCATAATATAGAGAACTACCTTGCGGCTATAAGCGCCGTATGGGGATTAGCTGACGTAGAAACTATTCGCAGTGTAGCGATGAGCTTTGCCGGCGTCGAGCATCGTGCGGAGCTTGTCCGAGAGCTTGACGGAGTACGCTGGTATAACGACGCTATAGGCACAAGCCCGACAAGAACGGTAAAGGGAACTCTCTCGCTGTACGACCGCAAGATAATACTTATCGCGGGCGGTTATGACAAAAAGATACCTTATGACGAAATGGGCGAGATAGTGCCGAAAAAAGTCAAGCTGCTTATTCTCATGGGCGCGACAGCCGACAAGATAGAAGCGGCGACCAGAAGCTCCTCATCATACAGCGAAGGAAATCCCGAAATAGTTAGGGTTTCAAGCATGGAAGAAGCGGTAAAAATCGCGCGCGAAAGAGCTGTAAGCGGAGATATTGTATCAATGTCGCCCGCAAGCGCAAGCTTCGATATGTATAAAAATTTCGCGGAAAAGGGTCTGCACTACAAAAAATTAGTTATGACCCTATAGGTCGAGTGCCTCGACAGGCAAGTCGCGGCGGGGTGCCCCCGCAGGCAAGTCACAAGGTCAATACAACTAATCGAAGCATATGCGCGAGAGAAGACAACTCAAAGTTTTTGCCAAGCTTTTTACAAAAAGCGGAAACCGCCGCAGGCGGGCGAAAAAATACGACATATGAATAAGGTCAATACAACTAATCGAAGCATACGCGCGAGAGAAGATAACTCAAAGTTTTTGCCAAGCTTTTTACAAAAAGCGGAAACCGCCGCAGGCGGGCGAAAAAATACGACATATGAATAAGGTCAATACAACTTATAGAAGCATATGCGTGAGAGAAGACAACTCAAAGTTTTTGCCAAGCTTTTTACAAAAAGCGGAAAAGCGGAAAAGCGGAAAAAAGGAGATCGGGTTATGGAAGGTTTGAAGGAAATACTTTTTGAACTGCTTAGAGAGGACGGGGTTTCGGGGGATGAGGACGATTGCTGCGCCGCCGAAAGACTTCTCTGTGAATACGGGGAAACAACACGCACCGAAAACGGAAGCGTGATACTGACTATGGGCGATAAAACAAATGATAAGCATATAATGCTTGACGCTCACATAGATAGGATAGGTCTTATCGTCACTTATGTTGACGATAGAGGTTTTATTAAAGCTGCGCCGTGCGGCGGCGTCGATATGAGAACCCTCCCCTCGAGTGCCGTGACAGTTCTCGGTCGGAAAAAAATCACGGGCGTTGTATGTACATTTCCACCTCACCTGATAAAGGACGAAGGCGGCGACGCCGTATCAAAGGATAAAATATGGATAGATACGGGACTTCCCGCCGAAAAAGTGTGTGAGCTTGTCGAGCTTGGCGATAGGATCATCATAAACGGGAAACCGCGCGAGCTGCTCAATAACAGAATAGCGGCGGCGGCCCTCGATAACCGCGCGGGCTGCGCCGCTCTCGTGGAAACAGCGAGACTTCTCAAGGATAAACAGCTTCCGTGCAGACTTTCAATAGTCCTCAGCTCACAGGAGGAAACAGGAGAGTTGGGCGCGAAAACAGCAGCATTTTCTCTCGCTCCGACAGAAGCGGTCATAGTCGATGTCGGATTTGCAAAACAATCGGGAGTCCCCGATGAGATGAGCGGCAGCTTCGGCTGCGGCGGCATTATAAGCATAGCACCTGTTCTTTCGCGCACCGTTACAAATAAACTTATCGAAATTTCACGAAACCTCGGACATAAGTGCGGCTATGAGGTTGACGGTGATACGACCGGAACTAACGCCGACAGTATAGCGGGAAGCCGTGGCGGCGTTCCGTGCGGAGTGCTGTCGATACCGGAACGATATATGCATACACAGGTCGAGGTAGTATCGCTTGACGATATAGAGAGTACCGCTGAGATCCTATCACAATATGTTTCAGAGGGAGGAGCGTTCTGATGTCAATAGAGCTTTTGGAAAGACTTTGCCGCGCTTGCGGGGTTTCCGGCGATGAGGACGAGATAAGAGAGATCATTCTCGACGAAATAAAGCCGCACACAGATGAACTGACGGTTGACGCGCTCGGCAATATACTTGTGTTTAAAAAGGGACACGAACGCGCAAAAACAAAACTTCTTGTATCGGCGCACATGGATGAGGTCGGCTTCATAGTTACAAATATCGACAGCGACGGTCTGCTAAAAATAGCCCCCGTCGGCGGCATAGATAAGAAAGCTGCCTGCGGTAAGGCGGTGCTTGTCGGCAGGAAAAAGCTGCACGGAGTTATAGGCGCGATACCCGTTCACGTTTTAAAGGGCGACGAGCGCACCAAAAATCCGCCAATTGACACACTCAGGGCGGACATCGGCGCGGACACAAGAGAAGAAGCCGAAAGGTACGTTTCTCTCGGGGACGCAGTTTACTTTGACTCGACGTTTGAGGCAGATGACGAACGCGTGATAGGCAAGGCTATCGATGACAGAGCGGGCTGCATGGCTCTCATAGAAATGATAAAGAGTGAGCTTGCGTATGATATGTACTTCAGCTTTGCGGTGCAGGAGGAGATAGGACTTCGCGGAGCGCGCGCGGCGGCGTTTACCGTTGAGCCGCAGGCGGCTATAGTTGTCGAGTCCACGACAGCCTCCGATATTCCGGGTGTTTCGGGAGCGGATAAGGTCTGCTCTGTGGGCGCGGGAGCGGTCGTGTCGTATATGGACGGCGCAACTATGTATGACCGTGGGCTTTACCGCATGATCACGGATGCGGCAGAAAAAGCGGGCGTACCCGTTCAGACAAAAACCAAAATCGCGGGCGGCAACGACGCGGGAGCTATACATCAGTCGCGCGGAGGTGTGAGGACGGCTGCGATCTCCGTTCCGTGCAGGTATCTCCACAGCTCGACCTCGCTCATAAGCAAGAGCGACCTGAAGGCGGTGTGCGATACATTGAAAATCGCGGCGGAGCTTGCGGCGGGAAATGATCTTACTCGTTGACGAAAAAAGCAGGTACACGCTCGAGCGATATTTAAGCCGCTCCGACCCGTATGCCTGCCGAATACTTTCGCAGCTTTTGGCATACGGTACGGACGCGCGCTTCCTTGAGCATTGGATACAGGTCTATAATGACAAACCGACGGCGGCTCTGTCGCGCCTTGACGGAAATATGACCGTATATTGCGAGAGCGATAATGACGAGCTTTATGAGTTTATAGGCGCTGTCGGTTACAGTTCAATACTTGCCGACGGGAATATCCTGCCTCGCTACAAGGGAAAAGAAACTGTTTTAAAATATTCACACGGCATGGAGGCTTATAAACAGGAGCTTGTCCATGTCGACAGTGCGCCGACCGTCAGGGAGATATATCCTATACTCGACTTGTGCCGAGGGGAAGGCTTTGACGTACCCGACTTTGACAGCTTTTATCCCGATATGTCTCACAGGCTTCGCCACGGCTTGGCAAGGATATTCGCGGTAAAAGTTGACGGGCGTGCCGTATCCTGCTGTATGACGTCAGCGGAAACGGAGACCTGCGCCATAATAAGCGGAGTTGCGACAATGCCGAATATGAGGGGCAGGGGTTATGCGTCCATGCTTGTATCGAAAACAGTTGAAGCATTAAGCCCGAAGGACATTTATTTGTTTTGCGATAAAGCTCTTGCCGGATTTTATAATAGGCTGGGGTTTTACGACAATTCTTTTTTAGCTGAAAAAAGTAATAATTTCTTTTAGTTGGCATTTAAAAATTCTTAAGGGCATGATAAAATGGTATATGAAAACGAAAAACAAAATTTTTTGAAATTACTAAAGGATCTTGCCGGTAGGTTGGCGTCTGATATATCTTCAGAAGGTGAATGGACGATTAGAGGATTTGTAGATATATTCCGAAATGTTTATTCTATATCACAAGATACTAAAATTGTATCTAAAATCTTAGAATTACATTTATTTCCTTATTTTATTGCGTTTGCGGAAAATATCGGATATGAAATTGAATTAGCTTCATATCAAAATTGGTATCCTGATTTAACTTTTATTTCTAAAGCAAATCCTAAAGTAAAATTTGCCGTAGACTTAAAAACAACATACCGGGACGAAAAGTGTCCGGATTTTTGCAACGGTTTTACATTAGGCTCTCATGGCGAATATTTTTTAGATAGAACAAGCACAAAAAACATTCAATACCCATATGCTGAATATAGCGGACATTTTTGTTTAGGAATAATTTATTCTCGGGCAGCGCTTGATAAATATGATGAAACAAAGATTTACAGCATAGATGAAGTGAATAATATACCTGCTGTAATTCGCAACTTTTTATTTTTCGCGGAAGAAAAATGGAAAATTGCCAGCGATAAAAGCGGAAGCGGAAATACTGCAAATATTGGAAGTATACAAAAAATTTCAGATATATTAGAGGGCAATGGTGTATTTTCTAAAGCCGGAGAAAGGTTATTTGATGATTATTGGGCAAATTTTGGGAAAATAGAATTACTAAGTGAAGATGGAAAACGAAAGAAGCTCTCTTCATTTTCCGATTATTTAAAATACAGAGGACTTCCGCAAAGTTTAAACAATCCGAAAGCGCAGAAAAGAAAGGAAAAAAACAAATGATGCCGGAAAAAGTGTTTATTCCGCCTATAAAAATACAGGGAATAAAGACAAAGCTTGTACCCTGGATAAGAAAAAACGCCGCATTGAGATATGATACGGTATGGATCGAACCTTTTATGGGGTCAGGTATAGTCGGATTCAATATTGCACCCGAAAAGGCGATTTTTGCGGATATAAACCCGTGCATAATTGACTTTTATAATCACATTAAATCGGGAAAAATAAATTCTCATTTAGTGCGGGAATTTTTAGAGGAAGAGGGAGAAAAATTAGCAAAATTAAATGATGCTTATTATTATGAAGTACGAGAAAGATTTAACAAAGGGCATGAACCATTAGATTTTTTATTTTTAAATCGTTCATGCTTTAACGGCATGATACGTTTTAATAAAAATTATGATTTCAATGTTCCATACGGTCATAAACCAAAGCGATTTTCAAAAGCTTATATAACAAAAATTGTTAATCAGGTTGCTTTTATAGAAAATAAATTAAAATATTCTGATTGGGATTTTTTGTGTCAGTCGTTTGAAGAAACCATTACAATGGCAACAAGTGATTCTTTCATATATTGCGATCCCCCTTATATCGGCAGGCACGTTGATTATTATGACAGCTGGGACGAAAAATCAGAGTTGGCACTTTGTGCTGCATTAAAAAAAAGCGGGACTAAATTTATGCTGTCAACATGGGACCATAATGATTTCAGAACAAATATTTATGTAAAATCAGTGTGGAGCTTCTGCAATAAGATTACTAAAGAACATTTTTATCATGTTGGGGGAAGTGAAAAAAACAGAAACCCCATGATAGAGGCATTATTAACAAATTATATTCCTTATATAGGAATAAACGAAACAATGAAATCAAATGAACAATTATCTGTTTTTGATATTGCTTTATATTGATTTTTGATAAAAGTAAATTGACAGCCCGCTAAAAATATTCTCATAAAATGAATATTAAAGGGCAGAATACTTTAATACTTCGTATTGTAGTAAAGGAATACATAAAATGAACAGCTGCTTTGAATTTGACAAGAAAATAAACGACGCCGCCGAAAAGGCGGAGGACATGGCTCGTGAGATATTTGAAAAAATAAACTGTACGACCGAGCAAAACCAAAGAAAAATGCTGAAGGCATTTCAGAACGCCCGTGTAAGCGAAAGCCATTTCGCGGCAAGTACGGGCTACGGCTACGGCGACAGGGGCAGAGACGCCCTTGACGAGGTGTTCGCGTTCGCGCTGAACGCCGAGGACGCACTCGTCCGCCACAATTTCGTAAGCGGTACACATACGATAGCTACCGCGCTTTTCGGGGTGCTGCGTCCGGGAGATACCATGCTCTCCGTGACGGGAATACCGTACGATACGCTTCAGGGTGTTATAGGGATAGCATCAGACGGCGGCTCTGCCTGCGGGACAGGTACTCTCAGGGATTTCGGCATAAGGTATGAACAGCTTGACCTGCTGGAGGACGGCACTGTTGATTACGAGGGCATGAGGTCGCGCATAACTCCCGACATCAGAATGGTATATATCCAGCGCTCGAGGGGATATTCGCTCCGTCCGTCACTCAGGTGCGGTGAGATAGAAAAAATAGCACGCCTTGCCCATGAGCTTGCACCGAACTGTATAGTAATGCTCGACAACTGCTACGGAGAGTTCGTTCAGGAGTATGAGCCGACAGTCGGAAACGTTGACCTGATGGCAGGCTCTCTCATCAAGAATCCCGGCGGAGGCATAGCACCCACGGGCGGCTATATAGCCGGCAGACATGAGCTTGTAGAGCTTTGCTCGTACCGCCTGACCACACCAGGAACGGGCAGGGAGATAGGATGTACACTCGGACATAACCGCGAGCTTTTTATGGGAGCGTTCAATGCTCCTCATGTCACCGGGGAGGCGCTTAAAACTGCTGTGTTCGCGGCGGCATTCTTTGAGCTTTTCGGATATGACGTAACGCCGCGATATGACGAGCCGAGGGCTGATATAATCGAGTCTATAATGCTCGGCGGAGAAAGGGAGCTTATCGCATTTTGTCAGGGAATACAGCAGGGAGCGCCTGTAGATTCATTCGTCGTTCCCGAACCGTGGGATATGCCTGGCTATGACAGCAAGGTCGTCATGGCGGCGGGCGCATTCACGCTCGGCGCGTCGATAGAGCTTTCCGCAGACGCTCCGCTTCGTGAGCCGTATGCGGCATGGATGCAAGGCGCTCTGAACTACCACAGCGGCAAGCTCGGCGTGCTCCTCGCGGCACAGAAAATGCTCTCGGACGGAGTACTCGGGCGGTGAAGGCTCTTAAAAGCGGTCCGGCGCTTGTATTAGTATCGCTTGCATCAGGGACGGTACTGAGCATATACCTGAGTTATATTCTCGGACTTATCGTCCCGGCCAATATATCTGAGAACCTACTGTTCAGTATTATTCAGGCGGCATTTATATCCTTTGTGAAAAATCTGCTGATGTTTTTTGTTCTCCTGCCATGGTGGGATTCGGGCAGGACGCTCCGCGATATACAGGCGAAGGCAAAACGGCGTCCCCACTCTGCGGCTGATGTATTCCTGCGGTCGGTGTTTGCCTTGACACTATGTCTGATATTCAACGCCGTTATCGCCGTCTTGTTCGGCATGAGCGGTCTGGAGCAGTCTGACGCTTCATATACTGCAGTTGATATTATAAGCATGGCACTGGTACCTGCTGTTATCGAGGAAACGTCATACAGATATATTATATTCGGCTGTTTTTCAAAATACGGCGCGGATCTCTCGGTGGTAATATCGTCGGTGCTGTTCGCACTGTCACACACAACGCCGACCGCGATAGCATATGCGTTTCTATGCGGCCTTGTGCTGGGGAATCTATATAGGAGGACGCGCTGTCTGAGTGCCTGTATGGCGGTGCATTTTCTCAATAACGCGATATTGATAGCCATAAGTACGGAGATACTCAAACCTTAACGGCGGTGGTAAAGGATGAATGATGAAAAATTCATGCGCGCGGCGTTAGAGGAGGCGCGCAAAGCCTATGATATAGGGGAGATACCCGTCGGCGCGGTCGTTGTGAGGGACGGCGAGATAGTCGGCAGGGGTCACAATCTCCGAGAGACCGAAAAAAATGCTCTGCGCCATGCGGAGCTTATAGCGATAAACGAGGCCTGCGGGAATCTGGGCGGCTGGCGGCTCTGGCAGTGCGAGCTTTATGTCACGCTTGAGCCTTGCCCGATGTGCGCCGGCGCTATCATCAATTCACGAATAAAAAGGGTCGTTTTCGGCGCCTTTGACAGTAAGGCGGGCTCATGCGCTTCGGTGGTGAACCTGTTTGAGCTTCCATACAATCATAAGCCTGAGCTTGTGTCGGGAGTTTTGCGGGAGGAATGTGCGGATATTATGAGCGGCTTCTTCCGTGAGCTCAGGGATAAAAAGAAGAGGAGTGACGATGTATGTTCAAGATAGGATGCCACCTGTCAAGCTCTAAGGGCTTTACTGCTATGTGTCGGGACGCCGTAAAAATCGGCGCGAACGTCTTTCAATTCTTTACGAGAAACCCGCGCGGCAGCAGGGCAAAGCCCATTGACGAGGGCGATATAAATTCCTTCCTGAGGCTCGCGGAGGAAAACGGAATAGCGCCTGTACTCGCGCACGCTCCGTATACGCTCAATGCCTGCTCTAAGGACGAAAGGACCCGTGAGTTCGCTCTTGAAACAATGGCTGACGATATGCTGCGCATGGAATATACGCCGAACAGTCTGTACAACTTTCACCCAGGCAGTCATGTCGGACAGGGCGCGGAGAGAGGGATAGAGCTTATTTCGGAGATCCTCAACAAAATAATCGAGCCGAAACAAACAACAACAATACTTCTCGAAACAATGGCGGGCAAGGGTACGGAGGTCGGCAAAACCTTTGAGGAGCTTCGAGCGATAATCGACCGGGTAGAGCTTAACGACAAGATAGGAGTATGCCTTGACACCTGCCATGTTCATGACGGCGGCTATGATATAGTAAATGACCTTGACGGTGTACTGAGGCATTTTGACGAGGTTATAGGGCTTGACCGTCTAAAAGCCGTACACCTTAACGACAGTATGAATGTCTGTGGAGCGCACAAGGACAGGCACGAAAAAATCGGCAAAGGTCATATCGGTCTTGAGGCGTTCGAGAGAATGATCAATCATCCGTCACTGAAGGATTTGCCGTTTTATCTCGAAACGCCGAACGAGCTTGACGGCTATGCTGAGGAGATCGCGCTTTTAAAGAAATTATACAGGGGCGATGTAAGATGACAAAGGAATACGCTTTAAGGCAGATAAGAGGCTTTCCGCTCGATATGCGCGACGCGGCAAAGGACGATATTGACCGCAGAGCGTACCGAACAATAGAGCTTGTGCCGACGTTTGAGCTATGGGGAAGCTGTTATCAGGTAAGTGTGTACTATAAGTTCAAGCTGCCCGATGGCAGGGAGCTTTTCGGGAAGGCGGCGAATATATCCGTTTTTGCCGAGATGCATGACGCCGCTGCAAGGGGAGAGAGCTTTACGGCGACGTACCTCGAGAGGTCGGGTATAATCGTAGAAATAGAGCAAACAAACGACCTGTAAATATATAATCTATACCTCGGTTTAATTAAACTTTTTGGAAGCTTTTAGAGAGCTTTTTATTAAAATTTCCCTAAACGCTCTTTGAACGAAGCCTTGATCAAAGGGTGATGAGCAAGTCCCTGACACTAAAAATTGATTTCCGCGGAAAGAAGCGGATTTTGCTTGATTATATTACATAAATTGGTATAATAAAAATAGCGGAGAAAAGAAAATTATACAGCGGAGGGCTGAGAATGTCTGATACAGTGAGAACACGATACGCGCCGAGCCCGACAGGCTTCATGCACGTCGGCAACCTTAGGACGGCGCTTTACGAATATCTTGTCGCAAAATCTCAGGGCGGTAAGTTTGTCCTGAGGATAGAGGATACGGATCAGGAACGCAAGGTCGAGGGAGCCGTTGACCTTATTTACAGAACACTTGAACGCGCGGGACTTAAACATGACGAGGGTCCCGACGTCGGCGGCGAGTACGGACCGTATGTTCAGAGCGAGAGACGCGGTATGTATCTTCCGTATGCCGAGCAGCTCGTAAGGGAAGGCAAGGCTTACTATTGCTTTTGCTCGAAGGAGAGACTTGAGTCGCTCAAGGATAACGACGAGTTCGGCACGGGCTATGACAGACATTGCCGCGATCTGCCTCAGGAGGAGGTCGACAGACTTCTCGGAGAGGGCGCGGAGTATGTTATCCGACAAAAAATGCCCCTTGAGGGCAGCACGACATTTGAGGATGCTGTTTACGGTACGATAACGGTCGAAAACTCCGAGCTTCAGGATCAGATACTTATTAAGGCGGACGGATTCCCGACATATAACTTCGCTAATGTTATCGACGACCACACGATGAATATAACCCACGTCGTGAGGGGCTGCGAGTACCTGTCCTCGACCCCTAAGTACAACCTGCTGTATGAAGCGTTCGGCTGGGAGATACCGACATATATACACCTGCCGCTCATAATGGGCAAAAACGAGGACGGCACTGTTTCAAAGCTTTCAAAGCGTCACGGCGCGACAAGCTTTGAGGATCTGACGAACGACGGCTATCTGCCCGAGGCGATAATAAACTATATCGCGCTTTTGGGTTGGTGTCCGACGGATAATACCGAGATCTTTACGCTCGAGGAGCTTACGGAGGCTTTCTCTATCAGCGGCATAAGCAAATCCCCCGCGGTATTCGACTACGATAAGCTCGAATGGTTCAACGGAGAATATATCAAGGCTATGACCGTCGAGCAATTTGCGGAGGTTGCGAAGCCGTATTTCGAACAGGTCATAAAAAAGCCGCTTGACCTCGTAAAAATCGCGGGAATACTTCAAAAGCGCACCACTAAGCTTACACAGATACCCGAAAAAATAGCCTTCCTCGAGGAACAGCCCGACTACGACAAGGAGCTTTTTGTAAACAAAAAGAGCAAGACGACGCTTGAAAATTCCCCCGCACTGCTTGAAGCGGCAACAGCCGCCCTTGAGGAGCTTGACGAGTGGACGTTTGACGCTATACACGACTGCCTCATATCGCTCGCGGAAAGGCTCGGAGTGAAAAACGGTACCGCTATGTGGCCCGTTCGCATAGCCGCGTCAGGTATGGCGGTCACACCGGGCGGCGCGGTCGAGATACTCGACATTCTCGGCAGAGATGAATCGTTAAAAAGATTGCATAAAGGCTTGGAAAAGCTGAAATAATAATTTAGGGATGGGATAAAATGGCAGATGAAATTTTTGAAGCTGAGGCGGCAGGTAATTTTATTCACGATTTTATTAAGGAGGACATCGCCGAGGGCGGCAGGTTCGAGGGTATGGAGGTCCACACGCGCTTTCCGCCCGAGCCTAACGGATACCTGCATATAGGTCACGCAAAGGCTGTCTGCATAAACTTTGGTACGGCGGAGCGCTTTTCGGGCAAGTGCAACCTCAGAATGGACGACACAAACCCGACAAAGGAGGACGTCGAGTACGTTGACGCCATAAAGGAGGACATAGCGTGGCTCGGCTTTACCTGGGGAGACAGGTTCTACTACGCATCGGATTATTTTGACAAAATGTATGATTTCGCCGTTGAGCTTATCAGAAAAGGACTTGCGTATGTATGTGAGCTTTCCCCCGAGGAAATGCGTGAGAACAGGGGAGACCTCTCGACCCCCGCAAAAAGCCCGTACCGCGACAGACCAATAGAGGAAAGTCTCGACCTCTTTGAGCGCATGAAAAACGGAGAGTTCCCCGACGGCGCTATGACGCTCCGCGCGAAAATCGACCTGTGCTCGGGCAATTTTAATATGCGCGACCCTGTACTCTATCGCATAAACAGGATAAGCCACCACCGCACAGGCGATAAATGGTGCATCTACCCCATGTACGACTTCGCACACCCCATAGAGGATGCTATTGAGGGCGTTACGCACTCGCTCTGCTCACTCGAGTTCGAGGATCACAGACCTCTCTATGACTGGGTAATAAACAACATTTCCGCTCCATCAACGCCGCGCCAGATAGAATTTGCAAGGCTCGGCATAAACAACACCGTCATGAGCAAGAGAAAGCTCCGCGTCCTTGTTGAGGGCGGATATGTCAGCGGTTGGGACGATCCGAGGATGCCCACGCTGTGCGGCTTGAGGAGGCGCGGCTACACTCCCGCGTCAATAAGAAACTTTTGCGAAAGGATAGGCGTCGCAAAGGCAACGAACACAGTTGAATACAGCTTCCTTGAGCATTGTCTGCGCGAGGATCTCAACGAAACTGCTCAGCGCGCAATGGCTGTGCTCCGTCCCGTAAAGCTCATCATCACAAACTACCCCGAGGACAAGATGGAAACCTTTGAGGTCGAAAACAACCCTAACCGCCCCGAGGACGGAATGAGAACGGTGACATTCTCGCGAGAGTTGTATATAGAGCGCGACGACTTTATGGAGGAGCCTGTAAAGGGCTATTTCAGAATGTTCCCCGGAAACGAGGTCCGTCTCAAAACAACGTATATAGTAAAATGCACAGGCTGTAAAAAGGACGAAAACGGCGAAGTCGTTGAGGTTTACGCAGAGTACGACCCCGCGACACGCGGAGGGAACACTCCCGACGGACGCAAAATAAAAGGTACTATCCACTGGGTAGACGCGAAAACAGCGATAAACGCCGAGATACGCCTGTATGATAATCTGTTTACGATACCCGACCCCGATGTCGGTGACAAAAACTTTATGGATTATCTCAACCCCGCGTCGCTTGAGATACTCAAGGACTGCAAGATAGAAGCCTCCCTTGCGGGCGTTGAAGCCCCGAGATCATATCAGTTTATGCGGCTCGGCTATTTTTGCGTTGATAATAAGGACAGCAGTGCCGACAAGCTCGTATTCAACCGTTCGGTATCCTTAAAGGACGGATTTAAAAAAGCGAAAAAATAGAATGATCGGTAAGCCGAAAGCCCGCGCGGAAACAAAAACTCCGCACGGGCTTCGTGTTTTATCAGTATAGTGAAAGGCTTTAAAAAAACAGGCTCATCGGTTGTTTCTGATGGCTTCTATCAGTGCGGTCAACGCATTGATTTGTTCCTCCGTCAATCCGGATGTATCGATCTCATGTTTCATTTCAACTCCCAGAAGATAATCGGTTGAAACTTTAAAAATCCTTGCGATTTTAACCAAAACATCATATGCCGGATAACGCGTTCCGTTTTCATAGGCGCTTATTACCGATTTCGTAACCCCTAAAAGCTCCGAGAGCTGCTGCTGCGTCAAATTTTTCTTTAATCTCAGTGTTTTCAACCTGTAGCCGAAGTTTATTAAACCCAAACTAAATACCGCCCTTCTCAAGTTTTATTTTTGTATGCTATTAGTGTATTTTGTAAACTATAAGTTGACAAACGACCCTTTATATGTTATAATTATAAAACAAAACGGCTTAAATATCAGCTTATAATAATATTGTTTACTTAGTAC
>CANQUS010000024.1 GCA_947627055.1 uncultured Clostridia bacterium | reverse complement strand
CAAAACATCTGGTCGCAAAGGTGAATTTCCTCTTGGCTTAGTTGATTTCTTATAATATCCCTGTTTGGACACACTCAGCCTTTAAAAAAATTTGACAAATTGAATTATTTTATGTACAATGATAATATATTACTCGTAAATGCATTGAAGCGGAGGAGTAACGCGTATTTTCCGATATTAAGAGAGCCGTTGGTTGGTGCAAAACGGTTTTGGAGTATGGGTGAAGGTCGCCGCAGAGCAGTCCTGCTGAAATATATCCTGAATTAAGCGGGAACGTATGACAAACGTTATAATGTTACGCATTGCGGCGACAAGCCAAAATGCTGCCTTTAAAAGAGTGGTACAGCGGAGTTCCATTATTATGAGCCTTCGTCTCTTTTTGAGATGACGGTTATTTTTTTACTTATTTTTGAAAATCTTCGGTCAAAGCACTTACTTTCCGATATAAAATGGAGGATGATAAATTTATGAAGCTTACAGGTGCTGAAATAATTGCCGAGTGCTTGCTTGAGCAGGGAGTTGATACAGTATTCGGCTATCCGGGCGGAGCGGTTCTCAATATTTACGATGCGCTGTATAAATACAGCGATAAAATCAAGCACGTTCTCACGGCGCATGAACAGGGTGCGTCTCATGCAGCAGACGGCTATGCGAGAACCACAGGAAGGCCAGGAGTTGTGATAGCCACCTCAGGACCCGGGGCGACCAACCTTGTAACGGGGCTTGCGACTGCATATATGGATTCTATACCTGTAGTGGCCATTACCGGTAACGTTGCGACAGATCTGCTTTCTCGCGACAGCTTTCAGGAGGTTGACATAACGGGGATCACTCTGCCCATTACTAAGCACAATTTTATCGTTAAGGATATTGCCGACCTTGCAAATATTCTGCGCAAGGCGTTCAGAATAGCAACCTCCGGCAGAAAGGGTCCTGTTCTTGTCGATGTACCAAAGGATATAACAGCAATAAGCTATGAATATGAGAAAGCTCCTTTACGTACCTACGAAAATGAAATTCGATCTAAGAGCTACGAGTTTGAGGCGGTCGCACAGGCAATAAAAAATTCAGAGCGCCCTATGATCTATATGGGCGGCGGAGTTATCCTATCAGCAGCTACAGAGGAACTTATTGCTTTTGCTGAGAAAATCGACTGTCCTGTTTGCTCATCTGTAATGGGTCTCGGAGGTTTTCCCGCATCTCACAGACTTTTCCTCGGAACACTTGGTATGCACGGCGCTTATGAAACGGGCAAGACGACCGATAACGCCGATCTCATCATGGCAATAGGCGCGAGGTTCTCTGACAGAGTTGCCGGAGACAGAGAAAAGTTTGGCGAAAGGGCTACAATAGTACATTTTGATATTGATAAGGCAGAAATAAACAAGAATGTCAAGTCGAAGTACAGCCTCATAGGCGACCTTAAGGACACGCTTTCAATCCTTACTAAGCTTTGTGAAAGCAAGAATAATCATGAGTGGCTTGCTCAAATAGAAGAATGGAAGTCAGGCATGGTAAAGCCCACTGAGTTTAATTCAACCGAGTTTGCACACGCCTATAATGTTATCGATGCTGTTAGAGCGTTTACGATCGATGACGATATCATAGTGACTGATGTCGGTCAGCATCAAATGTGGGTTTCACAGAGATATACCTTTGAGAAACCGAAAACGTGGTGTACATCGGGCGGTCTCGGTACGATGGGCTACGGTTTGGGCGCGGCTATTGGCGCGCAGATTGCTAACCCTGACAGGAGAGTTGTACTGTTTACGGGTGACGGCAGCTTCCATATGAATCTGAACGAGCTTGTCACTATCAGGTCGTATAATTTGCCCGTGGTCATCATTGTTATGAATAACTCTGTTTTGGGTATGGTTCGTCAGTGGCAGAAGCTTTTCTATGGGAATCGTTTCTCACAGACAGATCCGCATAGAGCGACGGACTTTGTTGCCCTTGCAAACGCTTTCGGCATTGACGCGATGAGGATAAACAATGACAGCGAAGTCAAGGGTGTGATTGAAAAGGCATTTGCGCTGAATAAACCAGTGCTTGTTGACTGTAGAATTTCTTCGGACGAGAATGTTCTTCCGATGATCCCCCCCGGAAAGACAGTTGACGATATGATTACCGAAATGGAGTGAGTTACATATGGTACACAAACAGATAATCGGACTTTTTGTGAGGAACTATACGGGTGTGCTCCAGCGAGTAACGAGCCTGTTTACACGTCGCGGATTTAATATTGACAGTCTTACTGTCAGCCCCACAAGTATTGACGGATATTCAAGAATTACGGTAAGAATACTCGGAGACGACGAGCAGCTTTCTCAGTTTATAAACCAAATGATGAAGCTTCATGACGTCAAAAAGGTCGAGGTTCTTCCCGACAAAAGCTCTGTCATTTCCGAATTGATTTTCATAAAGGTCAAAATTGACAGCGAGGACAGAAACAAAATTTTGACAACGGCGTCATCATATCATGCCTCTGTTGTTGACCTTGGAGAGACGAGTGCGACTTTCCGCGCCTCGGGGCTTCCAACTGAAATTGATGAGCTTATTTCCCGCATGGAACCGTTCGGAATCATGGAACTTGTACGTACGGGTGCGATAGCGCTCCATTCGGGCGATGAATGCATGGTAGATGGTCTTACATTAGACTGAGCATATTAAAAAATAAAACGACGTATTTGGTGTTATTTAAAAATACGTCGTTTTTTTGTATTTTATGATTTTTATAGAGTATGATTGCCGCAGGGACAACGCCAACAATTTCCGCAGGTTGCTGGTGGGACAGCCTTTATGGTTTCACTATCATCTTTACGTTTTTCCTACGGTATCGCAGCTATTGCTATTCTCAGAATCATACCGCAAATGGAGCAGCAATTTGCTTTTTTGATGTGGTACACTCTGTGTGATTAAGAATATAGTTGAGATAACAATCATGTGTTGCAGATTTTTAACTTTATATAGCACTCGGTTTAGTAGGGAAGGGAAAAATTATTTTGTTGAAAGGAACTTAATGGTCTTTACAAATTTAAGTGAGCAGCCGGGGGTAAGATGGAATCCGTCAGGCGAATCGTTCTCGGGCAAATATCCGCCTTCGTCCGCGAGATACTTGTATACATCTAGATACTTTACATTTTTTGTATTGGCAAGCTCATTGATTTTTTTATTATAATCATTGATTCTTTTGATATTGAGTTCGCCTTCCTTTAGTTTTTCCTGACTTTTTGTTATTGGTGTAATAGAAATTAAACTTATGTCAGCATCGGGAAGCGCCTCGCGTATAGTGTCAATCAGCTCACTGTAATTATCAATAAAGATCTCAGGATATGACCAGCCTAATTCATTCATACCAAACATAATAAATATCGTTTTATAGTCTTTTGATAGAAGTTCATCAAGTATAGCCTGCTTGTGTCCGTCCTTCTTTTGATCAAAAACAGAGGAAACGTTAAGTCCTATATTGGAGTATACATCAGCATCGTCTGTCAGTTCATAAGCTTCAAGATCACCTATAATGGAATTGCCGAGAAACGCATAGCTGTTGTCAAAGGTGATATCCGTTTCGGGTATTGTGTATGTCTCACGACTGCTTTCTGCAATGTTCTCGTCTTTTGACATTGTATCAGAGCTTTCTGCTTTTGAGGCGGCACTATCTCCATCTTTTGAAGCTGTTGATTCCTGCGTTTTTTCAGAACTATGGGATCTCTCGGAGGATGTACTTTCCGACCTCGAAATTTCAGATGCCTGCGATGTTGTGTTAGCCGCAGATCCGTTCTCACAGGCCGAAAGAACGCATAACGCCATAATGGCAAGAATCAACACAAATTTCCTTATCACTTTAATCATTCCCTATCCCTTATCAGTAGTATCACATAATAAATTATACACCTTATGTAAGTTATCTTCAATATGTGATTATAAAATGATACAAAAAACCCGCCATGATTAAACTGACGGGTAAAAGTGAGTAAAATTTATTTTTTCTTTTTGGATTTTACAGAACCGGTATTGTCCTTTTTCGCATCACTGTCGGTATCATCCTTAGATTTCTTCTCGCTTTTTGCATTCTTTTTATCAGCGCCATTCTTTTTTTCGGTCTTTTTCCTTTGCTTGTAGTCAGTCCACATGACCCATATAGGTGCAGAGATAAAGATTGAAGAATAGCATCCGAAAATAATACCTATCATCAACGGGAGTGCAAAGCTGATAACCGTTGAAATGTCATATATGATAGCTATAACAAGAACAGAAGATATTGCGAACAAAGTCGTAATAGAAGTACAGATAGTTCTTGAAAGCGTTTGGTTCATGCTTGCGTTTACTAGATCAGCCGTTGATACCTTCGGTCCCATATGCCTGCGGTTTTCTCTGATCCTATCATACACGACTATTGTATCGTTAAGAGAGTAGCCGAGTATCGTGAGTACCACGGCGATGAAGTTATCATCGAGAGGCATTCTGAAAATAACAAATGCGAAGTATACCATTATAATGTCATGTATAAGTGCGATAACAGCCGTACAGCCTGCGGAAATACCGCCGATTTTTCTGAATCTTATGCCGACATAAATAATCATCAACAGAGCTGCCATAGCAACGGCGGCTAAGCATTTAAGAAAGAACGTTCCGCCTTTTGAGGGATCTACCGATGTGATCTCTGTTCTTTCAAAGTTGTTTTTCGGGAATGCCTTCTGGAGAGCATCGGAAATATTCTTTTCACTCTCTGGGGTGATTTTCTTGGCTTCGGTTAGCTCAATGGAGAGAATATTTTCATTTTTGTCAGTAGCCGCTGCCGACATATTTTTGCTGAACTGGAAAGTTACCTCTTCTTTTGTGGCGGCTTGAGCTACCTTTGAGATTTCGCTTTCCGACAAATCTCCCGAGTAGCTGTACTTCATGATTGCGCCGCCCGTAAACTGGATGTCAAGCTGTGTCGGGAAAACAAAAATATTAAGAATGAGGCATATAAGCATTATTCCAAGAGATAATGCGAAGAATTTTTTTGAATTGCCGATAAAATCAAAATGAAATTTTTGTCTCATGACTTCTTACCTCCGTATAATCTCTTATTTCGCAGGAACTTGAAGTGTGAGAGTGATGTGAGCATCAATCTGGAAGCAAATACACCCATGATGAAGTTTGCGATAACACCAACCAATAACGTATATCCGAAGGCGTAGATAGCGCCTGTTGTAGACGCGCCGAACAGTCCGGAAAGTATATTTGCGGGGCCGAATACGAGCATAAGGATTAGAGCAACAATAATATTCGTGATGTTTCCGTCAAAAATTGCGGAGAAGCTGCTCTTAGTACCGTATCTTATGCAGCCGTCAAGCGTTTTGCCCTGATACAGCTCGTCGCGTATTCTTTCTGCGGTGATGACGTTTGCGTCAATGCCCATACCGATGGAAAGGATAATACCGCTTATACCTGCAAGAGTCATTGTAAAGCTCGGAATAAACGGCAGGAAACCTGAGATAGCCGCAAGGGAGAGAGCGACCTGACCGACAAGCGCGATAGACGCAACAAAGCCCGGAAGTTTATAGTACACGATCATAAAGATGATAATAAGTGCAAGAGCAATAATTCCTGCAAGAGCCATAGCAAAGAGAGCGTATTCGCCGAGAGTCGGGTTTATAGAACCGTAGCTGTCAACCTCAAGTTCAAAGGGAAGCGCACCCGCATTGATTTTATTAGCAAGAGCTGTTGCCTCAGAAGCTGTAAAGCCCGTTGATCCCCCGGCTGTTATCATACAGCTGTCACTGTCTATGACCTCGTCTACCGATGGAGCTGAAATCATTGTATCATCCATCCAGATAGACATGATATTTTCTCCCGAGGATGCTTTTGCGGCAAGCTCCGTGGTTGCCTCCTTAAACTTTTCGCGCCCGTCGCTTGTGAACTCAAGCGTAACTATGTATTGAGGAGTACCTCCCGATTGCAGTGTCGCATATTCTGCCTTAGCGCTTTTGATAGAGCTGCCGTCGAGATAGATATTTGATTCTGTCGTTCCTGTTGGAGTCTTGTAAACGACTTCACCGTTTGAGTCAAGATCCTGGGTTTCATAACTGTTTCCCTCACGAAAGGTGAGCTTTGCCGTTGCCGCGAGCTCCTCAATAGCTTCGCTCGGGTCATAGTTCTTTTCGTCTTCCTTCCACGGATAACGGACTATAATAAGTCCGTTATCGTTGTCCTGATAAAGCTCGTAGTCTGTTATATTATTTGTAACAAGTCTGAGCTCTATGACTGATTTTGCCGCGGACATTTGATCCGCAGTTGCCTTGACATTGCCGGCAGGCTTAAAGGTCGCTTCAACTCCGCCTTTGATGTCGATCCCCCATCTTATGTCGCTGACGCCCTTAATATATGTGAGCTTGAAGTCGCCGTTTTCACCGTAGATACCGAAAATCGACGCATACGTCAACGCGAGAATAAGAATGGCGACGATGAAAAACACCGGTCTTCCGATTCGTTTCATACTGTATCCTCCAGTTGATTTCATTTGTCTGTATTATTGAGCAGCATTTATGAGATTAAATAAAAAACCTTGTTACTCAAAAAGGCAGACGTAACAAGGTTAATTATATATTTTATTGTCAAAAAAGTCAATGTGATTCAATAAATTCCACAGAAATCAATTTTTATAGCTTAATATATTTATTAAGTCTGTTGATAAGTATAGCGGCTATGGCGTTTTTTACAGCGTCGCATGGCAGATACGGTACAACGCAGGTCATCAATGCCGCGCCAAGCCTATGCTTTGAGAAGCCGAACTGTTGTAAAGTATCATAAACTATGCTGTTCCGAATGCGTAGCATACAGTAAGCCCCCGATGATCATACCAATGATTAAAACGTGGATTTTCCGGCAAATACCGAAAGCCTTATGATCCAAAGGATCATATAAATTATACAGCTAAGCGTACCTTTTTTCCGACCGAGCAGACCGGAGGCGAGATATATCGCAAACATCTGCATGGTGATAGGTACGGAATCTAATATAGAATGAGATATAGCATACCACGATAAGCGCCGTAAAAAACGCCGCATAGACAAGTCTTAGGATATTTTTCCTGCTTTTTAGAGCGGAATTTTCTTTTTTCTTAATGCTTTTCATTTTTGACCTCCGAGTAATATATTCATGAGGTTATTATATTCCGTCTTGTTGAATTGTAAACTAATTTTATCAAAATGGTTGACAATTCAAGGATTTATGTCCTTGCCTTAACACATGATTTGTAGTATAATCAAATTCAGGAGGATATGCTGCCGTATGGATAGGTTTCAGAATTTTGTGTCCAATGACTATGTAAAAAACGAACTTAATGCTGCTATGGATAACGATTCCCTTCCTCACGCTATTATTATCGAAGGGGCAAAGGGAACAGGCAAACAAACACTTGCAAGGCTTATAGCACAATATTGTGTCTGCTCGGCAGACGAAAAAAAACCGTGCGGGATCTGCAGCAACTGCAATAAGGTAAAGTCCGCAACACATCCTGACGTTAAAATTGCCGATGGTGAAAGCGATTCTCGTTCTATCAACGTTGCTTCCATAAGAGAATTGAGAACAGATGCGTATATTCTCCCGAATGAATCGGCTAAAAAGGCGTATTTGATATTAAATTGCGACAAAATGAATGTGCAGGCACAAAACGCATTTTTAAAAGTCTTTGAGGAACCGCCTGAAAATGTTGTTTTTGTGCTGACGTGTCTGTCTGCGACATCATTGCTCGAGACTATTCGTTCTCGTGCGAGAATACTCTCACTTTTTCCCGCTGACAGGGATCAAGCTTTTAAGGCTGTTGAGCGCATTCTGCCCGGTGCGGATAAGAGCGATATAGTCAACGCAGTTATAAAATGCGGAGGAAACATAGGCAGAACTCTTGAAATGCTGAATGACGGAAGCGGCGGCGAGGAAAGAAGTGCCGCCGAGAGGATAGCTCAATCACTTCTTTCCGCAAAAAAAACAGAGTTGTTGAAATGTTCCGTTCTGATCTCCTCGGACAGAGTGTTTTCCGACCATGTTATGACAAACCTTTATGAGATATTTGCAGAGGCAGTCAGAGTGAGCGCGGGTGCAAAGTCGGAGAATACGACTGCCAATATACTGGCAGACAGAATGACACGCAAGCGTCTTTTTGCACTTATGGATAAAGTTGATGAGGCAAGGCGAAGAATAGACATGAATATAAACATGAATCTCTTTGGGGCATGGTTTTGCTCGGAGATGAGAATATAGACGTTTTATGGAGGAGTATATGGCAACAATTATCGGAGTTAGATTTAAGGGTGCGGGAAAGGTTTATTACTTTGACCCGAACGGTGAACAACTTAATACAGGTGATTATGTTATTGTTGAAACTGCACGCGGAACGGAATGCGGAATTGTCACTTTCGGCAACCGCGAGATAAACGGAGAGGGAGTCGATCGTTCTCTCAAAAAAATCATCCGTGTGGCGACGAAAGAGGACGTAGCGCGTTTTGAGGAAAACCGTATGAAGGAAAAACGAGCATACGATATTTGTTTGAAAAAAATTAGTGACCGAAAACTCAAAATGAAGCTCGTGTCCGTTGAATATACCTTTGACAACAATAAGATATTATTCTATTTCACAGCTGACGGCAGAGTTGACTTTCGTGAGCTCGTCAAGGATCTTGCGGGTATTTTCCGTACAAGGATAGAGCTTCGCCAAATCGGTGTTCGTGACGAGGCGAAGATGCTTGGAGGTCTGGGAATATGCGGCAGAGAATTTTGCTGTAAGGGATTTTTGGCGGATTTTCAGCCTGTGTCTATCAAGATGGCAAAGGAGCAGGGGATGTCTCTCAATCCGGTTAAAATTTCCGGAACGTGCGGCAGACTTATGTGCTGTCTGAAATACGAGCAGGATGTCTATTCTGAACTGCTGAAAATAACTCCGAAAATCGGAGCTATCGTCACGACCCCGGACGGAAAGGGAACAGTCGTAGACCAAAATATCATTAAAGGTATCCTTAATGTTTCTCTGCAAAAAAATCCCGACGCGCCTCCGAAGGCATACAAGGTTGGTGACGTAAAGCTCATAAAAGATGCGCAGATCAAAGTGAATAAAAACGAGAGGGAGGAGCTGAGAGGTCTTGAAGAATAAAACGACGGCAAGAAAGGTGATGTTGGCTTTGTGCAGTGTTTCGGCAGCATTGTGTGTTGTCGGAGCAGTATTGATATTTGTAATGGACAGAGGTCAGACGGCATTGCTGAGAAGAATACTCTTTACGGCTGCGATGGTTTTGCTTGAATCGACATATGTTGTGAGGCTGATAGTTTTTCGAGATACAAAGAAAGATATTGCTATTTCAGCTATTCTTTGTGCAGCGGTCGCCGCTTTGATTGTTTTTCTATGGATTATTTAAATATGGACAAATAATGCTTTGCTTCGGCGGTTTTGCGGGTTATCCTGTTGTTTTGCGGATATACTATTGCAATTTCCCGAATTTTGTGTTAGAATGATTTAAAATGCGGGAGTAGTTCAGTGGTAGAGCGTTTGCTTCCCAAGCAAAATGTCGCGGGTTCGAGTCCCGTTTCCCGCTCCAGCTAAAATCTCCAAAAACCGCATGAACACTGAGCCTTCGGTGTTTCGTGCGGTTTTTATATTTTCAAATATTACTGTCAAAAATCATAGAAAGCTCTTAAAAAACGATTTTTGTTACGGTTTTTGTATGGTGAAATAATTAAAAAAGCAGTCATATTCTGACTGCTTCAATTATTTTATTATATTTTTAAAATGGCATTATATGAGGTTTAAGTTTCATGCACTATATAATGCTCGACGTACACGCTGAAATCCCTAAACTCGCTTTTGCCAATCTAGCAATTAGAAATAATTTACAATGCTGTGGCTTTTGTGGAGAAATGGAATTTGTTTCGCATTTTTTACCTGAACGCTCTGCTTCAAAAAATCATGTATGATCAATTACAGTAAACTATAATTTCAATTTGGCTTTTATTATTGCGCTTTTTGTCCTGCTGTTGGTATCCTATATCTTTCAATATGGTGAGGAACTGCAAAAGTTGTCCGATGAAACACTGTGAGGGTGAGGTTATGCCGATTATATTACGTTTAGACCGAGTGATGGCAGACTGAAAAATATCGTTGAACGAATTGTCAGAAAAGGCAGGCGTGGCAAACGTGAATTTGTCAATATTGAAAAACGGTCACATCAGCGACATAAGATTTTCCACGCGCGGAGGCTATTTGCGACGTGTTGGACTATCAGACTACTGAAAAGTCGGACAATATTATATAAAAAACAATATTGCAATTTACAATATACGCTATTTGACAATCAGGTAAAAATATAGTAAAATAACGATTGCGAGTGGACTGAACAGCTGCGGATGAAAGCCGAAAGGCTTCATGCGAGGAAAGTCCGGGCTCCACAGGGCAAGAATAACGGCTAACAGCCGCCGGGGGCGACCCCAGGGAAAGTGCAACAGAGATATACCGCCCGACAGCAGTCGGGTAAGGGTGGAAAGGCGAGGTAAGAGCTCACCGGCGCATAGGAGACTATGCGGCCCTGTAAACCCTATTCGGAGCAACACCGCACAGAAGCATTAACATCGGCCCGATGGCTTCGCTCAGGTGGCATCGAGCAGCGGCGGTAACGCCCTGCCAAGATAGATGGCTGTTCAAGACAGAACCCGGCTTATAGGTCCGGTCGCCGCATTTGCGAACATTAGCGCGATATTTTTCGCTTAAAAGCAGCGGCTTTACATTATGTTATCGGTGTGAAGCTGTGTTGTATATTCTATTTTCCTCTATTTTCAACAATATTCTGTCTATGATGTGCAATATCAACTAAAACACTATAACCATTTCTTACAATTTAGCTATTGTTATTTATATTAAGTTAACGTATAATACATATATAATCAATGTTAGGAGGATTTCGATGAGATTGCGTAAGCAAGCGCTCGGCAATCGTAACCTGATAGGTGCGAGAGTTGAGGCTGCCCGTAAGAGTAAAGGCATAAAGCAAAAGGAATTGCTCGCACAGCTTCAAGTCAACGGTGTCGATATGAACGCTTCGGGCCTTTCCAAGCTGGAAGGACAGATACGTTCGGTCACTGACATCGAGCTTGTTGCACTTGCCGATATTCTTGAGGTTTCGATAGAATATCTGCTCGGCAGAGAGTGATCGCTAAAATATGCGGCGTCTTATGCGACACATCTTCAAATCATCTGCTAAAAACCTATTCTCGTTTAAATCATTTCGTATGGAGGGGATGAAATAATTTAAACAAGAATTTAAGAGACTTGAGTTTCCGAAAGGATTCACAAGTCTCTTTTTTGATATTAAAAAATTCTTAGCGGGTCATACTGTATATAATGATTGCCTGCTGTATTTGAAGTAAGTATTTTTTGAAGCTGTATCCTGCAAAATACGAGCTGTCAATAACGTCGTCCGATACCTCTTCACCTCGATAAAACGGCGGACAAGGATTTAATACCGCGCCCTTGTTTGCCTTTTGCATTACAGCAGTTGTGATCTGATAATCTCTAAAATCGGCTAAATATTTTTTCGGCAACGAATCCGTGCAGATAATATCCTTCCCGAAAACGGCAGTTAAAATATCGTTATATGTGTTCACATTTTCCATTTCATAACCCTTGGGACAGCATTGTGAAAGCGAAAAGCCCAGTACCTCTGACGCTTCTTTCCATGCGAGTCCTATATTTCCGTTCATACCGCAAAACAAGTAATTATCATTGAGAAAATCATTTCTGATTTTTGATAAAGCATACATATCAGAAAGCATTTCACAAGGGTGGTTTACACTTGTCATAGCATTGATCACAGGACAATGCGCGTATCTGCTGATTTTATCAAGTAAATGAATATCATTATGACGGATAATCAACACATCTGCCCAATTATTCAAATATCCTGCGACATCTCTTATATCCTCTTTTTTGTCTAATGCTTCGGGAGGGAATATGATCGTCTGACCGCCCAAAAGTGATATTCCCTTTTCAAATGATACTCTGGTACGAATACTTGAGGTTGGAAAAAACATCACGGCGGTTTTTCCCGACAAAAAATTTCTATACCTTCCGCTGTCAATTTCGTCCGCAATCTGAAAAATATCGAATATTTCCTTTTTACTATAGTCGCTTAAACGAATCAAATTTTTCATTGACACCACCATCCGAAAATTATTTCTCTGCTAAGATCTATCCCTCTCATAAGCGAGAATCAGATCGACCATTCTGCCATAGCTTTTTGCTCCGTCATCCTGCGAGTTTGCTTTCAAATATGCATCGTTGATTGTTGACGCGGCTTCCGCAACAGGTGTTTCAAACTGCGCCCAATATGCGTTGTTATTGTTCAAGTCAGCAATAACCTTATCACTAAGACATCCGCATACCTCAGCATATTTTTCACTGTCTTCGGAGTACAGCTTATTTCCCGTATATATAAACGCAAGCATATAGCCTGAGTATCTAAGCTCGTCACTGTCGCTGTTTATACACGCAAGGTACGATATAAAATTTGCCTCGTCCTCCCTCGCGTAGCCTCGAAGATGCGCAAGCTCATGACACATAGTTGAGGGTATGGAAAAATCGGGTACATCTACGTTTACATTAGCCTCAAACGTAAATGGAAAGAATACACCCGTAATCGTTGCGTTCGACATCAGCCTTGACAGCATTACTGATTTAGGCTTGGAATAACCTCCTGTAACGGTGGGATATTCTTCGCTAAGATTATTCATGGCTTCCTGCGCTTTTTCTCCGGCGTCGTCAATTCCCTCGGAAAGTGTCATTACTCCATTCCGTTCCGAAAGCCCATCGCGAGTATGGGAAGCTCTCTGTGCAAGGCTTACACACAAATCATAAAGCTCATCGACTGTCGAATTACGCACATCTATGCCGCTGACCTCCGCAAACGTACAGCGATAGTAACATATTCCGAAGTTAGTAATAAATAAAAAGAATACTATGCTCACAGCACATAAGACGTTTAAAAAGGCTTTGTACATGATCTTTACCTTGCTCCCTTTTTTCCTTACGGCTCTGATAACTGTAAAAAAAATATAAAAAATAACCGCGGGTATAAGCAAAATTACAATAATCTCCGCAATCGAAACGGGAACGAGAGATGATATAAAATTCCAAAAGAGTGATATGTATTTATAAATATTTTTCGAATACCATTCCGCAAACGCAGTGCTGTTATATGCGATAATGACAAGTGCAAACGCTGTCGGTATAAGCAATAATATAAATAAGCGTTTATAGCCAAATATCGACTTAATGATTCCCTTAAACCTTCGCATCACGCTTCATCCTCTATAAGAGGTATTGCCTCATCAAGACTGCTGAACCGTTTATAAATCATCGAAGTTATTTCATCCGTCGGTTCTATCAGATCGGGTATCATTATCGGCTTTGTATGTGCCGCATACGCCGCCTTAATACCGTTAATTGAGTCCTCAAAGACAAAACAGTCCTCGGGTTTTACATCAATACGTCTTGACGCCTCGATGAATATGTCTGGAAAGGGCTTTCCTCTGCTAATGTCATCGCCACCTACTAAATCCTCGAAGTACTGCAGGATCCCCGCCTTTTTAAGCTGCTCTCCTGCAGTTTCCTTGCGTGTTGAGGTTGCTACACACAGGCGATAGCTTTTCCTCTTCAAAGCATTAAGAAGTTCAAAAAGACCTTTTTTGATCGGAATGCCATTCTTCTCGAAGTAATCCTTGACAAATTTAGAAACATTCGGCTTAAAGGTATCGTAGTCAAAATTTCCGCCAATAGCTTCATTAAATATTTTTCTCGTGTCATTGACCGTTCTGCCGATAGAAAACCTCGCAAGCTCTAATACTTTATCATCATCATATCCGAATTTCTTTGCCGCAAATTCATATCCCATGAGAACTATTTTTTCTGAATCTATCATAAGACCGTCCATATCAAATATAGCGCCTTTATTCATAATCAAGCTCCCTCTCTCTTTTTCTATATCATAACTATTCTACCATATTCGAGATAATTCTTCAATCTCGCGGTGCTGCAAAGCTCACTCCAAATTCAGACAACCGTAAATATCCACTTGCACACTGCCTGTCCATCTAATATTATATAAAGAGAGAAAATTTACGGTGGTGCAGCTATGACTATTGAAAAGATAGATAGCGAGCGCATACTCATTGCGCTCTGCGACGAAGATATGAAATCCTTTTCACTTGAATTTGAAAGCATGACGCTTACTAACCCATATGTCAGGGAAACACTCAAAAGCCTGCTCAGCTTTGCAAGCGTTGAGACGGGAATATCCGTTTATAATAAAAAAATGCTTATTGAAGCTATACCGTATAAAAACGGCTGTCTCCTGCTCATTACTCTCAAAGCAAAGGAGCATAAGCGCAAGGTATATCGAATAAAGGAAATACGCCCATTGATTTTCTGCTTTGATGATGTCGAAAGCCTGCTCAGATGTATTTGTGAGCTGTATAAACGTCATGATAGAAAGATACGTTCCGATGCATATAAGCTTTTCGATAAATATATTCTTACCATAAGACCGTACAGCAGGGTCTCCCAATACTATACAGATATTATCGGTGAATTTGGCGAAAGAATATCCGGCGGAGCGCTGACATTTTCAAGGATTTGTGAATACGGCAATGTGATCGTTAAGGATAATGCCGTTGAAATTATCGGTTCTTCTATTTCAGGCAGCAGAAAGGTCAAATAATATTTTATAATGTAAAATATATTATCGCAGTACAGAAAAAAGGGCTGTCGCAAATAAGTATAATAGATTGCGACAGCCCCTTAGTATTGTACAATTTTATGACAAGAATTATTACCGACGTAAAATACAGTCCGTTGAGCGCTGACTGCCTCCTGAACATTACATAGTAATATCTGCTTATATCAAAATTTCGCTGTACGGTGAAAATCTGCTTTACAGCTCGTCTGTTCGTGTACCGCTCGACGACTAAATAATATCGAAGTAGACGGCGGCAAATTTTTGGAGGATGTTGAGTTCTGACATTATATTTGAACGAATCGATTCGGCGCTCCTTTTGAGTGTGTTAAGTTCGTCTTCAGAGATGATTTTTCCGCTGAATCGCGCCTTTTCTGCTATAGGATAAATTTCATTGCGGAAGTATACGCACCATTCTCTGCGCTCTGCTGATGTATTCTCGTTCGCTATAAGCTTTTCTATCCTGCCATAGTCGGTATCACCGCCCTTTGGATCAGTGCGGTAAAGTACAAGCCTTGCTATATATCCGTAAAGAGCAAGAGCAGCCCGGTTTATATTTCTGTCATTAAAGCTCCTTCGTCGTTTTCTCACACGAATAAATCTGTTCAGGACAAGTATGATATATATAACCGCACAGCAAATCGGAACTAACATTATATAAACTATTGGCGCAATATTCGAGTCGTTATCCGTTTCTGGAATATCCGAGATATCCTTGGAGGTGTCATCTGTATGCTGCTCGGAGCTTTCCATGCTGCTTTCAGGATCGATGTCAGCGCTGCTTTCAACGTTGCTCTTAGAACTCTCTGAGCTGCTTTCACGGCTGCTTTCGAGGCTGCTTTCTGCGACGCCCCCTAAGCTGCCGCTTTGTCCCGCGCCCGGAGTTACCTCTATCGGCATCCATCCTGTTCCCGAATAATATACTTCGACCCACGCATGAGCATTTGAATCAAGAAGCTCAATATAATTCGTATTTGCGAACTGCGTGCTTTCAAATTTATAGCCCTCAGCATATCTTGCCGGTATTCCTGCTTCACGAAGAAGCAGTGTCGCCGCCGTTGCAAAATGACGGCAATAGCCTTTTTTATTTTCAAACAGAAAATACTCAACAAAATCGGTTCCATCGGGAACTCTGCCCGGTGAAAGTGTGTACTTGTAGCTTCCCGAATCCTTCAGAACCTTTACTACATCAGCGATAGTATTATTGGTATTATCTGTTCTGATATTATTATCCTTTATAAAGTCTTTGAGCTTGGAACTGATGTTATCGGGAATCTGTGTATATGTTTTACTTGTGAAGTCATCATATTTTTTAAGTGCATCTATATAATCAAGTTGATTGGTCGTGAGGTATTTGGAAAGTCTGTTATAAATCTCGTTGTATGAAACAGAATCGTCATCCGTGTCAGTATATTGTTCAAATAAATCTCCGTAATCCTTTGTCGGATCATACCTTTCAATTCCTTCAAAGTATCCCTGTGTACTGAAAAAGAATATATAACCGTTATCGTCCACACCAAAGTATCCGTACCCGCTGTAGACCTCACCGTTTTCGGCAGTATAGCTTTTATACGTATATTCCTTTGAGTTGTCATAAGACTCATAATATGAATCCAACTTTTTTAGACGTTCAAACAAACTTATATTTTCATTATCGTCAAATACGGAGAATGCTGTGTAGCCATACTTATCAATACCCATATCTGAGTTTGAAGCAACCATATAACCGTCATCAATATATTTTAGCTCACCGTTGTTGTCTGTATCGGAAAGTCCGTACGGTATATATACTCTTCTCGGGTCGCCTCGAATATATTTTACGCTCATATTAAAGTAGTCACGCGACTCTGCATAATATCTGAAGTCAGACTTGATGTTAGCATAAATATTCTGACTGTGATCCATTGAACCGAAAATATTGTAGACCTCCCGCGACTGATCTTCGGAAAGATCCTTCCAGCCCTCATCCGAATAAACGCTCCCTACATACCCTTTCAGATATTCGGTATGATTTTCTCCCACCTTATGAATAGAATTGTTGTAATAGTAATCACCGTTCATGGTAAGCCCAATAGCGGGAAGATTATTAAATGATATATTTCCCACGCTTCTAAGGTCTACGTCGCTGAGATCGCCTCCAAAGGCGGCGTTCATGTATCTCGAAAAATCACTTGAATCAAACCCGTTAATTATAGTTGTTCTTATTGCCTCAAGAAACGGAGAACGTTTGAATGATGACTGCGGGAAAATGATGGAAACAATGACGATACAAACGAGAAACAGCAGTAATATTAAAAATGTAATCGGGTTTGCTGATGAATTTGACGATATGTGATAGCCTCGTAAGCCTTTCCTGAACATTTTACTGCCTGACAGCGACGGTGAAAGGAAAATTAACGTAAAATAATAAAACAACAGAAACACAATCGACACGAAAGCCGGCGCTATCGGAACAAACAGCGGCGCAAACACAAACGGAAGTGTGATAAATCCCGCAAGAAAGAAGTTTCGTCTTTTTATCAACAGCCATGATATAAGAAGAGCTAAAATATAAATCAAACATACGGTAAAAAAGGTCGATTCCACTTTCTCGTCTACACCCTTGAGCTGCTCTTTCAAGCTGTTCGGGAATGCTATCCCGGAGCCGTGGGATCTGAATTCCTCAAGGATATACTTTACTGTAACAAGCATTCCGTGATAAAATGTTTTTCTGAAAAATAAGATGATCACGGTAATGATCGACATCGCGCCGACAATGAACCATGTATTTTTTCGCTTCATAAAAAACAAAAGCGTAAAGACCGCACAGAATAATATAGTAAAAAATATAAGTACAGGTGTTGTCACGGGTATCGGGAACGATGAGTAAAAGCACCCGTATGATGACATTAAACCGAGCATTAAAAGCAGGAAATAGAATATTCCCGCTTTATATACATTCTGTTCGGGTACGGATAGTCTCATTTCTTCGAGAGCTATCGAGCTTTTTTCTTTATTTCGGACTTTTTTACCTATTTTCATATCAATCCCCCCTTTTTATGTAAATAAAAATTATCACCTGTTTATCGTTCTAACTTTGACGGGTAAAAACTTCAAATCTATGATATTCCGCAGGGATTGTACGTATATGATCAGGCGTCACGCTTCCCGCTTCGGCAGTCTCATATATAACAGTAGGTATCGACTGTGCGATCTCATACAGATTAGGAAGAATATCTTTCTTAATATCAGAGGATATATAAATAACCGTAGAATATTTCCCCGCATCCTCCGAGTATGTATAGTTTTCAATCAAGCCGCTTTTACATTTTGAGCTTGCAAGCAGGATACTGAAAAAATACTGAGTGTCAAACTCGGCGTTTGAGGAAAATTCGTTGATTTTCCCCTGTTCGACGCCGTACCATTTCACACATGGCTTGATGTCATTTTTAAGCAAAAAGGTTATTACACCGTATAACAGGTCAAGAGTACATTCTGAAAAATCTACATTTTCTGAAAAATCTGTAAGCACTAAAACACTCTCAGAAACAGGCTCGCCAAAATCCTTGACAATAATATTATTATGCTTTTCTGAAAGCCAACGATGAATACGCCTTATCCTGTCTCCCTCTCGATAGTCCCTTATATCAAAAATTTCTGACGGATCGTCACCCGCAAGCTTCTTCGAGTATTCATTGCTTTCACCTATCGTGCCTCTTTGAATGGCTCTTGGCACATCTGTATTGCTTCCTGCGGGGAAAACAGTTATAATGCACGAATTATTCCCACAGAGCTTTTTCTTTAATGAAAAGAGCATAAGAAAATCGTACACTCTGACCTCATCAACAGTAAATACAAGCGCTCCGCTGTGGTCAGAGTGATATAGCAGATCAACTGTATGAACGTCAAAGGACGGCGAAATATATATGTAATCCCTACCCTTGTCATCAGTAAAGGTATTGTTATATTGGATTCTTAAACGCGCCTTTCCGGAAAGAAATTTGAACTTGGTCGAAAGCGTTATACGCACTATGGATTTATCTCCGCGAGCATTAACGGGTTCAAGGGAGGATACCTGAACATCAAGCTGTCTTTTGAGAAAAAAAAGCAGTATAAACGATAGGACAGGGAGCAGCAGCACGAACGCCAACACAAAAAACGCAATATACCCGTCAAAAAAAATATTAAATATAACAGCGACTAAAATCAGTAAAAAATACATTATACGATTAAAGAGCATAGAACGTCTCCTTTTAAACAACAAAAAATGTTAAAAAGACCCCACGGTTATAAGCAGTAAGTTAAAATCAATTATTGATCCTCGGCGGCACAACATTTTTCAGTACATCCTCCAATGCCGCGTGAGGTGTTGAGCCGTTTATTCCCGCACGCGCATTGATAAGAATACGATGCTCGAACACATCGAAGAATACATTTTGAACGTCCTCGGGAACGACATATTCCCTGCGCGAAACCCATGCGGCAGCACGACACATCCTTGCAAGTGCTATCGACGCGCGCGGGCTCGCACCCATTTTAATCAAAGGGTGGCTTCTAGTTGCATCGGCAAGACGAGCGATATACTCGTAAACCTCGTCCGATATATAAATGTTTTCAACCGACTGCTGCATAGCAATAATATCGTTCCTGTCGGCAACCTTTTTAACACTGTCGAGCGGGTTGCTGCCCTGTTTTTGCTTTAGAATACGAACCTCATCCGAAATTCGCGGGTAACCGATAGAAAGCTTGATGATAAACCTGTCCATCTGCGATTCGGGGAGTAGCTGTGTGCCTGTAGAGCCGATAGGATTCTGAGTTGCAATAACCGTATACGGTTTGGGGATAATATATGTCGTACCGTCAACGGTAATACTGCCTTCCTCCATTGCCTCAAGCAGAGCGCTCTGTGTTTTGGAGCTTGTTCTGTTGATTTCATCCGCGAGAAAAAGGTTGCAAAGCGCCGCGCCGGGACGATACTCCTGTTTGCCTGTATCCCTGTTGATAACTGTATAACCGACTACATCTCCCGGAAGTATCTCGGGTGTAAACTGCATTCTTTTATATGATAGATCCAGAGCCTTTGAAAACGCAAGAACCATTGTTGTCTTACCTACTCCGGGACAATCCTCAAGAAGAATATGCCCCTGTGCCAAAATTGCCATCAAAATCTTAGCTATTATATTATCCTTTCCAACAACCGCCTTACGTACTTCATTTATTATTTCTAATGCCTTGTTATACATCTATATCCTCCTAAATCGGAAATTTGTAATATTCTTTTTAATTATATCATTTATCATTACATTACTTCAAGCATATTATGAAATTTTCATGTTTTTTGCAAATTAAAGTAAATTCTCAAAGTAAATTCCACAGTGGAATTTACTTTTTTAAAATTTTTGTATTTTTTTAAAGTTTGTGCTTGATTTTTTAGCTTGATTGTGATATTATATTTAAGCGGTTCGAAAAGAACCTCAAAAGCGCCAGTAGCTCAGCCGGATAGAGTGTTTGGCTACGAACCAAAAGGTCGGGGGTTCGAGTCCCTCCTGGCGCGCCAATATTTTTTTTCAAAGGCGGTAGGCTTATGCCTATTGCCTTTGAGTAATATCACCAACATTGATGGTATTACTCAAAGGCAATCCCCCGTAAAAGATTGGAAATGATAGGGGAGAAAGCCTTTAAAACAGCAACATAACTATTCGGCTCTATACTAAATGTTGGGGTAACCAAGTAGAGCCTATATTAATCGCAGGATAATCTTACTTGCCATTCGTTTGATGTTAACATTCGGGTGGCTTTTTCTTTTGTTTTTTCGCTCCTGAACTTTTCGCTTCGTTTGCAGGCTTAACGATTTAATAATGATTATCTGAATAGCTGCCGTCCTTTTTGAGGACGGTTCTTTTCTTTAAAAATCCTCCCTCGACAAGCTCTTTTATTATAGCACAACACCGTTTCTGCCGAAGAATAAGAACCTGTCAAGGGTCTTTGACCGCTTTGCGGCTTACGCCCTTGACAGAACCTTCTTTCGGGTGTGTTTTACACCCGAAATAGAAAAAGCCCTTGCTTTCCGTTAATTCTCGTGGCGATTTTGGAGCATTTGTTGCCCTGCAACCGCATTTGAAAGCAAGGGCTATGTATTCGTATTCAGTTGTAGCCATACGCCAATTTGGAGCGTTTGGGGAAGAAAAAAGCGTCCAAGTTTTTACACTTGAACGCTGTACTTTGATCTCTTATGCGGTTTATAACTCCCTGATAAATTATTATTTATAATAATAGAAAAGCAGAAGCAATTCCTGAAAACAAATTAGAAACGGTATGTATAATCCAACTTGGAATGATTGAGCCTTTGGAAAGTTTTTCGTTGATATATCCCATAAACCATGCAATAGTTCCCGTAAACACAATAATCAAAACAGTTTTTGCAGCTCCCGCAAATGGGAAAAACATCGCTCCGTGTAATAGACCGAATAATAAAGCTTGCACAATATTTGCAATGTTAAAACTAAACTTATTTGTCAATCGTTTCAATATAAACCCTCTGAATAAAAGTTCTTCTGGAAATGCTGTATTAAAAGCTGCATATATAACTATTGCCGGAATAGCTGCCGCACCAAGTCCTGCAAATTCAGAAGCCGCTGTTTCAATTCCGCTTATCATATAAAGCATAAACGCCCCTAAAAGCATAAAAGCAACTGATGTTATAACAACGGCAGCTAAGGTCTTTTTTCCGCCCTCAATTTTCTTTAACCCTATCCACTCTGCAAATTTTTGCTTCTTTCTTGCTGTAATAAGCCACCATACAAACGGAATGAACAAAAACAGTATAATTTGCAGTATGCTACTGATAACTTTATTGACTAACAAA
The DNA here is from genome assembly GCA_947627055.1 of uncultured Clostridia bacterium. Lineage (GTDB taxonomy): Bacteria > Bacillota > Clostridia > Oscillospirales > Acutalibacteraceae > Pseudoruminococcus. The sequence goes on along the minus strand of CANQUS010000024.1, from coordinate 316 downwards.
TTCATAAATTTCCTCTTTTCTGCCGAGCCCCGAACAGTCGGCCATTCAACACCAAACATTATACACCCGAATTGTGAAGAAGTCTACCACAAACAACGATTTTCTCGATAAGAATATCCCTCGACTATACTGCCGACTTTATGACTTCTTGAACACCTGCTGAAAAGGAAAAAGCCGCTATCGGTTGACAGTGGCAATCCCCTATGGACGGGTATCAGTTGTAAATCAAATCATTGTATACCACCTCGGCGGCTCGGTTGCGGATATTGTTCATAGCCTGCACCCACTTCATACCGTCCTCGGCTTTGAGCTTTTC
>CANQUS010000023.1 GCA_947627055.1 uncultured Clostridia bacterium | reverse complement strand
ACAAAGTACTTCACGGTAAAGGTAACTTCCGCGCTCGCAAACAGCTCAACGATCAGCGCAACGTCTATCGCTCTGGGTTCATCGGTCAAGATGACCGCCAAGGCGACCGGCGGCACAGCGCCGTACAGATACGCATACTACTGCAAGCTCTCAGGCTCGTCAAAATACACATTGCTTTCGGGTCCTACTACGGCAGCGTCCTATACCTACAAGCCAGGCAGAGCAGCTACCTACAACTTTGCCGTAAAGGTTGCGGACGCTAAAAATAAGACGGCTACAAAATATTTTACTGTACAAGTTAAGAAATAATAAAATGAGCGTTTCCAAAAACTGAATAAAATTGCAGAAAGCGACCGAGAAGAACTCGGCCGCTTTTTTGCGCCTACCCCCTGCCGAAAAAGCAAAGCAGGCTTTAACGCGGTATTTGTCAGGACGGCTTATGATCGTGCCGTGAATAGCCGTATCGTTATATGCGCGTACAGTTTAAGCTTGTCCTAAAATACTTTCATTTTTTGAAGTTTGTATTTGCCTTTTATTCTATAACGTGATATAATCTAAAAAATACTTCAGAAAATATAAAAAACGGAGGAAAAAGTCATGTTCAAAAGCAGTATGACAAAAATTTTAACTGCAATACTCGCCACAGCTGTGCTGTGCGGCTCCGCCGCAATGGCGGGCTGTCAAAACAGCAATAGCCAAACAAACACACCAAGCTCGAGCAGCAAGGCTAATGCTGAAAACGGAAATGCCGCCTCTGCAGAAGCATCAGAGGTGAGCAAGGTATCTGAAATTCCCGAAAGCCCTGCAAAGGACTTTGAATATGAAATCAAAGACAACGAAGTTACTATAACCAAATACATTGGCAGCGATGCGGCGGTACGCATACCTGAAAAAATTGAAGGTAAAAGCGTGACGGTGATAGACACTATAGCATTCTCTGACTGCACAAGCCTTACAGACGTAAGCATTCCAAACGGTGTGACGCGGATCGGTGGGAACACATTCTTTGATTGCTATAGCCTTGAAAGCGTTGCCATTCCCGACAGTGTGACGGAAATAGGCACCAGCGCATTCTATAGCTGCACGAGCCTTGCAAGCGTGACCATTCCCGACAGTATAACTGAGATAAGCGAGAGCGCATTCTATAACTGCACAAGCCTTGAGAGCGTGACCATTCCCGACAGTGTGACGGAGATAGGCGGGAGCGCATTTCTTGGTTGCACAAGCCTTACAAGCGTGACCATTCCCGACAGTGTGACGGAAATAGGCGATCTTGCATTCTCTTTGTGCAAAAGCCTTGAAAGCGTGACCATTCCCGACAACGTGACGGAGATAGGCAATTACGCATTCGGTAACTGCACAGGCCTTACAAGCGTTACTATTCCCAATGGTGTAACTGAGATTGGAGATGGAGTATTGGCTGAATGCACAGCTCTGTTAAGCATTAACGTAAATGAAAAAAATACGAAATATTCTTCGCAAAACGGCATCTTGTTTAATAAAGATAAAACCAAACTGATTCAATATCCCGCGGGAAAAACCGATAAAACATATACGATTCCCGACAGCGTGACGGAGATAGGCGAGGACGCATTTTATGGCTGCACAAGCCTTGCAAGCGTGACCATTCCCGACAGTGTGACAGAGATAGGCGGAGAGGCATTCGATGGCTGTGACGATTTGACGATCAACGGCAAGAAAGGCTCAGCCGCTGAGACGTATGCCAAAAATAACGAAATGAAGTTTACTGCGGAATAACGGCTCTTGAAAAATCAACAGTGGTACAGCCGTGAGCGATGAGAGCTGCACCGCGATTACAGCCACAGCGGAAAAGGCGACCGAGAAGAACTCGGCCGCTTTTTTGCGCCTATCCCCTGCCGTGAAAACTGTAACAGGTTTTAACGCGGTATTTGTCAGGGTGGCTGATGATCGTGCCGTGGATAGCCGTATCGTTATATGCGCGTGCAGTTGAAGCTTGTTTCAAAATTTTTTTATTTTCGGGAGATTGTATTTGCCTTTTATTCTATAACGTGATATAATCTAAAAAATACGTCAGAAAATATAAAAAACGGAGGAAAAAGTCATGTTCAAAAGCAGTATGACAAAAATTTTAACTGCAATACTCGCCACAGCGGTGCTGTGCGGCTCAGCCGCAATGGCGGGCTGTCAGAACAGCAATAGCCAAACAAACACACCAAGCTCGAGCAGCAAGGCTAATGCTGAAAACGGAAATGCCGCTTCTGCAGAAGCATCAGAGGTGAGCAAGGTATCTGAAATTCCCGAAAGCCCTGCAAAAGACTTTGAATATGAAATCAAAGACAACGAAGTTACTATAACCAAATACATTGGCAGCGATGCGGCGGTGCGCATACCTGAAAAAATCGAAGGTAAAAGCGTGACGGTGATAGGCGAGAGCGCATTCGACGACTGTACAAGCCTTGCAAGCGTGACTATTCCCGACAGTGTAACTGAGATAGGCGAGAGCGCATTCGACGACTGTACAAGCCTTGCAAGCGTGACTATTCCCGATAGTGTGACGGAAATAGGCATGGAAGCCTTCCGCAGCTGCTCAAGCCTTACAGACGTGACCATTCCCGACAGTGTGACGGTGATAGGCGAGTACGCATTCTCTGAATGCACAAGCCTTACAGACGTTACCATTCCCGACAGTGTGACGGAGATAGGTATGGGCGCATTCTGGCGCTGCACAAGCCTTGCAAGCGTGACCATTCCCGACAGCATGACAGAGATAGGCAGGGAAGCATTCGGCGAATGTACAAGCCTTGCACACGTTACCATTCCCGACAGCGTGACGGAGATAGACGAGGAGACATTCCAGAACTGCACAAGCCTTACAGACGTGACCATTCCCGACAGCGTGACGATTATATACGATAATGCATTCTTCGGCTGCACAAGCCTTGTAAACGTGATCATTCCCGACAGTGTGACGTATATAGGCACGAAAGCGTTCAATGGCTGCACAAGCCTTGAAAGCGTGACTATTCCCGACAGTGTGACAGAAATAGGCGGGGAGGCATTCGATGGCTGCGACAATTTGACGATCAACGGCAAGACAGGCTCAGCCGCTGAGACGTATGCCAAAAATAACAACATAAAGTTTGCTGCGAAGTAACGGCTCTTGAAAAATCAACAGTGGTACAGCCGTGAGCGATAAGAGTTGCACCGCGATTACAGCCACAGCGGAAAAGGCGACCGAGATGACCTCGGCCGCTTTTTTGCGCCTATCCCCTGCCGCGAAAACTGTAACAGGCTTTAATGCGGTATTTGTCAGGATGGCTGATGAGCGTATCACAGGATAGCGTGCATATTGCATTTTTGTATTTCATTCGCCAACAATTGAAAAAAGTTTTTTAAAATGCTATAATTCAAGCGCAAAGCTGCATAAATATCAGCTTATATATTGTTTACTCAGTACAATAAACGCAGCAAAAATATCTTGCTCTGATAAAGCAAAAATTATAAAACAGGAGGAATCATTATGTTCTATGGCAAAAAAACAGCCGCCGTTATCTTAGCGATGGCTATAGCGGTCGGCGCGCCTGCAGCCTTCGCGGCGAACGTGACGGCTGCTGATGAACCGACCGTCGCGGCACAGAGCGTTTCGGGGAAATACGAGTACGACATTCTTGACGACGGTACCGCAGAAATCACAGGCTACACGGGCAGCGATACGAATCTTGTTATCCCGTCGAAAATTGGCGGGGTTAATGTGACGAAAATAGGCAATAGCGCATTCTATTGCTGCAGCCTTGTAAGCGTGACCATTCCCGACAGTGTGACGGAGATAGGCAGTTGGGCATTCGGTGCCTGCACAAGCCTTGTAAGCGTAAATATTCCCGACAGCGTAACGGAGATAGGCTATGGCGCATTCCAAGACTGTACAAACCTTAAACGCTTTAACGTAGACAAAAATAATACTGCATACTCCTCTCAAAACGGCGTTTTATTTAATATGGATAAAACAACATTACTTCAATACCCTGCGGGTAAAACGGATAAGGCATATGATATTTCCAACAGTGTGACGAAGATAGGTGAGCGCGCATTCTATGAATGTACAAGCCTTAAAAATGTTACCATTCCCTATGGTGTAACAGAGATAGGCTATGGTGTATTCTTTGGCTGCACAAGCCTTGAAAGCGTGACCATTCCCAACAGCGTGACGGAGATAGGCGATTGGACATTCTCTTGGTGCAGAAGCCTTGAAAGCGTGACCATTCCCGACAGTGTGACGGAGATAGGCGATTACGCATTCTTTAATTGCACAAGCCTCACGATTTACGGCTATTCGAGCAGCGCCGCCGAAAAGTACGCTAATGAAAACGGCATAACCTTCAAAACGTATATACCTGCCGAGAGCATAAAGCTTAATAAAACGTCCCTGACCCTCGAAAAGGGCACAACAGCGACATTAACGGCGACAGTTTATCCGAGCAATGCAATGAATAAAACCGTAACATGGTCAACTACAAACAACAAGGTCGCGACTGTATCCAAAGGCAAGATCACAGCTGTAGGAAAGGGTACAACGGCAATAACAGCTACTACATCTAATGGAAAAACAGCGAAATGTACGGTCACGGTGACAGAACCGCTCGTAAACGTATCAACAATAAGCGCGACATCAATAAACCTCGGCTCGTCGATAAAGCTGACCGCGAAAGCCACAGGCGGCACAGCGCCGTACAAGTACAGATACTACTGCAAGCCTGCGGGAACTAAGAGCTATACAGCACTTACGAATGTAACGACATCAGCGACATATACCTACAAGCCCGCTAAAGCTATAACATACAGCTATGCTGTAAAGATAGCCGACGCTAAGGGCAAGATAGTTACCAAGTTTTTCACCGTTAAGGTAAACCCCGCCGCCCTTAAAAACGTATCAACAATAAGCGCGACATCAATAAACCTCGGCTCGTCGATAAAGCTGACCGCGAAAGCCACAGGCGGCACAGCGCCGTACAAGTACAGATACTACTGCAAGCCTGCGGGAACTAAGAGCTATACAGCACTTACGAATGTAACGACATCAGCGACATATACCTACAAGCCCGCTAAAGCTATAACATACAGCTATGCTGTAAAGATAGCCGACGCTAAGGGCAAGATAGTTACCAAGTTTTTCACCGTTAAGGTAAACCCCGCCGCCCTTAAAAACGTATCGACAATAAGCGCAACGTCAATAAACCTCGGCTCGTCAATAAAGCTGACCGCAAAAGCCACAGGCGGCACAGCGCCGTACAAGTACAGATTCTATTGCAAGCCTGCAGGAGCTAAGAGCTATACAGCGCTTACAGATGTAACGACATCAGCGACATATACCTATAAGCCCGCGAGAGCTATAACATACAGCTACGCTGTAAAGATAGCCGACGCTAAGGGCAAGACGGCTACAAAATATTTTACTGTACAAGTTAAGAAATAATAATATGAGCGCCGCCATAAACTGAATAAAATTGCAAAAAGCGACCGAGACGATCTCGGCCGCTTTTTTGCGCCTATCCCCTGCCGCGAAAACTGAAACAGGCTTTAACGCGGTATTTGTCAGGGTGGCTGATGAGCGTATCACAGGATAGCGTGCATATTGCATTTTTGTATTTCATTCGCCAACAATTGAAAAAAGTTTTTTAAAATGCTATAATTCAAGCGCAAAGCTGCATAAATATCAGCTTATATATTGTTTACTCAGTACAATAAACGCAGCAAAAATATCTTGCTCTGATAAAGCAAAAATTATAAAACAGGAGGAATCATTATGTTCTATGGCAAAAAAACAGCCGCCGTTATCTTGGCAACTATAATAGCCTTCGCCGCACTGGCGACAGGCACAGATGCAGTTACCGCCAATGAATCGACCGCCTCGGCGCAGAATGTTTCCGGGGACTACGAATACAATATACTTGATGACGCCACTGTCGAAATCACAAAATACACGGGCAAAAATACTGACGTTGTTATCCCCTCGGAGATCAACGGCACGAAGGTGACGAAGATAAACAAATACGCATTTTCCGGCAACTCAAGCCTCGAAAACGTTACCATTCCTGACAGTGTGACGGAGATCGGCGACCAGGCATTTGTCTTTTGCGGCTCGACAAGCATTAACGTCGATAAAAATAATACGGCGTACTCATCTCAGGACGGCATTCTGTACAATAAGGATAAAACAGAGCTTATCCGCTATCCCAAGAGGAAAAGGGATAAAGAATATAAGATCCTCGACAGTGTGACAATAATAGGCAATTACGCATTCGAGGGATGCTTACTCATTGAAAACGTGACCATACCCGACAGTGTGACGGAAATAGGCAGGGGAGCATTCACTCGCTCATGCATAATAAGCGCGAATATTCCCAAGAGTGTGATATATATAGGCTGGAACGCATTCGAGCAATGCACAAGTCTTACCGACATTAACGTAGATAATAATAATACGGCGTACTCATCACTGAACGGCGTTTTTTTTAACAAGGATAAAACTGAGTTGATTTGCTGCCCTGCGGGAAAAACAGATAAGGAGTATAGCGTTCCCGACGGTGTTACAAAGATAGGCGATCACGCATTCGAGTATTGCTTTCTAACGAGCGTTACCCTTCCCGACAGTGTAACAACAATAGACATCAGCGCATTCTATGGATGCATGAAACTTGAAAAAATAAACATACCTGACAGCGTGACATCTATAGGTACATACGCATTCTATGGATGCGAAAACCTTAAAAGCATTGAAATTCCCAAGAGTGTGAAAACTATCAGCAACCACGCTTTCGGATATATTTCCGATTCATCGATCTCCGACATCACGATTTACGGCTATACGGGTTCTGCCGCCATGACCTACGCCAACAAAAACGGCTTAAATTTTATCGAGATAGACTCGCAGTCCATTACCGATAAATCCACAAATATATCAATAAACGGCTTCCTGCCGACAAGCTCAAGGCTGAAAATCTCAGGCGGTAATGTCAGCGGCAAGACTGTCACATACGACATAAAAATAACTGACAAAAATGGCGATACAGTACAATCGATCGGCGAAATGACCGTTTCTATCCCCTGTGATACTCCCGACTGTAAGGTCTTTGAGGTCAGTGACGACGGCACGAAAACAGACCTAAACGCGAAATACAACGATGGGTGCTATGTGTTTACGACAAGCCGCCTCTTGTCATACGAGATAGATGGAGTTTCCTCCGAATCAGGTGACACTTTAAGCAGCAGCCCGAGCGATGATAACGGCTCGGCGGATAACACAGTCATAACAGTCGCCATTGTTGCAGGAGTTATATTCCTTGCCGCTGTCACGCTGTTAGTCATAGTGTTCCTGAGGAAAAGGCGCGCACGCTGATACACAGCTTAAAAAATCTATATTACTACAGAAAAAGGGGCTTTCGCATTAAGTTTTAATAAACTTAAGCGATACCCCTTTTATTATAGTTCTGAAATAATAAACTAAATAAACTTTGCCGTCCGCGGACAGCGGCCAAAGGCTCTGCCTTTGGAAACCGCAAGCCTTTTAAAAAAGGCTTGACCTAAAACTAAATTTTGACTGCATTAAGTGCGTTTATTCCCAGAATCTCAGTGCGGCAACTCATTTTTATCCATAAAGCTTTTTTGTCATGCAGACACGCTTTTTACAAACAAATCACCTTGTTTTTATAACTCAAAATTTAGAAGTTTTTGAGGATCTTCAAGGAACTTTTTTCAAAAAGTTCCTTGAATGGGGTCTGGGGCAAAGCCACAACAATGGTCATTCATTCAAAAGGCTCTTGTAAAGGTTGATATATTCTCCGGCGCTCCTGTTCCAGCTCAGGTCACAGTTCATGGCACGCTGTACAAGAACATTCCAGCCGTCACGCTGCCAGTAGCCGGCAATCGCACGGCGGACAGCACCAAGCATATCCATCGCGTCGTAGTTTTTGAATGTGAAGCCGTTGCCGTCACCGTTGCCGCTGTCCTTAATGGAGTCACGCAAGCCGCCGACCTCGCGTACTATCGGAATAGTACCGTAGCGGAGAGCTATCATCTGTGACAGACCGCATGGCTCAGCCTTCGAGGGCATCAGGAACATATCCGCGCCCGCGTAGATCTTTCTCGACAGTTCAGGAATAAATCCGTGACAAGCACACAGTCTGCCCGGATACCTGTCCTGCATGGACTGGAAGAAGCTTTCGTATTCCCAGTCACCTGAACCGAGGATAACAAACTGAATGTACTCCTCGCGCATCATCTGGTCGAGTGCAGCCTTTACGAGGTCAAGCCCCTTGTGCGATACGAGACGCGTAACCATAGCGAGTATCGGAACCTCGGAGTTCTGCTCGAGAGACAGACGCTCCTGAAGCTTGCGCTTGTTCTCCGCCTTACCCGACAGGTCGTTAGCACTATAGTTAGCGTAAAGCTGAATGTCGGTCTCCGGGTTGTAGGACTCTGTGTCAATACCGTTGAGTATGCCTGACAGCTTCCAGTGGCGCGCGTTGAGTATCGGGTCAAGTCCGTGAGAGAACCACGGGTCGCGAATCTCCCATGCGTAGCTCGGGCTGACCGTTGTTACTCTGTTAGCTGTTTCTATCGCGCCCTTCATGAAATTGATACATCCGTCACAGTCTAGGACAGAACGCTGATGAGGCGGTATGCCGACGACTTCCTCATACAGCTCTGTTCCGTATTTGCCCTGATACTGAATATTGTGGATAGTGAAAACTGTCTTTATTCCCTGATACCACGGATTTTGTGAATAGAACAGCGTGTAGAAGGTGGGAACGAGCGCGGTCTGCCAGTCGTTGCAGTGGATTATGTCGGGCTTAAAGTCGATGAACGGCAGCATCTCGAGAACTGCTCTCGAGAAAAACGAGAAACGCTCAGCATCGTCATAATGACCGTACAGTCCTGAACGCTTAAAATAATACTGGTTGTCAAGGAAATAATAAATCACTCCGCCCCAACGTGCTTCAAACACTCCGCAATATTGACGTCTCCACGCTACGGGAACGGAAAGGCTTGTTACGAAGCGCATCTCGTCCTTTAAGCTTTGAGGGATCTCGTCATAAAGCGGCATGACTATCCTTGTGCCTATAAGCCTCCTGCGGAGTGCCTGAGGCAGAGAGCCGCATACGTCAGCCAAGCCGCCAGACGCGGCAAACGGCTGAGCCTCACTTGTTACAAATAAAACCTTCAAGGTTATTTACCTCCTTTATATTCGATTTACTGCATAAGTTTGCGTTAAACCACGCTAGCCTTGCTGATATATACAGGATATGTCAAAAATCCCATTAACGAGCGATTATCCTTGATAACAACGTCTTTATCCGCGATAACATAGCTTAAGTTAGAGCCGGCGCCTATTACAGTATCCTGCATAATAACACAGTTGCTGACCTTAGCGCCCTTACCAACGTGAACGCCCTTGAACAGTACACAGTTTTCGACCTCGCCCTCGATAACACAGCCGTTGCCGATGAGCGCATTCTTGACATTAGAGCCGAGTCCGTATTTTGTCGGCATATCGTCGCGGACCTTTGTGTATATGGGACGTGCGGCGTTAAAGAGATTGTTTCTTACGTCGAGGTTCATAAGCTGCATATTCGCGTTAAAGTAGCTGCTCATGGAATCCATGACCGCGAGGAAGCCTTCAAACTCGTATCCGTAAATTTTCAGCTCGTTGAACTTGCCCTGGATAATATCACGCTTAAAGTTATTCTTATTTTTGCTTACACATTCGCTTACAAGGGAAATCAGAAGCTCGCGCTTCATCAATATCATGTTAAGATAATAACTGCATGAGCCCTCGATTATCGGGTCAATAAGAACGTCCTTGACACGACCTGTCGAATCGAGTGAGAAAACCATAGGCTCGTCTTGATTTTCGGGAATCTGCCCACGCTTGTATACGACCGTGACGTCTGCGCCGTTTTCAATATGGCTGCCGAGAACGTCCTGATAATCAATATTGCAGACAGTATCGCAGTCAGCAATAAGTACATATTCCTCCCTTGAATTTGATAGGAAGTTCTTTATAGAGTTAAGAATACTTATTCTATTTCTGTAGTCCTCCTCGCCGTTTTTAAACGGCGGAAGAAAGAAAAGTCCGTCACGCCTTCTGGAGAGATTCCATGCCTTGCCGGAGCCGACATGATCCATGAGAGATTGATAGTTATTTTTGGTGATGACGCCGACCTTGCTTATCCCCGAATTGACCATATTGGAAAGAGGGAAGTCGATCAGACGGTATCTTCCTCCGAACGGAACAGAACCCATAGTTCTCTTTTCCGTAAGCTCGCTTATAAGCTCAGCGTGAAGGTTTGTAAAAATCAAACCGATTACATTATTGCCGCGCATATCAGTTTACCCCCTCTTTATCTTCAAAAACCATTTCCTTCGGGGCAACAACAGCGCCCTCACCAATCACACGGTTATCGCCTACTACGGCGACTCCCCAATCGTCCTTATTCTCTATATCCTCAGGACGTGCGCCGACTACCGCACCCTTTTTTATTACAGCATTTTCAGAAACGATAGCATATTGAATGACGGCACCCTCCTCAACGACTACGCCCGGCATGAGGATAGAGTCATTGACAACAGCCCCCGGAGCAACCGTAACGTTTGAGAACAGAACCGAGAAGTCTATATTTCCGTGAATAATACAGCCGTCCGCGATGAGTGAATTTTGTACGACAGCGGTTTGGCTGACGTAGTGAGGAGCGACAACGGGATTCCTCGAATAGATCTTCCAGCTCTCGTCCGAAAGGTCAAGAGTAACATTCGGGTCAAGAAGATCCATATTTGACTCCCACAGGCTGTCGATAGTTCCGACGTCCTTCCAGTAGCCCGAAAATTCGTAAGCAAACATTCTTTGACCGTCCTCAAGCATTTTCGGAAGGATATCCTTACCGAAGTCATTCGAGGAGTTTGGATTCTCCGCATCCTCCGTAAGATATTTCCTTAACCTATCCCAGCTGAATACATATATTCCCATCGAAGCTTTTGTGCTTTTCGGGACCTTCGGCTTCTCATCGAACTCATAGATAGAATTGTCCGGATTGGTGTTAAGTATACCGAAGCGTGACGCCTCTGCGAGAGGAACGTCGATAACGGCTATCGTACAGTCCGCGTTATTCTCCTTATGAAAGGCTATCATCTTCGAGTAATCCATCTTATAAATATGGTCGCCTGAGAGGATAACAACATACTTGGGGTCATATCTCTCTATATAATTCATATTCTGGTAAATAGCGTTAGCCGTACCGGAATACCAATTCGCACCGCCGCTCTGCTCATATGGTGAAAGAACCTGCACTCCCCCGTTCATACTGTCGAGATCCCACGGCTGACCGTTTCCTATATACTCGTTAAGTACGAGCGGCTGATACTGTGTCAAAACGCCGACCGCCTCGATACCCGAGTTAATGCAGTTGGAAAGCGGGAAATCTATGATCCTGTATTTTCCTCCATATGGAACTGCGGGCTTGGCGATCTTCTGTGTCAATACACCCAATCTGCTTCCTTGACCGCCCGCAAGCAGCATTGCTACTACCTCTTGCTTTGGATACATCTGTACTCCTCCTTAAAATAACATTACATATGTTAAAACGATTTATATTTTTCGTTTAGTTTATTATTTTTTCTTGCCGGATTTGCCTTTCTTTGATGCCTTCGGCTCTGCCTTTGCCCTTGGTTTTTTATCCTCCGGCTCTGCCTTTGCCTCCTTTGACCTGCCGTCAGCCTTTGCTTTCTGTGCGGAAGCCTTATCCGTCAGTTTTTCGGCAGCTTCGACAATCTTTTCAGCTTCAGACGCAGCTTCACTTTTCGGCTTTTCGGATACCACCGCTTTTGGTGTGTCGTCGGTCTCGGTTTCAGCCTTATCCTCAGCACTCGTCGTTCTTGCTTCAGCTCCTGCCGGGGTATCCGCTTTTTTGATTGTTCTTTTCTCTGCTTTTGCGGTTTTTTTCTCTGCGGTTTCAGACATTTGTACATCCGCCGCTTCTGTTTCTGTTTTTTTATTGTCGGGCTTTACCTTGATCTTTTTTTCTTTTTTGATCTCTGCCGTTGCCGCGAGCTTGGCTTTCGTCTTTGGCTTTGGCTTTTTCTCCGTCTTTGTTACTTCCGCAGCCTCTGCCTTGACGACCTTTTTCTTGGCGCGCTTTCTCACGAGCTTAAAGAACATGACCGAGAGAGGCGGAAGTGTCAGTGTTATCGACTGCTCAAAGCCGTGCATGGCTTCTCCGTCGGAGCGGATAGCCGAGCCGTTTGTTATGCCCGAGCCACCGAACTCAGATCTATCGGTATTAAATATCTCCGAATACGTTCCGTCAACGGGAACTCCTATCGAGTAATTCTCACGAAGGACGGGCTGGAAGTTGCATACGACTATGATCTCCTTGCCGCTCTTGTCCATTCTTCTGAAGCTTATGCAGCTTTGCGTATAGTCGTCGTTTGATATCCACGAAAATCCCTCCCACGAGAAGTCGATCTCCCAGAGAGGACTGTTTTCGAGATAGAAGTAATTTATCGCCTTAAAGTAATCCTGTATTTGCTTGTGGGCGGGATAGCTGAGCAGCATCCAGTCAAGCTCCGTGGAATAATCCCACTCCTTAAACTGACCGAACTCCGTTCCCATAAAGATGAGCTTTTTGCCGGGGTGAGCCATCATATACGCCATAAACGTACGAACTCCCGCAAACTTCTGCTCATATGAGCCGGGCATCTTGTTGATAAGCGAAGCCTTGCCGTGAACGACCTCGTCATGCGAGATCGGGAGGACAAAGTTTTCCGAGAAAGCATAGTAGAACGAGAATGTAAGGTTGTCGTGATTAAACGGTCTGTACAGCGGGTCAAGAGAGATGTAGTGAATCATGTCGTTCATCCAGCCCATGTTCCACTTATAGTTAAAGCCCAAGCCTCCCGAATATGTGGGACGTGAGACCATCGGCCACGATGTGGACTCCTCGGCTATCATCATGACGTCAGGGAAATATTTAAATGCGGCCTCATTGAGCTTTTTAAGGAAAGCGACAGCCTCAAGATTTTCCTTTCCGCCGAATTTGTTCGGAACCCATTCGCCGTCACGTCTAGAGTAGTCAAGATATAGCATCGAGGCGACAGCGTCAACGCGGAGTCCGTCGATATGATAACAATCCAACCAGAATATCGCGCTCGAAATAAGGAAGCTGACGACCTCGTTCCTTCCGTAGTCGAACACCAGCGTACCCCAGTCCTTATGCTCGCCCTTTCTCGGATCGGCATACTCGTAGCAAGGTGTTCCGTCATATTTCGCAAGTCCGTAAGCATCTCTCGGGAAGTGCGCGGGCACCCAGTCCATGATCACATACAGTCCGGCCTCGTGACACTTATTGACAAATGACATGAAGTCGTGCGGTGTTCCGTATCTCGCTGTCGGAGCAAAGTAGCCTGTTACCTGATAACCCCACGAGGCATCAAACGGATACTCCATGAGCGGCATAAGCTCGATATGTGTATAGCCCATATCCTTGACATAAGGAATAAGTTCGTCCGCCAGCTTTTCGTAGGAAAACGTATTGCCGTCTGCATACTTTCTCCATGAGCCGGCATGAAGCTCATAAATATTCACGGGGCTTGAGTAGTGGGATTTTGACTTCTTTTGCTCGAACCATTTTTCGTCTGTCCACTCAAACCCGTCAATATCATAGTAAACGGAAGAGTTGTTCGGACGAGTTTCAAAGTGATATGCGTAAGGGTCTGACTTCAATATACACACATCATCAAAGGTTTCTATGCTGTACTTGTATATCGTGTAGTCGCCTATGCCCTCATAAATGATACATTCCCATATTCCGCCGTCACTTATCCTACTCATGGGGTTGACTTCTCTGTTCCAATCGTTAAAGGTGCCGACTACCGAAACGGTCTTTGCATTCGGTGCCCATGTGCGGAACACAAACGACGTACCATTTTCGGTTTCTACCTTGTGAACTCCCAAAAACTTGTACGCCATGTAGTTTTCACCGCTGTGAAACAAATCAATAGGGAATCTATCGACATTATCATTAGTTCCAAGAATCATAGTTATATTCTCCTCCTGCTTTGGGGCAGCACCGATTGTTTCTTGCCTTTCTCCGATCTTTCAAAGAGAAAAAATTCACCAAAAATCATGGCAATTTTGTCTCGAAACAGTATAGTCTGCCAATCCCTTTTTCTATTATATGTATATGATAACAATTTTTTGGATAGTTTTCAAGAGTAAACTGATAATTTTAATAATTTTTTGTTTATTTTATAATACTTTGCCGCAATATTTATTAAAACCACTCATATTACCATCCGGAAGTACAGTATAATACACACTGAGTGTCGAAAAAAAGCGATTCAAACCGCAAAAACGGTAATATCGCTGCCAACGCATGACACAGCTGTAAATTTTTTGTAAAATAGATGAAATTCATTTTAAAGTGTGGTATACTCAATATGTAGTATACTCAAAAATAACAGCTTCAATTTACTATATTACTAAACAAGGACTTCATTACATAAACTAAGCACAACCGTGAAAGGGAGTTATAAATCATGACAAGAGGAAAAATACTTATAGTAGATGACGACCGCAATATCTGTGAGCTTTTAAGGCTGTATATCGAAAAGGAAGGCTACAGCATTGAAATAGCCAACGACGGCGGTGAGGCTCTCTCAAAGTTTCATGAAACACAGCCCGACCTCATTATGCTTGATATAATGCTCCCCGTTCTTGACGGCTGGCAGGTGTGCCGCGAGATAAGAAAAACCTCTCAAACGCCTATTATCATGCTCACCGCAAAGGGCGAGGTCTTCGACAAGGTTCTCGGCCTGGAACTGGGCGCGGACGACTATGTAGTAAAGCCGTTCGAGGCGAAGGAGATCATAGCGAGAATCAAGGCTGTTCTCAGACGAACGGGCGCCGACAAGCATCACGATGAAACAAAGCTCGTACAGTACGACAAGCTCTCCATCAACCTCACAAACTACGAGCTTAAAGTAAACGGAACACCTGTCGATACCCCTCCAAAGGAGCTTGAGCTTATATATCACCTCGCGAGCAATCCTAACAGAGTCTTTACACGCGACCAGCTTCTTGACGAAGTATGGGGCTTTGACTATTATGGCGATTCACGGACAGTTGACGTCCATGTCAAACGCCTCAGAGAAAAGCTCGAGGGCGTATCCGACAAATGGGCATTAAAGACAGTATGGGGAGTTGGCTATAAGTTTGAAGTTAAAGATTAAATTAAAGCTGAACGGTCAGAGCTCCATCTTTCATAAATACCTCGCGATAAGCTTCATTATTATTCTCGCGAGCTTTTTGGTCTTGGGATGTATACTGATGTCTGTTCTCACAAAATATTGGACAAATAACAAGATGGAAACGATGAACAAAAACACCGTCTCCCTCGCATCTCTCTGCACAAGCTACATAGGCATAACGGATGTAAACCGTCAGGAATACTTTTTCGGGGATCTCGTCGCTCTGCGCGACGTGCTGGAGACCGTTTCAAGTAATATAGGCGGAGATGCATTTATTGTAAACGCAAACGGCAAGATAAGCGCGTCGAACAAAAACGCCGTATATGCCACCGAGGGAAAATTCATCGACTACGAAATTATAAAGAAAACCATAGAAAACAATCAGTATTACAGCGAAACCGACTTGGACGGGATCTTTAAAAAGCCGTATTACGTTTACGGTAAGCCTGTGTATATAAACGGCACGCTCGTGTGCCTCGCATTTACGACAGCTGATACGGATGAATATCATTATTTCATCTCACTGATGCTGAATATTTTCCTTGTATCCGCACTCATTACCTTTGCGGTCGCGATCATCGCAATAGGGCTGTACTCATATTATATGGTAAAGCCGCTTCGGAAAATCGCCTATGCCGCACATAAGTTTGGCAAGGGAGACTTCAGCGCGCGAGTTCATGTGCGTACAAAGGACGAAATAGGTCAGCTTGCAGGTGAGTTCAACAAGATGGCGGAGTCTCTCTCTGCGTCGGAAAGCACACGGCGGAGCTTTATCGCCAATGTTTCGCATGAGTTGAAAACCCCCATGACGACGATAGCGGGCTTTATCGACGGCATACTTGACGGAACCATTCCTCAAGAAAAGCAAAACTATTACCTTAAAATAGTATCTGACGAGGTTCGCCGCCTTTCTCGTCTTGTGCGTTCGATGCTTGACCTGTCCAAGATAGACAGCGGCGAGCTGAAACTCAACTATAAGCATTTTGACCTGGTTTCAACGACAATTTCCGCTCTCGTAACTTTTGAAGCGGAAATAGATAAAAAAAATATCGAGATCAGAGGTCTTGAGGATATGCCGAGCGCATACATTGACGCAGATATGGATCTGATACATCAGGTCGTCTACAACCTCATCGAAAATGCCGTAAAGTTCGTAAACGAAGGCGGCTATATCGAATTTAAGATCAACACTCTCCCCGACAAGACCGAATTTTCTATAATCAACAGCGGTCATGGAATAGACAAATCAGACCTCCTGCTTGTTTTTGATAAGTTCTATAAAACAGATAAGTCGCGAAGCATAGATAAAAAAGGTATGGGGCTTGGACTTTATCTTGTTAAAACCATAATACAGCTTCACGACGGCAATATAACCGTTTCGAGTGAGATAAACAAGTATTGCCGCTTTGACTTTTATATCCCGAATAAAAATCCGAAAAAGCCGAAGCTTGAAATGAAAAATCCAAGGCTTGAGCAGCAGTCTTCAAAGCAGCAGCCCTTTAACAAGGAGGTAAGTACGAATGAATGATGAACATGGCGGCAGCGGCTTCAATCAAAATGATTGGCAATACAGGCCTCGTCCGCAGCAGCCGCAGAACAATGCGGACGAGCAAAACAGAACCGATATGAAAACAGATCCCGATCTGCCGCATACTCAGCCAATCGAAAGCAACAGGTACTCGAAGCCAAGTCACGCCACCGGAACACAGACATATCTTGAAAGATCCGGCCGCTATCCCGAAAAAAATCCATATCAACAATGCGGGAACGACTACTACCGCACTTCTCCGCAGCCCTCTCCGTATAAATACCACTCTCCATACGCCTCGCCGTATTCAAACCCGTATACACCTCCGCCCCCAAAAAGACGCCGTATGAAAACCGGCTCAAAAATCGCGCTCATAACTCTTGCGATAGCCGTTCCCTCAATATGCATCGGTATTATAATATCGGCTTTGAAATACACTCCCTCAGACGATGGCATTCCTCCGAACAAATCACCTGAGGAGTACTCGTACTATATACCTGACAATTCTATGCTCCAAAACTCCAAACCTCCCGATGTTTCCGCAAACCCTGACGGACCGCAAATAGAGGCGACATCCACACCCGAGGAAAGCGACAATGAGGCGGTAACCGTATATAACAAGGTCTCGCCATGTGTCGTCGGTATAATCTCATATCCCGCAGGTACGGACTATACCATAACCGAGTCGGGCGAGGGGTCGGGCATCATCATCAGTGAGGACGGTTATATCGCCACAAACAGCCATGTCGTAGATGATTCAACCGATACGGGCATACTCGTAAAGCTCAGCACAGGCGAGGAGTACATAGGCGCGGTGGCGGGCATCGACAAACGAACCGACCTTGCCGTTGTGAAAATCGACGCGTCGGGACTGACTGTCGCGGAGTTTGCAGATTCCGAAAATGTTTTCATAGGCCAGAACGCATATGCCATAGGCAATCCGGGCGGACTTCAGTTTTCAAACTCTCTGACAAAGGGTACTGTTTCGGCTACAAACAGAACGATAAGCTCCGACGATCCCGTAAAATATATTCAGACAGATGCCGCTATAAATCCCGGAAACTCGGGAGGTGCACTCATCAACTCCTACGGTCAGATCATAGGCATCAACACCTCAAAGCTCGTCGCCGAGGAATACGAGGGTATGGGCTTCGCCATTCCGAGCAATACCGTTATAAGCATCATCAATAACATAATAAAGAACGGCTACGTCAAGGGCAGAGCCTATCTCGGTATCACCTGTTCCGAATGGACAACATATGCCGCAAAGAAAAACGACACTCCGACAGGTGTAAAGATAGAATCTCTGAACTCGTCAAACGCATTCAGCGGCACAAGCGCCGCTGTCGGCGACCTGATAACGGAAATAGACGGGAAAAAAATAACGAGCTTGTCCTCACTCTTTGACATAATAGACGGTTACAAACCCGGCGACAAAGTCAAGGTCGCACTATTCAGACCAAAAAGCTACAGCGAAAACAAAAAGTCGTATTCCTATACCGTCACAATAACGCTTTTGGAGGATACAGGACAATAATGTCGGATATTTATGCGCTCCTCAAGGAATATTACGGCTATCGTTCATTCCGCGCGGGGCAGGAGGAGATCATAAACTCAATAATCGCCGGACATGACATACTCGCGATCATGCCCACAGGGGCGGGAAAATCTGTATGCTATCAGATTCCCGCCCTTGCACTTGAGGGGATAACCATAGTTGTTTCACCTCTCATCTCTCTTATGCAGGATCAGGTTCGCTCGCTCATCTCGATGGGCATACGAGGGGCATATCTTAACAGCTCACTCACACCGCGTCAGCTCTCTCTTGCGACAGAACGCGCAAAGGCGGGTGCATATAAAATAATCTATGTCGCTCCCGAGCGTCTTCTGACGGAGAGCTTTCTCGACTTTGCGCGAAACGCCGAAATATCACTTGTAGCGGTCGATGAGGCGCACTGCATCTCACAGTGGGGACATGAGTTCCGTCCGAGCTATACACGTATCGCGGAGTTTATCGACGCCATGCCGTACCGACCGATCGTCGCCGCGTTTACAGCAACGGCAACGAATATTGTCAAACGGGATATTGCAGAACAGCTCAAGCTTCAGACACCGTTTGTGCTTACGACAGGCTTTGACAGACCGAACCTGTACCTTGCTATACACAAGCCCGTTTCAAAGGAGCAGTGGATAATCGACTATATAAACGAGAACAGCGGTGAGTCCGGCATTATATACTGTTCGTCGCGCAGGACCGTAGAAAAGCTGTGCGCCGAGCTGTGCGAAAACGGAGTTGCCGCCGCGCCGTATCATGCGGGCATGACCGACGATGCACGAATCAAAAATCAAAACGACTTTATATATGACAAGGTAAAAATAATCGTCGCGACCTCGGCGTTCGGCATGGGCATAGATAAGCCGAACGTCCGCTTCGTTATCCATTATCATATGCCGAGAAACCTCGAGCAATACTATCAGGAGGCAGGCAGAGCAGGACGTGACGGCGAGCGTGCGGAATGTATCCTCCTGTACAGCAGCTCGGATGTGGCGCTGAACAAATTCATGATAGGTAAAAGCTGTGAGGAAAACGAAAGTCTCACTCCCGAGGAGAAAAGCGTTTTCTTAAATGAGGAGCTACAAAAGTTAAAGCTGATGACGTTTTACTCGACCTCAAAAAGCGTTTGCCTGAGAAAGCGTATGCTAAACTACTTCGGTGAACGTGCGCCCGAGCGATGCGATAATTGCAGTGTTTGCGCAGGCGAAGCTTATGAGGATATAGCCGCGGTATCCGTAAGGGCGCGTCTCGCGGAGGACGTCTATAATGCATACGGTTCGCAAGGGAAGATCGTTCCCGACAAGGAGCTTTTCGAGCGGCTGAAGTCTCTCCGCCGCAATATCGCTATGCGTCAAAGCGTACCCGCATATGCTGTTTTCCCCGACTCGGCTCTCCGTGAAATGTCGTGCATAAAGCCGAAAAATGAACGGGAGTTTCTCTCGATAAACGGTGTAGGTGAACGCAAGCTTGAAAAATACGCGCCGGCCTTTCTTGCTGAAATCAGGAAGTATATTGAACAAAAGGGGTGAACCGCCGTGAAAAACTACATATATGCGAAAACTCCTCTCGGCATAATGACTTTGGTCGAGGAAAACGAAGCTATAACCGCCCTCCGCTTTAAACCCGAGCCTATATCCGACTCTATCGAAAACGAAACACCCGTTCTTGTCGAGGCAAGGTGTCAGCTCACGGAATACTTTTGCGGCATGAGAAAACGCTTTACCGTTCCTCTCAATCCTGTCGGCACGGTATTTCAGCGATCGGTATGGGACGCACTCCTTGAGATACCGTATGGCACAACGACTACCTACAAGGCTGTCGCAAATAAAATCCACCAACCATGCGCGGCTCGAGCGGTAGGTATGGCAAACAACATGAATCCCATACCCATTATGATCCCCTGTCACCGCGTCCTTGGCGCAAAAGGAATCATAAAGGGATATGCCGGCGGTATTGAAATGATGAGGTTTTTGCTGGAACTTGAACAACGTTTCGTGTGACGTGCGGTTGACCTCTGTCACGTTTCCAAAGTCCTACTGATTTGCTCGGTATACACTGTTGATTTTATTATAAGTATATTGTATAATTGAACTACAACGATCTGGAGGGAGAATATGATGTCAAAAGGCAAGGTGCTTGTTGCTATGAGCGGCGGTGTGGACAGTTCCGTTGCGGCGGTCCTGTTAAGTCGTGAGTACGATACCGTCGGAGTAACGCTCAAGCTCTTTACTAACGAGGATATTGCCCTCGATCGCACTAAAACCTGCTGTTCTCTGGACGATGTTCAGGATGCCAGAAGCGCCGCATTCAAGCTCGGTATGGAGCATTATGTATTTAACTTTGGCGATCGCTTTCGCGAATGTGTTATCGACCGATTTAACAATGCATACATACGAGGTGATACTCCTAACCCATGTATTGACTGCAATCGCTTCATCAAGTTTGACGCACTCTTAAAGCGTGCGGAAATCATAGAGTGCGACTATATAGCCACGGGACATTATGCTCGCCGTGAGTATGACGAAAAAAGCGGGCGATACCTCCTCAAAAAGGGCAAAGACCCCGGAAAGGATCAAAGCTATGTCCTCTACGCACTGACGCAGGAACAGCTATCAAAGACATTGTTCCCTGTCGGTGAATATACTAAGGATGAGGCTCGCGGCATTGCCCGTGAGTACGGACTGCTCAATGCCGACAAGCCTGACAGCCAGGATATATGCTTTGTTCCGGACGGCGACTATGCCGCATTTATAGAGCGTGACACGGGTATGACATTCCCGCCGGGAGATTTTATTGACAAAAACGGCAATGTCTTGGGAAAGCACAACGGTATGATCCGATACACCATAGGACAACGCAAGGGGCTTAACATATCGCTCGGCTCTCCCGCATATGTTATTTCCAAGGATACAAAGAATAATACGGTTACGCTCGGCAAAAACGAGGATTTATTCACAACGGAGCTTATTGCGGACGATGTGAACCTCATTTCTATTGAAATGCTTGACGAGCCGATGAGGGTCGCCGCCAAGACACGGTACAGCCAAACCGAAAAGCCGGCGACTATTTACCCGCTCGAAAACGGGCGCATCAAAGTTATTTTTGACGAGCCGCAGCGAGCCATAACCTCCGGTCAGGCAGTAGTATTCTACTCTGACGACACAGTAGTAGGCGGCGGCACGATAACCTCGTCGCCTACTCATTGAGATTATAGTGTCGAGTGCCTCGACACACGGCGGCGGGCAGCGCCCGCTGGCAAGTCGCGTAATCGCTCGTTACCTCGCTCGATGTCAGCGAGAGTTGTTTATGTCCGCGTCAATACTAAATTAACAATGGACTGCCGTATGCTGATTCAGTGCTAAATACTTTCTGCGCGGCACATGATAGTCCCATTACAACGTCGAAATTTTTCGCCATACGGCGGCGGGCAGCGCCCGCTGGCAAGTCGCGTAATCGCTCGTTACCTCGCTCGACACAAATATGGTACGCTTATGTCCGCGTCAATACTAAATTACCAATGGACTGCCGTATGCTGATTCAGTGCTAAATACTTTCTGCGCGGTACATGATAGTCCCATTACGACGTCGAAATTTTTCGCCGTACGGCGGCGGGCAGCGCCCGCTGGCAAGTCGCGTAATCGCTCGTTACCTCGCTCGACACAAATATGGTACGCTTAT
>CANQUS010000022.1 GCA_947627055.1 uncultured Clostridia bacterium | reverse complement strand
TCTCAGACTAAATTCTATCATTTCTCAAGGTAATTTCCACTGTCTTCCTACTGTGGAATTTACTTTGAGAATTTACGAGAGAATTTACTGCACTCCGTACTCGACCGTCTAAATGAGAATTTTTTATTGATATTTTATGGAAATTGAATTATAATATATTAGTAATGCCGTGAAAGGCAGAAAGGAGAATGAAAAATGACAACTAACAAATCAGTATTGGCATGGGTCGATGAGATGAAAGAGCTTCTCACACCCGATAACGTTGTTTGGATCGACGGCTCCGAGGAACAACTCGACGCTCTCCGCAAACAGGCTTGCGAAACAGGAGAGATGATCAAGCTGAATGAGGATAAGCTTCCCGGTTGCTACCTCCATAGAACAAAGGAAAATGATGTTGCTCGTGTTGAGGATCGTACATTTATCTGCTGCAGAAACGAGGAGGACGCAGGCCCTACAAATAACTGGAAAGATCCCAAGGAAGCATACAAGATGCTCTTCGATATCGCAAGAGGAACATATAAGGGTCGCACTATGTACGTTATCCCGTACTCCATGGGTCCTGTCGGCTCTCCTCTCGCCAAGATCGGCTATGAGGTAACAGACTCTATTTATGTTGTTCTCAACATGAGCATAATGACTCGTGTCGGAACTGCGGTTGAGGAGGTCCTCGGAGACAGCGAGGACTGGATCAAGGGTCTGCACGCTATGTGCGATGTTGACCCCGAAAAGAGATATATATGCCACTTCCCTGAGGATAACTACATCATCTCCGTCAACTCTGCCTACGGCGGAAACGTTCTTCTTGGCAAAAAGTGCTTTGCGCTCAGAATCGCGTCATATCTCGGCAAGTGCGAGGGCTGGATGGCAGAGCATATGCTCATCCTCGGAATAGAGAACCCGAACGGCGAGGTCAAGTATGTATCGGCTGCATTCCCCTCCGCCTGCGGCAAGACAAACCTCGCTATGCTCATTCCTCCCGAGGGCTACAGGAAAAATGGCTATAAGGTATGGTGCGTAGGCGACGATATAGCATGGATGCGCAAGGGTCCCGACGGCAGACTTTGGGCTATCAACCCCGAGAACGGCTTCTTCGGTGTTGCTCCCGGTACTAACGAGAAGTCCAACCCGAACGCTCTCGCATCTACAAAGAAAGGTACTATCTTCACAAACGTAGCTCTCAACCTTGACGATAACACAGTCTGGTGGGAGGGTCTCGATAAGAACCCGCCGGAGAACGCGATCGATTGGAAGGGTAATCCATGGAACGGTAAGACAAGCGCAGAAAAGGGTGCGCATCCGAACAGCCGCTTCACAGCCCCCGCTCAGAACTGCCCCTGCATAAGCCCTGAGTTCAACTCGACATCAGGTGTGCCGATCTCCGCTATCATCTTCGGCGGCAGACGCGCATCAACTACTCCGCTCGTATATCAGTCGAGAGATTGGAACAACGGTGTATTTGTAGGATCTATCATGGCCTCCGAAACTACCGCCGCCGCAACGGGCGCCGTTGGTGTTCTCCGTCACGACCCGATGGCTATGAAGCCCTTCTGCGGCTACAACATGGGCGACTACTTCGGTCACTGGATAGAGATGGGCAAGGTGCTCGGCGATAAGGCTCCGAAGATCTTTAACGTAAACTGGTTCCGTCTTGACGAGGACGGCAGCTTTATGTGGCCTGGCTTCGGTGATAACTTCCGTGTCCTCGAGTGGATCATCAACCGTTGCGAGGGTAAGGCTGACGCTGTTGAAACACCGATCGGCTATCTCCCCAAGGCTGAGGATATCGATCTTGAGGGTCTTGATATCGACATCGAAACACTCAGGAAGATCCTCACTGTTGATAACGAAAAGTGGAAAGCCGAGGCAGAGGAGATCACCGAATACTACAAGATTTTCGGCGACAAGCTTCCTGAAGAGCTTAAAAACGAGCTTGATGGTCTGAAATCCCGCCTTGATAAATAATTAAGAATCACTTGCATTTAAATAAAAGGGAGCGAGCCTTTAAACGGTTCGCTCCTTTTAATTTGTATTTTAAGACTAAGGACTATTCAGCCTGCTCCGATTCATCCGAGCTTTCGGAGGGATTCTTTACGTTCCAGCTCTTGAAAAAGCTGTCTTTGAAATCTTTTTTAAATGCCTTTGAAATAAACGGCGTATCGTCATTATTATCTTCGTTATTTGAGCTTGTACTGCTTTCGAGCGCGGCTACATTGTCGTATGAGATCATCATAAAAGGAATATCCGCCGTGTCGGGGCTGTCCTGACCATCGAGGATCTTTAAAATATAGTCGAGCGTGAGATATGCCGTCCATTCATAGCTTTCGGCGGCGACTATACTTGCGTTGCCGTTTTGGATCTGTGTAAAAGCGCTTGTGCCGCCGCCTCGTGTGACAAGATTGACCTTTGATATAGTCTGCGTCATTTCAAGAGCGTCAACAGTGTCTTTAAGCATCCCCTCGTGTAAAACAATAACACAGTTCAAGTTGCTGTCCTTTTCGAGCGCGTCCTTTATATTGTCCGAAAGTCCGTTGTTCCATGTTGCGGTTTCGGCGCTCAACTCCGTACAATAGCCGCTTGAAAAGCTGCTCAGTTCATCTTTGACAGCCTTTTTCATGCTTTCACAGTAGGGAATATCTGAGGGAACTACCAGAAGCGCGTTGACCTCGGCGTTTTGCGTTACTATTGCATAGTCCGCGAGGGCCTTTGCCTCCTTGTTGTAATTTGTTGTGAACGTGTAGTCAACATAATGCTCTTTTTCACCCGCGTTCGCGTTATTTACGCTTATGACCTTGAGTCCGTGTGACTGTGCGGTTTCGATAGAGGACGAGATCTCGTTCTTGTCGATATTTCCTATGAGCAGCACCGCCGAGCATTGGTCGGAAACAGCATTGTCAAGGGCTGAAGCATAGGAGTTCACCGTTCCGTCGGTTTCGTAGATCATAGTGTCGGCAAATCCTATTTTCGTTGCCGCGTCTTTAATCTCGACCGCTATATATGATGAATAATCGTCGCTGCTTGAATCGAGGATAACAGCTATACCCTTGTCCTTTGCGATTTTGGACGCTTCAGCGGATTTCGTTGCTGTATATGACGGCTGCTTCTTGAGATTTTCAAGCTCTGAGGAAAGCTTTTTGAGATCTTCCCTGCTCGCCGGGTTGTTGTTTGTGGACTTCGATTCGGTGACAGATTTCTCTGCATTGCGGTCGTCGTTGCTGTCGTTTTTACAGCCTGAGCAGACAAATACCGAAGAAACAAATATTGCGGCCAATAATATTGATGCAAACCTTTTCATTATAATTTCCTCCTTGTAGAATCAATTATACTTCCGCGTTTCTTTTATGTCAACGATAATAAATCGATCAGTGATGTTAGTCCTCCATATTTTCAATAAATTTCCTCATCGCCTCAACTGTTTCGTGCGGAGAAACTATTGATACCCTTTCCGAAAGTCCCAACAGCCATGCGAAAAACTGCCTGCTGACGACAACGTCCGCGCCTATTATAAAATGCTCCTCGTCGCTGCGTTTTATGTTTGCGCCGTGTCCGAACTTGTCAATAAAAACATCCGCAAGCTCGTTCGGGACGCGCATTTCAACATAGACCTCCTCACCTCCGAACATACCGAAAACATGAGACGAGTAGCTCTCTATATTAAACCTTTCAAATTCCTCGTTCCTGATACGCTCAAGCTCGGCGCACTCGACCGTTCTCATCCTGTCAACGCGGAAGTGCTTTACCGAGCCCGCGTCATGGTCAAAGCCTATCATATAGTAGCTGCCGTCGCTCCAGCATACTCCCCACGGAGAAACTGTGTATCTTTTGCCGCCGTGCCGAAACTCTCTCACAGGTGTGCCGTCATTATTGATGCTCCACCTAAAGTAACCGAATGTGACAGCATGGTCGGTGTTGATTGCGGAATGTATGGCGTCTATGGCATAGTAAATAGTTTCGTTCATGCTTTTTATACGGTTTTTCACGAAAACCTGACGATTCAGAGAATCGGACTGATAGACGCTGACAAGTGTTTCAAGCTTCTCTATTAGCGATTCTGTCTTTTTAAGCGTGAGAAAGCGTGAGCAGCATACCGCATCTATCAGCAGCTTGACCTCGGACAGTTGAAATTCCCTATTTGCCACATAGTATTTGACGCTTCCTGTACCGTCCCTTATGATTTCTATGTCTACGCCGCTCTCTGTGATAGCCTCAAGGTCGTCATAAAAGGTCTTTCGTGTGCAGGTAAAGCCGTTTTCTTTTAGAATTTGTTCAAGCTCGTTTCTTGACAGGGGATGTTCCTCGTCGGTGTATTTAACGAGATAATTTCTGAGAAAGAGAAGTCTTGATTTTTGTGATGATGCCATTGACTGTTCACTCCGCTCCTTGATTGTATTACATACATAAATCGTTAATAAGCAAGACGATTTATTTGATATAGTTTGTCATAAAAACAGTTTAACATATATATTGCTGAAAGTCCATAAAGGCTTTTTGAGTCAAGATATTTTTTAAAAATATCTTGAGATTTACTATAGTTCATTATATAATGTTAAATGGAACAATATCAGAATTACGGTTTACGGTGAGAGGTGTAGAAATGAGAATAAAACGCACAAGCAGACGAAATAAAATAAAGCGCACCTCTGACTACAGGGGCTACAACCGCTTCGGCAGATACAAAAGCCGCGGCAGTACAGGCTCGGCGGAGAGAAGCTTGGGCAAGGCGGTCGCTATGGCTGTTGCTGTTGTCGCTGCGGCG
This sequence comes from uncultured Clostridia bacterium, assembly GCA_947627055.1. GTDB lineage: Bacteria > Bacillota > Clostridia > Oscillospirales > Acutalibacteraceae > Pseudoruminococcus. The sequence goes on along the minus strand of CANQUS010000022.1, from coordinate 18,568 downwards.
TCTCTGATAATTTTTTCATGCATTACGTTTGTGCCGAGACTTATTGAGGCGTCAAAGAAAACTTTTATCAGTGATGCCTCAAGCGTCTCCTCGCAGACGGAAAGCAAGGAACCGTCAGAGCCGGAAAGCTCCGAGACTCCTAAGGAAAGCTCAAAGCCAACAGAGTCAAAGCCTGAGCAGTCACAAACGGAAAGCAGCGCTCAGGCTGACAGAGGCTATGACGACAACGGCGTGTTTATTTATAAAAAGGTCGGATACGCCCCCTTTAAGGGCTCTGACGATACTGCCGATAAGTATACGAAGAGTATAAACAGTGTGGCGGCGACCCTTGACGCAAGTATAAATGTATATTCTGTGATAGTCCCTACACACTCGGCAGTTACGGCGGAAAAGCTGCAAAAGGATAGTGCCGATGCCGAAAAAGCGAATATCGAAAGAATAAAGGCTTCTCTCTCGGATAAAGTGACATATATTGATGTTCGGGACGCTCTCAAGGAAAAAAAAGACGAATATATCTATTACAATACGGACGAAAACTGGACCGCACTCGGAGCATACTATGCGTATTGCCAATATTGTGCAGCGGCAGACATCTCCGCGATGACAACTGACGGCATTGATAAAAATAAAGTTGAGGGCTTTTCAGGGAATCTCGTTTCGCGCACAAGGTCGAATGAAAATAAGGACGGCAACCCCGATCTGTTGAAGAATCTCGATACGGTCGAGTATTATACATTGGGGGATTATCAGTGCGGTCTTTGGAGGACGGCTGTGAGCGGCGAGACCGCTGTCCCGTTCATAAACAGTGAAATATCCGCCCAAAACGCGCTTGAGGTATTCTGCTATGGAGACGTCTCTCTTTTTAAGGTCTATACGGGCAAAAGCACCGGCAAAAGGCTTTGCATTATTAAGGACAGCTATGGCTCATCGCTCGCGCCGTACTTTACGGAGAACTATGATGAGATCCATGTTATAGACGCGAGATATTTTGACAGCTCGCTTACGGGCTATTGCTATAACCACAGTATTACGGACGTTCTGTTTATCAACGGAGTAAATAATGCTAACACAGACAGCTATGCCGATGCGATCGCGGCGCTTGCTGAATATTAAAACTGCTGAAAGGATATGCGCTGATGTTAGGTAAAAAAGTAGATTTAGAAATATTCGGCGCGTTATCCGAGGGCGCGATTTATTTCGGTTATTATATAGATCAGGGAAATACATATAAGGTTTATATAATAACAAACCGAATACTCGGACAAAGTGAGCGCTGCCACATAATCGCCTGTGAGCAGTCCGAGAGCGGCAGACCGCTCAGACTCGTCGCCGCCCCGTTAGGCGAGATATTCTATGAGCCCGAGATAAGAAAGCGTGTCTCCGCCTATACAAAAATCGAAAGCATACTATGCCTTTATGAAAAGTCATGCGGAGCGGTAGTATACCGCAAAATGGGCGATACAATAAAGTATCTTCTCGTTAAAAACCACAATGGACGCTGCTGGAGCTTTCCGAAGGGGCACGTGGAGATGGGCGAAAGCGAAAAGGAGACGGCAGCCCGTGAGATCAAGGAGGAAACGGGGCTTGACGTTAGGTTTAAGCCGGACTTCCGAGAAACGGGCATATATCATCCGTTCGGCAGAACGAGCAAAAAGGTAGTGTTCTTTCTTGCTGAGGCGAAGAGTGACAAGGTGAACATTCAGCGGCGTGAGATAGACCATTATCGTTGGGCGACTATGGGACAGGCTAAAATGCTGTGCAGGCATGAAAACGACATACGCGTCCTCGAGAAGGTCAGCCGCCGTCTTTCCGACAAGGGAGAAGGAGTCACAGATTAGAACCTGTTTTCACAAGAGATCACAGCTTCTTGTGAGGGCAGGTTTTGAAATTTCCGTAATAATTCGGTGTGATTATAATATAATCTAATTAGATAAAAACGTGGGAGTTGACCAAATGGCAAACAAAACGAAAAAGCCGCAAAAAGGCTCGCCCGATAAAAGGTCTTTCCGAAAGAAGCGTCCCCGAGCCAAGGGCTCGCATCCGAAAAATTCACCTGAGAAAAAGAGCGGGCGCTTTACGCTCAAGGTCGTTATCCGAAATATATTTGATGGGGTCATAATTGGTTCGTCAATGCTCATACCCGGAGTGAGCGGCGGAACGATGGCTATTATTTTGGGGATTTATGACGAACTGATAAGCGCTGTCAGCAATATATTAAAAAGGTTCAAATACAGCTTTTTGTTTATTTTACAGGTTTCTGTCGGAGGTATAGTCGGAATATTACTTTTTTCAAAGTTCATTCTGGATCTTATCGAAGCATACGAGCTTCCGATGATGTACCTTTTTATGGGCGCAATGCTCGGCTCAATACCCTCGCTGTATAAAAAGGGTAAGATAGGACAGTTCAGAACGCTGAATATTCTGTGGATACTCATAGGAGCCGGGTTTGTTTATGCGTTGAATTTCCTGCCAAAGGGCAGCTTCACGGTAGTGCCGAGTGACTTTAAAAGCTATGCGATGCTCTTTCTGTGCGGGATCATAATAGCGGTCGCGCTCATTCTCCCCGGAATAAGCACATCTCATATCCTGCTCATACTCGGAATGTATGAGGCCGTCTGGGGAGCGGTAAGCAGTTTGAATTATGTATATCTGCTCCCGATTTTTTTAGGAGCGCTCACGGGTATAATGCTTTCGACGAAGGTCCTCGACAAGGCAATGACACGCTTCCCGAGGCAGACATATCTGCTCATTATCGGCTTTGTTTTGGCGTCGATAATTGATATTTTTCCGGGATTGCCGTCGGGCTTAGGCATAGTTGGCTGCATATGCGGAGCGATACTCGGCGCGGGTGTGGTGTACCTGCTTTAATATATGCGCCGTTCATTTTATCTCAATATGTCAAAAAGTATCACGAGCTGTCGCCCGCAAAAAAACAGCTTTACACAAAAAATGAAATAGTATATAATAGAATAAGAAAAATCTGCGGTCGAGTGCCTCGACGCGCAAGTTGCGAGGTCGTTTTTTGACGTGCGTCAAAAAACTTCGGCATCGTTAAGGGACTGTTATGTACCGCGATTGGAAGTATTTGGCATTGAATTGGCATATGGCAGGTCATTGGCATATTAGTATTGATGCGGACACGGGCTTCTCTTGCCGAGTGATTACGCCACTTGTCGGCGCGACGGGGCGCAACGGGCGCTGCCCGCCGAAGAAAGGAAAACTATTATGAGATATACCGAAAAAGAGGTCCTTCAGTTTGTTGAGGAAAATGACATAAAATTCGTCAGACTTATGTTTTTCGATATTTTTGGAACCACAAAAAATATTTCGATAATGGCAGAAAGACTACCGGAGGCGTTTAAAAAGGGGGTCGTTATAAACGCTTCCTCTATCGGCGGCTTTGAGAGCTTTGAAGCGGAGCTTGTTCTTGTGCCCGATCCCGCGACACTCGCCGTTCTCCCCTGGAGGCCACAGCATGGAGGAGTAGTAAGACTTTTCTGTGATATTACATATCAGAACGGTACACCCTTCGAGGGCGACGCACGCGCCGTACTCAGAAAAGCGGTCGAACGCGCCGCATCGCTGGGATTGACCTGCAATATCGACCTTGAGTGCGAATTTTATCTCTTTTTGACGGACAATAACGGCGATCCGACCAAGCTTCCCTACGATAACGCCGGCTACCTCGATATTGCGCCGCTTGACAGAGGTGAGAACGTCCGCAGACAAATATGCTTCACGCTTGAACAAATGGAAATGGTCCCGCTTTCATCTCATCACGAAAGAGGCCCCGGCCAAAACGAGATAGACTTCATGTACTCTACGCCGCTTGTGGCAGCGGATAATTTCTCTATGTTCAAGGCAATGGTCAAAACTATCGCCAACTCAAACGGACTTTTCGCGTCGTTTATGCCGAAGCCTCTCGATAGTAAAAGCGGGAACAGTATGCACATAAACGTCATAATCGAGAAATACGGATATAACATATTCAAAAAGAAAAACGGCGAGCTTAATATTACCGCCGCGAGCTTTATCGCGGGTGTACTCAAAAGAATTTCTGAAATAACGTTATTCCTAAATCCTATTGAAAATTCATATAAGCGCTTCAGCAGCGATTTGAGCGGCTATGACGCGGGCTGGTCGTTCGGGATTCAAAAAGAAGCGCTCCGAGTGGTTTCCTCAGAGCGCGATAACGCCAAGCTTCAGCTTACATCACCGGATCCCGCCTGCAACCCGTATCTTGCGTTTTCGCTCATCATAAACGCGGGACTTGACGGAGTTGAGGAGAGGGAGGAGCTTTGCGCACCGTCCGCGGGAGAGATGAGAAACGGCTTTTTGCCCGATACGCTTGCCGCCGCTGTTGATGCCGCGAGGAACAGTGATTTTGTTAAGGATGTTATTCCCGAGATCCTTTTTGAAAGCTATATAAGCCATAAAATCAACGAGGTCAGCCTTTGCGAACGTGATAATGAGACGAGATGCAGGGTCGACGAAAAGTATTTTAAAATTCTGTAAAAATTATTCCGTTATGGACTTGATAGAATTATGAAGATTTTGTACAATAGATAGAAAGGGTGTCGGCACTTGGACTGTGTTCTTCTGGTCTCTAAATCAGAGAAGAGTACCGATTCTTTATCAGGCTTGTTGAGGGAATCATTCAGTCCCACTGTCCTCGACGTTGCAAGGAGCGGCGCGGAGGCGCGTCGTATGCTGCTGCAGAAGGAGTATGACTTCATTTTTATCAACTCGCCGCTTACCGACGAATTCGGAGACGGACTGGCAATATACGCGGTGGAGAATCAGCAGGCAGGTGTTATACTGCTTGTAAAGGCAGAGATAGAAACCGAGGCGGAGAGCAAGACTGAGGATTACGGAGTATTCGTACTGCCAAAACCGCTCAGCAGATACCTGATGTTTAAGTCGATAAAGCTCCTTGAGGTGACGAAGCGTCGTCTTGAGGGGGTACGCAGGGAAAACATAAAGCTTCAAAATAAAATTGAAGATATACGAACCATTAACAGGGCAAAATATGTGCTTATGGAGTATCTCTCGATGAGCGAGCCGCAGGCGCACAAATACCTTGAGCGTCAGGCTATGAATCAGCGGCTGACAAAGATCGAAGTCGCAAAGAGGATCCTGAGCACATATGAAAATTAGAGTAATGAAATGTAAAGCATATTGATTTCGTTAAAAATAATTGAAAGGAATGGTCAAGGAAATGGAGCAAAAGGCATACCTTACCTTGGAAAACGGAGATGTTTTTGAGGGCTATTCTTTCGGAGCCCAAACCGAAGCTACGGGAGAGCTTGTCTTTACGACCGCTATGACAGGCTATCTCGAGACACTTACAGACCCCAGCTATTACGGTCAGATCGTCTGCCAGACTTTCCCTCTTATCGGAAATTATGGAGTTATCAGCACTGATTTTGAAAGCAAAAAGCCTGCTTTGAAGGCTTATATCGTAAGAGAATGGTGTCAGCAGCCCTCAAACTTCAGATGTGAGGGACGGCTCGACACCTTTTTAAAGGAAGCGGGCATACCCGCTCTGTACGGAATAGATACACGGCTGCTGACAAAAACAGTCCGTGAATACGGCGTTATGAACGCGCGTATTTCGTTTGAGAGAGTGCCTGACAGCGTTATCGAAAGCGAGATAAAGCCATACAAGGTCGTAAATGCCGTCAAGTCAGTGACCTGCTCCGAGGCCGAGACATTCAAGGCAGACGACGAGAAATACAGAGTCGTCCTCTGGGACATAGGCGCGAAAAGCAACATCAGACGTGAGCTTGTAAAGCGCGGCTGTACCGTTACCGTCGTCCCCGCTGCGGCGACGGCAGAGGAGATAAAGGCGCTCAGACCCGATGGGATAATGCTCTCAAACGGCCCCGGAGATCCCGAGGAAAACGTTGAAATGATAGCTGAACTCAAAAAGCTCTGCGCCGAAAAAATACCGACATTCGGCATTTGTCTCGGGCATCAGGTACTCGCGATCTCTCAGGGCGCAAGGACGGAAAAGCTCAAGTACGGACATCGCGGAGCAAATCAGCCCGCCGTTGAGGTCGGCACAGGCAGAGTTTATATCACGAGCCAGAACCACGGCTATGCGGTCATAGGCTCGTCCCTGCCCGCTAACGCAAGGGAAAGCTTTATAAACGCAAACGACGGAACGTGCGAGGGAGTGCAGTATACGGATATGCCTGCGTTTTCGGTGCAGTTCCACCCTGAGGCGTGCGGAGGTCCGCGCGATACGGCGTTCCTTTTCGACAGGTTCATAGATATGCTCAAGGAGGGAAAATGAGATGCCAAAGGATAAAAGCATAAAGAGAGTAATGGTTATCGGATCCGGCCCTATCGTTATAGGACAGGCTGCCGAATTTGACTATGCGGGAACACAGGCGTGCCGCGCCCTTAAAGAGGAAGGGCTCGAGGTCATACTTATAAACTCGAACCCTGCTACTATCATGACGGACAAGGCTATGGCGGACAAAATATATATAGAGCCGCTCACACTTAAAACAGTCAAAAGGATCATCAAAAAGGAAAAACCCGACAGCCTGCTCTCGACACTCGGCGGTCAGACAGGACTGACGCTGTCTATGCAGCTCGCCAAGGAGGGCTTCCTTGAAAAGAACGGCGTTAAGCTGCTCGGCGCAAATCCCGAAACCATAGATAAGGCCGAGGACAGACAGATGTTCAAGGATACAATGCAGGCTATCGGTCAGCCCGTTATCCCCTCGACTGTCGTAAATGATGTGCAGTCCGCTGTGGACTTCGCGAATGAGATCGGCTATCCCGTTATTATCCGCCCCGCGTTTACACTCGGCGGTACGGGCGGCGGCATCGTGTCGAACGAGGACGAGCTGCGGGAGATAACGTCAAACGGTCTTGAGCTTTCACCTATTACACAGGTACTTGTTGAAAAGTGTATAGCGGGCTGGAAAGAGATCGAGTTCGAGGTCATGCGTGACAAGAAGGGAAACGTCATTACGGTCTGCTCTATGGAGAACTTCGACCCTGTCGGCGTTCACACCGGAGACAGTATAGTTATCGCGCCTACTGTAACACTTGCTGATAAGGAATATCAGATGCTGCGCTCAGCCGCACTCGATATCATATCCGCTCTCGGCGTTGAAGGCGGCTGTAACTGCCAGTTTGCGCTTGACCCGGAGACATTTAACTATGCCGTGATCGAGGTCAATCCGAGAGTTTCGCGTTCCTCGGCTCTCGCGTCAAAGGCTACGGGCTATCCCATAGCAAAGGTCGCGGCAAAGCTCGCGATAGGATATACTCTCGATGAAATCAAAAATGCCGTTACGGGTACTACATACGCCTGCTTCGAGCCTGCGCTCGACTACGTTGTTGTTAAATTCCCGAAATGGCCGTTCGATAAATTTGTATATGCAAAACGTACTCTCGGTACACAGATGAAGGCGACGGGAGAGGTCATGGCTATCGCTCCGACCTTTGAGCAGGCTATAATGAAGGCCGTACGCGGAGCGGAGATCAGCCACGATACGATGGACAGCCCCAAGTTCGAGGCTCTGACAACGGAGGAGATAAGGGACAGGCTTCACGTCTGCGATGACGAGCGTTCGTTCTGTGTCTATGAGGCTCTCAAACGCGGCATATCCGTTGATGAAATACATGAAATAACGCTTATCGACGAATGGTTTCTCTATAAGCTGCAAAACCTCGTTGACTGTGCGGCTGAGCTTAAAAGGGGAGAGCTTTCGGACGAGCTTTATGTCAGAGCGAAAAAACTCGGCTTTCTCGACAAGACTATCGAAAAGTTTACGGGCAAAAGGGTAGAAAATCCCCTTGTACCCGTATACAAGATGGTCGATACCTGCGCCGCCGAGTTTAAGGCGGAAACGCCATACTTCTACTCGACATTTGACAAGGATAACGAGGCTGAAGCGTTTATCAAGGAGTGCGGCAGCGACAGAAGGACTATTATCGTTTTCGGTTCGGGTCCCATCAGGATCGGTCAGGGCATAGAGTTCGACTACGCGTCCGTTCACTGCGTATGGGCGCTCAAGGAGGCGGGCTTTGACGTCGTTATCGTTAACAATAACCCCGAAACTGTTTCCACCGACTTTGATACGGCGGACAGGCTGTACTTTGAGCCGCTCACAAACGAGGACGTAATGGGCATCATAAAGACCGAAAAGCCGTACGGCGTCGTCGTCGCGTTCGGCGGTCAGACCGCTATCAAGCTCACAAAATATCTCAGCGACAACGGTGTAAACATCCTCGGTACGTCCGCCGACAGCATTGACATGGCGGAGGACAGAGAGCGATTTGACGAGCTGCTCGAAATGCACCATGTGGCACGTCCGCAGGGTTATACCGTTATGACGACGGAGGAGGCGCTTGAGGTCGCGAATAGAATAGAATACCCCGTCCTCATGCGTCCGTCGTACGTCCTCGGCGGTCAGAATATGATCATAGCATTTAACGACGACGATATAAGGGAGTACATGGCTATTATCCTCGCGCAGAATATAGAGAACCCGATACTTATAGATAAATACCTCATGGGTATAGAGCTTGAGATAGACGCTATATGCGACGGTGAGGAAATACTTATCCCCGGCATAATGGAGCACGTCGAGAGAACGGGAATACACTCGGGTGACTCTATCGCGGTCTATCCCGCGTGGAACATCGGCGACGAAATGACACAGACGATCGTCGAAACTTCGAAAAATCTCGCCGTTTCTCTGAGGACAAAGGGTCTTGTCAATATACAGTACCTTATCTATAAGGACAGACTTTATGTTATAGAGGTCAACCCCCGTTCGTCGAGAACGATCCCCTATATAAGCAAGGTCACGGGCGTGCCTATGGTAGATCTCGCGACGAGAGCGATGCTCGGTGAAAGGCTTGCGGATATGGGCTGGGGAACAGGGCTTTACAGGAAAGCGCCGTATGTCGCCGTAAAGGTACCCGTATTCTCGTTCGAGAAGCTCATAAATGTCGATAACCACTTAGGCCCCGAAATGAAGTCCACAGGCGAGGTACTCGGTGTTGCCAATACACTTGAGGAGGCTATATTCAAGGGACTTATCGCTGCCGGCTATAAGATGAAAAAGCAGGGCGGCATATTCATCACCGTGAGAAACTCCGACAAGAATGAGATCGGACCCCTCGCGAGAAAATTCGCGGATCTCGGCTTTACAATATATGCGACAGAGGGTACGTCAAGGGTGATAAAGGATTATGGCATAAATGTTATCACAGTGCCGAAGATCCACGAAAATGCAAAGGAAAACACCCTCACGCTCATAGAGAGCGGAAAGATAAATTACGTTGTTTCGACCTCGTCAAAGGGCAGGATACCGACAAGGGACAGCGTCAAGATACGCCGTAAAACGGTAGAAAGAAACATTCCCTGCCTTACATCTATCGATACTGCGAACGCGCTTGCGGAGTGCCTCAAGAGTAAATATTCAGAGGAAAGCACAGAGCTTGTCAACCTTAACGATATGAGAACAGAAAAGGTCAAGCTCCGCTTTACAAAGATGCAGGGCATAGGAAACGACTATATTTACTTTAACTGCTTTGACCAGAAGATAGACAACCCCGAGGGTCTGAGCATACGCCTTTCGGACAGACACTTCGGTATCGGCGGCGATGGAGTTATACTTATCTGCCCGTCAGATGTCGCAGACGCCAAGATGAGTATGTTCAACCTTGACGGCAGCGAGGGCAAGATGTGCGGCAACGGTATACGCTGTGTGGCTAAGTTCCTGTTTGACAACGGTATGGTCGAGGGCGATACCGCGACCGTTGAAACGCTGAGCGGAGTTAAGTCGCTCAAGGTGTACAAGCAGGACGGAAAGGTCAGCCATGTAAGGGTCGATATGGGCAAGGCTGAGCTTGACCCAAAGAATATCCCCGTAGCTATGGATAAAACAAAGATAATAAACGAACAGGTATTCATAGACGGCAAGGAGTACAGGATAACCTGCGTCTCTATGGGCAATCCGCACTGCGTCGTTTTCTGCGATAATATAGACAGCCTCGATATAGAAAAGGTAGGTCCCGCGTTTGAAAACAGCCCTATATTCCCCGAAAGAGTAAATGCGGAGTTCGTCAAGGTCGTTGACGACCGTACCATCAGAATGAGAGTATGGGAGCGCGGAAGCGGCGAAACATGGGCTTGCGGTACAGGCGCCTGTGCCGTTGCCGTTGCAGCTGTCGAAAACGGCTTCTGCAGAAAAAACGAGGATATAACCGTCAAGCTGAAGGGCGGCGACCTCGTGATAAAATACACCGACGATACGGTATTCCTGACGGGAAACGCGGAAACCGTGTTTGAAGGAGAGGTAGAGCTATGACGACAAAATATATTTTTGTAACGGGAGGAGTTGTCTCGGGACTTGGCAAAGGCATAACAGCCGCCTCGCTCGGCAGACTTCTCAAGGCGCGCGGCCTGAAAATCGCGGCTCAGAAGCTCGACCCGTATATAAACGTGGATCCCGGAACGATGAGCCCATATCAGCACGGCGAGGTATATGTCACTGAGGACGGCGCGGAAACAGATCTCGACCTCGGTCACTATGAACGCTTTATAGATGAAAACCTGAACAAATTCTCGAACCTGACGACAGGTAAGGTGTATTCAAATGTTCTCGAAAAGGAAAGAAACGGCGAATACCTCGGTGAAACGGTCCAGGTGATTCCTCATATAACGAACGAGATAAAGGAATTTATATACGCTGTCGGAAAGCAATCCGACGCCGACGTTGTTATCACCGAAATAGGAGGTACTGTCGGAGACATTGAAAGCCAGCCGTTCCTCGAGGCGATAAGGCAGGTGTCCGTCGAGGTCGGACTTGAGAACAGCCTGTTCATTCATGTCTGTCTTGTTCCGTATATCAAGGGCAGTGAGGAGCATAAGTCAAAGCCCGCTCAGCATTCCGCAAAGGAGCTGCGCTCGCTCGGTATAAATCCCGATATACTTGTTCTCCGCTGTGACGAGCCTTTAGAGGAAAGTATATTCAAAAAAATAGCTATGTTCTGTAATGTGAAGCCTGACTGCGTTATCGAAAATATAACCCTGCCGGTTCTTTATGAGGCGCCGATGATGCTTGAGAAAAACAACTTCTCAGACATAGTGTGTCGTGAGCTGAATATTAACCTGCCCGCGGGGGATATGTCGGAATGGCAGGAAATGCTCGAGCGCATTAAGGCAAGCGAAAAGCAGGTCAAAATCGCCCTTGTCGGAAAATATGTTCAGCTGCACGACGCATATCTCTCTGTTGCCGAAGCCCTTAATCATGCGGGTTACGAAAACGGCGCCGTGGTCGATATAAAGTGGGTCGATGCGGAGCTTATAACGGAATATACCGTAGATGAGCTTTTAGGTGACTGCGATGGCATCATCGTTCCCGGCGGCTTTGGAAACAGGGGCGTTCATGGCAAGATAAACGCCGCTAAGTATGCGCGTGAGCATGACGTGCCGTACTTCGGTATTTGTCTCGGTATGCAGACGGCGGTTATAGAATTTGCCCGTAATAGGCTGGGCTTTAGACACGCAAACTCGAGCGAGTTCAATAAGGATACGGAGTATCCCGTAATAGACCTTATGCCGGATCAGCAGGGGAATATCCCGTTAGGCGGTACTATGCGTCTCGGCGCATATCCCTGTAAGATTCGCAAAGATTCGATCATGGAGAGAGCGTACGGTGTTTTGGAGGTCGCGGAGCGACATAGACACCGCTATGAGTTCAATAATAATTATAGGGAGATTTTTGAGAAAAACGGAATGAGGTTTACCGGCACCTCGCCGAACGGTATGCTTGTCGAGGCGGTCGAGATACCGGAGAACAGGTTCTTTATAGGTGTACAGTATCATCCCGAATTTAAGAGCCGCCCGAATAAGGCACATCCGATATTCAGAGAATTTATAAAAGCATCGCTTGAAACTAAGAAAAATTAAAGTTTTCGGTCAAGCCTTTTTCAAAAGGCTTGTGGGGTGCGGGGGCAAAGCCCGTGCATAGGCGAGCGCATCTCGCCACCGTCCTAAAATAAAAAGTAAAAAAGGAGAGATCTCCATGCCAAAGTTAAACGAGAACTATTTAAAGCTGGAAAAGAACTATCTTTTCATCAATATTGCTAAGAAAATAAATGAGTATATAAAGAACAACCCTGATAAAAAGGACAGGATCATACGAATGGGCATAGGCGATGTGACCCTGCCGATCGCTCCGTGTGTTGTTGAGGCAGTCAAGAAGGGCGCTGATGAAATGGGCGTCAAGGAAACATTTAAGGGATATGAGGACAGCGGCACAGGATATGATTTCCTGAAGGAGGCTGTTTCGGGATATTACAAAAGCTTCGGAGTTGATGTAGCCCCCGATGAAATAAGGATAAGCGACGGCGCGAAGTCCGACTGCGGAAATATTGTCGATATATTCGGAGATGATAATGTCGTTTTGATAACGGATCCCGCTTACCCCGTGTATGTTGACTCGAACCTCATGAGCGGCAGAAAGGTCATATATGCCGACTCGACACAGGAAAACGGTTTTTCGGCTGTTCCCGATAATTCGGTCCATGCTGATCTCATTTACCTTTGCTCACCGAATAACCCGACAGGCGCGGCATTTAAGACGAGTGAGCTTAAGGCATGGATAGACTACGCTATCGCAAACGAGGCCGTTATAATATATGACGCCGCGTATGAAGCATTCATCACTGAGGACGATGTGCCGAGGAGCATATTTGCAGTCGAAGGCGCGCGCAAGTGCGCTATTGAGATTTGTTCACTCTCTAAGACTGCCGGCTTTACCGGTATGCGCTGCGGATATACAGTCATTCCGAAGGAGCTTGAGTTCAAGGCTTCAAACGGCGAGACTGTAAATATTTCACAGCTTTGGGGCAGACGTCAGGGCAGCAAATTCAACGGTGTTTCGTATCCCGTCCAGTGCGGCGCAGCAGCGGTATTTTCCAAGGAGGGTCAGGAGCAGTGCAAAATAAACCTTGAATATTACAAGGAAAACGCTCGAGTTATCGCGAAAACTCTCGACGATCTGGGGATTTGGTATTCCGGCGGTAAAAATTCGCCGTATATCTGGCTGCGTTGTCCGAACGGTATGGATTCATGGAGCTTCTTTGATTTACTTCTTGAGAAAGCAAATGTTGTCGGTACTCCGGGCGCGGGCTTCGGCAAAAACGGCGAGGGGTATTTCCGCTTGACTTCATTTGGCGATAAGGACAAGACCATTGAAGCTATGGAAAGGTTTAAGGATCTGATAAAAAATCTCTAATAGAATTGCAATTATGGGGCTGTCGCATTAAGTTTTAATAAATTTAAGCGATACCCCATGTGTTATAGCTGTAAAATACTATAACTAATAAATATCGCCGCCGCAAGCAGCGAGGTAAGATATTACAAACCGTTAGCAGGGACGCTCTCTATCGCAGTGCGTCCCTCTTCCTAAAACAGTACACCGAGCTGTTTTTAAGATCTACGATTTCGGGGCTATTCTCACGCTAAAGACCTCATGTGGACAGAAGTTTATTGGTAATTACTCCCCGTGCGGATATAAGTATCCCTTGCAGGCTCCTGATGGATACGTTTCTTGTATGCTATGCGGAGCGCAATGGAGGCACTCCGCCTACGTCCCTTTTTAAAAGGGCTTGACCTGAAAACTGAATTTTGATTGCGTTTAGTGTTTTTATTACTCTGATCTTAGTGCGACAACCCCTGTGCCTTGTGATGCAAGGGTAAATCGAAAAATATAGAAATTATTATGATATATTTTTAATATAATTACTGTGATGAGGAGAAACGCTTCAATGAAATACAGAAAGACAGATATAGTTAAAATTTGTGCATTAGCCCTCTGCCTCCTTACAGATATTTTTTACATATTTTTCTCGCTGTGTATACTTTTATATGACCGTGAGCCGTCTGTGCCGTTGCTCGGTATGGCGATTATGACGGTGCATTCGGTTGTGATAACGGGTATAACCGTTTGCGGTCTGTTTAAGATAAAACAAGGACATCGCTCGGTACTTATACCGAATTTTCTGCTGAAACTTTTGACCGTATGGATAGAGTTAGGATTTTTATGGTTAGTTTTGGAAATATATACTGCGGCGGTGCTCGCACTCATAAGCGGTTTCTTGATTTTGGGAATATATATAACAGTAAAATGTGTCAAACGCAAGAAAAAATTAAGTATAGTAAGTGATCTCGAATCGCCAAAGATGTTCAGGAGCTTTTTTACAGCCGATAGTGCAAAGAGGGCTTGGGACGATGCCGCGAAGGAATATTGCAGGCTGAACGGCAGAAGCCTTGAGGAATTGACGGAAGCCGAAAGGGATAAAATCAATGAGTATGCGTGTACGCCTGCCGCGTATTTTTTGGCGTGGCTGGTTAAAAAAGACTATGTCAGCGAGGGATTTAAACAGCGTTATGACGATAAACTGCTCGATGAAATAAAAAACGAGACTGCAAACCCTGTTGACTTTTTATGTCATGAGATGAACTGTACATTTAACAGTAATGATATATCGGAGGAGCTTTTATCATTTATTGACGTGTACTATGATTTTGCCGATAGTGCTCTCTTTTATTCGCATCTTACAAGGCAGTATCCGTTTGATTATTACAAGGTCATCAGGAACGACGACCGTACTTACTATTGCACGGATTTTTCGTGGGAAGTATACCACATTCTTGAAAGTAAAATAGACGATAACTATAGGGAACATTCAGGTGCGGCGGATGTTTATGAGAGAAGAGCGGATTCGTTCGACCTTCATACAAAAAACAGCGAAGCGTTGTGGCACCGCTTTGGTTCAATAGATGTTATAGCTGTCGAGGACGTATCTGATGAATATATTAAAAGCTGTATCGATCAACTGAACAGCTTGGACGATTCTTTTTATGATAAGTTGTGCGATGTATTTATAGATCGGTATCCCGATTATTTAGAGGTCGAAGGTATGGAGGACGCTGCGGCAGATAAGAGAAAGATCCTCGAACACATTTACCCGAGCACATTGATCATAAATATGCCCAAGAAAAACGAGCCTGCGTTTGTTGTAGCGGGTGAGTGCGATTTTGAACAAGAGCATGGTCTTGCATGGGCTATGCGCAATGATACGATCCTTGAGGTGGGCTATTATGCCGATGTTGAGTCCCCATGGTGCCGTGAAAACGAGCTGACCTACGCAATAGCGGAAAGCGTCAAGGAGATAGATCCATATAATATTGATTCTGACAAAAAAGCCGAAATGATGTTGAAAACGGGAGCATTAAAGCCGATATATTCAGTACACGAATGCTTCGGAGGAGAACCCTCAGAGGATAATAAGGTATTTGTACCGCCTGTTATTGCGGATTTAAAGGACGAATATGACATCATGACAGAGCTTTTATTTATTCGAGGAATGGTGAACAAATATTCATGCATACCTCAGTACAAAGGAAACAGCGTCATACCCTCGGAGGTATTGATACAGGCAAGCAACGACCAAAAAATAATTTTTTCGGAAAAACAGGGTATTTGGTAGTCGTACCCGACGGTTGACTTGAGAGTGAAAATGTCGTAAAATAAAGGTAAGGCTTAGGAATATTTCTTTTGCCTGTACCATGTACGAAAATTTGTAATTAAGAATGACAAGGACGATGCAATTATGATGAGTTTGGCTAAGGAAGCGGCTTTGCTGATGTCATCACTTTCAATTTATAGAGGTATATTGAACCGTACAGTTCCAAAAGCCTTTTTTAAACTGCTCTGTGCCTATGATAAACCACCGCTTGAGTTTGCGGGCGCGTGGGGAGAGTTTTTCAGACTGCTGAGCGATAGAGGCTTTGCGGACGACCTTGCGGGCTGTATAACCGAAACAGCGCTTTTTGATGAGAACCGCTTTTCAATGCTCGCGGCTGACAACAGAATGGACGAGCTTTCCGCGGAGGCTCTTGCCGCGACGAAACGCGATATTGCCGCCATTATTAAGATAAGCAGGATCACCCCAGAACAGGTTTTGCTGGGATATGAGCATAGGGAGGAGCTTGGCTCGTTTGAACACTCTCTCCCCAGATGGGGCGTCGGTAAGCCGTGCGAAGAATTTTCGACGCTCAGACAATGTGTGGACAGACTGGTGAACTATTACGCCAAAAACGGTTGCGGTATGTTCGCAAGGTATCGCGCATTTATATGGAGAAACGGCGGCATAGAGCCTGTCGTTCACCCTGATAATATAACTATGTCGTCCCTCAAGGGATATGATATACCGAGAGGACTTGTTGTTGATAATACAAAGGCATTCCTTAACGGTATACATTGCAATAACTGTCTGCTCTACGGCGATAGAGGAACGGGTAAGTCCTCTACGGTCAAGGCCATTCTGAATGAATTTTATAAGGACGGCTTACGCATGGTCGAGATGCCAAAGGACAGGCTGGGCGACTTCCCGATACTTGTCGATAAAATAGCCGCACTCCCGCTGAAATTTATCATATTTATAGACGACCTGTCATTCTCGAGCGACGACAAGACATACGCTCAGCTCAAGGCCGTCCTCGAGGGAGGTCTGGCTGCCCGCCCCGATAATACTCTTATATATGCGACGTCCAACCGCCGCCACCTCGTTAAGGAGAACTACTCGGAACGCGCGGGAGACGATATGCACAGAAACGATACAGTACAGGAAAACCTCTCGCTTTTTGACAGGTTTGGCTTGGCGGTCAATTTCAGTATACCGGATAAGACAAAATATCTCGCCATCGTGCATTCACTCGCCGAGGAAAAGGGACTTGAAATTGACGCGGAAACCTTGGAGAGAGAAGCCGAACAATGGGCAGTCGAGCGCGGAGGACGCTCCCCGAGATGCGCCCGTCAATTTGTCGCAATTGCGGAGGCAAGACAGATCAAAAAGGATTGACCCCCTTGTATTGTGGAAAGGATCATGAATATGTTTAAAAAAATTGTTGCCCTCGCCCTCTCCGCAGGGCTTGCGCTTTCTGCCGCTGCGTGCGGGACAAGCAACACAGGAGAATATCCGGTGAGGCTTGCGAATATCACTATTAGCTCCGCACCTGAAAAAGTGGTCGTGCTGTCCGACTCGATAGCGGATATACTCGTTTCGTGCGGATTTATCAAGAAAATAGAGGGCAGATCAGACGAATGTACACAGGAGGAGATCTCCGGCGTAAGATCAGTAGGCTCGAAAAATTCGCCTAACGTTGATACTATTCTCGATATTGCCCCCGATATAATCTTCACTGACAGCGATATGCCGCGCGACCAGATCTCGAAGCTTAGAGATACGGGGATCACCGTAATAACCTTCGTCCCCGCAACGACTATGAGCGGTATATCCGAGTTGTTTGGAAATATCGGCGCGGTCATGTCCGGTGAGGAAACGGGCAGAAAAATTGGCGAGGAACGCGCGGAGACCCTGTCCGTTACAATGGGTGATCTGCAGCGCCTTGTTCCCGACAGCAAGGTCCTTGTTACCGCCTGCTATCTATATGACGAAAACGGTACGGCGCTCACCGACAACACACCGTCGGGCAGGCTCTTTGAATACCTTAATGCCGTCAATGTCTGCAAGGCGGGATTAGACGCCGATGAGGCATTTAACGCTCTGAAGCTTGCCGACCCGCAGTTTATTTTCTGTGATGTCGGAATAAAGGAAAAGCTGATGAAGAGCGATAAATTTAAGGATTTTTCAGCTGTCAAAAACGATAAAGTCTACGAGCTGTCATCAGAGCTTTTTTCAAGACAGGGCAATTCTCTCGTCGAGGCTCTCACAAAGATGATGGAGATCATGTACCCGACGGTATCTATAAATCCGGAGGATCCTACAAAGAAAACAGAAAGCTCAAAGTCTGAGGAAAGCAAGGCGGAGACAAGCAAGAATGAAAGCAGTAAGGCGGAGTCAAGCAAGAGTGAGAGCAGCAAGACAGAAAGCTCAAGTGCTTCTACCGTCAAGGCCGACACATCTCTCAAGATAACCGAGGATATGTACTATGAGTTTGGCGACATTGATGACGATATAAAGAAAATTCAAAAGCGTTTGAATAAGCTCGGTTACTTTGACGATGAATATTCGGGATATTATGGAGAGGTGACACAGGCGTCAGTAAAGGCTTTCCAAAAGGCGAACAAGCTTGATGAAACGGGTGAGTGTACATACAAAACGCTCAAGCTGATGTTTTCGTCTGACGCAAAGCCGAAGTCCTCGACAAGTTCAAAGGCCGAATCGAGCAAAAAGTCGGAATCAAGCAAGACCGCCTCGAGCAAATCCGAAAGCAGTAAGAAAAGCGAGACTGCAAAACCCGAAGAATAACACGGGCAGTCTTTATTTTGTGTAACAGCGTATTGCAGAAAATATTCTCCCAAAAGAGCAAAAAATAGGCGACAAATCTAAAAAAAGAAATCAGCACTGTACTATCCGTCCTTTAATCAAACGTTTAGTACCGTGCTGAATTTTTTGGCGGTCGAGTGCCTCGACACGCAAGTCGCGTAATCGCTCGCTTGCGCTCCGCTCGATGTCAGCGAGAGTTGTTTATGTCCGCGTGGGGACTAAATTACCAATG
>CANQUS010000021.1 GCA_947627055.1 uncultured Clostridia bacterium | reverse complement strand
TTGTCTGCGAGGAAGCGGCTCAAAAAGCGTTATACATAATGACAGAAAAATACGGAAACCCATCATCACTCCATACCCTTGGTTTTGAGGCTTCTAAGGAGCTTGAGGTCGCCAGAACTGCTGTTTCATCGGCTCTCGGTGCTTCTCCCGTGGAGATATTCTTTACCTCAGGGGGAACAGAGAGCAATAACACAGCGATTTTTGGAGCCGCTGCAGCTCTCAAACGACGCGGGAACAGAATCGTCACGACAGCGGTCGAGCATTCATCCGTAATCGAAGCTGCCGAAAGACTGAAAGACGAGGGCTTTGACGTTGCGTTTCTTGAGCCTGACTCAACGGGAACGGTTCCGAGGGAAAGCTTCATCAATGCGATAGGCTCAGATACCATACTTGTCAGCGTTATGGCTGTAAATAACGAAACGGGAGCGGTACAGGATATAAGAGCGGCACATCAGGCTATAGCAGGGAGCGGTTCACCCGCACTGCTGCACTGCGACGCGGTACAGGCCTTCGGAAAGACCGCGCTAAAACCGAAAAAGCTCGGTATTGATATTATGTCGATCAGCGCGCATAAAATACATGGTCCCAAGGGAGTGGGGGCGTTATACATAAGAAAGGGTCTGCGAGTGCTGCCTCTGCATTACGGCGGTGAGCAGGAAAGAAAGCTCAGACCCGGCACAGAAGCGCTTCCTCTGATTTGCGCGTTTGGCGAAGCGATAAAGGCGCTGCCTCCTTTTGAGGAAGAATATGAATATATAAAAAAACTCTGGGTCCGCTGTAAGGAGCTTGTTTCAGATATTCCCGGTGTATATGTGAATTCTCCCGAAAACGCGCTGCCGTATATTTTGAATATTTCCGCCGTCGGTATTCGCTCTGAGACTATGCTTCATTATCTCGCGGAGTACGGGATATATGTTTCGAGCGGTTCAGCCTGCGCCAAGGGCAAAAAAAGCCATGTCCTGACCGCTATGGGACTGCCGCTTGAAAGGATAGATTCCGCAATTAGAGTCAGCTTTTCGAGATTTAATACGGCAGAGGATATAGAGATATTTGCAGAAAGGCTGTCCGATGGAGTAAAGACATTGGCAAAATCAAGATGAAAGGGAGCATTTTATGAAAGAAACGATACTTATAAAGGTTGGAGAAATTGCTCTGAAGGGGTTAAACAGACGCAGTTTTGAGGATGCCCTTATAAAGAACATAAAACGCAGAGTCAACAGGATCACTCCTTGCGAAATCAAAATAGCTCAATCGACGATTTCCGTGACACCGTATAATGAATCTGTTGATTTTGACGAGATAGAGAATTGTGTTTCAAAGGTATTTGGAATAGCGACATACTCACGAGCCTGCATAGCCGAAAAAAATATAGAGTCGATATTGAGTTGTGCTAAGGAATACCTTGCCGATACACTGAACGAAATAAAGTCATTTAAGGTGGAGGCGAAGCGCTCTGATAAGAAATTTCCCATGACATCTCCGGAAATAAGCTGTGAGGTCGGAGGTTTCCTTGCGGACAGCTTTCCTCATCTGACGGTCGATGTGCATGATCCCGATTTTGTCGTAACGGTCGAGGTTCGCGACTATGCGGCGTTCATAAGGGGAGCGGCAAAAAAGGGAGCAGGCGGTATACCTGTCGGCACGGGAGGCAATGCGGTAATATTGATTTCCGGAGGAATAGATTCACCTGTCGCCGCATGGATGATGGCTAAGCGTGGACTTTCGCTCACTGCCGTTCATTTTGCGAGCCCTCCGTACACAAGCGAGCGTGCCGAGGATAAGGTCGTAAGACTTCTGCAAAGAGTAGCGGGATATAGCGGATATATGAAAATGTATACCGTGCCGTTTACAAGGATCCAGGAGCAAATCAGGGACAACTGTCCAGAAGAGCTTTTTACGATAATCATGCGCCGCTTTATGATGCGGATTTCGGAGCGTATTGCACAGGAGAATGACTGCGGTGCGCTCATAACTGGTGAAAGCCTCGGACAGGTCGCAAGTCAGACACTTGGCGCTATGTGCTGCACTGATGAGGTTTGCAATATGCCTGTATTTCGTCCTCTCATAGGTATGGACAAGGAGGAGATTATCGAAATTTCAAGGAAAATTGATACGTTCGATATTTCGATAGAGCCGTTTGAGGACTGCTGTACAGTATTTACACCTAAGCACCCCAGAACAAAGCCTGTTTTAAGGTATGTTATAGAGGCACAGAACAGACTTCCTGTCGATGAGATGATTAACGAAGCAGTTGAGAATGTAAAGGTAACGGAGATTTTCTGTTAGAGCATAAGGTTTTTGCTGTTGAAAGGAGTTTGGTTTGAATGAATGCCGAAATATATCTTATAAGAGGCGGCAGCGCCGCTTCGGAATGCGGAACGGACGCTTTTAACAAGAAGATGAAAGCACTTGCGGAGAATAATATTTGCGTACTTTATAAGACCGCAGTGGATAATAATGAGAAAGCATTTAAGCAGGCTCTCAAGATGTCGTCGGATGACGAGGAGGGAATAGATCTCATAATAGTCGCCGACGCCCTTAAGGAGGCTTCCAAAGAAAACGCCGAAGAATTTCTTGGGGCGTTTCAAGTCAAAAAAGATAATATCGTCGAAACATCAGTAGAAATCGGAAGTTTGAAAGCGGAAAAGTCCGAGTCGGAAAATAATGAGAAAGTTTCAGAAGCTGAGAAAGCGGAAAAAAAGAGATTCAATGTATATTCCGCAAAGGTTGGTGGAAAAAACGCCATAAGGGTGGTACTTCTCCCGACTGTCGAATCGGTAGGTGAAGAATTTCACGATATACTGTACAATGCCGTATACTCGTTGTGTGTAGAGGATAAGCCCAAAAAGGGCGGATTTTTCAGAAATTTTATTCCCATGAAGGGAGACAGACCACTTGAGGTGGTTAGAAAAACAATACTGATGATCGCAATAGTGACATTTCTTGTTTCAGGATACCTGCTGGTTGACCAGCTTATTATCAAGCCCATGATTGCAGACAACACCAACAGCGGGATAAAGGATCTTCTGGTAGAGGGCAACGACTCCGACGACAACGACTATAATGCGGTCGCACCAAAGAGAAAGAAAATCGTTATCGGTGAAAGCGAGGTCTTGCCTGACTTTGAAAAGCTCTTAAATGAAAACAAGGATACGGTAGGTTGGATTAAAATACCTAATACCAGGATAGACTACGTTGTGTGTCAATCTCAAGATCCCGAGCAGCCGGAGTTTTATTTAAAACATGATTTCTACGGCAATTACAGCGACTACGGAACGATTTTCCTTGATTACAGGAGTCCGCTCGACGCGCAGAATTTAATTATTCACGGACACCATATGAACGACGGCAGAATGTTCGCTGACCTCATGAATTATCAGGACTTTGATTTTTATAAGAGCACTCCTGCCTTTACATTTAACACTATATATGAAAAGGCTAAATGGAAGATAATATCCGTTTACAAGACAAATACACTTGAATCACAAGGCGAATTTTTTAACTACCTGCGCGGTACATTTGAGACGGAGTCCGACTTTATGAACTATATTTATCAGGTTCGCGCGAGGTCGTTGTTTAACTGCCCGGTCGACGTCAATGAGGATGATACGCTTCTCACGCTCTCGACGTGTGCATATGACTTTGATGAGTTTAGGTTTGTTGTTGTTGCCAGACGAGTAAGAGAGGGCGAAACAGCTAAGGTAGATACGTCGAAAGCAACATATAATCCGAACCCGCTCTATCCTGATATATGGTACAAAGCTAAGGGAGGCAGGAAGCCTACCGTCACAAGCTTTGAAGAAGCATTGAAGGCGGGTGAGATCACATGGTATGATAATCCGCATAATAAGAAATGGACTGCTTCTGAGGAACAAATAGAAGCCACCAAGCAGAAAAAGGAAAAGGAAAAGAAGGAAGAAGCGGAAACATCCGCAAAGGCCGCCGCTGAAAAGCTAAAAAACGCGAAAGACGAGCTTAACTCTGCAAACTCGTATATTGAGGTTGCAAAGAGAAATCTTGATTCGCTAACGAATATATATGATAATCTAAAGAGCGCCGTTGCGGCAGGAAAAAGTAAATACAGTGAAGCAATGACTGCGGCCAACAAAATATCCTCAGCAAAAACCGAAAGTGAACTCAGAAGTATTATAACGCTTCTACAAGAGGCAAAGAGAAGCAATGCCGGAATTGACACCAAGGCAAATTCCTTAACAGAATGGAAGACTGCAATCGTATCACAATCAGATCAGGCAATCAAATACGCTGACGCCGCTCTGAAATATTCTTCAGAGGTTAAGGGTGATGCAGAGAATATCAAGGATTCGGCTAAAAAATATAAAACAAAGGTTAATGATATGATCAAAAAATCAAATGATGCTGTTAATGGTGCGAGCGAAAGAATCAATA
Source organism: uncultured Clostridia bacterium (assembly GCA_947627055.1). Lineage (GTDB taxonomy): Bacteria > Bacillota > Clostridia > Oscillospirales > Acutalibacteraceae > Pseudoruminococcus. The sequence continues at coordinate 20,231 of CANQUS010000021.1, read as the reverse complement.
AAATCGATGCTCAGATTACCGCTGCCGGCAAGGCTCTCACCAAGCTGAGGGCGGAACAAAGCAGCAAGCCTGCCGAATCGAGTAAGCCTGAGCCAAGTAAACCTGTATCGAGCAAGCCTGAATCAAGTAAGCCTGAATCATCAAAACAGACTGAATCATCAGAAGAAGGCAGCAGAGAAGCCGCAGGAACGGCGGCATAACCTTAGTAACGGAGAGATAACATGGATTACGAGCTGATATACTATACATCGAGCAGGACGGCAGAAATGGAACGTGTTCTCGAAAAAGCGTTGTCGCCGATTGGACTATCACAGTCTATGGGAACCGCCGCGACAGATAAGTCGGAGCTTGCCGATGTCCTTTCAAAGAGTCTGAAAAAAAGCCTTCTGATATTCGTTATTGGAGGACTCAATGACGGCTATGACAGCACAGACAAGGTTTTGTCAAAAATACTTGTTTCCAATGATGAAAATGTATCCATAAAGCGTATCGACGGAGAAAAAACAAGCGGATATATTATAAGGTCGAATGAGCAGATTATTGTTGCATTGCCCGATGATCCGGAGGAAACAGATATTATCCTTCATGGCGGGATTATATCGGAGCTTTCCGAGACATACTCGCTTACCACTGAGGAGGAAAAGGCTGAGGACATAGGCGATGTTATTACAAAGCTTGACAAGGAACTTTCACAGACTGACAGGGTACGGCTTGTTTCCGCGCCGCCAAAACCGAGACTTTACAAGCGTAGTCGCAGGGCAAAAATAATAATAGGTATTTTACTTACAGTCGGTATTTCGGCGGCTATTGCTGCCGGTATACTTACGCTTATATATTATATTTTGCCGTATACAAGCTGACGGATCTCTTCACAAGCCTTTACGCACAAAATGCTTGCGTAATTTGTATGTTAGAATTATTCAGTAATAGTATTTAAAAATAAAAGTGTCATTCGGTTTACGATTGCTTTCTCGTACCGAATGACGCTTTCTTGTTTTTATTGAACGGTGATATATTGTCCGCTGACATACCCCTGTAAGCCGTTGTATGTTATAAGATACCACGAGCCGTCCTGCCCGATAATATTCACTGTTGCACCCCTTGGGGCCTGACCGATGACCTGTGAGGCGGTAGTCGGCTGACTTCTTATGTTTAGGGGCGTACTTTGAGTAGTTACCGTTCCTTTTTTTACAGGTGCAGGCTCCTGTTCAAGCACTCCGAGAAAGTCCGTGACGGAGGTGGCGAGGTTCTGAGCTATTTCGCTTATGTTGTCACGTATCCACTGCGCGTCCTCGGGGTTATCGTGGTAAGCGACCTCGATAAGTACTGCGGGAGCGGTTGTGCGGACAATTTCCGCAAGAGATGTTGTGGGAACGGTTTTGACTTTAGACGGGTCGGGATATATCTCCTTGAAGTTGTTGGCGAAGATATTTGCGGCTCGTGTGCTTTGTGCGCTTGAGGCGGAGTAGTATACATCCGTACCTTGAACATTTCCGGCGTTAGCGGGTGGGGCTGCGTTTGAATGTATTGCGAGATGGAGGTCGTAGTTACCGGCGTTTGACTGTGCGATAGCCTGCGAGAGTGTTTGTTCGGGGCTGTTGCGTCCGACCTCGATCCCGCTTGCGGTGAGTATCGGTATCATTTCGTCCGCGATCAGATTCATATAGTATTCCTCGTTGCCGCCGTTCACATACGGGTTAAATTCCTGAAGCGACGGACTTAAAAATACACTGGGCATATTATCTCTCCTTTTCTGTATCTACATTATAATATGTATTATTATGAATTTTGTGAGGAGTACGGCTTTATTCTGCGTCGCTTAAAATATCCCGAACACTTTTCCCGTGAAGCCGTATTAAGCGGTGAAGTCCGTACAGGTCATCTTTACTGCTTATAATGTTGATTTTATTGGAACAGTCAAAGCTTGCTTTAAAGCCCAATTCCTTTATTATTTCGGGCGAGGTTTTTGAGATGGCTCCGTAGGGGTACACGAAGGCTGTCGGGGTGATACCAAGTTTCTCCTTCATTCGATTGTTAAGTTTAGTGAGGTCGGCCTTGAGGGCAAGCCTGTATTCCTCATCGGATTCTCCGCTTTTTTGACTTGCGCCTATTCTGCCGCTTGAGGCGTGCATATCATATGTATGATTTTGAAGCTCCACCAGCCCTGACTCCGCCATTTCACTGAGCGTGTTCCAGTCTGCCTGCGCGTAAGCGGGGTTTTGGTCTCCGCTTTCGGTATATTCGTCGATATATTTGCCGATAGGAGAGAGGATCATTTTTGCGTTGTATTTTTTTAAAAGCGGATAAGCGTATGTATAATTGTTGAGAAAACCGTCGTCAAAGGTCAGAATTATCGGTTTTTCTGGAAGCTGTTTTCCTTTATCAAAATAATCAAGCAGATCCGCTACAACAATAGTTTCGTAGTCGTTTTCTTTTAAATACTTTAAGTCCGCTTCAAATTCCTCGGGAGAGATAACGTACTTGTTTTGTGCTGAGTGATCCTTTCGTATCCCGTGATACATGAGAACTGGCAGAGTTATTTCCTTACGGCTCTGAGGGGAAGGGCTGCTGATCACTCCGGATGATATTATAAGGCTCAGGATGAGGATCCCTATTACAGTAGCAGAGGAAAGTAAAAGGCGATTTACTTTAAATAAAGCATACATTTTATATTAAGCTCCTTGTTATATGTGTAATAGATATATATTCTTTTTCTGAGGAAATATTTCCACAACGGTAAGAAAAAACAATTTTACAAGACGTCAGATTTAGAAAAAGAGATTGCAAGACTTGACAGAAAAATATTTGGGAAAATTAAAAAGCGGAAAGCTCAGATTGATAATCTGTCATTAAGGCAGCAGGATATTCACAAGCGATTTTGTATGAAGAAATATCAAAAGTGTTTGATGTTTATGGCTTATCCGATAAAGCACGATGGATGTAAGTATTTTGTCTGCCCAGAAAAAACTCAGCATTATGAAAAGTTAAAATCGAGAAAAATGTTATGGATAAATATAACTATGAACTGCTGCGGCAGATTGGGTGATATACTGTTGTTATTAAGGAGTGTGAGCTAAAACTCAAAAACTGTGAGGTGATATTGCAAAGGCTACTAGAAAAACTGAGAAGACAGTTGATACAGCAAAACTGAAAAGATTATCAAACAAATATATGTCTGTCTACAAATAAAATCAGAACAGCTATACTCTGATGAGGTTTGGAGTATGGCTGTTCTGCTTGTTGCGCACCTGTTTGGCAGCTGCCCTGTATCAATATTGCTTAGATACTGTCATATTGGAAAGTGCCGCAGTTCGTGCCTTTTTGTTTTTGCAGCGTTAAATTATTTTATTTCGGCGAGGATCTTCTGAACCTGTTCTTCCGAAATACCGTTTTTACGCATATTTTCAATTATTTCGTTGATGACTTCCGCACGTCCTTCCGCACGTCCTTCCGCGCGTCCTTCTTTTTTAGCGTTATACAGTGCGGAGGCCTCGTCATGTAAAGCTTTTTCACGTTGACGGGCTGCTTCTCGAATCCTTGTGTCCTCGCTCATATCATATATAACCTTAACTGCTTTTTCCATTGTAGGGATATTAGTCTGCTTCAGCATCTCAAACTCCTCCTCGCTGTCCGCACTGATGAATTGAAGCCACAGTTCCTTGCGGTTTCGTGGATTTAACGTCTTTCCGACCTTTTTCAGTTCAAAGAAATGTATACTGAATTTATCGGAAAAAATCTGCTGTGTACCTTTTATAGACGCAATGACCTCCGTGTGGTAATCGGGTCTGTCAAACATATTGAAGTTTATAATATTTATTGTAATGGTTTGTTTTAGCTCTCCGTACGGATCTCCGCTTTTCAGATCCGAGGCATACAGCTTTGCCCAATAAAATAATGTCCTGTAGCGGTAATTATTATCGGCTTTTATCTGTAATATTTATCTCTTAGTATACTTCTTAGCAATCTTTCGACACTCAGCTTTTGATTTCCCTACCATTTCCCCCAGCATATCATTCAACTCCTTTTCAGTAAAAATTTTTGTTGATTTTGTACACCCATCGTAAGATTTTGCTATAATGTATATTACAAGTATACAAAGCAGAATTATAATTGACATAAAATTTCCTCCTCTTTGGAATATCATTCGAAGTTTATTAATGCTTGCGTAATCTTTATTTTTCGTTGTGTTTGAATATTGTGTTTGTATATATTATAAGACTTTATCCTTAAATTGTCAATAAAATTCAGTAAAACTATCTATTTATATGATTATATTTGTACAAATATTCATAGATGTAATACCGTTTTCGCTTTAAACATTTACAGAAGTACAAATACTCATAGGTGAAATTCTGTAACTATATTCTCTACATTGACAAGCTTTTCGTCAACTTTCAGGCTGAGGTCAAGTCTGCTGAATTTCCCATCGGACGAATCGGGAAAAAGTTCAGGATTTGTTATAGTAATCTCTTTGATGCTTTCACTGGGAATGTCCAGCATATCCGCTATAAATTCATGCAGCAGATCCGTATTATCGGTAAACAGCGGTTTCTTTTTTAAAGAAATAGAGTAATATATAAATATGAAAACAGAAGAATTAAAAACAGAAATACAAGATATTACAGAACAAACGAGAACGAGTCATGGAACATTCGCCACAAGCTTGAAAATATAATAATCATTTGATTGTGATACCATACTTTGTGAGAAAAAGATCATGCCGACATGGTGGCATTCGGCAAAGGTTGCAAAGAATATTTAGCGAGATTTCTTGAACTTCCGAATGGTATATTTTACAGTGATGCGTTCAGTCGAGTATTTAAATAATCGATCGGCACTGTTGCAAGATACCAAAGATTACTTCGATTCTTTTACAAAGAACATTTCGGTTAAAATAACACTTGATAAATGATATGGCAGAATAGAAAAGCGTAAATATAGATTGGAAACCGATATTGAATGGTTAGAACGTGCGGTGACTATATTATTACATTTTGACGTATACCATAAATTTGAAACGAACAGTGCGCCGATAACAAAAGTACTTTTGCCTACCCATATTCAGAGTTCATATAACAACAATATAAAAGTAAAGCGATCGAATAAAAACCATTTATTGCGGGTTTATTTTAACTAATTAAGGTGTATAGTGTGCTACCTGCGTCAGCTTATGCTTTTAAAAAATTTGAGAAAACTATCTCAAACAAAGGATGAGTTGGTGCTATGGCTGTTAAACCACCTGAAACAGGTAGAACTTAAGATAATTTGTTTCGGGCATACTCCATAGTATCGGGTGGTCAGGAGCCTGTTGTCGCGCTTCTATTTGGCGAAGCTCAACGTGTGCGTCAAAAGCGGCAGACTTTAGCATAGTGCGGAATAAATCGTTCGTCATAAAGTGTGAGCAGGAGCAGGTCGCTAGATAGCCTCCTCTTGGCAGAAGCTTCATTGCTCTGAGGTTTATTTCCTTATAGCCTCGCATTGCACTGTCAACGGTAGAGCGTGACTTTGTAAATGCGGGTGGGTCGAGTATAACATAGTCGTATTTCTCATCCGCTGTCGGGAGGTTAGGGAGCAGGTCAAAGACATTCACAGCTTTAAAGCTTATTCTATCGCTGAGTGAATTAAGTTCAGCGTTTTTTTGGGCGAAAGAAACAGCTTCCTCAGAAATATCAACAGCACACACGTGTTCTGCACCTCCTGCGGCGCAATTAAGAGCGAATGAACCGGTGTGTGTAAAGCAGTCGAGAACTCTCCTGCCCTTGGCGAGCTTAGCGGCGGCACGGCGGTTGTACTTTTGGTCTAGAAAAAATCCTGTTTTCTGTCCATTTTCAAAGTCTACATGATACTTTATCCCATTTTCAACAATAGTGACCTGAGTTTCTGAAGCAGTATCTAAACCGTTAATATGATAGAACCCCTTGTTTTCCTCCATACCCTCAAGTCGGCGTATATTGACGTCGTTTCTCTCAAAGATGCCTCTAATGGTGAAACCGTCCTCGGATAGAACCTTGACGAGAGCAGTGAAAATCATATCCTTAACACACTCGGTTCCGAGCGAGAGTGTCTGCGTTACAAGAATATCGTCAAATTTATCTACAGTAAGACCGGGAAAACCATCAGCCTCTCCGAAAATGACACGACAGCAGTTCAAGTCATCTCCCATAACTGTTTTGCGATATTCCCACGCATATTTTACACGCCGCTCATAGAATGAATGATCAAAGCGGTCGTTTGCATTCCGTGAAATTACTCTGATTCGTATTTTAGAATGAGAATTATAGTAGCCTGTTCCCATATATCGTCCACGACAGTTTACAATATCAACAAGCGCGCCGTCACTGACGTCTCCGAAAATCCTCTTAACCTCAGTATCGTATATCCATGTGTTTCCGCCTATGAGAGCTGTTTCTGCCTTACGCGAAATTTCCGCATGAGGATATTCTCTGTTTTTTAGTGCCATAATAATTCTCCGTTCTTTGTTTTTTTACAATGATAGCATTTATTTTATTTTTATTCAAGCACTCGATAAAGAAAATTTTTATTATAATTCCTTGAATTAGATTGAATTTATTTAAAAATTTAGTTAAAATGATAGTATATATAAAGAATCACTGAATAAATACCGCAAGACGGTTTGGCACTTACCTTGCTTGTGTCTTTTACGATACTTTGCAATGCATTACTGTAACGAATGTCATTATATTCGCAGCAAAACAACAAAGTTCGACAAACAGTCTGACGGTGCAGATTATGCCATATTTAATCAGTGTTTTCTCGAATTTTAAGTATTTTCTGTCGGTTTATTTTGAAAACGGAGGTTACCATGGATAATTATTTTACGCGTTATGTTCAGCTTGCGCTTGCAGGTGACGATTCTGCGTTTGAAACTCTATATAATTTGACTAAGGATCAGATATACTATGCGGTAATGTGTATAACAAAAAACAAGGACGACGCCTGCAATATAATGCAGGATAGTTATATAAACGCATTTGAAAATCTTTCCATGCTTGAGACAACTGAGTATTTTGATTTATGGCTTAATAAAATCGTATCACGTAATATAAAAATCTTTCTAAAATCAAAAGATCCCAAGCTTTTTAATGATACGAAAAGCTATAATATTTCTGATTGGGACGAGAATGATAACAAGGAAAACCTCGCGCAGGAGAGTGTCGATGACAAAGAAACAAAACGTCATATAAGTGAAATTGTCAGCAGCCTGCCTGACGATCAAAAGCTTATAGTAATAATGCACTATTATCAGGAAATGAATGTTTCTGATATTGAAGATGCTATTGATATGTCAGAGGAATATGTCAAATACAGCCTTACAGCTGCCAGACGGTCAATGAAGGAACTTATACAGAAGCTAAGGGATGACGGCGTATTGCTTAGAGAAGTTACCCTTTCAGCGATTCCGTTCGTACTCTCGGAGGAGGCAAAAACGCAATTTCTTTTTTATCCGGCGCCGCCGTTTAATGAGCTGATTTCAATAGTTTCTGAAAACGATGAGAAAGAACCTTCGAGAAACGACCTGTCATCTGTATATCAGCCTCCGATACAAACGCAAATACCTCAGCAGTTTTCCTTTGGGGGCGCTGTGCCGCCTTCAGAAGAGCCGTCTGGTGATGAATCAACTGACAAACAATATTATGGTTTTTCGGAAGATACATATTCAACTGATGAGTCAAGTCAGGAAGAGGCTGCACAATATCCAACTGATATATATCAGGAGACATCAGCTGACAGTTCATTTTCACAAGCATTTACAGAAAAGGATAAAACTCTGCATCATGATCCCGATCAGAAAGCTGATGCTTATGAATACAAGTCTTATGAGAGTAACAGCGCTGCTGATGAATATGATGTTCATGAGAACAAACAGGTCTTGTCGAATCAAATAAGCGATTACGGAGGAGGCGACCGTAATGTATCCGATGAGTTTTCCATGTATTCCTCACCTGCGGACAAAGGCAGAAAGGCTGTCAATACAGTGTCTTTTGGTAGTCGATTGAGAAGCTTTATGTCCACAACAGTCGGAAAAATCACAGCTGCGGCGCTTGCTATTGTTGTCGTCGGAATATGTATTGTTTCGGTTATTACAATATTAGCCAAAAATGACAGTATTACTGCAAGTGATGATATACCATACAGCAGTACCCTGCCAAGCAGCAGCGAGGAACCCCCTAAGTCAGAAGAGCCTACTGAGGAGGAAATTCAGAAAGAGGATATTGTAAACTACGAATACTCGGAGAATAACGACGGAACCGTAACTATAACCAAGTATAAGGGGATACTTGAGAATATAGTTATCCCGGATACGCTCGGAGGAAAAAAAGTTTCATCAATTGGATATAAAATTTTTGAAAACGCAACTCACATAAAATCTATTACCCTGTCAAAATATGTTAATAGTATTATAACGAGTGTAGACAAAATTGATAATAGTCCTTTTACCGAGTGTATTTACCTTGAGAATCTGAACGTTGACACAAGCAATCCTTATTTATCATCTGAAAACGGTGTGCTGTATAATAAAAATAAAAGCCAGCTTATTGTGTATCCGTCGGGCAGGAAGGACAAAACCTTTGATATACCCGAAAGCGTCAAATCGATTTTTAACGGAGCGTTTTCCGAAAATTTAATGCTGGAGGAAGTTACCTTTCCGTCAGGCATGACTGAAATCGGTGAGCATGCGTTCTATAATTGTTCATCGCTCAAGTCTATTGAAATACCGGACGGTATCACTCGTATTCTTGAGGGGACGTTTCAAGGCTGTTCATCGCTTGAGGATGTGAGCTTGCCTGAAAGTCTTGAGTATATTGAGGACTCTGCGTTTAAAGAATGCACTTCTCTCCAAAACATAGTAATGCCCAAAAGTCTTAAAGCTATAAAGTCTGATGTGTTTATGCAATGCTCGAGGCTTGATACTATTACAATACCGAATCCTAACACCGTACTTGATGAAGCTGATGCGGAAAATATAAAGTATAATATGGGTACGTTTTATATGTCGCCAGCAACAATAAAAGCCCCTAAGGGCTCAAGAGCAGAAAAATATGCTCAAAAATGCAAAATGTCGTTTGAGGCATTGTGATAAAAATAATTGAAAAGCCTTGAGAGCGTAGTGATGGATTGCTCTCAAGGCTTTTGGCTCAGATATGAGTTTTTTCAGGTTATACCCTATGCTGTTATGCTTCATTGCAAAGGGAGATGATAAAGTGTTCGACTATCTTCTGATAAACAAAGCTATAAGCATCAGAATTAACAAAGAACGGTAGTGAACATTTTTTGCGGGGGCAATTAGTTGATCTAATGCAGATTAAATATTTTTGTAATGTTGTGAAGATTAACCTGTGTCTTATCTGCAAAATACGCTCTGGTCAACTCAGCCGGCTGCACGCATATGGAGACGTAGCCTGTCGGAGATCATCGCGACAAATTCGCTGTTTGTCGGCTTTCCGCGTCCGTTGTGAATTGTATAGCCGAAATATGAGTTGAGAACATCTACGTCTCCACGATCCCATGCAACCTCTATTGCGTGACGGATAGCACGCTCTACCCTTGAGGATGTCGTTTCGTAACGTTTAGCAACGCTCGGATAAAGCTGCTTTGTTATTGCGTTTATTATTTCAGGCTTTTCGACGGACATGATTATTGAGTCACGAAGATATTGGTAACCCTTGATATGAGCAGGAACACCTATCTGATGCAGTATCTCAGTGACCTGGATTTGCAGTTCACTGTCGGAACTCTTTATCGCGCCTGCTGATTGAGTACCGCCGCACATGAAGTCAGTTATCCTCTCGAGAAGATTTTCTGTCTTGAAAGGCTTCAGCACATAATATGCCGCACCTGCGCCCAGAATCTCGCGCTCGAGCATTGAACTGTCAAAGCTTGAAAGAGCGATATAAATGATGTTGCTGCCTGAGGAATTTTTGCGTATATTTTTTATAATGCCGACCGCATCAATGTTTTTCATAAACATATCCATAATGACTACGTCAGGCGAGTGCTTTTTTATTTCATCGAGTAATACAGTTCCGTCCTTTTCGCAAAAAATCGGCTCTACGTTAAAGTCCTTATAGGTCTCAGGCGTCGCGTCCTTAAATTCTGCGGGATCCTCCGCAATTAGTATTTTAATCGTATTTTCCATGTTTCTTCCCCCGTTTGATTTATTTGGTGATTAAATATTACCATAAAATGGAATAAATAGCAATAGTTTTACAAAAATAAATGGCATAAAATGGTAAATACGATTTAGTGCATAAAATTAAGCTGCATTTTCGATACTGTTTTGTGAAATATTGCTTATGGTTTCATACATATTTTCGGCAAAAATTGCATATCCCCGTGTGGGATCGTTTAAAAATACATGAGTTACCGCTCCGACGAGCTTACCGTCCTGTATGATAGGACTACCGCTCATGCCTTGAACTATACCGCCTGTTTTTGATAGAAGTTCTTCGTCGGTTACACGGACCACCATATTTTTTGTTTCCTTGCCTTCATTGCGGTTTATGCTCTCTATTTGAATATCATAGTAATGTGGGGTGCATCCCTCGATTGTCGTAAGGATTTGAGCTTTACCCGTTCTGACCTCTTGTTTCCATGCTATGGGTATATTATCGTTTTCTACAGGTGATTTTTCTGCTTTTCCGAAGATCCCGCGCTCGGAGTTTGTCAAAATCGTTCCTATTGCCGTGTCATCAGCAAAATATCCTCTCAGAGAACCAGCTGAACCTGTACAGCCCTTAGTAATGCCGTTTATCTCTGCATTCACAATATCTCCGCTCATGAGGGGCATCATAGTTCCCGAGTCAGAGTCGCATATCCCATGACCGAGACCGGCAAAGCACCTTGTTTCGCTGTCGAAAAATGTCATAGTACCTATACCGGCGGAACTGTCCCGCACCCAGACTCCTATGCGGTACTGTGAGCTGCTGTCTAAAACAGGGGAAAGGGTGGTTGTGAAAATAATGTTTTCGCGGCGGATCTTTAGCTTTATGCTTTTTCCGCAAGAGGAGGTGACAATTTTGGCTAGCTCCTCATTGGTGTCAGTTTCTGTGCCATTAGCTGAAAGGATAATATCACCGATGCTGATGCCTGCATCTTTTGCGGGATTTGCCTTTTTTCCGTCAATGTCCTCCATGCTGATTACTACAACTCCTCGTGTGTACAGCTTTACACCGAACGGAGTTCCGCATGGGATGACATATTTTTCGCCGCTCACCTTAATATCAACCTTTTTAATGGGAATACTGTTAAAAAGCTTTAGCTCGCCATTTCCGAGCATCGGTATATCGCTTGCGGTGCTTGCGGAAACAAAGCTGCTCTTGTTGGCGGATATGCAAAGCGGATACGGCAAAGCAATTTCGTTTTCGCTGTCTGCATTTACTGTAAACGACGATTGTGCCGAATACGTTTCGTAAGCAATAATATAGAATAATATCATAGAAAGTATTAAGAAAACGTATGATGTTCTTCTAAAGAATTTTTTCAATTTTTCACCTCCCGTATATTAACTTTCCCGAAAGCTGAATGTTTTAGTTTAGGAAATCGACGGCAGGCAATTATAGAAAAATCGTTTCACGGGAAATTTTTTTAATATAAAAAGGAACTGTTAAAAACAGCCCCTTTTAACATAAATTGTAAATAAACAAAGATATAAATCAGCCTATCAATTCCTTTATTTTAGTCTCTGCGGCGGCGGCGTCAGCTTTGCCGCGCGAATTTTTCATAACAAAGCCGATAAGCGACTTGATAGCCTTTTCTTTGCCGTTTTTATAGTCATTGACAGCGTTTCCGTTAGACGCGATTGCCTGCTCGCACAGCGCGAGGAGAGCCGCATCGTCAAGACCTCCCATGTCGCTTTCGGAGATAAGCTCTGTCGCACGTTTGCCTGTGTCAAGCATTTTATCAAGCGTGCTTTTGGCGAGATTCATTCTGATTTTTCCATCGTCAAGCAGCTTGATAAGCTCATTTAGGGCATCGGCAGTCACCTTGATATTAAAATCCTCCTTGTCGCTCTCTGTATCAAGGCGGCGGAAGATCTGGCTGATTATAAAGTTCGCTGCGGTTTTCGGATTTTTCGTACCCTCGCATGCAGCCTCATAGTATTCGGCTATCCTGCGGTATTTTGTCAGAAGCGCCGCGTCTGTTTCGGATAGGCCAAGCTCGTTTACATATCTTTCCGCTTTTTGTGTCGGAAGCTCAGGCAGGAGACCTCTTAATTCCTCGACTTCCTCGCGCGATACATTTATTGTAACAAGATCGGGGTCACGGAAATAGCGATAGTCGTTCGCGTCCTCTTTGCCGCGCATACTCGATGTAGTATTCGTCACATCGTCATAGCGCAGTGTTTCCTGAACGACCTGTCCGCCGTTCTCAAGGATATCGACCTGTCGCTCAAATTCATATTCCATAGCCTTAGCAATAAACGCTATGGAGTTCATATTCTTGATCTCCGTTCTTGTGCCGAGCTTGTCACTCCCGACCTCACGGACGGAAATATTAACATCACAGCGCATAGAGCCCTCCTGCATTTTGCAGTCTGAAACACCGATATAGCGCATTATAAGCTGAAGCTTTTCGACGTATTCACGGGCTTCCTCGATAGACCTTATGTCAGGCTCTGAGACTATCTCAATGAGAGGGACTCCGCCTCTGTTGTAGTCCACGAGAGTATCGCCGTGGCGATGGATAAGCTTTCCCGCATCCTCCTCAATGTGTATCCTCGTCAGACGTATCCTCCTGCCGTTAGAAAGCTGAACATATCCTCCGACACACAGCGGCATATCGTATTGTGAGATCTGGTATGCTTTCGGCAGGTCGGGGTAGCAGTAGTTTTTTCTGTCCATTTTCGCCGTTTCGGGTATAGTGCAGTTCGTTGCGAGACCGGCCATGACGGCATATCGAACGACCTGACGGTTCAGCTTGGGGAGAGTTCCGGGCAGTCCGATACAGATGGGACAGCAGTGTGTATTAGGCTCTCCGCCGAACTGCGTGGTGCAGCCGCAGAAAATTTTAGTTTTAGTAGAAAGCTCCACATGAGTTTCAAAGCCGGCGACCAATTCATATTTCATATTTATCCAAACCTCCTTATAGCTTTATACCGAAGTCTGAGGATTTGAATGCTTCGGGAACAGCCGTTTCATACTGATAGGCCGCATTGAGTATAGTTGCCTCGGCAAATGTATTTCCGATGAGCTGCATACCGATAGGCATACCATTTGCATTAAATCCGCACGGAACGGAAACAGCCGGAAGTCCGCATATATTCACGGGAACGGTGCATATATCCGTCAGGTATGTTTCGACAGGGTCGCTGATAGCGTTGCCGTTTTTGAAAGCTGTCATAGGTACTGTCGGAGCGAGGATAACGTCACACTTTGTAAATGCGTCCTTAAAGGCATTTACGATAGTGCCGCGAAGGTTCTGAGCTTTTTTATAGTAGGCGTCGTAATAACCCGAACTCAAAACGTATGTGCCGAGAAGTATCCTACGCTTTACCTCATCGCCGAAGCCCTCGCTCCTTGTCTTTTTTATCATGTCATTAACATCGTCGTAATGCTCAGCCTTATATCCGTAGCGAATGCCATCATATCTTCCGAGATTTGATGAAGCCTCCGCACAGGCGAGGATATAGTAAACTGGGAGAGAATACTTCAAAACAGGCAGATCGAAATAAACGATTTCCGCGCCGAGAGATTCATAGACCTTTGAGGCTCCGAGGACAGCCTCGCGAACATCGTCACGGACACCGTCGATATATTCCTTTGCTATTCCGATCCTCATGCCCTTTATGGAGTTTTTAAGTGTAGTGGCGGAAGGTGTGCCATTTTTGCCCCTTGAGGTAGAATCCCGTTCGTCATATTCGGAAATAGCGTCAAATACTATTGCGGCATCCTCCACGGATGTGGTTATAGGACCTATCTGGTCAAAGCTCGAGGCGTAGGCGATGAGCCCATAGCGTGATACAGCACCGTATGTCGGCTTTAGACCGACTATGCCGCAGAAGCTCGCGGGCTGACGTATAGAGCCGCCCGTATCCGAGCCCAAGCCGTAGACGGCTATATTTCCGCCTACAGCCGAGGCAACTCCTCCTGAACTGCCGCCCGCGACGTGTTCAATATTGTGGGGATTTTTAGCGCCGCCGAAGCATGAGGTCTCACAGGATGAACCCATTGCGAACTCGTCCATGTTTGTTTTACCGAGAAGAACTGCATTCTGCTTTTTTAGTATATCCCAAACAGTTGCGTCATAGACAGGCACATATCCCTTCAGGATTTTTGAACAGCAGGTCGTCTCGATGCCGTCAGTTGATATGTTATCCTTTAATGTCATCGGAATACCCTCGAGAGGGGAAAGCTCCTCTCCGTCCGCGATTTTTTTATCGACGGCACGGGCGGTTTCGAGAGCTGACTCGGGAGTTATCTTGACATAGGCGTTAAGCTCACCATTGCTTTTTTCTATTTCGTCTATATATGATTTTGTAAGCTCCTCACAGGAGATCTGCCTGCCGCGCAGCAGCTCGCTTACTTTTTTTATGTTTCCTCTTTCGCTCAATTTATTTCACCACCATAACAAGTTTTAAGCACGTTTCTTGACGAGGAAGTGTCCGTCGTCAGTATCCCGTGCGTTGCAGAGAATTTTATCTCTATCTATTGAGGGGACGATCTCGTCCTCTCTCAAAACGTTAGATAGGTTGTTTATATTATCAAACTCCGTTGTAGAATCCTCCGCACTGTTTATGGTATCTGCGAAAGCTATGACCTGCTCCATGTCGCTTGTCAGCTTTGTAAGCTCATCTTCTGACACGAAAAGCTTACTTAGGGTTGCGATTTTCAGGATTTCTTCGCGTGTGACCATTTATACCCCTCCTTATTAGCGTTTTATTGATTCTATTATCTTATCTTGATGTGTATTTCTCTGAGCTGCTGCTCCGTTACCTCATTGGGAGCGCCGAGAAGTACATCCTGAGCGTTGCTGTTCATTGGGAACGCAATGACCTCACGGATATTTTCCTCATCGGTAAGAAGCATGAGCATTCTGTCAACGCCTGGAGCCATACCGGCGTGCGGCGGAGCGCCGTACTTAAACGCGGTATAGAGTGAGGAGAACTTTTCCTTGAGAACGTCCTCGGTATATCCCGCGATTTCGAATGCCTTGATCATGATGTCGAGGTCGTGGTTCCTTACCGCGCCGGACGAAAGCTCTATACCATTGCAGACTATATCGTACTGGTAAGCAAGAACATCGCACGGGTCCTTGGTGAGAAGCGCTTCCATACCTCCCTGAGGCATAGAGAATGGGTTGTGTGTGAATATGACCGCTCCCGTATCCTCGTCATGCTCGAACATGGGGAAGTCGGTTATGAAGCACAGCTCAAAGCGGCTCTCGTCAATAAGTGAAAGACGCTCGGCAACCTCTGTTCTTATCTGACCCGCGAGCTTTGGCGCAAGCTCCTTGCTGTCGGCGATAAAGTAGATAACATCTCCCGCGCTTGAGGAGTTTATTTCGATAAGCTTTTCGCGGTCACCCTCCTTGAGGAATTTGTCTATCGGACCGTCAAAGGTCATATCGTCACGAACCTTAACATAGCCGAGACCCTTCATGCCTATTGAGAGCGCAAATTCCTCCATCCTTTTAAACCAGCTCTTTGACTGTGAGGCAGCGTTGGGAACATTTATGCTGCGAACTGTTTTACCACGGAACGGGGCAAAATCCGTCTCCGCAAACATATCGCTTATATCCTTGATAAGCAGAGGGTTTCGCAGGTCAGGCTTATCTGTGCCATAGGTTATCATAGCCTCCGCATAGGGAATCCTGCGGAACGGGGGCTTGGATACAGCCTTGCTTGAGAACTTTGTGAATGTCTCGTAAAGTACCTCCTCGGCAACCGCGAAAACGTCGTCCTGCTCGGCAAATGCCATTTCAAAATCGAGCTGATAAAACTCACCCGGGGAGCGGTCGGCTCTGGCGTCCTCATCACGGAAGCATGGGGCTATCTGAAAGTATTTATCAAAGCCCGATACCATCAGAAGCTGCTTAAAAATCTGAGGTGCCTGCGGTAGGGCATAGAACATACCCTTGTGCTTGCGGCTCGGAATCAGGTAGTCACGCGCGCCCTCAGGCGAGGAAGCGGACAAAATAGGCGTCTGGATCTCAAGGAAGCCCATCTCCGTCATTTTATTTCTCAGAAAAGAAATAACCTTAGAGCGCAGAATTATATTATTATGAACCTTTTTGTTGCGAAGGTCAAGAAATCGGTACTTTAGGCGAACCTCCTCCTTGGTCTCCTTAGATGTGGCGATCTCAAACGGAAGAGCCGCAGGGGCTTTACCGAGAACAGTCAGTGTATCCGCAACGATTTCTACTGTACCTGTGGCTATCTTTGGGTTATATGTTTCTGCGTCACGCTTAGCGACAGAGCCGCTCACTGTAAGGGCACATTCTTTATTGACACCTTTGAGCATATCCTCGTCGTGAATGACGACCTGAACGACGCCGTACTGGTCGCGAATATCAAGAAACATTATTCCGCCGTGGTCGCGGATATTCTCAAGCCAGCCCGCGACGCGAACGTTCTGTCCGATGTGGTTTTCGCGAAGATCCCCGCAGTATAATGTTCTGTAACAGTTCTCTCTTAACATAGTCAAATTCCTTTCGTGCCTTAAAATCACGGCAGATTTATTACATATTAAAACAAATATAGTATATTATACCATTATTGACGGTTTGTTTCAATATATTTTTGGCTGTTATCGTGGAAATCAATTTTAATATTATTCGTTATAAAGAAGCAGACGGACGAAAAGCCTTTTATAGTATTTATTTCAAAGCTTTTCTGCGCGGTGAATGCTGCAAACACAATAATATTATTTAATTTATAAAAATTGATTTTTGTGTATCTTATGAAAATTCCCTCACGCATCAGTTCTGCATGAGGGAATTTTTGTTTGGAAATATAGCCTCTCAAGGCTCAAGGTGCTTTCTCAGAGCCTTGCATACTATATCGATAGGTATCGAAAGCAATGCCCATAAAAAGCTGTAGAGCAGGCATATCTGTCCGAAAAGGTTAAACGGGAGCGATGAATAATCCCATACGCCCATATTGAAAACCATATTGACTATTACACCTGTAAGAAATTCGGCCGTCGTTATTACAGCGCTTCCGAGCAGACATTTTTTCCATAGAGGATAATTTTCTCGCCCCTTACCCAGTTTATATAATGTATAGAAGCATACACCGCCCGTGATAAGCATAGTCCAGTGTGTATACTGCCGCCACATTATTTCTATCGCTCCGTAGGATAGACCTCCTAACGCAAATACCTCCGCGTCTTTTATTATATCCTTCATAAATAAATATCACCGTGAATATTATGTGCGGGAATGGAGTCTTTATACGGGAATATATTTATTATCAGGAAGATATTTCAATAAGGAGATTGCGCTGTAATTCAATGCGGCTCATGCCTGAGAGACATAGTCATCATGACCTGGTTATATATTTTTGACAGCTTTTTTATTTTATGATTTCGAGAATCTCAACGCTTCTTGCGATAAAATCTTTCAGCTCGTCAGCAGTGAGTTTTCTTTGGCTGATTACGGCAAGATCGAGTATATGCTTGCAGACGAGTGTGCGGTTATCTTCACTCATACTTGGAAGCGACTTGATAATATCGTTTGCTGTATTTACAACGAGTGTTTCTTTTATATCGGGAGAGCCTCCGAAAAGTCCGCCGTACAGCTTGTTCATATCTGTCATGCGCCGCATATATTCATTTTGGAGAAGTATGGCGGGCGTATTCTTTGCTTTGAGGCTTTCTGTCTTGATTTCGAGCTTATCGTTTTCGAGAGCGGCTTTGAAAATCTCCTTTATCTTGTCGTCGCTTTCGGCGTTTGCTTCCTCGTCGGATTTGAGCGCGTCGCCGAGCTCGGAGTCGATCCTCACAAGCTTCGTTCCGCTTTCCTTGTATTCAAGGAAGCTTATGAAGTGGGTGTCAATAGTGTGTGACAGTATCACCGCGTCAAGTCCGTTATCCTTGAACATATCAATGTACTTCGCCTGTACGCTTTCGTCTGTCACATAGAATATCTTGTCACCCTGCTTTGGGCAGTCGGCAAAGGTCTTGTACTCGCCGGATATGGTCTTAAATAGTATTATATCCTTTACTCTGTCGTAGAATTTCTCGTCCTTTATGCAGCCGAATTTGATAAACGGTGCAATGTCGTCCCAATAGCTCTCGTAAGACTCGTGGTCGTTTTTAAACATAGATGAAAGCTTATCGGCAACCTTTTTAGTGATGTGCTTTGAGATCTTTGCGACCTCACCATCGTTCTGCAGGAAACTTCTCGAAACATTGAGCGGAATGTCGGGGCAGTCGATGACGCCCTTTAAGAGCATAAGGAACTCCGGTACGACCTCCTTGATGTTGTCGGCTATATAGACCTGATTTGAGTAGAGCTTTATTTCTCCGGGCATGACCTGTAATTTATCGGTCTGCTTTGGGAAGTACAAAATACCCTTGAGGTTAAACGGATAATCAACATTCAAATGTATCCAGAAAAGCGGTTCGTTTATATCCGAAAATGCCTCTGTGTAAAATTCCTTGTAGTCCTCGTCTGTACACTCACGGGGAGCTTTTAGCCATAGGGGAGTGGTGTTGTTGACAGGCATAGGCTCGCGCCTGACGTCCTCGCCGTCATCATTTTTTGTTACGACTGCTTCATCGTCGGCGGGATTGAGGTATATTTCATACGGCATAAAGCGGCAGTATTTAAGGAGCAGATCGCGGATCCTATCCTTATCAAGAAATTCCTCCTCTTCCTGCGAAATGTGCATGGTGACAGTCGTTCCGCGCTCGGTGCGTGTACCGTCAGAGAGCGTGTATGAGGTACTGCCGTCACTTATCCAGTGAACAGGCTCCGAGCCGTCCTGATATGAAAGCGTATCTATCTCAACGCTGTCGGAAACCATGTATGATGAGTAGAAACCAAGACCGAAGTGACCGATAATTCCGGCATTGTCATCAGATTTATTCTTATATTTTTCGATAAATTCCTCCGCACCCGAAAACGCGATTTGAGTGATGTACTTTTCGACCTCGTCCGCAGTCATGCCAAGACCGTTGTCGGATACAGTGAGTGTTTTGGCTTCCTTATCGACGACTACTTCGATTCTCGGAGCGACGCCGTCGTTCTCAGCGTCCCCGATACCGCAAAGGCTTTGATATTTTTTGATCGCATCACAGGCGTTGGCTACGATTTCTCTGAGGAAAATATCCTTATCCGAGTACAGCCATTTTTTAATGATCGGAAAAATATTTTCCGATTCGACCTTTATTTGTCCCTCTTTTTTCATATTACTAAAATACCTCCTGTTATTTTTCAGCATATTTAAACGGAAGTCGTGAAACTTCCGCAGTACAACAAGGATATAATAATACTATTTCAAAAGATTGTCAAATAGCTGCAATTTTTAGTTAGTGTAAAATAAATTCAAGTAAATCCACCCTGAACTATCTGACACGATCAAGCTTTTGCTTAATTGACAAAACAGAATAAAGCAGTATGATCAACATATAGGGAAATTTATATAGGGAATTTCGCGGATTATTGGCTAAGCCGCATATGCTCTGTCAATAAAATATTGATGATCCGTTTGCTTTGATCAAATATGTATAACATGAGGTGAGTTTTTATGAAAAATGAAAGCCGGCAGTACCCTTTTGAGGCATTCAACGATAAACACTTCGATCATGACAAAGACGGCAGACTTGATTTAGAGGAAACGTTGTTCAGGGATATGTATTTAAATGCAATACGAGAAAAAAGTGAGCAAGATGTAAAAAATCAGTAGACAGAGTATCTGAAACAGACTGTAAAAAGCAATCGATATATAATCAATCATATCCGAAATTATCCAATATGCAAAATTTGGCATTATCTATTAGTTTTGTGCTTGATTTCGTGGTAGTGTTTTTGCGTTAGCCTAGGGCGAGACTCTTATAAGTGTGATTGGTCAGACAACGATTTTATTATAGGTTTGATTCTCATAGGCTCAATTGCCGCCGAGTTAATCATACTTAAGGCGGCGAAACTGCTGCATGGCAGATATATCGGTCCGAAAAAATAATTTTAAATCTATAAATGAGCAAATTTAAATCATACTCGTCAAAATACACAAAAAATACCGTTAAGCAACCATAGCAAATAAATCC
>CANQUS010000020.1 GCA_947627055.1 uncultured Clostridia bacterium | reverse complement strand
GTCGCCCGAATCGTTCCACGCGCGAATGAAATTTCCCGCAAGGTTGAACCGCCCCGCGAGGTCGTTCGCCGCCAAAATCAGGCGGTTTTTCGAGGCATCGGAACCGGTTAGCCGCCAATCGGCGCCCGCGGTCATCAGCCAACGAAAACCGCTGTCGTGGTCCATGCCCCGACTGTCGAGAAAAACGCGGTCTAATTTGCCCTCGATTTTCTCGGCGATTTCGCGCAAGTTTTCATCGCCGAACGCGCCGTAAAGCTGCCAAAGCTCGCACGCCCAAAAGCCGTTCGTCCACCAAGAAATGTTGTCGGTTTGGTTGTCGAAGCGCCCATCGACCGTTGAATACGGGACTTTGTCGCGGCAAATTTTCGCGACCGACGCCGCTTTACCGTAAATTTTCTCGGCAATCCCCTGCCAATAATTTTCTTCCATTCGCTCGCCTCCAATCAATTAAATGGTATCATAATTTGCAAACATTTTCAAGTAAAATATTGATTTTTTGTGCGAAAATATGTTATTATTGTTGTGATAGGGGGCGATGTCATGAGTTATAATCAACAAAAAATCAAGGAATTTTTGTCGGATATGCCGAAAAATAAGCTGCCGCAGGGGCTCGCGAAGAGCCTTGAAGAAAAGCGGCAGGAGATTCTTTCAGGCGCGGTGTATGCCGATTACCTCGCGGAAATTCGCGCAAAAGCGGTGGAGTATCGCGCTGCGCCGATCGAGGCGCTGAAGTTTTCTGAGTTTCGGCTTTTCTCGCAGACGGGCGACCGCGAGACCTATCAGAAGGCCTATTTTGCGCGTCGCGGGCAGCTCGCGTGTTTGGCGCTGGCGGTTTGGCTTTGGCAAAATCAGGAATATATTTCGGCGCTCGAGGACGCGATTTGGGCGATCTGCGACGAGTATACATGGGCGCTGCCCGCGCATATTTGGGGCGATTTTGACGAAGAGAACCGTCAGACGGTTGATTTATTCTCAGCTGAGACAGCGTCTGCTCTCGCTGAAATTTGCGAGCTGACAAAAGATTTTCTCTCACCAGCAGTTATAAAAAGAGCAGACGAAAATATCCGCAAAAGAGTTATAAATCGCTATTTGAGCGACGAGTTCGGTTGGGAGCACGCGCAGAATAACTGGGCGGCGGTCTGCGGCAGTGCGGTCGGCATCGCGGCAATGTATATCTGCAAAATTGATGAATTGTCAGAAATAATTTTCAAGCTTCAAACCGCCGCGGAGAGCTATATTTCGGGCTTCCCCGCCGACGGCGCGGGCACCGAGGGCCTGTCGTATTGGTCCTACGGCTTCACGTTTTTCACGTCCTACGCCGAAATGCTGCATAGAATGAGCAGCGACAAAATTGATTTATTCGCAGACCCACGCATTAAAAATATCGCGCTGTTCCAACAGAAGGCATACTTTACTTTCGGAGGAATTGTCAAATTTGGCGACTGCTCAGAGTGCGACGTTTCGCGATGGTGGGGGCTCACATCATATATAAAATCGCGGTTCTGCGAGGCCGAATTTTTGCCGAGGTCTCCCTTGCCGAGCTTTGACAGCGACCCCTGCTACCGCTGGGTCGGAATCCTCCGCGACCTCGTCTGGAGTATTGATAACATGGTTAGTGAAAGCAGTTATCATACTTACATTTTTCGCGATGCGCAGTGGTACATTTCGAGCGGCGCAAATAGCTCGGGAATCGCTGTAAAAGCGGGTCACAACGGCGAAAGCCACAATCACAATGACGTCGGGCAGGTCGAGTTTTATCTCAACGGCGACGAGGTCCTCATCGACTACGGCAGCGGAATTTATGACCGCGACTACTTTGGTGAGGGGCGCTATGAGCGCTTCGAGTGCGGCTCTCAGGGGCATAATCTGCCGATAATTGATGGGCAATTTCAGCGCGTGGGAAAGGAATTTTGCGCCCGCGATGTTGAGATCACCGAGAGCGGCATCACGATGGATATTGCGCCTGCATATGGGCTTGAATGCCTCAAGAAGCTTGTCAGAAATGTGAGTTTTAATCAATCATCTGGCAGCATGGCACTGGCCGACAAATTTGATTTATCATCAGATTCAATCAACATAGTTGAGCGGTTTGTGAGCTTCTCAAAACCGGAAATCTGCGGTGAAAAAATCGTTCTTCACGGCAAAAACGGCGACGCGGTGATGTGCTACCCCGCTGAACGGTTTGATGTCAGCATCGCCGAGCGCCCCGAGCCTCGCCCGCAGGATTCGCGGAAGATTTATGTGATTGATTTTTCGGCGAGGGAGCTGAGTGAGAGGGTGAGGTTTGAGATTAAGGTTGAGGTGCTGAACGGGTAACGGTTGATGGTCATTGTTCGGTATGTTCTGCCGATCTTTGCGGCAATTTCGTTTATCATATTCTTTAATAAATTTCAAGCCGCTTATCTTAAGCTTTGCAAGGTGATACTGAGAAAGCGCGGCGAGCTTTCCCATGACAAGCTGAGGCGACGTGCAGGCCGATGTAAAGTATTTTTCAGCGATACCTGCGTTGACATCTCCGAGAGCCTTGTTCTGCAAAGCGGCGTATACTGCCAGCATTCTCCCCGTCCGGTACGCCGCAGACGGGCTGTCTTTGTTGATCTTGTCCATAATCAGCAATTCCTCCTTATCGTTGATTCTGTATTTTCTGTTTAACCATTCCTTAAGTATCTGACATGAAACCGTGTCGATGTTCTTTCGGGCTTTCTTTGAGTCGTCATCCGAATTGTACATATCATGTCTGATATAATCCACTGATCGGGAGGCAACGGTATCGGGCAGCGGTGAATTGTGCATTATCGAGTTGATGATCTGAACAGAAAGTCCGCTGAGCTCCTTTGAAATTCGCTCAGAAAATTTTTTCTCGCTTTCACTGAATTTCAGAAG
Source organism: uncultured Clostridia bacterium (assembly GCA_947627055.1). Classification (GTDB taxonomy): domain Bacteria; phylum Bacillota; class Clostridia; order Oscillospirales; family Acutalibacteraceae; genus Pseudoruminococcus. The sequence continues at coordinate 22,057 of CANQUS010000020.1, read as the reverse complement.
ACGGGTGTATACCGTCCAAAGCTTCGGGTATTTTCTTCCTTCGAGGCTGAGGTCGTCATACCACGCCTTTAAATTATCATAAAGCTCGCCGTAATAACCTTCGTCATAGCTTCGTATCATCGTTCTGCCGCTCGCGCCGCTCAGCGAAAGCATATAATACTTATTCTTCGGGTTTTCGGGGCAGCCGCCGCTGAAAAAGCTGTCGAACAATTTTCTTACTCGGACTTCGTCGTCATCTTTTTCAGAGCTTTCGGGTGGGTCTTCTTCCCATGAGCCAAAGCCCATGAAGTTGAACACATCGGTTTTTACCGCCTCACCAAACCAATGGATATACTTGGCTCCCGCGAGGGTTTTACCTTCTTTTACAAGCTTCTCAAGCGCTGCGTTCACTGCGGTTATTGCCTCCTCGGAAACGGCCGCGTTTGCCGCCTGAGTAAGGCCGTAGGAACAAAAGGCGTCTTTATCGAAACCTATTACAGTGTCGCCGCTCGTGTGCCCGCCCACACTTATAAGCCCACTGAATTTCGGAGCCGTCCTTACGGGTTCGGTAAGCTCTCCGGTTATAAAGCATCGGCTCAGTTCCGAGGTTTCCTTCTTTTTTGCACCCTTTTTGTCTTTAAAGCGCTTTCTGAACTCTTCCCACCATTCAAGGTAGCCTGTGCTGTTTTCAAGAGGCATGCCGTCTATCATGATGCTTATAAGATCGGACGGCTTAATTTTGCGGCTTAATAGCTCGCCGACTATTATGTCGTTCTGCTCCTCTAAAGCTTTGACGGCAAGGGCGATTAGCGGGTCGCGCTCGCCTGCATCTTTCATCGCGGACATATAAAAATCATGCTTCTTTTCGCGGGCAGCATTGGGAATATTAAGCACTATCTCGGCCTTTTCAACCAAAAAATTGCTTACAGACTTTTTCGCCGCCCCTGCCCTTTTCGGTCGCAGGGTCTCATCGACAAAAATTATATTCATTTTGTCCGAGATCTTGGAATTGACGACCTCGTTGCGCTTGAAGCTTATATATTTTATCGGCTTAAGCACCTCGATTCTTTTCACCTGCCAGTAAAACTCGACGGGCTTTGAATATATCGCCGAGAGGATTCCCCTTGCGGCGGACGGCGTGATTATCGGATAGCTGAGCCTTTCGACCTTGCACTCGGGCCTTGAAAAACAGGCAAAATCGCCCCAGACTTCCAATGAAATATCCCTCAAAATTACACCCCCTCAGATTATGTATTCAAGGCTGCTTTCATCATTAAAAAGCAGCCCCGAATTTTCGTCATAGAATCTTTTGTCGTTTAATATATACCGATCAGAAGCGGTCACTTTCCCGCGAGAGGTTTTCAGCATCGCCCTTTCACAAAGCTCGGGGAGCTTGTCTGTTCGGTAGCTTGTGACGGTTATCGGCGTCGCTCTTGCTATCCATGCGGCGGTTATCCCCTGCTCGACGGCCTCTTTTGCAAGCTCATTAAAGAGTTCGACTCTTCCGCTGTACGGGACAAGAACGCTTGCGCCAGAATTATCTATCAGCTTATACCGCCTTTCGACCTCGGCAAAATCCATATCGTTTATTGCCTTAACAAGCTTCGGCTTATCCTCGCTATGATCTTCAAACAATCTTCGATAATATTCGCGAATCTGCAAGGGGTCGTTTATATCAATGGCTCTGCCTGATGACATCAGCCTTACGATATCGGCGGCATTTTCATAGGAAGCCGAGGGATAAAGCTTTTCTTCGTTAGGAATGAAAACGGTCATTCTTCCGACTCCCCTGCCGTTTCGGTTGCATCGCCCCGCGCACTGGACTATCGAATCAAGAGGCGCTAAGGCGCGGTACATATACTCAAAGTCCATATCAACGCCAGCTTCGATACATGAAGTCGAAACAAGCCTTACGGGGAGGCCGTTCTTCAGACGCTCCGAAATTTCTTTTATGACAGCGTCTCGGTGAGCTTTACACATATCGGTGGAGAGGTAGAAGCAGTTATCGCAGCGCACTTTCAGAAGAGAAAAGAGCTTGTGAGAATGGTCCTTGCGGTTCACGACGCAGCAGACGCTTGAAAGGCGAGACATCTCATCGGCAATATCGGAAAGCTCGGTTTTATATTCCGTTCTCCAGTAGACGGTGACTCTTTTTGCCGCGTCGTAGAGCGCCTGCGGGTCTGAAACGATCTCGACGGGTCGATAACCGACATCGGGACAAAGGTCAAATGCGGGCTGAGTAGCCGTTGAGAACACCGCCGTACAGCGAAACATTTTGCAGAGCGAATTGATCGCCTCGACGCTTGTGCCCGAAAGCTCGGCAGGGAGGCTTTGAGCCTCGTCAAAGATTATAACGCTGTCGGCGATGTTGTGAAGAAAGCGGAGATCGGTCGGCTTTGAGCGAAAAAGAGCTTCAAAAAACTTGACAGATGTCGTGACGATTATCGGCGAGCTCCATCGCTCGGAAAATAGCCTTGTGCTCTCGTCATAGCTGCACATGCTGTGAGACTCGAGGACGTTTTCGCATATATCGCGGTAAATCGCCGCGTTCCGGCTTATTATCGACAGAAACGGCAGCACAAAAATGATCCTGCGCTTGTTGTGAACCTTACAATGCTTGGCCGCGAAAGCAAGAAGAGCAAGAGTTTTTCCCGTGCCCGTGGGCGAAGTTAAAGTGAAGAGACCCGAGGGTTTTTCAGCCGCCCGCAGACAGTCTTCATAAACGCTGTTTCTGAGCCTGTTGATGGACTCATCGGCATGAGAAGACGAAATTATGCGGCTTCGATATGCTTCAAGGCGGTTGAGAATCCTGTCGGGATCAAGCGGAATATCGGAGATCTTTCCGTATATCTCCTCATCTTCGTGAGAGGCGGATGCGGTGTAATCGGCATCGGCCAAACAGGATAAAAGCATTCTCGCGTGGAGCATTTTCGGGAGCTTTTTGTAATATGAATCATTCTCAGAGACAAAGGCAGGAACGGCTTTCGGCATGCCGACCTCGCTTACGATAAACCGTTTTGCAGCTTCATATTCCTCGGCACCCGAGACGGCGAATTTTCTTGCAAGGCTGCCGTGCTCGAACGAGCCTTTGACCGCGTAGGACTCGTTGAGCTGATCCTCTATGTACCAATCGAGGCCCTTGTGATGTGCGAAGATGACCGCTGACAGTAGCCTGCTGCTTTTATAAAGCATGAACGCGCCGCAAGCTTCATGATTCACGCAGTGCTCGGTGTAATTCAGAACGTTCTGAAACGTCGACGACGCCTTCCCCGCATCGTGGAAGATTCCGCACCACTCGCCCGCCTTCTCCTCGCCGAAAGCCGAGGCAAACTCGCCCGCAAGCGCCGCCGTCTTCTTTAAATGCTCAGAAAGCAGCTCCTTTTCTCCCCTGCTGTTTTCTGAGCGGGAATAGTATGTCATTTCTTACTTCTTTCCTCAGAAATATTTTCAGCTCCTAATTATATTATATCATGCGGTTAACCGGGTGTCAACGGAAAATATCAAAAACGAGTACAAAAAATTGTACTCGTTTTTGAATGTGTGTTTTAGTTGATTAAAGCATCGCGGAATTTTAAGAGGAGATACCCAGCTTAATTACCTTCCCGCTTTCTTTCGGAAATTTTTCCCATTATCTTCTTCTCGTTATAGAAGAAGAACAGCACTGCGCCGATGAGGCAGCAGACGGTCGCGATTATCGCGGTGAGGCGGTAGCCGAACGGGTTGGTCGAGCTGCCGCTTTCGGCTTCGACAGTAAAGGCCGAGACGACCGAGGTGAATATAAGCATCGAAATGGCCTGACCCATTTTCATCGCAAATGTCCTTGCGGCAAAGAACATTCCGCTTCTCTCTTCGCCCGAGTCGATGGCGTCGGCTTCGGCGATATCGGCGACAACCGCCTGCGGCAAAATACCCAAAATCGCCATCGGGACGCCCGCGCAGATCGCGATAATTATGCCCCAAACTACGCCCTCGCCGCATATCGACGCGAGCAGGAACACAAACGCGTATGCAAAGAAGCCCGTTATGATTATTCTCTTCTTGCCGAATTTCGGCGCAAGCTTGTTTATCACGGGATAGAGCACCAGCGAGCAGACCGTCATTATGACCGTCAGCGTAAACGTCATCGTGTCGGGAACGTTCATCAGCTTGGTCTCATAGAACGGCAGGCCCGTCTGGAAGAGCGTTACCGCGAAGAAATATATCACGTCGGAGACTACGAACCTTGCAAACTGAGCATTTCTGAAGCTCTTGAAAAGCGAGCTGAACGCAGGTGTCTCGACAGGCTTTGAATCGATATATTCCCTCTCCTTGATCATCAGCGAGGGTATCAGCATCGCGATCGCGGCGATCACGCACATTATCGCTATCGCGACACGGACAGAATTGTCTTTGCCGAGCGACGCCTCAAACATTCCTGCGATGTTCGGTATCAGGTATGACACCGAGAGGCCCGCGATGTATGTAAACGAAATGTAGGTCGAAACGTTTATGCGGTTCTTCTGGTCGTTGCCGAGCTCGGAGATCAGCGCGTTGTAGGGCGTGCAGTAGATTGTCATGAACAGGTAGAAGAGCATCAGCGTCACGAAAACGATAACGTCGTTGACGGTTTTGCTGCCGGTCTGAGGCAGAATGAAAACGCAGGCGGTGATGACCGCAAACGGTATCGCGATGGCCCGCATGAACGGTATTCTTCGCCCGCCCTTATAGTTCGAGCGGTCGGACCAGCTCGCGATAAGCGGGTCGGTGACGGCGTCGAAGATTCGCCCGACCATCGTTATAAGACCGAAAAGCGTCACGCTCAAAAACAGAGTGCCCGTCGTGATGTTCTTGCCGAAGATCCCCGCGGTCTCGTCGGTGTAATAGTAGACCAGCCAGTTGGTGACAACGCCCGACAAAAGGCTCCACCCAAATTGGCCTATCGCAAAGATCCATAAAATTTTGTTGGTGATTTTTTTCATATTTACCCTCCGAATCGAGAAATATTCGTTAATATTGTACTATATTTTTTCGGAGATGTCAAGGGGGAGAGCATTAAAAGGAGTGTCCCATCCGCCCACATTTAAGCCCAAAGCTGTTAATGGAAAGCGATTAGTAGCGGCGAATTGTCCAGCAAAAAAATTTATAATGTGGTGGAAATGGACACTCCCGGAGGACATTAAAAAGACGGAGGGCAGGGATGCAGATTGGGAGCGCCGAGCTTTTTTGCCGTATTTGAATCTAACCTGATATATTTTTCCTAATTTATATTGACAATTTGCATAAAAAATGTTATAATTATTTAAATCATGTTGGAGAAGAGTATAATATGTCTGAAAAAGTTTTTTACTCGCATTACAATCCGATAACTGAATCGTATCAGACAAACAAAGACCATCTTAAAGAGAGCTCCGAATTGTCTTTAAAAAAATGCTGCACACCTGTTCTTGAAAACATTGCATACATTTCAGGGCTTTTACATGATTGCGGTAAGTACTCCATAGCATGGTCCGAATACTTCATAAAAAGCATTAAAAGCGGAAATAATTCAGAGAAACTTGACCATTCGACCGCAGGAGGAATTTTAGCAGAAAAACTTATACATGATTCCTCTGCTGCTGAACTTATAGCTGCGGCAATTTATTCTCACCATGGGGTTCAGGACTTTTACAACCATGAACATAGAAAATTTCTTACAGACATGCGCCGAGAAAAATCTTCAATATTGCCTGTTGACGAATGTATTGAAAACTTTAGCTCAGACTTTGACTTGAATATATTGAGCGAATACGCAAAAAAAGCAGAATCTGACTGCAAATTGATGTTAGAACAAATATCATCCGACTGCAAAGATATCGGAGTTAAATATTGCAACAAAGATTTTACTGTTGGTATGTATCAACGGCTTCTCATATCCCTTTTGATTGACGCCGACCGCAGAAGCACCGAAGATTTCATGAATAACGGCGCGAAATTCACTGAAGCGCCTGCCTCTGAAACACTGTGGAGCGAATGCCTGAATAATATTGAAAGAAAAGTTGAATCATTGTCTGACGGTAAGCCCATCAACGCCCTGCGGCATGAAATCTCTGATATTTGCAGAAATGCAGCAGATGATCTCAATCCAAGATATATTTTAAATGTTCCTACAGGCGCAGGAAAAACTCTCTCATCACTTAGATTTGCAGTTGCAAATGCAATGAAATACAACAAACGCAGAATAATCTATGCCGCACCATATCATTCAATCACAGAACAGAATGCAAATGAAATCCGCGAGGCTCTCGGTTGCTCAGATATAGTATTGGAACATCATTCTAACCTTATTATCGAAGATGAATCAAATCAGCAGAGATATGACCGTCTGACAGAGGATTGGTGTTCTCCAGTCGTGGTTACAACTTCGGTGCAGTTTCTCAATACCCTGTTTTCAGGACGAAGCGGTTGCATAAGAAGATTTCAGAGTTTATGTAACAGTGTAGTGATTTTAGACGAGGTTCAGGCATTGCCTATTAAGGTAACAGAGCTTTTGTGCCTCGCTGTTAATTTTTTGAGCAAATATGTCGGCACGGTATTTGTTCTTTGTTCTGCTACTCAGCCGCGTTTTGAAAGCCTCAAAAACCACTACTGTATGCTTCCCTCTTTACCAATGATTTCGGAGCAAAAGAACTTTTACGATGTTTTTATAAGAACCGAATTTCAAGACGACACAAACTTATGCCCCAAAGGAATGAGTATTGAGCATATTACCGAATACATAAAGGAGAAAGCGGAAACATTCGGTGATGTCTTATTTATTGCAAATACCAAAAGTTGTGCAAAAAAGGTATTTGAACAGATTTCAAATTTCTGTCAGGATTTCGACATATATCATCTGAGCACAAATATGTACCCTGAGCATCGCAAAAAGGTTATAGCTTCGCTGAAAAACGGAGGCAAAAGAATTTGCATAAGCACACAGGTAGTCGAAGCAGGAGTCAATCTTTCATTCCGATGCGTTATACGCTCTTTAGCAGGACTTGACAGCGTTATTCAGGCAGCAGGGCGTTGCAACCGTCATGCAGAATTTGACAAAGGGCACGTTTTTATCGTTAAAATGACATATGAGGCTGAAAATGTTTCGTCGATTAAAGAGATTCGAGTTGCTCAAGAGGCTATGCTTGAAGTATTGAATCAGCATCGGTATTACAACCCTCAAAATCTTCGCCTCGATTCGGAAAAATACATAGATATATACTTCAAAAAGCTTTATGATAAACTTGACAGCGAACTGAGCTACCCCGTGTGTGTAAACGGTGTTGCAACGACAATCGTAGAAATGCTCTCGCGCAATAAAGATTTCTGCCGTGCAAGAAACGGCAAAATATTATGTCAGGCATTCAGAACCGCAGGTGAAGAATTTGAGGTAATCGACGATGACGGGAAAATTTCACTTATTATCGGTGAACAGAATGTATTAAATTTGGTTCAAAGGCTCGAATGCACGGATATATCTCTTTCTGAGAAAAAAATAATTCTCAGACAGCTTCAATCATATGCAGTTTCGGTCTCGGAACAGTTTTGTAAAAAGATCAGCGACGGAATAAGCTATGCTTGGAACAGACGTCTCATGATACTCGACGAAAGATATTATGACCCCAGAACAGGCGTCACCGATCAACCGCGAGAGATGCCGCTTTTAAATATATAAAATTTAAAGAAAGGAAGTGTCATTTTGCACGAAAACAAAATTGAATTTGAACTTACGGGCCCGTATGCTCTTTTTTCCGACCCGATAACAAGAGTCGGCGGCGAAAAGCTCAGCTATCATGTTCCGACGTATGAAGCGCTGAAAGGTGTTGTTCAGAGCATTTACTGGAAGCCCACAATCGTATGGATCGTAGACTCCGTTCGGGTGATGAATCCGATTCAGACCGAATCAAAGGGTATCCGTCCTATAACCTACTTCGGAAAAAACGATTTGTCTTTTTACACATATCTTAAAGACGTAAAATATCGGGTCAAAGCGCATTTTGAATGGAATATGAATCGCCCCGAGCTCTCTTCAGACCGCAACGAAAACAAGCACCACAACATCGCTAAACGAATGGTCGAGCGCGGCGGCAGACGTGATATCTTTCTCGGCACAAGAGAGTGTCAGGGATATATTGAGCCCTGCGAGTTTGACGAAGGACATGGGTTTTATGATGATATTGATGAGCTTGACTTCGGATTTATGTATCACGGAATAACTTATGCAGATGAGGCTGTTTTGGATGAGGACCGCGGCGGTATGACCGTCAGATTCTTCCGAGCGGTAATGAAAAAGGGAATCATAACATTCCCACGCCCCGAAGAATGTACTCAAAAGCGCAGGATCAAAGATATGGATATAAAGATTTTCGGCAATGGCAATTTCTCGGGCGTAAATGAATTCGTGGAGGTGGAGCCTTGAACTGGGTTAGAGAACTTTTAAACCTTTATGAATGCAACACTGACATCGTCGGACAAGAAGTAAAAGGAAGATTCGGTGAAGATGTAGTTCTGCTGCCACCGTATCATACCACGCAAAAAGCAACCGTAACCGTAAAGCTTTTGCCAAACGGCACCTTTCTTGGAGCGGAAAAAGTCGCAAAAGATGACTCGGTTACGGTAATTCCCGTGACAGAAGAATCTGCTGCAAGAACCTCAGGCTCAGCAGCTCACCCGCTCTGTGACAATCTCAGCTACCTTGCCGAAAACTATAATGAATTTGCTCCTGACTTTGATAAGCTATCTTCGGAGAAGCACCGTCTGTATCTTAACGGAATAAAGGATTGGGCCGAATCGGAACATTCGCACGAAAAGGTTCGGGCAGTATATGAATACATCAAAGAAGAGCGCATTATCACCGATCTCATTAACAGCGGAGTTTTTGAGACAGACGAAGACGGGAAAATCTCCGATATAAAGCAGGCTTTTGTGAGGTTTTCTGTCGAAGCAGAGTGGAGCGATAACTCTCCTCCGTCTGAATGCTGGCTTGACACGACATTAAGGGATTCATATATCGAATATGTAAAAAGCCGTTCCGACAATACGGAAATATCATATTTAACAGGAGAAGTTGTTCCAATATCATATCTTCAGCCTAAAAAAATCCGAAACGAGGGAGACGGCGCCAAACTTATATCCTCAAATGACAGCAACGGTTTTACTTTCAGAGGACGTTTTTCCACTGCCGAAGAAGCCTTTGCAATAGGATATGAAGAATCGCAGAAAATCCATAATGCTCTCAAATGGATAATAAGAAAGCAAGGCAGCAATTTCGGCGGACTTTATATTGTTGTCTGGGAATCGGCGATGAATCCCCTGCCTGATTACAGCTTAGGAACCGATGAGATTTGCTCCGCCGTCAAGGAATTTACGGAAGAGGACGAGCTCTATGATACGGACGCAGCGAGTGCGGCAAGATTTGAATCCGCTATGAACGGATACTCTAAAACAACTGATTATTCATCGAAAACAGTCATAATGGCACTCAATGCCGCCACTCCGGGCCGTCTCTCCGTAATCGAAGCCTCGGAGCTAAGCACAAGCCAATATCTTGAAAATGTCAGAAAATGGCATAACGACTGCGGACTTATACATCTTTCGTTTAAAAAGGGTATGCCGAAATATTACGGTGTTCCGGGGCTAAAAGAAATCGCATGCATACTTTATGGGCGCGAGAAAATAAGCGGCGATGAAAAATTGCTTCAAAGCTTCTGCAACCGCTTAAGGCCATGCATCATCTATGGCAAGAGGCTGCCGTCTGATCTCGTAAACCTCGCTGTAAACAAGGCATCTTCACCCGCATCGTTCGATACAAAGAGCAGAGATTGGGAGCGTGCGCTCTCACTTGCCTGCTCATTTATCAAGAAAAAAGAAATAGAAAACAGAAGCAAGGAGGACTGGAAAGTGTCACTCAACACAAACAGCACAGACAGAAGCTATCTTTTCGGAAGGTTGCTTGCCGTCGCAGACAGAATAGAATATCTTACATACACAAAAGACGAGGACAGACTCACCAATGCTAAGAGATATATGAATCTGTTTTCACGTCAGCCAATGAAAACCTGGGCAAATATACATGACAGAATAATACCCTATCTGCAAAAACTAAGCATCCGCCAGAGAATTTACTATGAGAAGCTCATTGGGGAAATCACGGAAAAAATGAGCGAAGCTGACTTTGCAGATAACTCCCCGCTCAACGGGCTTTATCTTCTCGGATTCTATAACCAGTCGTACGCTTTAAATAAGAAAAAAGATCAGGAGGAAAATGAAAATGAGTAATCTTAAAGGTAAAATTGATTTTATAGCGCTTGTATCTGCAACTAATGCAAACCCGAACGGCGATCCGCTCAACGGAAACCGCCCGCGTGAAAACTTCGACGGCTACGGAGAAATCTCTGACGTCTGCATAAAACGTAAAATAAGAAACCGCCTTCAGGATATGGGAGAAAAGATATTCGTTCAGTCAGACGACAGGGCGGACGATGGCTATGACAGTCTTCACGATAGAGCAGAAGCCTGTGCAGATCTCAAAAAAGAGATGTCTAAGGGTAAAAAGGCCGATAAAACAGCTATGGCTAAAATAGCCTGCGCCGAATGGACAGATGTGAGAATGTTCGGTCAGGTTTTTGCCTTTAAGGGTACAGAGGTTTCAGTCGGCATCAGAGGACCTGTTTCTATTCACCCCGCAATGAGCGTATCACCCGTCGAACTTGTAAGCACACAGATAACTAAGAGCGTCAACAGTGAGTCAAAGGAAGGACGTGCCTCAGATACCATGGGTATGAAGCACCGCATTACATATGGGCTTTATGTGGTAAAGGGCAGCGTAAACGTCCAGCTTGCCGAAAAGACAGGCTTTTCTCAGGAAGATGCCGAAAATCTTAAACTCGCGTTGCGTACCCTATTTGAAAATGACGCCTCTTCGGCAAGACCTGAAGGAAGCATGGAGGTCGAAAGACTTTACTGGTGGCAGCACGCTGAAAAAACGCCGACTGTTTCCACGGCAAAGATACATCGGAGTGTAAAAATAACCGCTAAGACTGATAAGCCCGTTTGCTTCGGCGATCATGATGTTGAGTTGGAAAAAATCGACGGTTGTGTAGAACCGGAGGTATATTGATTGTACGGCGAAGACGACTATATACAGCTTTCAGGAATACAGCACTTCGCATTTTGCAAACGCCAATGGGGACTTGTATATTTGGAGCAGCAATGGCTTGAAAACTTCAGAACAGCTGAGGGGCGCATCGTACACGAACGTGCGCATGACAGCCTTTTAACCGAAAAGCGCGGAAATCTTATTATATCACGCGGAATACAGATAAGCTCAAAAGAACTTGGCATAAGCGGAGAATGCGATGTGGTAGAATTTCATAAATCTGATTCTGACTCCGCACAGACCGCGTATATTCCCGAATATGACGGTTATTTCAAAGTCGTTCCCGTTGAATACAAACGTGGAACGCCTAAAACTGAGGAGTTTGACAGACTTCAGCTCTGTGCGCAAGCTCTCTGTCTTGAAGAAATGCTTTGCATTTATATTCCCGAGGGTTTCATCTATTACGCTGAGACAAAGCGACGCCAAAAAATTGAGTTTTCAGACGATTTGAGAAACAGTGTCAGAAATATTGTCTCGCAGATTCATGATTACGCTTCAAGAGGGGTTACACCGTCAGCTAAAAGAACTAAATCGTGTAATGCATGTTCCGTTAAAGATATTTGTCTGCCACAACTTGAGAAAAAGAAAAGTGTTAAGGAATATATAATGTCGGCAATTTCGGACACGGAGATATGATCATGAAAAAACTGCTCAATACGCTTTATGTTACATCATCGGGAAAATATCTTTCGTTAGACGGTGAAAATGTTGTGGTCTCTGAAAAAGACGATGCTGTCATGCGAGTGCCTTTGCATAATCTCGAAGCGATAATAACATTCGGTTATACAGGAGCAAGTCCTGCACTTATGGGCGCATGCGCAGAGAGAAATATTTCAATAAGCTTTCTTACACCATCTGGCAGATTTCTTGCCAGAGTTACTGGCAGCCAAAAGGGAAATATCCTTCTGCGAAGAGAACAGTACAGAATTGCTGAAAATGAAACTGAATGCCTCAAAATCGCAAAAAACTGTATTATCGGAAAACTTTACAACTCTAAATGGGTACTCGAACGGACATGCAGGGATTATCCAATGCGCGTTGACATCAACAGGCTTAAAGATGCGTCGGCAAAACTCAGCATGGCTATCATAAATGCAAAAAATGCTGAATCTGCTGACTGCCTTCGCGGAATAGAAGGTAAAGCGGCATCGGATTATTTTTCTGTATTTGATGAGATGATTTTGCAGCAAAAGTCGGACTTCAATTTTTCATCGAGAACGCGAAGACCTCCTCTTGACCCAGTTAACGCTATGCTGTCATTTGCTTATACATTGCTTACGGGGATGTGTTCAGCAGCTCTTGAGTCAGTAGGGCTGGACCCGTATGAGGGCTTCTTTCATACTGAACGCCCCGGAAGAACATCCCTTGCTCTCGATATGATAGAAGAGCTTCGCAGCGTTATGGCAGATAGGTTTGTGTTGACGCTGATAAATAAACGCATCGTAGATTTATCATGCTTCGTTAAAAAAGAAAGCGGAGCCGTTATCATGACCGATTCATTCAGAAAAACTTTTTTATCGCACTGGCAATCAAAAAAACAAGAGGTAATAACTCATCCGTTTTTAGATGAAAAAATTGAATGGGGAATGGTGCCTTTTACACAGGCACTGCTGCTCGCAAGATATATTCGCGGTGACATTGATGAATATCCTCCATTTTTCTGGAAGTAGGTGACAACATGCTTGTGCTAATAACTTATGATGTAAACACAGAAACTTCGGAAGGCAAAAAGCGTCTTCGCAAAGTCGCAAAGGAATGCGTGAATTACGGTCAACGAGTACAAAACTCAGTATTTGAATGCAATATGGACGCTGCGACATGCCGTAAAGTAAAAAATATCCTTGAAAAAACTATTGATAAAGATAAGGACAGCCTAAGATTCTATAATCTTGGAAATAATTATAAAAGCAAAGTGGAACATATCGGAGTAAATCTCGGCTTTGATGTTAATGACCCACTGATTATTTAGTGCGAAACTATAGAGATCATATAAATACAATGTATTCGCACTGCTATTTTTAACAAATAGTAAAACAGCATTTGATGTTTTACTATATATTTTAAGTTTTAATTTTTTTAAAACTTATTTTTTACAAATTTGCACAAAGTCTATTGCTTATTTTATGCAAATTTGCTGTCGGGTCCCACACGGGACCCGTGGATTGAAATAAAAAAGTTGGAGGACTGATGTAATAATGAAAGATGTCGGGTCCCACACGGGACCCGTGGATTGAAATAATAGGGGCATACAGGTACAGTGGAAATTTGCTGAGTCGGGTCCCACACGGGACCCGTGGATTGAAATAATCAGATAAAGAAGCAAGAGAAAGCCGAAGAAGTCGGGTCCCACACGGGACCCGTGGATTGAAATCCAAGGCGGATTCACACATGCAAATGTGTCATAGTCGGGTCCCACACGGGACCCGTGGATTGAAATGATATCGAAGATAAAAGCTTGAAAATGGGGCTAACGTCGGGTCCCACACGGGACCCGTGGATTGAAATACAAAAACTATATTCTTGACATGCTCACGCGCAGTCGGGTCCCACACGGGACCCGTGGATTGAAATATCACTAATAATGGGTTTTGACGGGGTGGGTGCGGGTCGGGTCCCACACGGGACCCGTGGATTGAAATATTTGGGTTGTTAAATGTTGCGGGCACTGTCGCCGTCGGGTCCCACACGGGACCCGTGGATTGAAATTCGCATATGTATCATACTGCTCATACAATTCGCGAGTCGGGTCCCACACGGGACCCGTGGATTGAAATACAGAAGAATAAGCAGAAGGAGCAACCCCAGTAAGTCGGGTCCCACACGGGACCCGTGGATTGAAATACCGTTATTAAAGTCAGAAAGACTATTCGGACCAGTCGGGTCCCACACGGGACCCGTGGATTGAAATGTTGCGGTTTGTGCGCCCTTAACCTCTGTGGTTGAGATGTCGGGTCCCACACGGGACCCGTGGATTGAAATATCGTATCACCTCACAATCTAATTATCCGCTCTCGGTCGGGTCCCACACGGGACCCGTGGATTGAAATGGTTCATCTCTTACTTTTTGCCGATGACTTTGGTGTCGGGTCCCACACGGGACCCGTGGATTGAAATATGAAGAATTAGTCAAGCAAGGCCAAATCCAGCAAGTCGGGTCCCACACGGGACCCGTGGATTGAAATGAATTACCTGGTAGGTGCTACCGTCAACCGTAACTTGTCGGGTCCCACACGGGACCCGTGGATTGAAATGTGCAGTATAATAAAGTTATCGACGGTCAGACTGTGTCGGGTCCCACACGGGACCCGTGGATTGAAATGTGCAGAATGACGAAAAAACTACCATAATTTCACGTCGGGTCCCACACGGGACCCGTGGATTGAAATTCCTTGTGTATCAAGTATCGGACAGTCCCGACAAGTCGGGTCCCACACGGGACCCGTGGATTGAAATTACTATTTATTATTCTGAGGGTGGCGGTTATGACCCGTCGGGTCCCACACGGGACCCGTGGATTGAAATGTCTTGTCTGCCATTCTTATGCCTCCATTGCTAAAGTCGGGTCCCACACGGGACCCGTGGATTGAAATTAGAAGCGCAGAAAGAGCAGACCGAGCAGGATAAGTCGGGTCCCACACGGGACCCGTGGATTGAAATACAAAACGAATTGCAGAGATTAAAAAGTCGAATTGTCGGGTCCCACACGGGACCCGTGGATTGAAATTCGACCTTAAAGGCAATACTGCGAATAAGATAAGTCGGGTCCCACACGGGACCCGTGGATTGAAATAATTAAAGAAAGGAAACAAAAATCATGGCAACAAGTCGGGTCCCACACGGGACCCGTGGATTGAAATGCTAACTGGGACGAGGAAGAACAAAAATATATTAAAGTCGGGTCCCACACGGGACCCGTGGATTGAAATAAAAGTGGCGGTCGAATTGACTGAGGCGTCGCCCGGTCGGGTCCCACACGGGACCCGTGGATTGAAATTTCTGAATTACGCTCGCGCATACAAGGCCGCGAGTCGGGTCCCACACGGGACCCGTGGATTGAAATAATTCCTCCCTTTACCCGAAATCTTCCGTAATCCGTCGGGTCCCACACGGGACCCGTGGATTGAAATCACGTTTTCGTGACGGGCGGGCTCGACCGCAGCGTCGGGTCCCACACGGGACCCGTGGATTGAAATGACACCGTCAACAGTGATCCAAAAATACTGCTCGGTCGGGTCCCACACGGGACCCGTGGATTGAAATGCGAGGCGCTCGACCCCGCGATGCGAAATTCTTCCGTCGGGTCCCACACGGGACCCGTGGATTGAAATTGAAGGAGGCAGAGCAGTGAAACACCTCGGCGACGTCGGGTCCCACACGGGACCCGTGGATTGAAATTCACTTGTTGCCACCTCCTCCAGATCTCCGTCGGGTCGGGTCCCACACGGGACCCGTGGATTGAAATATAAGCCTGTTGTAGATATCGTCTATAAATACGGGTCGGGTCCCACACGGGACCCGTGGATTGAAATTCCGAGGCCTCGACGTACACATTGAGCGTACCTGTCGGGTCCCACACGGGACCCGTGGATTGAAATATTTTCAAAGCAGTATCTTATATGCTCAATCAAGTCGGGTCCCACACGGGACCCGTGGATTGAAATAATGCATTATCAAAAAAGAGGTGGAATTATGGCGACGTCGGGTCCCACACGGGACCCGTGGATTGAAATAAAAAGGTTCGGCCTCTTATTTCAAGGGTCGTCGTCGGGTCCCACACGGGACCCGTGGATTGAAATAACCCAAAATTTAAGATTGAAATGAGGTTTTTTTGTCGGGTCCCACACGGGACCCGTGGATTGAAATTTCTCCGTCTGCTTTGTTCTCTGCTATCAAATTCGTCGGGTCCCACACGGGACCCGTGGATTGAAATTCAAAATCCACATCACAACCCTATATCCGAACATGTCGGGTCCCACACGGGACCCGTGGATTGAAATGTTAGCCGATAGTTATATCAAATTCTATCTGTCGGTGTCGGGTCCCACACGGGACCCGTGGATTGAAATACCGTCAAAACACCATTCGTAACTTGATTCATCGCGTCGGGTCCCACACGGGACCCGTGGATTGAAATTTGTTGGGATTGTTGAAAGTTGCGGGGACGGTCGCGTCGGGTCCCACACGGGACCCGTGGATTGAAATTCCCACGGCTGGAGCTTGTCCCAGACCACAAAACAGTCGGGTCCCACACGGGACCCGTGGATTGAAATGCTTGCATAGCAAGTGACTGCGAACCGTGTCACGTCGGGTCCCACACGGGACCCGTGGATTGAAATTCATGAATCCTCTTGAGCTTTGCCTCTCGCAAGTCGTCGGGTCCCACACGGGACCCGTGGATTGAAATAAACAAGATACGGTCATATTTTTCGCATACAAGATGTCGGGTCCCACACGGGACCCGTGGATTGAAATTGCTGATTATTTTTGTTCGGATTGGTAGAAGTTTGGTCGGGTCCCACACGGGACCCGTGGATTGAAATAATATCCTTGCGACGAGGCTCGCGCTCTCGATGCGGTCGGGTCCCACACGGGACCCGTGGATTGAAATTACTACAAGCTACAAGATTATTATTATATAAACAGTCGGGTCCCACACGGGACCCGTGGATTGAAATACGTCGCTGATAACTACGCTCGTGCCGATTGTCGCGTCGGGTCCCACACGGGACCCGTGGATTGAAATAACCTGTCAATTTTCATAGCTATACGTGTCTTGAGTCGGGTCCCACACGGGACCCGTGGATTGAAATACAAGTGGCTTGTCCGCGAGGAGCTCGTCGGCAAGTCGGGTCCCACACGGGACCCGTGGATTGAAATGCTTGTAGTGTAAAAAGGCATTACAAGTCGCACATGTCGGGTCCCACACGGGACCCGTGGATTGAAATAACAGGTCTGTCCACAATATACCAGTCGGGTATGTCGGGTCCCACACGGGACCCGTGGATTGAAATACTTGGAAAGCGTCCTGCTGATTGAAAAGCTTTGTGTCGGGTCCCACACGGGACCCGTGGATTGAAATCGGCTTGTAGCGCGTCGGAATATGCGGGTATATAGTCGGGTCCCACACGGGACCCGTGGATTGAAATACGTCTTACGTCTCGAAACTTAAAAAGCGAGACGGGTCGGGTCCCACACGGGACCCGTGGATTGAAATACACTGTATTTTTGAGAGCACACTGAATATAAAGGGTCGGGTCCCACACGGGACCCGTGGATTGAAATTCAGTCGAGCAGGCGCTTGACAAAACACTTTTAAAGTCGGGTCCCACACGGGACCCGTGGATTGAAATGGCAAACGACATTAAAACATCAACCGATAGGTGTGTCGGGTCCCACACGGGACCCGTGGATTGAAATATTCTACATATAATATACACCACTTGCAAATAATGTCGGGTCCCACACGGGACCCGTGGATTGAAATTTGAATCTCTTATCGACGATAATCAGACTGCGCGGTCGGGTCCCACACGGGACCCGTGGATTGAAATTCTTCGCCCCCTTTGCCCTCAGTTTCTTCGGTCGTCGGGTCCCACACGGGACCCGTGGATTGAAATATCCGTCACCCGCCCCCGCGATGGCGAGTATATGTCGGGTCCCACACGGGACCCGTGGATTGAAATAATTCCCAGATTTCACCGTTACCGCCTCGAATCATGTCGGGTCCCACACGGGACCCGTGGATTGAAATCTTTGTTTTTCTTACCTTGCCATGCCCCGACTGAACGTCGGGTCCCACACGGGACCCGTGGATTGAAATGTCCGTCTGCCTGAATCCGTTTCAAGTAGTCCGTTGTCGGGTCCCACACGGGACCCGTGGATTGAAATCCTCGAGGGAAGGGGCGCCTATTCCTAAATTTTGTCGGGTCCCACACGGGACCCGTGGATTGAAATATATGAAGGGGGGTGATTATATGAAAGCGAAAGATGTCGGGTCCCACACGGGACCCGTGGATTGAAATACTTCAACAGTACGGCCAACAGCTTCGGAAATGAGTCGGGTCCCACACGGGACCCGTGGATTGAAATACAGACGATAAGACTAAAGATAAGCTCGGCAAGGACGTCGGGTCCCACACGGGACCCGTGGATTGAAATACTACCAAGGAGAAGATTAAGCTTAGTGGGATAGGTCGGGTCCCACACGGGACCCGTGGATTGAAATAAAAATGGTAAAAATATCAATCCTCAACAAGAAGGTCGGGTCCCACACGGGACCCGTGGATTGAAATGATATTTCGGTAGAAGATACCTTGAAATATTGTGGTCGGGTCCCACACGGGACCCGTGGATTGAAATTCATCTTGGCAGAGCGGAAATGGCGCGTGAAATCGTCGGGTCCCACACGGGACCCGTGGATTGAAATGCGCGGCTGAAAGTGAGATTGCTCCGATTGCCAGTCGGGTCCCACACGGGACCCGTGGATTGAAATGCTCATCAGCTTTCCACACAAAGCCAAAAGAAGTGTCGGGTCCCACACGGGACCCGTGGATTGAAATAAAAATCTGTGTCGCAACGTCTCAGACGATTAAAGTCGGGTCCCACACGGGACCCGTGGATTGAAATTACAGACAAGAGGGCTTCCGTATGCGTGGCTGCCGTCGGGTCCCACACGGGACCCGTGGATTGAAATCTGAGAGAGTAAGAGAGCGTTTTCGTCCGCGTGGTCGGGTCCCACACGGGACCCGTGGATTGAAATGTATATTGGGGACAGCGCATACGCAATTCCAAATGTCGGGTCCCACACGGGACCCGTGGATTGAAATATGCTTGCCAAGGTCAGATTTTCCGGCAGTTCCGTCGGGTCCCACACGGGACCCGTGGATTGAAATATCTCGACAATGAGGTTTGGTTTGAGCTTATGGAAGTCGGGTCCCACACGGGACCCGTGGATTGAAATATCGAAATCAAGTGCGACCCGAACGCGACCGTCAGTCGGGTCCCACACGGGACCCGTGGATTGAAATAAAATCAAAACCGAGCTGAAAGGTATAAAAGAAATGTCGGGTCCCACACGGGACCCGTGGATTGAAATATAATAGAATAAGGGGAAAAGGTGTAACAGGTGGTCGGGTCCCACACGGGACCCGTGGATTGAAATACGTCTTACGTCTCGAAACTTAAAAAGCGAGACGGGTCGGGTCCCACACGGGACCCGTGGATTGAAATATCAATGCACATCGGCAGGCTATTAAGAAATGCCGTCGGGTTCCACACGGGACCCGTGGATTGAAATACAAATAGGAAAGGCAAATGCCCAGCTTTATATGAGTCGGGTTCCACACGGGACCCGTGGATTGAAATATTAACTCAAGTTGAATATATTCCCCCTCAACCTCAAGTCGGGTTCCACACGGGACCCGTGGATTGAAATAAGCTTCAAGAGGGCATAATTGATAACTTGCCTGAGTCGGGTTCCACACGGGACCCGTGGATTGAAATATCCTGCGGGGGCTATCCTACCGAAGAGCCTCGAGTCGGGTTCCACACGGGACCCGTGGATTGAAATATACAGAATGGCAAAAGGGATTTATATACCCGAGTCGGGTTCCACACGGGACCCGTGGATTGAAATTTTGATAGCTGGATTGCACCCGGGCTAATGCCTTGTCGGGTTCCACACGGGACCCGTGGATTGAAATATTAAATAATTGTAAAAAAAATATTAATAACAAAGTCGGGTTCCACACGGGACCCGTGGATTGAAATCGGTGCATGCTTTAAAAAGCCTAACGACTTTTTGTCGGGTTCCACACGGGACCCGTGGATTGAAATATTGTAAAATTATTTCTGAGGCTGTTGGCCGTACTGTCGGGTTCCACACGGGACCCGTGGATTGAAATGCTTCGTCTCTTGTCATTGGTTGCAATCTCCTTGTCGGGTTCCACACGGGACCCGTGGATTGAAATAATTGTCTCCCAGACCTTTTTTGCGCCATCTGTCAGGTCGGGTTCCACACGGGACCCGTGGATTGAAATAATATCTCCGAGCGGCCGCGATTGGCATTTCCCGGTCGGGTTCCACACGGGACCCGTGGATTGAAATTTTTCACGGGACGGAATGGTCGTTACACTGAAGAGTCGGGCCCCACACGGGACCCGTGGATTGAAATTACACTTCTTTGAAATCATCACGGGCGCAAATGTGTCGGGTCCCACACGGGACCCGTGGATTGAAATATCAAATGGTTACACATACTCTGCACCAAAATTTGCTATTACATTCGGACTGCGTCTCCATCAAGACTAATTCCATTATCGCTCTAACATACTTCCTGCTCTGGCTTTTATAACATCTCAGTACTCATTTTTATTATAACAACATTTTGGGGCATAATTTGTCGTAAAATTACCCTAAAAGCGCTTATATAAAAATTTATAGGTTAATTTGCCATCTTATTTTGCTGTTACATACGGAAGCAACAAATAGAGTGGGTGTTGTTTAAATTTTAAAGTGGCTTGCAATATTTTTTGTTCATCTCAATGCTATACCATCCCTGCTCCCTCACGCGGCGTGGGGTTAGTTTGCATCATGAAAACCCCGCCCTGTTTTAACAGAGCGGGTTGTTTATAATAATTTATAAATAACTACGTTGCCTTATCTCTCGCCCACATCAACCAGTTTCTCGATAAACCCTTGGAATTCATACTCGCACTTATCCCGATTGAACTCCCCGCCCGGCGTATCCCAAAGAATCGGGCACATCTGCCTCTCATGCGCCGCAGTGCCGACGTCTAACATCCACTGCTCGCGGGTTTCGCGGGTCTTGTTGTCGCCGAAACAGCCGTACTCGCCGACGATGACCGCAATGCCCTTGTCAATGAAGTGCTCCTCCATCATGTCAAACCACATGTTCAGCTCGTCGTAGTCCGCCTGACTGCCCCAGGCGGTTTCCTGCGTCTCGACGGTTCTTGCAAACCAATCCCCCGAACAGTCGAACGTGTTCCCGAGGTTTATGCCCATGCCCATGTCCTTGACAAATTCCATTGTTGTCATTTCACCCATATCCGAGGCCGTACCGCAGGAGGACAGAGCAACCGTTACGAATGCAATAATAATTGCAAATATCTTTTTGAAAACCATATTACACCTCATTCGCTGCTCTTTATACTTCGTAAGGCAGGGCCCGTCTTAACCATTCACAAACTCCCACTCGTCAAACTCGAAATCCCCCGACATGACAAAGTAAACGTCATGAACCTTTTTAATTTCGACCTCATCATAAACCGCCGTGAAGTCATCGCAGTCAAAGGATATGACGTCGGCGGGCTCACTGTCGAAGCTGTCGAGGCGGATCTCTATGCTGCCCTCGCCCCTGACGTTTGCGGCGAAAATCTCGCTCCCGCCTTTGAAATCGACGTTTTTAAGCGCGATAACGCCGTTTTCCGAGCATTTTACATATATCTCGCCGCCGTCCTCGACATACTCGCAGTCTGAAAGATACGCCGTTTCCGCTCGGCATACAGAATAGGGGTCAAACCGCTTTATCTGCATATCGCCCTTGAGGTCGGCCTCGCATTCGGAGATGGCAGCTTTTTTCTCGTTCACATCGCACGGCGCAACGCAAAGGCTTCTGAAACCGTGGCTTGTGTTTAACTCCTTGTCGAGGGTCAAGGTGTGATACAGTAGATAATAGTCGCCGTCGAATTTTTGCAGGTGCGTGTGATTGTTGCTGTAACCGAGGCCCAGATCGCCCGGGTTTTTGAGATACTGACCCTTATACTCCCAGCTGTCGGAATCGAGAGGGGTTTTGGTCGTCATGTAGCACATCGAACACGCGGACGGCGCTTCGGTGCCGCTTATGTCCCACCTGTCGCGCGAATCCCATGAGGAATTATAGGTGTAGACAAACGTCCCGCCGATGTAATT
>CANQUS010000019.1 GCA_947627055.1 uncultured Clostridia bacterium | reverse complement strand
CCGCGCAGGAAGTAGTTGGCACTGAACTTGCGTGGCGTGGCACGATGTGTGCTGATTGCAGTTAATTGGTAATTTAGCATTGTCGCGGACACAAGCGCCCCTTATCCATGTCGAGCGAGGCAACGAGCGACTACGCGACGGGCAGCGCCCGCAGGCAAGACGCGAGGTCGTTTTTTGCCATACGGCAAAAAACTTCGACAACGTAAAGGGACTGTTATGTGCCACGCAGGAAGTATTTAGCATTGAATTAGCATACGGTAGTTCATTGGTAATTTAGTATTGTCGCGGACACAAGCGCCCCTTATCCGTGTCGAGCGGAGCGCAAGCGAGCGACTACGCGACGGGCAGCGCCCGCAGGCAAGTCGCGAGGTCATTTTTCGCCGTGCGGCGAAAAATTTCGACGTCGTCAAGGGACTATGACGTACCGCGCAGGAAGTATTTAGCATTGAATTATCATACGGCAGTTCATTGGTAATTTAGTATTGTCGCGGACACAAGCGCCCCTTATCCGTGTCGAGCGGAGCGCAAGCGAGCGACTACGCGACGGGCAGCGCCCGCAGGCAAGACGCGAGGTCGTTTTTTGCCATACGGCAAAAAACTTCGACAACGTAAAGGGACTGTTATGTGCCGCGCAGGAAGTAGTTGGCACTGAACTTGCGTGGCGTGGCACGATGTGTGCTGATTGCAGTTAATTGGTAATTTAGTATTGTCGCGGACACAAGCGCCCCTTATCCGTGTCGAGCGAGGCAACGAGCGACTTGCTATTTTATTTTGCGGTATTGAGCGAGAGCTTCCCTTGCCCAGCGGCGGTCGATTGCGAGGAAGCCCTGACGGTCGTCCTCGTTGGCAAAATAAGTTTCAACGATTTCAAGAGAACGCTTGTAGACCTCTATGCGTGTGCTTTGAAGGAATGGTTTTCCCGTATCTCCGACAAAAAATTCAAAGCCGATAGTGTTAGCCTCCTCGTCATAAGCGGACAGGTAACCCTCCGTGACATGGAGCTTACGGCTTTTTGCGACAAGCTCCGCAACGGCGAGTTTTGTAAGCTCGACAGCCATATCGTTAAGACCCAGGTCGAAAATATACAGCTTTTCCTTGAGGGCATTAACGGTGGGGACGACGCGCTTTTTAACGTCGCTTAGCTCTGAAAACTCCGTTTCAAGCCTGTCGTCAACAAGCTGACGGCGATCGACGTTCGGTATATAGTAAACCATTGTACGGCGTTTTATATCGTTATATAGCAGCGGATGGAGCAGCTGGCGTGTTTCTCCACACTTTTCACAGGTCCATTCAAAAAATTTATCTTCAAAAATCTGCTTGTGAGCATCGTTGAGCGACGAGGCATTAACGCTGCAAAGGAGCGTGTTTTCTTTAATATTTCCGCACTTGGGGCAAGTTATGTTTCTTTTAACCTTTTCTGACATAAAAAGTCACTCCCGATAAGTTTAATCTGCTGTGTCATATATAGTATAACATATGCGGGAGTTTTTTGCACTCTGTTTTTGATAATATTTTATAAAAAGTGCCGACTATATAAATAACGTGAATCAAGGAAATAGGCGTCTGAAAATAAAAAATAATAAATTTTAAAAAAATATGTAAATAATACTGTTCATTTTGGAAAATTTATAGTATAATTGATATAAAGTAAGTCACCGCATAAAAATACGGAGGTAATATTATGAACTTTTTAAGTAATATAGGAACGGGAATCACTCAGGCGATAGATACCGTAGTCGAGAAAAACAGACGTCTCGCATACATCAACCGCCTCAATTATGTTATCAAGGGAGAAACCGAAACTCTAAACAGGGCGTATATCGCACTTGGAAAGCATTTTTATAAGAACCTTAACGGCGAGACTCAGAACACCGAGGTCGAGAGACTGTGCAAGGTCATTGAGGTCGCACAGGAGAGACTTAAAAAGGCTCAGGACAGGCTTGAATATGTGATAATGCATGGAATACCCGAAAGCAACAGGGAGAATACGCCGGCTGTTGACGAAGTCGCTGATGACGTTCCCTTAGAAGAATATGATGAGGGCGATATTACGATATGTGTTTCCGACAATGCGGAAATCCCCGCTAAGGAAGAATCGGATAAACAGGACGTCGTTTTCATTGATTCGTCTGAGGAGTCCGAAGAGAAAACCTCGGAAAATACCGAGGGGTTCTCTGACAGCACTGAAAAATAGCTTTCAATAAGGGGTTCGCCCTGTCACTTGGTGTGACTCATGCCTGAGTTACAGCACAACAATAAAACAGGTGCTAATGCGGTATTGTCTGAGTATAAGGGAACATCGTGTCGGTGTTCCCTTGATTTATGGTATTGCGGCGGTCGTTTGACAGTTAATATGTGAAAAATATATTTGAAAATAATCAAATACATATTCACATGGAAAAATTTTTGTGCAACTTGCCCCGCGTTTTCACTTGACAATTTATCGCGGAAATACTATACTACTTATATATACAGAATTTGTATCAAAAGAAATTTTTGGTGCTTTTATATAAACGCTAAACGCACCAAAACCTTTAACATTGAAAATACGGCCCGACAGGGGAGGCCTGTCGGTGACTTTTGTGTTTCATGTTTTAGTGCTTTAGCTTTAAATTATTATGCCCTATTATGGGGAAGTTCCCTGAATATAAAACCAAATAACGAAAAGCGTGGTGTATTTATGAAAACAACTGCAACCGTCATGCAGGTGTCGAGAAGCCTTCTCATTCTCACTCCTGCGGAATATGACAAGCCGGAGGCTACAATTCAGGTTTCGGCAAAGAAAAATAACGTACCGAGCCCTGCGATATTCGGTGCGCCTCAAATTTTTGAGCTGAAGGATTCGCTCAAGGATCACCCGATGCAGAAGGCGGAGGAGCTTGCACAATTCGTAAAGAGGTGCGCTGAGAGTATAGGACTTAATCTCGGCGATGTCTTTGTATGCGTAGAGGACGAGGACAATGTTGTCAGTACAGAGTATGTCCATCCTGCCGCAAAGCCGAAGATGCTGCCCGCATATGCCCGCCTTGAGGCTGAAAAGGTTCTTCACGGCGATATTGCCCAGTATACCATTATCAACACCGAATACGGCTATCAGTTCGGTAAGGCTGCTAAAAAGAACGACGAGCTGAAGGCATCACTCTTTGCTATGAACTCAAAAACCATCGCGGACATCAAGATCGAGTTTGAAAAAGAAGGTATTCATGTCGTTAAGATAATACCGCCCATTACGGCTCTGCTTCATGCCGGCAAGGAGTATGTCAACTCCGCGACAAAAACTGTCGCCTTGATAAGTATTGATTTTGTTGCCACACGACTTGTTGTTTTGCACAACGGTGCGCCCGTATTCCAGCAGTCGTTCTCGGGCGTTCTTGAGGACGTTGCGGAAATGCTTTCCCTTGAGTTTGGAATCAGCCCGCTCGGCGCCATAGACATGATACGTGAGAACGGTCTCGGCGTCTGTGACCGCTGCAACGATGCGAACACAAGAAAACAAACTATGGGTATGCTCGACAACGCCGCGGGCGAGATACTCAGAACGCTGAGAATGGTTATCTCTACACAGAAGATAGATATTGACCAAATAGTAGTATGCGACGCCTTGTCGAGACTTTCCAACCTTACAAACTACTGCCGTTCGATCGGACTTACCGCTCCTATCGAAAATATCTCCACGATCTATACCACAGATACGAATGCGCCCGTTGCTACCGATATAGCGACCGAGAAAGGATATAACTCAAGCTGCTATGCGACTCTCAACGCTATCCTTCATATGGGTGTCGCGGAAGGAAACTTCCTTGGCGGCGAATCGGGTGTTGCCGAACTGCAAAAAACAGCAACTCTCGGTGGAAAAATCACTATCGGTGTAGGTGTTGTGGTCGCGCTGTGGATGGTCGGAGTCGGCGCATTCTGGGGATACCTCCACATCCGCCAGTCAAACGACAAAAGCGCTCTCGAGGACGTAAGATTTACCGAGGTCAAGCAGCTCCTCAAGGATCAGGATGATTATACGGCGAAGCTGTCAAACCTTGAAAAGGATAAGGAGCTTCTGCCTAAGACTGTCGTACATATAGAGAATGTTTCCGACGAGTTGTTTAAGATTTCTACGAAAAAGCTGGCGGCAATTCAGGCTATATCCGTAAACAATTCCGAAAATTCGATCGCCGCGCGGCTTCTTACCACAGACTTTGATAAGTTCGTTCAAATCAGAGATCAGGTTGAAGACGAGAAATATTTCTCAGTCGGTTCAAGTCTTGTATCAACTTATGATGAAAAAAAGAATGCTGTTTCCAGCCAGTTAAGCCTTGCCGTTTCTGCTGATACGATAAATGCTGCGGCAGAGGCCGCCAAATCAGAGGACGCGGCCGCGGCAGACGCGGCCGCGACAGATGCGTCTGCGACAGATGCGTCTGAGGACAGTGCTAATAACGAGGAGGCGAGCAAATAATGGAAAATAAAATGAAGATACCCGGATATGTTTTCGGAATTATCGGTATTGTCATAGCGGCGATCATATATTTCTTTGTAGTTCAGGTTCCTTTTTCTCAGGAACAGCCCGAGCTTGAGAAGCAGCATCAGGCGGATGCCTCACAGCTTCAGGTCTATGAGGACGCAGAGGCTGATAAAGAAAACCTGAAGGCTCGAGTAAGCAGTATGAAGGAAAAATATGAAAAGGACAGCGAGGAACTCTTCATTAACGCGACTCAGTCGCCGGACGACATCATGGATATGCTCAGACATTCAAAAACACGTCCGACTACATACAGAATTTCAGAGCAGACAAAGGATGAAAAGAACAGACAGTCCTCCAGCGGAGATTCTCTCTATTCTACGGACATTTCGATAACCTTTAATGCACTTGACGATGCACAGATCAAGTCGGTCCTCAACTACTTTGAGAGCGCGTCAAAGGGTGCTTACTATGTAGATAAGCTGGATATTAAGGCTATTGAGAAAACAGCTCAGGAGTTGAATGCGGCGGAAAGCTCTGATAAGGATGGAGACAGCAAGAAGGAAAGCAGCAAAAACGAAAGCAGCGCCGCTAAAAGCGACCTTTCATCGCTTTTCTATACAGGCAAGTATCAGGTAACGATAACGCTCAAGCTCTATTACTTCCTGCCCGCTGACCAGACTCCTGAGGCGTTGAAGGAAGAACAGAACCAGGCGACGCAGTCGGCTGACAATACTGCGTCTGCGGTGGCTTCTTCTGCTACTGAGAGTTCCGGTGGAGAGTCATCTGCGGCTTAATCTATTAAAAGGAACAGTAGAATTATGAGGTCTTTTGAATATCTTGTGACAACAGAAGGTTTGATATGGATCATAGCGTGTTTGCCTATCGCATTTTTGCTGATATTCGTTTCATACTTACTATTTAACAGATTTCCCGCGAAATGGTACTGTGATTATGATGAGGAGCCGTCTGAGGAGCTTCTCGGCAAGAGGGTTTCCTACAAGGGGTCCGGCATAATTATTTCGATAATAACGGCAGTATGTTTTGCCGCCTGTCGTTTGCAGTACAACAAGGGCTTTGATATACTCTTTATTTCGCTGAGTATAGCTGTGGTCATCCTGTTGATGATCACCGTTTCGGATTTTAAATACACTATAATACCCGACCAGTTTACGGCGGCTTTGGCGGTTTTGTTCCTGCTTATAGTAATATACGACAGGCTTCGCGGGTATGATATTTTCAGTTCGGAATGGTGGCAGCCGATCGCGGGAGCGGCAATAGGCGGAGCGGCGATGCTGCTCATAAACGCCCTTGGCGTTATAATCTATAAAAAAGAGGGCATGGGTTTCGGAGACGTCAAGTTGTTTGCTGCAATAGGTATTTTTACGGGCTTTCCCGGAACGATATATACGATTTTAATATCTCTTGTAACTGCGACAGTGGGCTTTATCGTTACTTTGATCGTAAGGTTCGCCGTCAGCAAAAAGAAAACAGACGTTGATGATGCCGAAGGTGATGATGACAAGGAAGATCATGACGACATTAACAACGCCGACGAAACCGCAGAACTGTCGGAAGCGCATGAAGCAGACGGCGCGGAAGCCTCTCGCGGTCAATATCTCGCTTTCGGACCATACATCGCAATAAGTACGGTAATATATATTTGCCTATATGACTTAATAAACAGTGCGGCAAGCTGGTACTTAAATCTGTTTTAAACGTAGTGATTGTTTGACTATTAAGGGGTTGTAACAAATGAAAGCAAGTAATCTGAGGATCGGTCAGATATTGATCGATTCGGGTGTTGTAACTGACGAACAGTTGGAAGAGGCTCTTGTAAAACAAAAAAGTACCAAAAAACGTATAGCCGATATTCTCGTTGAGGACGGCGTCATTACAGAGCAACAGGTATGTAAGGCTCTTGAAAAGCAGCTTTTTATTCCCTACCTGGATCTTGATACGGTTCAGATAGACACCGAGCAGCTCGGCAAGATCATACCTGAAAACCTTGCACAGCAGTACATGGTAATACCTGTTTCGCTCGACGGACGATTTCTGACGGTTGCTATCGCAGATCCGCTTAACTATAAGGCGCTAAACGATATTGCTATATATACCAAACTGAAAATAAAGCCGGTCATAGCCGAACAGACAAAAATCAGCGGCAAGATCCGTGAGATATATGCCGCGCAAAAGGCATACGACGACGCGAAAGAGTTCGTTGCCGACCAGCAGCTCTCGGAACAGGCAAAGAAGGAAGCCGAGGAAGCGGCTATGGCGGACGCCTCCGGCAACGACCAGCCGATCATCCGCTTTGTTAACAACATGATCGAGGAAGCTGTTTATCAGAAGGCGAGTGATATTCATATCGAGCCGATGGAGAAGTGCATGAGGATACGTTTCCGTATTGACGGTAACTGCCAGATATATATGGAGACCGCTCCTGAGCTTATCCCCGCGGTAACGAGCCGTGTTAAGTTTATCGGCAACATGAATATAGCTGAAAAGCGTATCCCGCAGGACGGTCGTATCAACTATAAGGTTGCGGGAATGGAGATCGATCTGCGTATTTCCGTACTTCCGTCGATGTTCGGCGAAAAGATAGTTATGCGTATTACGACATCCCTTGGCATGGAGCTTAAGAAAGAGAATATAGGCTTCCTGCCGGAGAACCTTAAAAAGTTTGAACATCTCATAGCCAGCCACAGAGGAATAATCCTCGTTACGGGCGCTACCGGTTCGGGTAAATCGACAACTCTCTATACGGGCTTGCGCTCTATCATGAGAGATGAGATAAACATAATCACAGTTGAAAACCCTGTTGAAATGATAGTTCCCGGTATCACGCAGGTTAATATAAACGAAAAGGCAGGTCTGACATTTGCGGCTACACTGAGGTCTATTCTTCGTCAGGATCCCGATGTTATCATGATAGGTGAGATCCGTGACGGTGAAACGGCAAACATTGCGGTTTCGGCGGCTATCACAGGTCACCTTGTTCTCTCGACGCTTCATACGTATGATGCGCCAAGCTCGGTCGCGCGTCTTGTCGATATGGGTATCGAGCCGTACATGGTATCCTCGGCTGTTCTTGGGATTATAGCACAGAAGCTTGTTCTGAGACTTTGTACCGAATGCAAGCAGGCTTACTCGCCGAGTCAGGAGGAGCGTATGTCACTCGATCTCCCGCTCGATAAGGATATAACGCTATATAAGCCGTGCGGCTGTGAAAAGTGCAACCAAAAGGGCTACAAGGGAAGAATCGCGGTTCACGAGATACTCCTCTTTACACATAAGATAAAAAGAGTTGTTACGCAGAACGTAAGCTCTGATGAGCTGAGAGATGTAGCAATAGAGGATGGCATGATCCCTATGACGGAGAATGTCAGACGTTTGGTTCTACAGGGAATAACTTCATACGAAGTATTCATAGACGTTACTATTTCTAATGACTAATATTAAAATGGTGCTAATGGCATCGTAAAAACAAAATGAATAGGGGCGATACAGCATGGATTTTTATAATCTTGTAAAAATGGCCGTTGACAAGGGCGCGTCAGATATTCACCTTGCCTCCGGCAACCACCCGGCATACCGACTTCACGGTAATGTAATATTTACCGATGATCCCGCTCTTACCGAGGGCGAAGTCACAGCAATCATAAAGGCCCTTCTCCTGCCTGATAAGTTTAACACGTTTATGACCATCGGCGAGGCTGACGCGGCTGTCGAGATCGGCGAGTGCGGACGTTTCAGAGCAAACGCGTTCCACCAGAGATGCGGCTCATCGCTCGTTCTCCGTGTTATCAACAGTGTTGTTCCGGAACTGAGTACATTTAATATGCCGAAGTCTATCAGAAAGACTCTTGAGCTGAACGCAGGTCTTGTTCTCTTGTGCGGACCTACCGGTTCGGGTAAATCTACTACCTTAGCTGCTCTTTTGAACGAGATAAATAAAAACAAGAGCAAACACATCATCACTATCGAGGACCCTGTTGAGTTCATACATACACCAAAACACTGCATTATAAATCAGAGAGAGATCGGGCTTGACTGTCAGTCGTATGCAAACGCACTGAGAGCCGCTATGCGTGAGGACCCCGACATTATCCTGCTCGGTGAGCTTCGTGACAGAGAAACGATGTCGACCGCTATGACGGCTGTTGAAACAGGTCACTTGGTTTTTTCAACAGTTCATACAGAGGGTGCGGCAAAAACTATCGACAGACTAATAGATATTTTTCCCGCAGATCAGCAGCAGCAGGTCAGAGTCCAGCTTTCAACATCGCTTAAAGCGGTTATTTCGCAGCGACTTCTCCCGAGAGCGTCGGGCGGTCGTGTCGCCGCGTTCGAGATCATGTTTGTTACCAAGGCGATCAGTAACCTTATTCGTGAGAATAAGACTGCTAATATCGACCAGTCTATCCAGCTCGGAACCCAGATGGGTATGATAACAATTAAGAAGAGTATAGAGGGGCTTCTTAAGCAGGGTATCATCACACCGCAGACAGCTAAGGCATGGAGCTTTGATATTGGTGAAACTGATCAACTAATAACCTGATTTAAGGCGGTGACTGAAATTGAAATACAAATATACTGCGTTTAACCAAAAGAATCAAAAGAAAACAGGTGTTGTCGAAGCTCCCACAGAAAATGAGGCTCTTAATGCTCTGAGAAACAAAGGGCTTGCTGTTCAGGAAATCAGCGAGGCGTCTGCCACGGACGCTCCCACAAGCCTGATGCAGATGGAGATCGGCGGTGACTACCACAAGAAGAAAATTAAGGCGAAGCGTTTGCTGATGTTTCTCAACCAAATGGCGCTCATGATGAAAGCCGGTATCAACCTTTCTCTCTCTATGGAAATTATGATAAATACCGAGAAGGAAGGTCCTATGAAGAAGATCCTTACGGAAATGAATCAGGATCTATACAACGGTGTTACTCTCTCACAAAGTATGCGTAAGTTCAAGGCTTTTCCGGCTATTGATGTCAGTATCGTTGAGGCAGGCGAGGCGAACGGACGTTTAGATACTGCTTTTGAACAGTGCGCCCTTATAACTAAAAAGGATATGGCTCTTTCAGGCAAGCTGAAGAGTGCATTGATGTATCCGTTGTTCCTCATTGTCCTTGTTATAGCAGTTGTTATAGTTCTATGCTGCTTCGTTTTGCCTACGTTCGCGGGTGTTTACGACAGCTTCGGTGCGGATCTTCCGGGACTTACAAAAGCGGTTATGGCATTCTCCGACTTCCTTATAGCGTACTGGTACATACTCATTCTTGTAACTGCGGCTATAGTTGTTGCGTTTATTCTGCTTAAGAAGAACAGCGCAGAGTTTGCTATGAGATTTGCCCAGATCCAGCTTAAAATACCGCTCGTCGGTCCAATAATCAGACAGTCGTCTCTTGCGCGTTTCTGCCGCTTGATGTCTACTCTTACCGATGCGGGCATTCCGATACACAGGGCGATGGCTCTGTCGAGAGATACTGTTCCAAACCTCTTTGTTAAGGCTCGTATTACTGACGTTATCAATGACGTTCAGATAGGTGTTTCGATACACGATGCCATGAGTAAGCATCCGGTATTTGATGCGATCCTCGTTTCTATGATTCGAGTCGGCGAGGAGTCAGGTATGCTCGGCGATTCTCTCTTTAAGATGGCTGAGCTTTTTGAAGCGCAGACTGATGAATCAACACAGAGACTTACAGACATGATGACCCCTATCATGACTATCGTTATAGGTGTTGTTGTTGGATTCCTTGTTGTTTCCATCATCCTTCCGATGTTCGGTATGTACGATGTTATCGGATCATCTTCCACCAGCTCTACCTAAAACAAAACGGCTCTTTGTCAATAGTTGGGATAAAGAGAAAAAACGGAAATGCACAAGCGGGCAGCTGCAGAAATGTGGGTGCCTGCTTTTTAATTGTTGCAACAGTGAAACATATGTTATCAGCACTGTATCAGCATATTGTAAAAATTCCTCCCAAAGTCAATTATAAACTGATGGGGAATTTTTTCAAAACTTAAATCTTTAAGCTGTGACAAAATCGGAACATCGTTTTTGTTGAAAATAACAATGTATTGCCAGAACCGATCCGTTCAGCAATTCCTCGTATGGCAGCACATTGGCGGCTTTTCTCAGTGTATCGTGCCCCTAAAAATAGCGCTGTACTATTGCACTTTAAAAGTGAACAGTAGTACAGCGCTAAACATTTTTACGTAATATAAAACCTGAAAGTCGCGTAATCGCTCGTTACCTCGCTCGACGTCAGTGAGAGTTGTTTATGTCCGCGTAGGGACTAAGTTACCAATGAACTGCAATCAGCATATATCGTGCCCCGTCACACAACGGAGGCACTCCGCCGCAGAGACGATTTCTTCGGTGTGCATAGAGCGGGAGCCTTTTACGAGAACGGCGCAGCCATCGACCATCTGTGTTTTGAGATACTCGAGAGCGTCTGTGTTGTTGGTGAAGCACTCGGCGGTGATGTCGGGTTTTGTCTCTCGTGCGCCCCTTGCGATATGACGCGCGAGGCCGCCGATACATATCACACAGTCGATGCCTATTTCCCCAAGATGCCTGCCGACGGAGAAATGCTCACTTTCGGCAAGCTCTCCGAGTTCCAGCATATTCGCGAGAACAGCTATACGGCGCGTAGCATCAATAGACCTGAGAACGTCGAGCGAGACCCTCATAGCGTCGGGACTTGCGTTGTAGCTGTCGTCAATAAGAGTGAAATTCTCAAACGTGTGTATCTGCTGACGCATAGGGGCGTTTTTGTATGTTATAAGCCCCTCCTTTATTACCTTTGGCGAAAGCCCGCAAGCCCTTGCGACCGCATAGGCGGCGAGAGCGTTCTTGACATTGTGTTCACCGAGCGCGGGAATTTCTATTTCCTCCGCTTTGTCAGAACTGATAAGTGTAAATATAGTGTTCATTCCACTGATACGGATATTTTCAGCGCGATAATCACAGCCCGAACCAAAACCGAATGTCACCGTCCTGAAGTCGAGCTTGCCGTGCAGAGTTGAGAGAAGTTCGTCGTCGCCGTTTAGGAAAAGTATACTGTCAGCGGAAAAGCTGTTTGTGATTTTCAGCTTTTCACTCATGATGTTCTCCCGAGAACCGAGATTTTCTATGTGAGCCGTACCGATATTCGTCATTACCGCCATGCTCGGCTGGGCGATCGAACATAGACGCTCCATCTCGCCGAAATAGCTCATTCCCATCTCGATGACCGCCGCCTCGTGATGCTCCTCAAGGTCGAACATGGTCATAGGCATACCTATCTGACTGTTCTTGTTTCCCTGAGTTTTCATTACATCAAGACCGCATGATAGAGCGGCGGCGATCATTTCCTTGGTGCTGGTTTTGCCAACGCTGCCCGTAACACCTATTAGCCGCAGCGAAAACTGCGCTCGATACCATGCCGCAAGCTTCTGTAAAGCGCCGAGCGTGTCCTCTACCCTTATGTACGGCTTTTTCGCATCGATTGGTGCATCACGCTCTGTTAATACGGCGCTCGCACCTTTAGCGAGACATTCCGCTATAAATTTGTGTGCGTCTACTCTCGCGCCCTTGATCGGCACAAAGAGCGAACCGTCCGTTACGGCTCTGCTGTCATACTGTATATTCGTAACGGTGGTATCAGCGCTGCCGCAAAGTATCTCTCCGCCGACAGCTTCAGCTATTTGATAAACCTTCATGCTTTTCATTGTGCCTTTTCCGCCATTTCCTTTATGATTTGGGCAATGACCTCACGCTCGTCGTAGTGGGTCTTTTTTCCATTTTTATCCTGATAGCTCTCGTGTCCCTTGCCTGCGAGAACTATAATATCGCCATCCTGAGCGTTTTCCATACAATAGCGGATAGCGTCGGTCCTGTCGGGAATAACAACATATTTTCCGCCAGTTTTATTTATGCCGACCTTGATGTCCTCTATTATGTCCATGACATTCTCAAAGCGTGAATTGTCCTCTGTAATGACTGAAAGATCCGAAAGCCTGCCCGAGATCTCGCCCATCTCATAGCGTCTGTCACGAGGTCTGTTGCCGCCCGCTCCGAAAAGCGTGATAAGGCGGTTCGGGTGATATTCTCGGAGAATGGTCAGCAGACTTTCCATGCTGACGGCGTTATGTGCATAGTCAATGAGGAGCGTGTGATTTCCCGGAACCGCGACAGGCTCTACCCTGCCCTTGACCTTGACTGTGTTCAGCCCGTCCTTAATTGCCTGCTCGGTAATATCAAAGTGACGGCAGACCGCTATCGCGGCAAGGGCGTTGTATGCCATAAACTTGCCGGGAATATCGACGTCGACCTCCATGCTGAGCGCGCCGCTTACATTGAAATGCACACCGAGATAACCCGCTTTTGATATAAGGCGGTCGCCAGAGCCGACAAGCTGCGCTTTTTCAGTAAAACCAAAGGTTTCAATTTTGCACGTCGCGTCGGCGGTAACGGCTTCGGCGCAGCTGTCGTCAATATTTATAAGACCGAGCCTGCATTGCTTGAATAGGAGAGCCTTGCAGGAGAGGTATTCCTCCATGTCCTTGTGTTCGTTGCCGCCGATATGGTCGTGTGAAAAGTTCGTGAAAACACCGTAGTCGAACACAAAGCCGTCTGTTCTGTGCCATTTCAGCCCGAGAGAGCTTGCCTCCATAACCGCGCACTTACAGCCCACGTCTATCATTTTTCGCATAGCACGCTGGATCTCATATGATTCGGGCGTTGTGTTCGAGGTCTCCTCTACTTTGCCGTCTATAACGATCCCAAGCGTGCCGATTATGCCAGTCTTGTATCCTCCTGCCGATAGGATCGCGGCGACCATTGAGGCAGTCGTTGTCTTGCCCTTTGTGCCGGTTATGCCGACAGTGATAAGCTCACGGGCGGGATGACCGAAGTACGCCGCCGAAATATACGCGAGAGCGGGACGCGTGTCATCGACCCTTATCACGGGTGCGCCGTCAACGGTAACGTCCTCGCAAACTACAACAGCCGACGCGCCGCCGTCAACGGCGGCTTGAGCAAAGCTGTGTCCGTCAAAGTTCGCTCCCTTTAGGCAGACAAAAAGACAGCCGTCCTTTATCTTGCGGGAGTCATATATTATGTCTGATACTTCCGTATTCATAATATCTTCGATATTTCGTTCGCAATTATTTGCAATTTTATAGCTTATCTCATTCAAAAGCTCAAAAAGCTTCATAAAATCAGCCCCCATAAAATTTCTAAGGATCAATTACTTTATTTTGGAATTGATTTAAAATAATTTTATCACAGCCCCACTGTCGATTCAAGAGAAAAGCTGTGCTGTTATTTTTTGAGTGTAAGCCGTGCGGCGCTATTTGCCGAAGCCTTCCGCAGATGCCGCAGAGTGAACGTTGCCGCTCATTTTTGAGATCTCCTCATAAAGTCTGTATAGCTTTTGCGTGCCGTTTTCAAGTATGTAGTAGTGTCGTATATACGGGATCTCAAGCGCGAGGAAAAGCAGAAAGAGCAGTACGGACGGCAGACTTACATAGAAAAAGCTGACTATTATCATTGACATAAGCAGAAGTGAAAATAATATCGTCACCAGAAGGTGAATAAGCCTCTCGTGCTGCCAAAAGCCTATCTCGATGAGAAGCTCCGACTTGAGCGTTTCAAAGTCCTTGATCCGCGACGGGTCGCTAACAAGAGATTCAATATACAAAATATAATTTTTTAGCTTTTTACCCATAGTAAAACACCTTACCTTATTTTTTTCTCCATTTCAACACAGTCTGCTTTATATCCGTTGCCAAGCTCCAATGCGAAGTCCTTTGTTTTTACAAAGCCCAGCTTCTCATATGCCGAAAAAGCGCCCGTATTTTCGGTCAGAATATCGACAATAATTTTATTCATGCCGAGAGGTCTAAAAATATTCTCAATGTGTTCAACTACCCTTCCGGCTATTCCCTTTTTTCTGTAGGATTTGCTGACATAGATCTTATCAAGTATGACTCGACGACCCTCGAACGTTATATCAAAGTAACCGCAGAAAACCTTATTATAATAAATCGCGTAATATGAATGTCTGCGCGTCCTGATTTGCTCGATAACGAAGCCCGGAGATTCATATTCGGAGAGCATATACTTTACATTTTCCTCTCCGATAAGCTCCAAATAGTAGTCGTAATAAATTTTTTCCGCAATCTCGGCAAGCTCCCTCGCCTGCTTCATAGTCACAACGGGAACAAACTCTATACCCATCATTACTTCCTTTCCTTTGCTGAAACAGTTTAAAATTACTTTTTTATTATAATATATATCAGTCAATTTGTCTATTTAAATGTAAAAATACAATGATTTTATTTGACATATCGCGAGAATTGTGAGAAACAGATCCGTTCCATAATTTTGTTGATTTTTTCGGATCGATGCAGATAGCTTAAAATCCACTTGCACTATCCTTGTAAATGGGCTATAATGGTTAATGATACGCAAAATCGTCAAAGAGCCTTGAATGACAGGGCTTTGACTTAAATTATTAAACTCGGAGGACTGTTAATGAAAAAGATATTACCAATAATTCTTTGCGCCGCTATAGTATTTTCCGTGTCGGGCTGTATGGGTACGGGTAATCAGCTTGAAAAGCTTTCAACTGATAATGTACCGAAGGCTTCTTCCGTCAAGCAGGCTGACTATGACGACGATCTTGAGGGGCTTGAAAAGTACCTTAAAAAAAGAGTCTTTCTTCCCGAATCGGAGCCCACGGAGATGGCGTATTCCACGATAGGAGCTGTCGGAGGTCACAGATATACGTTTATGTTAAACAACTCGTCGGTAACGGCTGAGTTTTATGAATTTGACCTTAAAAATATTAACGAGGACGCAAAAAAGACCATAGACAGTGTTAAAAAGAACGGTGAGTTCGAGCTTCTCGGAATTAAAACCAAGGCTACGCTTTCCGATAACGGAAAGTACCTTATGATTTATACGGATAACTCCGGAGAGGAACTGAACACAACGAGAACCGAGGACGTCCTGAACGCATTCAAATCATTTAAAAAGTAATTACTTAGACTTATGAGGTGAAATAAAGTGAGTTTTCTAAAAGCATTTTTCGGAAATTACAGCAAAAAGGAGCTTAAGCGCATAAATCCTATCGTTGATAAGGTGCTTTCGCTCGAGGATAAATATAAGGCTATGAGTGACGCCGAGCTTCGAAACCAGACGGATCTCTTTAAGGAGAGGCTCGCAAACGGCGAAACAACAGACGATATTCTCCCGGAGGCGTTTGCCGTCTGCCGCGAGGCGGGCGACCGTGTTCTCGGTATGCGTCACTTCCCCGTTCAGATCATCGGCGGCGTCGTTCTGCATCAGGGTCGTATCAGTGAAATGAAAACAGGCGAAGGTAAAACGCTTGTCGCTACGCTTCCCGCGTATCTCAACGGTCTAACCGGCGAGGGCGTACACATTGTTACCGTCAACGACTACCTCGCAAAGCGTGACTCCGAGTGGATGGGCAAGCTGTACCGTTTCCTCGGGCTTACTGTAGGACTTATCACTCACGATTCGAGCAACGACGAGCGCCGCGAGGCATATGCCGCCGATGTCACATACGGTACGAACAACGAGCTGGGGTTCGATTATCTGCGTGACAACATGGTCGTATACAAGGCAAATAAGGTCCAGCGCGGTCATGCCTTCGCTATCGTTGACGAGGTCGACTCGATACTCATAGACGAAGCGAGGACACCGCTCATCATATCGGGCCCCGGAGATAAATCGACAGATATGTATGAGAAAGCCGACAAGCTTGCCCGCGCTATGACTTGTGAAAAGTTTGTAGAGCTTGACAACAAAGAGGACAATGACGAGCTTTATAAGGAAAAGGGCATCGATTATATAGTCGATGAAAAGGCTAAGACCGCTACGCTCACTCCTGTCGGTGTAAAAAAGACTGAGGAATACTTCGGCATTGACAACCTCACCGATCCGGACAACGTAATATATCAGCACCATATAAATCAGGCTATCAGAGCGCACGGTATAATGAGACGCGATATCGACTATGTAGTCAAGGACGGCGAGGTCATTATCGTTGACGAGAACACGGGTCGTCTGATGTATGGCCGCCGATACAACGAGGGACTGCATCAGGCTATCGAGGCAAAGGAGGGCGTCAAGGTCGAGCGTGAAAGCAAGACGCTCGCTACGATCACGTTCCAGAATTACTTCCGTATGTACAAAAAGCTCTCGGGTATGACGGGTACAGCGATGACGGAGGAAACGGAGTTCAAAGAGATATATAAGCTTGATGTCGTAGAGATACCGACAAACAAGGAGGTTCAGAGAGTAGACCTTCCCGACGCAATTTTCAAGACGGAGAAGGGAAAGTTTGAAACCCTCATAAACGATATTATAGAAGCGCACGAGAACGGTCAGCCTGTACTTGTCGGTACCATCTCTATCGAAAAATCGGAGGTCTTGAGCGCGCTGCTCAAGAAAAAAGGAATAAAGCACAATGTCCTGAACGCTAAAAACCACGAGCGTGAGGCGGAGATAATAGCACAGGCGGGTAAACTGGGTGCTGTTACGATAGCAACGAACATGGCGGGTCGTGGAACCGATATTATTCTCGGAGGCAACGCGGAGTATCTCGCGAAGGCTGAAATGCGTAAGCTGAAGATCCCCGATGAGCTTATCGTCGAGGCTACGAGCTTTGCGGAAACGGACGACGAGGAGATCAAAAAGGCGCGTGAAACATACAGAACGCTTGAGGCTAAATATAAAGAAGAGATCAAGGAGGAAGCCGATAAGGTGCGCGAGGCGGGCGGTCTGTTTATCATGGGTACGGCGCGTCACGAATCGAGACGTATCGACAACCAGCTGCGCGGACGTGCGGGACGTCAGGGCGACCCCGGCGCAAGCCGTTTCTATCTTTCCGCTGATGATGAGCTGCTCCGCATTTTTGCGGGCGACAGGCTTACCAAGATCATGGAAACGTTGAAGGTACCCGAAAATGAGCCGATAGAAAACAAGATGCTCACTAATGTCATACAGAGCGCGCAGGAAAAGGTCGAATCGAGAAACTTCGGTATTCGTAAAAACGTCCTGCAGTTTGACGATGTTATGAACCGTCAGCGTGAGATAATATACGGTCAGCGAGATCAGGTTCTTGATGGCGAAAATCTCAGAGATACTATTGTAAAGATGGTTGACGATGTTGTAGCGTCAGCGGTCGATCATTATCTATGCGGCGATGAGAAGGAGAACTGGAATCTTGACGGGCTTCGTGAATATTTCAGGGGATGGTTCCTTGATGACGAAACAGAGAAAGAGCTTGAGTTCGACGACGAGGCGTTTGAGCGTCTTGAAAAGGAGTATTTGAAAGACAAGCTCACCGAGATGGGCAGGAAGCTGTATGAGGAAAATGAAAATCTGATTCCCGAGGAAACTATGCGCGAGATCGAGCGTGTATATCTGCTCAAGAATGTTGACCGCTATTGGATGGATCACATTGACGCCATGGAGGAGTTAAAGCGTGGCATTCGTCTGAGAGCGTACGGTCAGCATGACCCTGTCGTGGAGTACAGGCTCGAGGGCTTTGATATGTTTGACGCTATGATCGGTTCTATCCGTGAGGATACCGTCAGGATGCTGCTCGTCATTCCGAAGAAGATCCATCAAAAGATGGAGGAACAGCAGAAGCTGCGGGAGCTTGCTATGAAGCGTGCGGCGGAGGGGCGTGCCCGTGCGGCGGCAACGGCTCAGGCTGCCGTAATGGCGGCAAAGGCACAGGTTAAGGATCTTTCCGCATCCGAATCAGCAGTCGGGGAGTCAGAGCCTGAGGAAGATAAAAAGGCTGTTCAGACTGCAGCTGAAAAATATACAAAGCGTGAGCAGATAGCTAACCCCACTATGACAAGTGCGGACGGTTCACAGCCGCGCTCCAAAACCGTTATCAAGACGGCAAAGCAAAAAATCGGCAGAAACGACCCCTGTCCCTGCGGCAGCGGCAAAAAATACAAGAAGTGCTGCGGCAAAGACATCTAATCTCGTGGTCGAGTGCCTCCGCAGGCAAGTCGGTCGAGTGCCGCGACCAACCGAATGTTATTATGGTTAGTTTTTGGGTGGTTTTTGGTTGTTTGCGGGAGTTTAGTGAATAACCGAACGGTGTCTAAAAATGGAATAAATGGAAATATAATAATACTCCTGTACGAAAGGCGGTAAAGTATGCTGTTCTCAAGAAAAGGCTCACCCGATAGTGCGGCGGGGGGGATCGAATATATAATTGTTGGTCTGGGAAATCCCGGCACACAGTATGAAAACACCCGCCACAACGCCGGCTTTATAACGCTTGATACTATTGCCGAGAAAAATGGGATAAAGGTAGACAGACTGAAGTTCAAGTCGCTGTGTGGGACTGGCGTGGTCGGAGGAAAGCGTGCTTTGCTGATCAAGCCGTCAACATTTATGAATCTCAGCGGTCAGGCGGTAACAGAGGCCATGTCTTTTTATAAGATACCTCCCGAACGCACGATAGTTATTTTTGACGATATTTCCCTCGCGCCCGGCAAGCTGCGTATTCGCCGTAAGGGCAGCGACGGAGGTCACAACGGAATCAAGAATATAATCTACCTGTCGGGGAGCGACCAATTTCCGAGAATAAAAATGGGCGTCGGTGCTAAGCCAAATCCGAATTGGGACCTCGCGGACTGGGTGCTTTCACACTTTACCGAGGACGAGATGAAGTCCTTGCTCGAAGCCGCCGAAAAAGCCGCTCAAGCTGTCGAGAAAATGGTAAACGGAGAAACAGATAAGGCTATGAACCTGTTCAACTCGTAGACCAATGGATAAACACTTATGAATATGCTTTATCCGACAGTGTTATTGATGTATAATAATAAGTAGTTGGCGCGGGAAAAATATTTTTTGATGTTGCATGGTCCGAAATTAGGCACGATTTTCTCCGCCGCTCTGACGGGAGTCGAATACGGATGCCCGTATTAAATAAAGCGCGATGATCACGTTTATTGTGGAGCGTATATGAAATTTTTAGAAAATATACTGTTAAAAATCCCGGAATACAGGGAGCTTTCACGCTCCGTTGATTTATCCCGTCTGCCCGCGTGCGTGACGGGACTTTCGACTGTCCATAAGGCACACCTAATATATACGATGTGCAGACAAGTGCAGGCGGGAGCGCTGGTAATAGCCGCCGATGAGCAGGAGGCGCAGAGCTTTTGCAGCGACCTTACGGCTATGGGACTTCGTGCATTGTACTATCCCGCGCGCGACTTTATTTTCCATGATATGGCGGGCAGATCGCACGAATACGAGCATCAGCGTATACACGTGCTCTTTGCCCTGCAAAGTAACTTGTGTGACGTTGTTGTAACGTGTATCGACGGTATGCTGCAATATACTATCCCGAGAGAGGCGTTGCACTCCT
Source organism: uncultured Clostridia bacterium (assembly GCA_947627055.1). Taxonomy (GTDB): domain Bacteria; phylum Bacillota; class Clostridia; order Oscillospirales; family Acutalibacteraceae; genus Pseudoruminococcus. The sequence continues at coordinate 7,616 of CANQUS010000019.1, read as the reverse complement.
CGACAATAACGGTCAAGGTCGGAGATGAGATAGCACTTGATAAAATTATTTTGACGCTTGTAAATGCGGGATATGAACGAACGGAGCAGGTCGAGGGAATGGGACAGTTCGCTGTACGCGGAGGTATACTCGACCTCTTTCTCACAACGGAAACACGACCGATAAGAGTTGATTTCTGGGGAGATGAGATAGACAGTATCTCATATTTCGATACCGAGACCCAGCGCCGCACCGACGAGAGCTGTGACTCGTTTATAATAACACCGTCTGCGGAGATTTTGACGGAGGATAAGGACGGACTTACTGACGCCATAACGAAAAAGGCTTCCTCACTGCGCGGCAAAAATGCCGCCATTGTCCGTGAAAAGCTGCTGGGCGAATGTGATATTCTCAGGAATACAGGCTCTCTCCCATGTATAGACAAGTTCTATTCGCTGATTTACAAAAAGCCTGAAACACTTTTGAACTATATTGACGGGGATAAGCTCGTTTTCGTTTCGGAGCAGGTGAACCTCAAGGAGAGAATGCGCTCCGTTATGTGGCAGTGGCAGGAGGACATAAAAGACTTTTTTTCTGACGGTACACTTTGCAAGGGGCTTGACACATTTACGCTCAGCTATGACGACTACCTTGCGGAGATCCGGGAGCGGAAAACGATACTTCTTGACAGCTTCGCGAGGGGAACGTCAGATCTGACGCTTCGCGAGCTTATAAATATGAACGTAAAACGCTTGTCGCTCTGGAGCGGCTCTGTGTCCGTGCTTTGTGACGATATTGACGCTATGATGTCGCAGGGTTATACGGTCGTTGTATTGTGCGGCAGTGAAAAGGCTGCGAAAAATTTATGCGATGATCTGAGGACTAAAGGGAAAAACGCTTTTTACCTCGATGAAAGCAAGGAGCTCGGAGAGGATAGGCTGTATGTCGCGGTGGGCAGTCTGACGGCGGGCTTTGAATACCCTGCTGCAAGGTTTGCTTTAATAACACACGGTCAGGTCAATATATCCGCCAAAAGGCGCAGAAAAAATCATAAGAACGGTCAGCGTATCTCAAGCATAACAGACCTGTCTATCGGTGATTATGTTGTTCACTCTATACATGGTATAGGTATATTTGACGGTATACACAAGATCGACGCTCAGGGCATCGTCAAGGACTATATAAAGATAAAGTATGCACAGCAGGATGTTCTCTACGTTCCCGTAACACAGCTTGACTTAGTAGCAAAGTATATAGGCTCTCGAGAGGACAGTACAGTAAAGCTCCACCGTCTCGGAAGTTCGGATTGGCAAAAGACAAAGACCAAGGTCAGGACTGCCGTCAAGGATATAGCGCACGAGCTCATAAAACTGTACAGTGAGAGAATGAAAGCCAAGGGACACGCATTTCCCGCCGATACGGAATGGCAAAAGGACTTTGAGGCTCGCTTTGAATACGAGGAAACGCCGGACCAGCTTCGCTGCATTGAGGAGATCAAGGAGGATATGGAGCGCACTGTCCCGATGGAAAGGCTGCTTTGCGGAGATGTGGGCTTCGGCAAGACCGAGGTCGCGCTGCGTGCCGCATTCAAGTGCGTCTCCGATTCAAAGCAATGCGCGATACTCGTTCCGACAACTATCCTCGCGTGGCAGCACTATCAGACCATACTGCGCCGTTTTGAGGGCTTCCCCGTAAATATCGAGCTTCTCTCACGATTCAGAACTCCGAAGGAACAACAGGAGATAATCAAGAAGCTCAATAGAGGAGATATTGACATTGTTGTCGGCACTCATAGGCTTATAAGTAATGATATAAGCTTCAAGGATCTGGGGCTTGTTATAATCGATGAGGAGCAGCGCTTTGGCGTCGCTCAAAAGGAGAAGTTCAAGAAGCTTTGTAAAAATATAGACGTTCTCACGCTGTCAGCCACGCCCATTCCGAGGACGCTCAACATGGCGATGTCAGGCATACGCGATATGTCCGTCCTCGAGGAAGCGCCGCAGGACAGACACCCTGTTCAGACATATGTTCTTGAGTATGACAACGGAGTTATCAACGAGGCTATACGTCGGGAACTCAGACGTGGCGGTCAGGTTTTCATACTTCATAACAAGGTTGAAACAATATCACAGCGTGCCGCGAAGATACAACTTGACATACCCGAGGCAAAGGTCGGTTTTGGACACGGCAAGATGAGCGAGAACGAGCTTTCCGAGATATGGCGCAGGATGCTTGACGGAGAGATAAACGTCCTCGTCTGCACGACTATTATTGAAACAGGAGTTGATCTGCCGAATGCCAACACGCTTATTATTGAGAATGCCGACTGCATGGGGCTTTCGCAGCTCCATCAGCTGCGCGGCAGAGTTGGCAGAAGCTCCCGCCGAGCTTATGCCTATCTAACGTTTACGCGGAACAAGGTATTAAGTGAGATAGCCCAGAAACGTCTATCGGCGATACGGGAGTTTACGGAGTTTGGATCTGGTTTTAAGATAGCCATGCGAGATCTTGAGCTGCGCGGCGCGGGGAACATTCTCGGAGCGCAGCAGCACGGTCACATGGAGGATGTTGGATATGATATGTATCTTAAGCTTCTCGGAGAGGCGATCAGCGAGGAAAAGGGCGAGGAGAATCCCGACCGTGACATAGACTGTCTTGTTGACATCCGCATGGAGGCTCACATACCTGATGATTATATAGAAAATCTGAACCAGCGTCTTGAGGTATACCGCAGGATCTCGGAGATACGCACCGAGGATGACGTCAGCGACGTTACAGACGAGCTGATCGACCGTTTCGGAGAGCCGCCGAAGTCCGTTCTCGGGCTTCTTACCATTGCGTTGATAAGAAGTCGAGCGGAGGCACACGGCATTTACGAGATAAAGCAGCGTGACGGATATGTCATGATGTTTGTCAGAAACATAAAAACGCAGTATGTTGCGGACATAATAAGCCGCATGAACGGCAGGGCAACTCTAAGTGTCGGAGCAAAGCCCTACATTGCCATAAAACAGCAGTCCGGCGAAAAAATCCTCGACACATTATGTGCCGCTTTTTGACCGCTTTTTGAAAAAAGCTTGGCAAAAACTTTGAATTGTCTTCTTCTGGGGGGATCGCTTAGGGTGGCTTGTGCGCTTATCGCAGCCGCGCTGTGCGCGTGCGTGAGGTGGAGATATTAAAATCGGGTATAGCTTTAACGCCGCCACAGGCGGCGAAAAGAGGATCCGTTGGATGAAAAAGGTCGAAACAGCTAATCGAAGCAAAACCGTGAGAGAAGACAACTCAAAGTTTTGCCGAGCTTTTTACAAAAAGCGGAAAGAGGGGGATGGGGTGAAACAGAGGGTTTCAGAGAAGTCCGTGCTGGTGTGGCGAATAAGGACTACACTTGTACTTTTTGGGTCGGCGTTCGTTTTGGGAGGACTGTTTGCTTTTTTTCCGATACTATCATCAATAGTCGGAACAATGGTCGTGATCGCGTATGCCTTTGTGATAACCGTGTATTGCCCGGCGCTTTATAGGAATACGAGCTTTTGCGTTGACGGAGACAGAATAACAATAGAGCATGGATTTTTTGTTAGGACAAGGTGTACGCTTCGTGCGGAGCGCGTCCAGTATATAATAACAATAAACGGTCCTGTTCAGAGGATCTTCGGACTCTGCTCACTATCGTTTATGACGGCGGGCTCTGCTGAAATTTTGCAGAATGTCACTCATGAGGACGCCGAAAAAATAAAAAAGGCTCTCGGCAAAGATTGAAAGGAGTAAGCGTTGAAAGTAAAAAGAGTTAGGAAGCTTAGAAAGCAGCATCCTTTCGCTATGGTGTCAAAGCTGACAGGCTCAGCGCTTCTGCTCCTGCTTCCTGTTGTGCAGCAAATACTTTACCGACCGCAAAGCGTGCTTGAGGTTATAGGTACTATGGGGTTCTCCGCACTGTATGCTGTGTTTATAATAGCGGGAGCGGTGATATTTTATAACACCTGCCGCTATTCCTACACGGGCGGCGAGGTCTACCTTGAGCGCGGCGTTGTAGTAAAACGCAGATTTTCGATTTCTTATGAAAATGTCTCGACCGTGACCGTTGAGAGAAATATTTTTGCCGCAATGTTCGGCGCGGCAAAACTCAGCTTCGATACTCCGGCGGGTCTTGCAAAAACAAGGGATATTTCGCTTTATTTAAGGCGAAAAAGGGTTGAACGGCTTGTAAAAAGACTCCTTGACGGACTGGAGATCAAGTATGAATATATAGCGGATAACTTCCGTATGCTGCTGATGTCGGCTCTATGGTCAAATCCTATGACGGGACTGCTGCTGCTCGTGCCTCTTATCGAGAGAACGGGGGATGTAATAGGACGTGAGTTTAATAACGCTGTCATTGAATCCGTGGACTTTCGCGTAACGCTCGTTTCAGTAGGTATCACACCCGCTGCGGCGACAATAGCTAACCTGCTTGTCCTAGGCTGGGCGGCCGCTCTTGTGTTTCAATTTTTCCGCTACGCGAGGTTCTCGTCACGCCGCATGGGGGAATATATAGCTATAACTCGGGGGATCGGAAGCAAGAACGAACGCTATACAAAAGCGCATGAGATCTCCGCTCTCACGATAAACAGGACACTTTCTATGGCGATATTTCGCTTAACGGGTATAGGAATATTCTCGATAGGCTCCGGCAAGGATAAGGGAGACAAGAGCCTTATCGCCATAGCCGCAAATAAACACGAGCTTAAAGGCGCTGTAGATGGTTTGACGGACTTTGATACGCATTACGACAAGGAGCTTCGCCCGAATAGGACACGGCTTTTTTCGTATATTGTTATTCCGCTTATCGTGACGGTTATGGTTCTCGCACTCGTCAGCCTTCTTGTATTTGTGCCGCTGCTTGGTGAGCTTTACTTTACAGCACTGCTCATATCGCTTGTTCCGCTCGGATGGTGGACGGCGTTCCGTATATTCGCGTTTCGTCATGCGTCGTTCGGCTATAACGGTACCTGTGCGATACTTTGCGGCTACCGCAGGCTTTCGCTTATAAAATATATCATACCCTATGAGCATATTCAGTTTATTGAAATAAGTCAAAATATATTCCAGAAGCGTTCGGGTTACTGCAATGTTTGTGTGTATATGTACTACGAGCAGCGCGCTACCCACACCGTTAAGCAAGTAAAGCTGTCTGACGCCGAGGAGATAGTTAAACAGATCGAGAACCGAATAGCAAAAAAATGACCGACAACTGTCAGCAAAGTTATGTCTGACTGATGTCGGTCTGTTTTTATGTTCGAGCCTATCGCAGCGTTTATTTAATATCTCTCTTTTTAAACGACAGAAGCCCTATAACGACAGATAACGCGAGGTACGCGAGCGCGATGAGTACCGGAATATAGATGGTTTTATCAGCATAGCATTTACTCAGCGTTGCGGAAAGAGTCCCTACCCAATAATAGGCGGCGTCGCCGTAGCCGTTGTTCTCGTTCATAGCTGTTGTGGCGGCGAGGATCTGTGAGTCTGAGTCGTCTCCGGAATTTAAAATAGAGAAGAGGTTCATCATTTGCAGAGCCATAGGGATAACTATCATGTATAGGCATATTGAAAGTGCAATAGTACCGCCCGTTGAGCGGATAAGATATGCGGTCATAACGATAAACGAGGTCGAGGCTATGGTGATGAGCGTATTGACGGCATAGTTCACGGCAAGCTCACTGTAAAAGCCCGCGCTAAGACCGCTTGAATCAAAGAAAATAAAGCAGGCAGAAACGTATACTATTATATAAGCGTAGCATATTATAACAGCCTCGACTATTGATACTATCAGTTTAGAGAAAAATATGCTTTCGCGGGAGAAGCCTTTAGCCACAATGTTCTTAAGAGTTCCGGCTCTGTACTCTATTGAGACAAAAAGCGATACCGCTATTATCGAGATGATCACCCAGTTTTGGTCGCCGTTCATGGCGTTGAGGAGCATATCCTTTATATCGCCTATACCTGCCATATCGACTAAAGAAGTCCCCATATCCTCCTCGAGCATATTAACGGTCAGCCGTGATATTCCCGATTGAAGCAGCGCCAAGCCGACAGCGACAATCAAACAGACGTATAAGCTTTTCATTCTGAAGAGCTTATAAAAATCGGAGTTAATAAGTTTTATCATTGTACAATTCCTCCTTTGATCAGTTCTTTCCCGCGCCCATGCGTTCAATAAAGTAGTCCTCAAGCTCGCCGCTTTTTTCGGAAAGGGATTCAACAATAATATCGTTAGCGAAAAGCTCCTTTGCGACAGCTCCCGTGTCTTTCAGTTCATTGTTAATGACCAGCGCGCCGTCGGAGTTTATGCTGATACTCGGAGTACCAATCTTATCCGATAGAAAAGCTGTTACTATTTCCTTTGCTTTTTGCGGGTTATTCGTCCTGATCACCGTAGAGATAGCACACTTTTGCAAAAGCTCCTCGTGGGTTATCTCCTCGACAAGCTTACCGTTGTTGATTATGCCGTAGCGGGTCGAAATTTTGCTCAGCTCTCCGAGAATATGGCTTGATATCAATACTGTTTTGCCCTGTTCACGGTTCAGCCTGAGTATGAGGTCGCGAACCTCTACTATCCCCTCGGGGTCAAGCCCGTTTATCGGCTCGTCGAGAACAAGAAATTCGGGGTTGCCAATAAGCGCGATAGCTATACCCAGCCTCTGCTTCATGCCGAGTGAAAAATCTCGGGCTTTTTTCTTACCTGCATCAGCAAGATTGACGTACTCGAGTATGTCGGGTATAGCAGATACATCAATACCAAGCATTTTACAGCAGACAGTGAGGTTTTGTGCAGCCGTCATATTCGGATATATAGCGGGACTTTCGACAAGGCTGCCTATTCTGTGCCGCGCCTCGTTTATGTTCATGCCGTTAAAAAATGCAAACATTCCGGACGTCGGGCGCGCCAGTCCCAAAACAAGGCGGATAAGTGTTGTCTTGCCCGCGCCGTTTTTGCCGACAAAGCCGTAAACATCCCCTTTATTTATTGTCATATTGACATCATCGACAGCGTTTTTAGAGCCGTATTTCTTAGAAAGCCCCATAGTTTTCAAAGCGTATTCCATATTTAAAAGCTCCTTATATTAAGCGTCATAAGTTACAATTTGAGTATACTATAAACTCGATCCCTCTGTCAAGAGTCGGTCGAGTGCCTCGACACGCAAGTCGCGGCGGAGTGCCTCCGCAGGCAAGTCGCGGCGGAGTGCCTCCGCAGGCAAGTCGCGTAATCGCTCGTTGCCTCGCTCGACGTCAGCGAGGGTTGTTTATGTCCGCGACAATACTAAGTTTCCAATGGACTGCCGTATGCTAATTCAATGCTAAATACTTTCTGCGCGGTACGTCATAGTCCCCTGACGACGTCGAAGTTTTTTGCCGTACGGCAAAAAACGACCTCGCGACTTGCCTGCGGGCGCTGCCCGCCGCGTAATCGCTCGTTGCCTCGCTCGACGTCAGCAAGAGTTGTTTATGTCCGCGTCAATACTAAGTTTCCAATGGACTGCCGTATGCTAATTCAATGCTAAATACTTTCTGCGCGGTACGTCATAGTCCCCTGACGACGTCGAAGTTTTTTGCCGTACGGCAAAAAACGACCTCGCGACTTGCCTGCGGGCGCTGCCCGCCGC